>DASCMS010000031.1:0-65585 GCA_036011085.1 Candidatus Latescibacterota bacterium
CGGCGGTACTGTCCGCCTCCGAAGCCATGCGGATCGCTGACAGCTTGAACTCACGATCGAACTTCTGTGTCATGAAAACACCTCCTATGCCAATATCTATCTTGGCCCTTGGAAGTGTCCACTTCTCAGAGAAGCATCAGAAGCTGAAGATCGATTCCAGTGTCTTGTTCGATCCGGGACTTGCAACCCTGCAGGGACAGACTGTCCGGGAGGAACTGGACAAGGTGGCCCAGTTTGTTCGTGCTTTCAGTCCGTCAAAGCTGACGATCGAAGGTCACACCGACTCCGATGGTGAAGAGGCGGCCAATCAAGCGCTGTCGGTGCAGCGAGCCGAGATGATCAGGGGATTCCTGATCAGCAACTACGAGGAAATCACACCGAACATGGTTACCGCCCGCGGATATGGTGAGAGTCGGCCGATCGTGACCAACGACTCACCGGAGAACCGGGCTCTCAACCGACGGATCGAAATCGTCGTACTGGAGTAATTGTCAGTGCCCCGGTTCACAGAGACCACCATCCTGCATGCTGCCCCCGGTTGTCTGCTGCTGGTGACCATTCTCCTGGCAGGCGCACGTCCGAGCGATGCTGAGTTCGAACCGCCGCGGGTCATCTACGTGGCCAATCCCCAGGGGGCCGGTACCTCGAACGCGGTATCGCGGATGTACTGCATCGACAAGGGGCTGGAGAGCAGCATCAACATGGGTGATGTGCTCAATGTATACCGGGAGAAGCGGGCAATCCGCGGAGGGCCGGCGGTGCGGGTCCTCATAGGCACCATGAGAATTCAGCATGCTGAGCCAAGTTTCGCCCTGGGGCACTTCACCGCCAGCGAAGCCGCGTCGGCCAGTCCCTCGATCCGCCACCTCACGCCGATGAAGAGTGACATCGTCGTACCGGTGGAGGCGATCGATTCCGGGGTTCTCTTCGACCCGGGGCGGATGTCGTTGAAGCCGGATGCGGCGACGGTGTTTCAGAAGGTGGCAGACTTCGTCGACCAGTACGCGCCTGACAGGCTCGTTATCGAGGGCCACACGGATTCTGACGGCGATGCCGGAACCAATCAGGAGCTGTCAGAGGCCCGCGCCGAGGCGGTGCGGCAATACCTGATCGAGACCTACGACTTCATTACACCCGCCATGGTCGAATCGAGAGGGTTTGGTGGCGGCCGGCCCATGGTTCCCAATGACACGCCGGAAAACAAGGCGCTGAACCAGCGAATCGAAGTGATCGTCTGGGATTGATCCGCCGCAGGCCGACTCACCGGACGATATGACGCGTCCGGTGAGCCGATGACAACGGTCCCGGTATCGGCGCTTCAGGACGGAGTCCACCTGAGGCGCCCATGACGGTGTTCACCGTGCCGCCGTCCTTCGCCCCGACGTAGACGAGATGGTGCGTGCCGTCGACGATGAGCGATGTCGGCGAGGTCAGTTCCTCCGCGTCGTCTCGGCCGGGGGCCAGACCGAGCATCCTGCGGCATTCCCGAGTCAGCGTACGGCCATCCTCGGCCAGGTAGACCTCGTAGAGCTCGACGACACGGGCCACGCCTCCCGAGGCCCTGTTGCCGCCGCCACACACAACCACGTATTCACCATTGCCGATGGGGGTGATGGATCCGGGATCGATGTCGTGCCAGATCAGGATCATGTCCTCATCGGGCATGGCATGGCCTTCGATGGGCGTGAGTACATCCAGTACCTGCCAGTCCAGCGCATCGTCGGATGCCCAGATCGCCGAGTGATAGTCGTCGCCGCCGCCATGGAGCGAATAACCGACGTACTTCTGCGCGATGCCGGGGAAAGGATTCAGCGTCCAGCGGAAATACCCCGTGTGGCCGTTGCCCGGTCTTTCTCCCGGGGCGTAGCGCAGGATGACGGAATCATCGGCACCATGGACACGGGCAAAGGACACCCCATCGGGGGATCTGGCCAGCAAGGTCCGCTGCGTGTTCTCGATGCCATTCTTGTGATACGTCATGTACACGGTGCCGTCGATGACGTTCACATGGGGTGTCTCGGTATGCCCTGAGCCTTGAACGGGATCGAGGAAGATCGGGTTGGCCGCAGGTCGGTCCTCGACGTGATCGAAGTTCCCTGCCACCGCCGCATCATCATATGATCTCCAGTCCGCCGCCTCCGTGGGCGAACCATCACAGACATACAGCCAGATGCCCCCCTCGCCACTGTCGTGATCCGTGGAGAAGTAGAGGGCGTAGTCGCCGGGAAAACCGGCCACCTGCTTCATGTCGACCAGACAGGTGTAGTACGGTCCGGGTCCCACCATATCCGGGCGTGGGTCAAGGAGAGCGCCGTGTCGCGTGAAGTCAAAGCAACTCATCGCAACTTTACGTCGGGCCGTCGCCGCGGTAAGCCGCCACGACTCGAGAAGCGATTCGGTTCCAGTCCAGGGACTCGGCCCGGGCACGTGCCGCAGCGCCGGCGGCGGCGAGATCGCACTGACGGATCCGCTCCATGGCCTGCCGCAGCGCCCCGGGTTCCGCTGGATCATAGGTGATGCCCATGGTGTCGTCGATGAGCTCCGGCAGGCAGCCCAGGGCGGGCAGGATGAGAGGACGGCCGAACCCCAGTGCGGTGATCGCTGAGCCCGAGGTCAGCACTTCAGAGAAGGGCAGGACGACGACGTCGGCACAGTTGAGGTAGAGCTGGAACTCGTCGACGGCGAAGAAGTCAGAGGTCCAGACGTGGACGCGGCTGTTGCCGGCGCCGGCCCGGTCGATCAGCTGCTGACCGTAGGCCGGGTCGAAGGCGTTGCGCATCATCAGCCCGAGAACGGCATCACTTTGCTCGAGGCTGGCAAAGGCGTCGATCAATCCTTCGACCGACTTGTAGGCGCGGGCATTGCCGAAGAACAGGTAGACGAAGTCGTCGGCCCGCAGCCCGAGCCGGGAGCGGGCCTCGACGCCTGACAGTTCGTTGGGGTAGACGTCGATGAAGTTGCCGTGGGGGACGACGCGCACATCGCGACAATAGAAGCGCTGCCGTGCAAGGTGGGCGGCGTGCTCACAGTGGGCGAGCACGACGTCGGCGTGATCGGCCACCAGCAGGCGGGCAAGGTGATCGACGTGGGGGTGGGGCCGTTCGTGGGGATAGAGGTTGTGCAGGGTCCAGACGATGCGATAGCCCAGCTGGCGCGCCAGGTGGAGGTTCTCGGCGAAGTCGTGGTAGGCTGCCAGCGTCGAGGCCAGGTCGTGGCGCCGGTAGAACGCATGCAGCCAGTTGAAGTGGAGTACGTCATGGGTCGGCCGTTGGGCCTCGAGCCACGAGCGTGAGAAGCCGTAGTCACCCAGCTCGAGATGCACATCGTGAGCGTGCAGGGCGCCGTCGAGAAGTCCCGCATAGGGGTTGCAGCGGAACTCGAGGCTGAGACCGCCCACCTGTTCCCAGAAGAAGAGGACGTTCATGCCAACGGTCTCACAGATACCCCAGGTCTTTCAGCCGCTGTTCGAGCACGGCCTTCTCGTCGTCGGTTTCATCCTGAGCCCGCAGGTCTCCATACGCTGAGCCGTCCAGCAGTGCCTGATAGTGCTGCCGGTACGGGGCGGGATCGCCGCAATCCAGATCCTTGCCCGTGGCCACGTCGCGCAGAACGTAGTCGCCACTTGCCTCGTCGTAGCGGAACAGCACGGAGCCGTCGCTGATCGACCACTGGCGCGTGCCCTCCGGATTGAGCTTCAGCGTCTCATCGTCGATGGCGGTTCGTGACGTCACGCGCCCATGCTCGACTTCGAGATTTCCTGGATTCAGAAAACCGACGCCGTAGAGGCTGTCGAGCTCGGTCAGCACCCAGCGTTCTCTTCGAGGGGTCGGGTCGAGCAGGCTCTGCCCATAACCCCGGTAGCCGCCATCCACGTCTGCCGCCTGGCAGATCGTCGGGAACAGGTCGATCATCGACAGCGGACCCTCCGGCAGGCGCCAGTCTGCCACCGGCATGTGGGCCAGCAGGGGCACGCGGGCCACGTTCTGGTGGATCCGGTCTCCGTGGGACATGACCTCCGGGTCGAAGCCTTCGCCGTGGTCGCCGAAGAGGAACACGGCCCACTCCGCCAGATCGATCTTCTTGAGGACTTCGACGATGCGGAACTCCTGAATCTGCACGACAGCGGCATAGTAGTAGCGCAGGGCCTCGGCCCCGCGGCCGTCCTCCACCAGCTGGCGCAACCCGGGCCTGAGCTCCATGCCACCGAGTCCGTATCCGCCGTGGGTATACCAGAAATGGAGAAACCGCAGCTGTGGTCCACCGCCCGAGTTGGCGAAGACGTCGAGGATGGGTTCCATGGAGCCGAGACACTGGTTCCGTGCCGCCGGGTCGATGGGGCCGATGAAATCCTCGTAGTCGAGAAAGCGGAACACGTCGGGCCGTTCGGAGTGACCGCTGACTTCGAAGCCCCGCCGCCGCAGCAGCTGCATCAGGTTGGTAACACCATCGAACATCTTCAGATAGGTCTGACCGAAGAGGCCATGTTCGAAGGGATACAGCCCGGTGAACAGGGATGTATGTGACGGCCGGGTGGCAGGGGCGGTGACGAAGAAACGGTCGGCCAGCTCGTAGTCGCGAGTGAGCACGTCAAACTTCGGTGTGTCGAGGCGGGGGTTGGTGCGACTGAGCGCGTCGTAGCGCAGACAGTCGACGGAGATCAGGAGGAATTTCTCAACAGCCACTGCACTTTCCCTCTGTCAGTCGATGAGGCGGGTGTTGTACTGTCGCGACGTATGACGGTACCCGCCATAGACCGATTCCCGCGGCGGTTCCTGCGTGTAGATGTAGATGTGGTCGCGGTTCGGATCGTAGAGGACGACCTCTTCGCGACCATCGCCGCAGACGTCGGCGGGGAAACAGTGGTACCAGCCCATGCGGCCACCGCTGGGCGGCGGCAGGTCGGGAAACTCGACCGCCCGCCTGCCGTCGCCGTCCCACAGGGCGGCAGGGCTGTAGATCAGGTCCGGGCCGTCGTCGCCGTTCCAGTGAATCGTCTCGAGACCGGTGTTGTTCGGCGACTCGTCCACGCGGAAACGGGAGCGAATCCCGTTTCGACCAGCCACGAGCAGATCCGGATGATGGCCGTTGTAGCGGATCACGAGTTCAGGCTCGGCGCTGTCGGCATGATAGCGTCCACAGCGGATCTCCTGGCCATGGGGGACTGCCTCCATGCCGAGTTCGAACAGGCGTCTGCCGGCGCCGTCCAGTACCATCCCACCTGCGGACACGATGGCCCGCGCCGGCCCGCCGTCGTCCCACGGTTCGACGAGGACGCTGTCCATGTTGTCGCCGACGAACTCCTCCCACAACACGGTGCCGTCGTGGTCGAGCAGAAACAGGCCCCCGTTGACCTCGTCCCTGCCGTCACCGTCGAAGTCGCCGACGGCAGGGATATAGGCGGCGTGCTTCGGGTAGTGGTTCCAGCGGTTCTCGTAGGTCCACAACACCTCGAAGCTGCTGTTCAGAGCGACGAGGGTCTTGCCGACCTTGACGACGACGTCACCGGCATGCCCGGCGCCGGACAAGTCGGCCACGAGCAACCTCTGATGAACGAAGTTGGAGATGCGCAACTCGCCATCGGCGAAGGCGTCGCATTGGCGCAGTGCCCCCGGGGCGGCTTCCTGCTTGATCTGTCCCGTGCGGCCATCGAGCAACAGCAGTCGTACGTCACCGAGGTGCCATTTGCTCGTGGGGCCCATGTCCTCGTCAACGAAGAGGCAGAGAACTTCACAGGCTCCGTCGCCATCCAGGTCGGTTACCGCCACCGGTCCGGGACGATCCGGGGAGATAGTTTGCAGCAACCCGCCGCTGTCGGTGTCGGCAACGGTGTGATCCCGCCGTCCTATCGACCACAGGGGGTTGCCGTCGATATCGAAAGCGCCGAGAAAAGCAGGTTTCATCCCCCCCAGCGACTGGTAGACGACGAAGTCGACGACGCCGTTGCCGGTGAGATCGCCGATGCGGATATCACCGCCGTAGATCCCGCCATCCACGTCAGTTGAGGTGAATGACTCGGGTACTGCTGTGCTGCGGTATCTGGTGGCTGGTTGTGCCATGCCCCAATCCTACGACACGGGCGGGACGTGGGCGACCGCTCGGGGTGGTGGCCGGAACTCCAGGTACCTACCATATCCACTATGATGCCCTGGGTCGCCATCGCCGCCGCCGTCCTCCTGATGGGAGTCACTCTGCGGATGTGGCTCGAATTCGGTCAGCGCCAGCGCTAGCTGGCGGCCGAGATCCACCGGCTGAAGGGAGTAGTGGAGACCAACATCGACAGGACGGCGAGCATCAAGGTTCGCATCGAGGAACTGGAGAAGGAGACCAACATCCTGATCTCCCGGCGCGAGAACCTGCATGCCGAGGTCCTGCAGGCCAGGGAGAAGCTGACGGAGCTGGAGGAGCGGCTGGAGCGGGTCAAGCCCGCCAGCCGTCGCGTCGACAATGAGTCGAAGGATCAGAAGGAAGACTGGTTATGACGGAGGTGTCCATCTTTGCCGCCGTCGGCTTCATGATCGCTTGCGCTCTGACCAAGGGCTTCACGACGAAAGTACTCGCTCAGTTGCGTCGGGACGTGGGCCGTCTGAACACCGACGAGCAGCGGACCCGTCAGGAACGCGATCAAGCGGAGGTCCTGCGAGAGAGTGCCGAGGCGCTGCATAACCAGGCGACGTTCGATTGCCAGAAGTTCGAGGCCGAACTCGGGGAGCTGGCGCCGCTGATCGAGCAGGTCCAGGAGGATCTGGGTCGCACCGAAGACGGAGGCGAGGAGGCGGCGCAGGAGTGACCGATCCATCGGGCCTGGCTTTTTTCTAGACGATTTCCCCTTTCAGGCGTCCAACTGGTAGGAACCCGGGGTCTCCCCTGCGGGAGTCGTGTGCCCCGGGTCGGAAACGGCGATGGACCATGGCCTCTGAACCCACCCTGATCGACCGTACCCTTGCCGGTGACCGCGAGGCCTTCGCGGACCTGATCGAAGGCTATCTCGGTCTGGTGAACGGCATCATCCTCAACAAAGTGCGCCGCCCGGACGAGGTCGAGGATCTCGCCCAGGATGTCTTCGTCAAGGCGTTCCAGGAACTGCCCAAGCTCCGGGATCGCAGCAAGTTCGGACCGTGGCTCGGGCGCATTGCCCTGAACCGGGCCCAGGCCTGGCTGCGTCAACGACAATCACACAAGACAACGGTAACCGACGATCCGAGGCTGCTGGAGAAGATCTCCCGCGAACGCCCCGATGATCTGCTGGAAACCGCGGAGAAGGACGGCATCCTGTGGGATGCCCTCGACCGTCTGCGGCCGGAGTACCGCCAGATCCTGCTGTTGTTCCACTTCGAGGACTGTCCGCAGCAGGACATCGCGCGATTTCTCGGAATATCGGTACCCACCGTGAAGTGGCGGCTGATGCGAGCCCGCAACGTGCTCAAACGGCGGGTGGAAGATGTTGTGCGCGGCGGTCCCTCCGAATCCAGGCGCCAACGGCAGAAGGAACGAATCGCCGCCGCTCTTCCCGTTCTGGCGATGGCGACACGCCAGATCGCGTGGCGCCCGCCCCTGGCCCTGTTCAGTCTCCTGCGCCGCGGGCTCGCGGTTGGCGGGGCGCTGACCGTGGGCGTAGCGGGCAGCCTGATGTATGAGTCCCAGGTGCAATCCGCCGAGGCCGAAGCCCCCCCTGTACTCCGCCATGGTCGCGTGTCGGTATGGCTCGAAGGAGACACGCCTGGTGATGTGAGGGTGTCGGATGCCATCGAGGACGGCACCATGCTGCTGCCGCCCTGCTCATCCGGTCGGGTACGCCGCCGCTGAGTACACCGGACAGGCCAGCTAGGGCTGCGGGTCAGCCAGATAGGCCGTCAGCAGGCGGGCGCCGTTGACGATGCCATCCACATGACTGATCTCGTATCCATGGGTGTTGTCGCCGGCGTAGCCGATCAGTGCGGCTCGCGTCGCCGAAGCGGCGGCTTTCGACAGGGTCGCGTCACTGGCATAGGAGGTGAGCACCGCCGTCTGTACGCCGAATCCCAGTCCTTGCGCCAGTTGTGTCATGTGCTCGATGATGCCCGCATGGTAGAGGCCGGCACGGTCCTGGCAGGGCAGGATCGGATCACCGCTGTTCACCGTCTGGTATTCAGCGGCGACGGGCACCACGTCCAGGGCGATCACCGTCGACGCCGGCACCTGGCCGACAGACCAGATCGCACCAAGGCCGCCGATCTCCTCCTCTGAGCTGGCGATCAGCCAGGTGTCCCGTGCCGGTGGCTGCGCCGCCAGTTCGTGGGCCGTTGCCACCAGCATGGCCAGGCCCGCGCGGCAATCGAGATTGTAGCCGCACAGGTAGTCCTCGCCGAGCCACCAGGACGCCTTGCGATGGCGGGCGATGACGACCCGCCGCCCGGGCCGTACACCGCAGGCAGCCAGGCTGGCCGCATCGAGCTTCGTCTCCACCCACATCTCTTCCCACGTGAGGGCACCACCCTCCTTCAGAGCTGCCGCCGGACTCTCTGCCGAGACGTGCTTGGAGCCGATGGAGAGCACGCCCGGCAGGCTCCCGGTGCCGCCGAGGATCTCTACCGGCGTCTCGCCGATGGCCCACGGATGCAGGCCGCCCACGGGTCGCACGCGCAGGCGTCCGTCGCCATCGACACGCTTGACGATCATGCAGATCTCGTCCTTGTGCGCCACCACGGCGATGCCGCCTTCCTTCGACTGCCCTCTGAAGTGCACGACGATGCTGTCCGCGTCGTCCTGCCGGATGTCATCTCCCAGGTCGCCGAACATCTCCAGCATCAGGTTCTCGACTTCCGCCTCTGTACCGGATGGACCGTGGGCGCTGGTCAGGCGTTCGAGATCGGAGAGAAGTCGGGAGCGGTCGACGGCCACGGGAGTTCCTTTGGTGTCGTATGAGAGGGACACCAAAAGATAAGGCCGGGCATCTGCTGGAGCAGATACCCGGCCCATGGAAGGAGGTCCGACCAGCTGGCTGCGGGGGAACTAGTTGGGGACCACCGTAGCGGCCGGTGTGAGACCGCTGATGAATTCGTCCGCCAGGTGGCGCAGGCGTTTCTGCAGACGGAGGCGGCCACGATTGACTCGTGACTTCACCGTACCCACCGGGCATTCGATGATCTTGGCTATTTCGTCGTAAGACAGGCCGTCGAGGTCGCGCAGCTGCACGGCCTCACGGAATTCGCTGGGCAGGTCGCCGATGGCGTCGACCACGGAGGCGTGCACCTTGCGGGCGTCGGTGTACTCCCCCGGCAGCAGGCCCGTGGCGACGGGCTCGTAGAAGGGTGTCCGCTCCTCGTCATCGGCGGAGGGTCCAATGGCCACCCAGTGCCAGCGTTTGCGGCGCCGCAGCTCGGTCTTGGCCAGATTGCCGGCGATCGTGTAGAGCCAGGTGGAGACCTGCTCGATAGCCGGGTACTGGTGTTTGTGGCGCAGGCAGCGGAGAAAGGTCTCCTGCACGATGTCCTCCGCCGTCTCGCGGTCCCCGACGAAGCGGAAGACAAAGTTGGTCAGCGGCACGCCGTAGCGGCGGACCAGTACGCCGAGCTGGTCGGTGTCGTGGAAGGCCTGTCGAAGGACGGTGCGGTCCGAGAGCTGTTGGGTCGCATCCATGACGCTCTATCTCTCTCGTTGGAGTTTCCTGAAAGTCGTTGTCCAGCCGGGCGATCCTGCCGTGGCTGAGCAACCCCTTGCAAGAGCTATACCAGGCGCCTATCCAGCAGGATCGAACCGGGCATAAGAGACAGAAACACAATAGGTTGCATCGCATCTTGGCGCGTCTGTCGGGGCCATGGTTCAACTCTTGAGATGGCTCAGGAATCTGAGGATCGTCAGAGATTCGAGGCGAATGTCGCCAGAGTCTCGATTCTTTGACCCCTCAGGCGAGGGGGGGTAGATTCCCTCTCCGCACCAGACCACAAGCAAGGGTCGCACGAGGGAGGACGATGGCGGACGAGGCGCTGCAACAGATCCAGGCATTCTGCGAGACCCACGAGATCCGCCGACTGCAGGCCGAGGAGATCCACGAGCTTCTTGTGGACGGTGAAGCGCCGGAGTGGGTCGCCGGACAGGCCGCCGAAGAGAGGCCTGAGACGGCAGCTCAACTCACCGAGTTGCTGGCCCGGCTCGCCCCGGATCTTCGCGGCCCCGAACCGGCGGCTGAAGAAGAAGAGGCCGTCGATGACGAGGAGATGTCACCCGAGGCGCAGTTTGCCGTTCTCGCCCAATCTCTGCCACCCGGGGTCGATGCCCGCCAGGTGCAGCAGATGCTGTCCACACCACGGGGACAGATGCTGGCCGATTTCGGCGCCTTCTGCGAGGAACGGGGACACGAAGGCGCCGACGAGGAACTGATGCGCATCGCCCACGAGGAGTGGTTGCAGACTCCGCGTGACGCCCTGGAAGGCAAGAAGCCGGCGGAGGTCCTCGAAGGGGGACGGCTGCTTCCGGAGAGGGTGGAGACGTTCCGACGGGAAGAGCCGAAGGTGGGGCGCAACGATCCCTGCCCCTGTGGCAGCGGCAAGAAATACAAGAAGTGCCACGGGAAGGGGGCGTAGCCGGACGATGAAGGGACGAGAAGAACGATCGATCGCCGGGGTGTACAGTCTCGATCTGCAGGTGTTCGGCGACGATCGGGGGCGGTTTTCGGAAATGTTCCGCAACGAGTGGTTCCCAGAACGCGACTGGGGCAAGGTCCAGGTCAACCGTTCCCATTCGTCGGCCACGATCCTGCGGGGGCTGCACTACCATCACAGGCAGGCTGACTACTGGCATCCCCTGTCGGGGACGATCCGCGTGGGGCTGTACGATCTGCGCCGGCAGTCGCCCACCTACGGTACTGGCGAGGCTTTCGACATCTCGGGTGAAGATTTCACCGGTCTGTTCATCCCGCCGGGGGTGGCCCACGGCTTCTACAGCGTCACCGACCTGACCCTGATCTACGTCGTCGACAGCTACTATGACGGGGCCGATGAGCTGGGTGTGGCCTGGGATGATCCGGCTCTCGGACTCGACTGGGCGATCCCTGCCGGAACCGAACCGATCCTGTCTGAGCGTGACGCCACCAATCCGCCCCTGGCCCAGCTCGACGAGGAGGACCTGCCGTGAGCGTGGATCTGATTCAGGCCCTGGTGGACTCCGAAGCCCTACGCATCGCACCTCCCGGCGAGGTGTTCTGGTACACCTCCGGTACGGTCGGTCCATACTACAGCCGTACCGAGTTCCTCTTTGGTGGTGCCGATGCAGCCGAAGACCTGCTCGCCTTCATCGACAGCGACAGCCGAGCCGCCGATTTTCACCAGCACCTGGGGGAGAGGGTCAGTACTCGCCTCGACAATGACGACGCCTTCGGCGGCGTTATCGATGCCCTCGTCGCCGCCATCCGGTCTCATCCAGGTGCACACGATCTCGATTGTATCTCGGGGGGGGAGCGGCGCGACTGGTTCTTCTCACTGCCCGTCGCTTTGCGCATGGGACTGCCGCATCTCTACATCTACAAGGACGGGGACACGTTCCTGGCCGACGGTGACGCAGTCGCCACGATCGACGATCTCAACGGCCGGCGCACGGCCCACGTGGCCGACCTGGTGACAGAGGCGTCGAGCTACGCCCGGGCCTGGATTCCGGCGATCCGCGGCCGCGGTGGCGAGATGCTGATGGCAGCCAATGTCATCGACCGCGCCCAGGGCGGCATGGATGTCATCTCCGAGGCGGGCGTAGCTGCCATGGCGCTGCTGCGGGTCGACGAGACGCTGTTCGATGAGTTGCGCCAACGGCAGATCATCGACGATGCACAGCGAGTGGTGCTGCTCGACTATCTGGGCGATCCCAAGGGGGCCATGAAGCGCTTCCTTCAGGCCAACCCCTGTTTCCTGGAACGGGCACTGGCATCGGATGACGCCCGCACGGTGGAGCGGGCGCGTCTGCTCGTGGACGAGGACGTCTACGGTCTGCGGTGACCGGCCAGTCTGTGACGTGGCTGGTCAGCCGGCCGCTTCGTCGAGCATCTCTTCCACGACGTGGACGGAGACCAGCTGGGACACACCTTCTTCCGGCATGGTGACACCGTGCAACGTGTCCGAGGAGGCCATGGACAGCTTGTTGTGGGTCACCATGCAGAACTGAGTGCCCTTGGCGAACTCGCGCAACACCCGCAGGAAGCGTTCGACGTTGGCGTCGTCGAGTGGGGCGTCGACCTCGTCGAGGATACACCACGGGCTCGGCTTCACCTGGTAGATGGCGAACAACAGAGCGATGGCCGTCAAGGCCTTCTCACCACCTGACAGCAGACCGATGTTCTGCAGCTTCTTGCCGCGGGGGCGAGCGATGATCTCGATGTTCGATTCAAGGGGATCGACGTCGGCTTCGATCTGCAGATCGGCCTCACCACCGGGGAAGAAGCGCCCGTAGGTCTCGCGGAACTTCTCACGGATCTGCTCGAAGGTCTCGCGGAACATGCGTCGTGCCACGCGGTCGATGTGCTGCAGCGTCTTACGCAGGTCCTCCACCGCCGCCATCAGGTCGTCGCGGTGCTGGACGAGGAAGTCGTAGCGTTCTTTCTGCTCTTCGTATTCCTCCAGAACCCCAACGTGGACGTTGCCGAGACGAGCGATGCCACGTCGCAGTTCGCCGAGGCGGTTCTCGGCGACCGCGGCGTCGAAGCCTTCCTCGTTCAGCGGGCCCAGGCTCTCGACATCGACGTCGTACTCCTCGGTGAGCCGATCCTTGATGCGGGTGGCCTCGCTGCTCAGTTCCGCCAGCTTCAATTCGAGCTGGTGTCGACGCTCGCGCTGGGTACTCAACTGGCGCTGCAACCGCGAGATCTCCTGGTCGAGTTCGCGTGAGGCCACCGACACCTCCTGCTGGTGCCGAAGGCGCTCGTTGCGCTGCTCGTCGAGTCCATCCCGTTCGCTGTGCTTGGTGGCCAGCTGTGCCGTCGTGTCGGCCTCGCGCTCGGCGAGGCCGGCCCGATCGCCTTCGGCCTGACTCACCTCGTGCTCGATGCGCTCGATCGTCTTCCCGTGTTCCTGCTGCAAGCCCGTGAAGCGCTGCATCTCGCGCCGCAGCCCTTCGGCCTTCTCGGTGACACGCACGCTTTCCACACGCAGAGCATTGAGGGCTTCGATCTGTTCGCGTCGCACCTGTTCGGCACTGCGTACCCGCTCCTCCCGTGCCTGCAGGCGCTCCTCCAGTTCGACGGCCTCGCTCTCGATCGTCGCCAGTCGTTCCTCCTGCCCGCGACCGCCATCTTCCAGTTCTGCCAGCCGCTGACGGGACTGCTCCAATCGCTGCTGCAACTGCGTGTGACGGGCCTGCTGCCGGTTCACCTCCTCGTGGGCGGACCGCTGACGCTGACGGACCTCGCGCTCGGCATCACGTTCGACTTCGAGCAGCTCTGTCAGGTCCGTGATGTAGCCATCGAGTACGGCACGCCGGGTATGTTCGGAACCGTCCGCCGCCTGCGCCGCCGACAACCGGGCATGCTGCCGCGAGACATTGGCGCGCAGCTGTCGAATCTCCCGACCCCGCCCCAGAACGCTGTCGTCGTGGTCCGAGCGGGCGCCGCCGGCGAGGCGTCCGTCGATGTCGACGCCCTGGCCATCGGCGGTGACGAGCCGTACCGAGAGTCCCCGGTGCCGACGGGAGACCTCCAGCGCCGCAGTCAGATCGTCGACGACATAGGTGTTGTGCAGCAACCGGTCCAGAAGGGGGGCCACGGGTCCGCCGGCGCGTACGCGATCAGCCAGGGGGCCCTGGACGCCGGCGACATCGCTCAGATCGATGGCCATCGCCTGCCGTGGAGCCTGCCACTCCAGGGGAAAGATGCCGGCCCTTCCGGAGCGTTCGCGCAGGTAGGTGAGGGCCTCGAGAAGACCGCTGTCACCGCGGGCCACCAGGGCTTCTACGGCATCACCGAGGGCGACCTCCACGGCCTGGTCCCAGTCGGGATCGACCTCGATGAGATCGCCGAGGACACCTTCGAACAGTTCGGTATAGGGTGAATCGACGAGCAACTCACGGACGCCGCTGGAATATCCTTCATAGCCGGAGCGCACGCGTTCGAGGACCTGGATGCGGGCCTGTTCCGCCTCGATGCCGCGTCGCAGGTCGGTGATTTTCTGACCGCTGGCCTCGATGGCGGCACCGGCGTCGGCACGCCGCCTCCGACCATCGGCCAGATCCGACTCGATTCTCCGCAGTCGTTCACCGCGTTGCTCGAGCTCCTGTTCGGCCTGCTGACCGCTGTCTCTGGCACTGGCCAGATCCTTGTCGACCGTACCGAGCTCTGCACCCAACTGTTCCTGGTCCTGCTGCAGCGATTCCCTCTCGCTGCGCAGCCTGGCCAGTGAGCCGGAGCGCTCGCCTTTCTCACGCAGAAGCTCGCGCAGTCGGTGGTTCTCGGCGTCCAGCCCGGAGCGACTCGACTCGTACTCGGCGTCGGCGGCCGTGGCCGTGGCTTCCTGGCTCTGCAGCTTTTCTCTGTTGGACTCGACCTCAGCGCCAGCGGCTTCGAGGTTCTCCCCGGTCTCACCGAGCTGCCGACGGGTCTCCTGCAGCTGGCGGCGAGTCTCCTCCAGCTGACCCGACGCCCGCTCGATGAAATGCTCGCGGGCCTCGCGCCGTTCACGGGAGGAGACCAGACGATTGTCGAGCTCGTGAATCTCTTCGACGCAGCGACTCAAGGCGACGCCGGCCTCCTGCAGGGCGTGTTCGGCCTCGGTCACGGCGAGGCGTCGCTTCTCGAGGTCCGCCTCCCGTGCGGTGAACTGCGTGAGACCGGTTTCCGAGGCGCGTGAGACCTCGTCGAACTCAACCTGCAGCGGCTGCAGCTGGGCGCCGATGCCGAAGTACTGATGGCGCCCGAAGCGCAACTCGAGGTCGTCGAGCTCGGTCTTGAACTCCTGGAAGCGTCGGGCCCGTCCCACCTGTCGGCCGAGGTAATCGACCTGTCGCTTGACCTCGGAGATGATGTCTTCCAGCCGGGTGAGGTCGGCCTCCGTCGATTCGAGCTTGTTCCACGTCGACCGCCGCCGGGCCTTGTACTTGGTGATGCCCGCCGCCTCTTCGAGGATGCGGCGACGGTTCTCCGTCTTCTCACTGATGATTTCGTCTACCATGCCCTGCTCCATCACCGAGTAGGCGCCAGGGCCGAGGCCGGTGTCCATCAGCAGGTTCTGGATGTCCAGCAGGCGACAGGGGACCTTGTTGAGCAGGTAGTCGCTCTCTCCCGAGCGGAACAGCCGCCGGGTGACGGTCACTTCGGTATAGTCGATAGGCAGGACGTGTTCGCTGTTGTCGATGGTCAGTGACACTTCTGCCATGCCCAGGGGCTTGCGGGCCCGGGTGCCGGCGAAGATGACATCCTCCATCTTATGGCCACGGATGGCGCTGGCCCGCTGCTCTCCCAGCACCCAGCGGATGGCCTCGACAACGTTCGACTTGCCACAGCCGTTGGGGCCGACGATGCCGGTGATCCCCACTCCAAAGGGGATCTCCGTCTTGTTCATGAAGGACTTGAAACCGAAGATGTCGAGGTGGGTCAGGCGCAAGCTGGGTCTCCTGGGGCTTCCGTCGCGGTTCGGGCTAATATACTACAGATGGGGGCGGAGCGGACAAAGAATACCAGATGTGGACCCCATGGTCAAGATTCGCTTGAATATCCCACCCTTCCAGCCTACCTTGCCAGTATGTTGAAAGATGCCGGAACTCCATGACGCTCAACGACCTACTCGCCGATGTGCTCGACGAACTGCCGGATGACCGCCGGAAGGTGGTGGACGATATGATCGAGAAATTCGGCGCCAGCGATACCTTTCACTTCACCCTGGCTCTGCTGGCCGGGACGGACAGCCGTGAGCGTCGCCTGGTCCGCATGCTGATCAACGACCTGGAACGCACGGAAATGGAGTGACCTCCAAAGAGCTACAGCGATCCCGATCGTTGTCGATATACAGAGAGAGACTACTTAGTGGAAAGTAGTACTGAGAAAGGACTCTCTCTTGGTCGCCATATTTCTTCTGCTCCTGATCCCCCTGGGGCTGCGCTATCTCGCCGTCCGGCACATGAATCTCCTCCACCGGCGTCTCGCCCACGGGGAGGAAGATCTGCGCCAGTTGCAGGCGCGCTTCTCCGTTGTACGGGAGGATCTGATCGACACACGTCGCAGAGTGCGCCAGTATCAGGTGCGCAAGAACTTTATCGGCAACGACATCCATCGGGAACGCGAACGCCTCGTCGAAGCCCGCAGTCAAGCAAGAACCGATCGTATGGCCGCCTGAGCCAGCAGCCGTGAGTCGCCGCCAACTGCGACTGCTCGGCGTTGATATCGACCTCTCCTGGAGCGATCCTGTCCTGCGGGTCGTCGGCGAGGATCTGTATGCCGATGCGGATGTCGGCGCTGTCGGCGGAACGGGTCTGCATCTGCGACGGTCAGCCAACGGATACGTCCTGGACGTGGAGGGTGACAGTGCTCCCGAACGCGGGACTCTCGGGGAGCTGTTCCAGGATGCCGAGATGGAGATCACGGAAGTGATCCTCGATCATCTCCGCCACCGGTACCTTCCTCTCCACGCAGCGGCTGTCGGGCGCCGCGACCGGGGTCTGCTCGCCATCGGCGCCCACGATGCGGGCAAGACGAGTCTGGCCTGCAGCCTGGCCCGTTCCGGCTTCGCCCTGCTGTCGGATGAAATCGCCCCGGTGCGTCCAGCGGACCTGACCGTATTCCCCTTCCCTCGTGATCTCATCCTGCACGACGGCACCTGCCGCAACCTGACCGGCCTGCCGCCGTCCCCGGAATTCAAGTGCTTCCCCGGTTATCGCTATCTGCCGCCGACAGCGGTGAGCGCCGGGCCATCGCCGACAGCGGTCCCGGTGGGCGCTCTGCTGTTTCCACAGAGAGGGGAGGGGCTGCCCGTCGAGCTGTCGACCATCGGGCCGGCGGCGTCCGCTCAGATTCTGCTCGAGCAGAGCTTCGATCTGGCGGGTGTCGGGGGGGCACAGGCCATCGACTGTGCCGCCCGGCTGGCGCAGTTGCCGGCAGCCCGGATCACCTTCGCCGATGCCGCCGACGCCGTGGGCCCGGTCTGGCGCTGGTGGGAGGAGGCCACGGAGCGTTCAGAAGTCGAGTCCGGCGTCGTCCGGTAACACATCATCCTTGCCCATGACGACGGCCTGGTCGTCGGTCAGCTCCCGTCTGCCGCGGAATCCTGTTTCGAGCTCGTGCCAGTGCGTCAGGCGGGGTTCGCCTCGCTGCCAGCACAGATACACCCAGCGTCCATCGAAGGTGGTGGGGAAGTCGACGATGCCGCTCTCGAGGCCGCCGGACGGCAGGCGCACACCGCGGGTCATGAGATCTTGCTCGGCGATGCCCTGGATGGTGCGCGCAGCGTCGGCCATGCCGCGGCGGTGCTGCAGGAACTCATCATGATCCGGGTTGTCTGGAGATTCGATGCGATCCGCCCACATGGCCTCGAGAATCTGGGCAGCTTCACTATGGCGCTGCCAGCGCTGACGGTGCCCGTCGAGACGCTCGAAGACCGATTCGACCCACGGAATCAGCTCGTTCGCCGCTTCGACTGTGAATGCCCGGTGGGTGGCCATGGCGTCAGTATAGCCACCATATACTGGGGGTGCCACAGGGATTGACCCGCACTTCTTGCGTAGGCGCCCGGGGGCCTTCATATTTGGCCCGGGACAGCTTTGGCCCCAGGAGACCGATCCGGATGTCAGTCACCACAGAGGACGTGAGACGTGTGGCAGCACTCGCCCGGCTCGATCTGTCAGCCGACGAACAGGCCCGGCTCACCGACGAACTCGGTCGGATTCTCCAGTACATTGGAAAGCTGAATGAGCTGGATACGGACGGTGTGGCGCCTTCGGCACACGCGATTCCGGTGGCCGGCACGTTCCGCGCCGACGAACCGGAGATCTTCTCCGGTCTGGACGAACTGCTCGCCCAGGCACCGGACCGGCGCGACGGGTATTTCCGGGTCCCACGGGTGATCGAATAACTCAGCATCAGCAGACACGAGCGGCGGCAGAGATGCCGCCGCTTCTCTTTTTATGTCGCATCAAGCAGAGGGTAGAAGGGTAGATGACCGACTACACAGGTCCGAAGTACGTCGTGGTCACCGGCGGCGTCATGAGCGGCGTCGGCAAGGGACTTACCACCGCTTCCATGGGACGCATCCTTGGCGAATACGGATACCGTACGACAGCCGTCAAGATCGATCCCTACATCAACTACGACGCGGGCACCATGCGACCCACCGAACACGGCGAGGTCTGGGTAACCGACGACGGTGGTGAGATCGATCAGGACCTGGGCAACTACGAACGATTCCTCGGCCTCGATCTGCCTCGACAGAACAATCTGACTACGGGACAGATTTACCACACCGTCATCGAGCGCGAACGGCGTGGCGAATACCTGGGGCAGACGGTGCAGCCGATTCCCCATCTCACGGACGAAGTTCAGCGACGCATCATGGAAGCCGGTGACGGCTTCGATATCGTCCTGATCGAGATCGGCGGAACGGGCGGTGACTACGAGAACGAGCTCTTCCTGTTTGCTGTCAAGGGCATGGAGCGCGAGATCGGCGAGGAGCACTTCGTCTACGCCCTCATCACCTATCTGCCGATCCCGCAGCACGTGGGCGAGATGAAGACGAAGCCGACGCAGCAAGCGATCCGGTTGCTCGCCCAGCAGGGAATCTTCCCGGACTTCATCGTCTGCCGTGCCGAGACCGCTCTCGATGACGTGCGCAAGAAGAAGATCATGGTCAACGCCAACGTGCCGATGGATCACATCATCTCGGCACCGGATATGGCCACGATCTACGATATTCCCATCCGGCTCCAGGAGGAGGGGCTCGGCGAGAAGCTGCTGAAGAAGATGGGTCTCGAACCCCGCCGTGAGCCCGACTGGACTCACTGGCGGCAACTGCTAGAGCGCAGCAAGACTCCCAGCCGGACGCTGCGCGTGGCCATGGTCGGCAAGTACGTCGAGATCGGCGACTTCCAGCTTACCGATTCGTACATCTCGGTGAACCAATCGCTGTTGCACGCCGGGGTTGACGCCGACACGAAAGTGGAGATCACCTGGATCGATGGTCGTGCCTTCGAGCGCGGTGATCTCGAGGTCGAATCCCTCTCCGAGTTCGGTGGCATCATCGTACCGGGTGCCTTCGGTGAAGGCGGAGCTGAGGGTGTCATCGCAGCGTTGGAGTACGCGCGGGAGACGGGAATACCCTTCCTCGGCCTTTGCTACGGCATGCAGATGGCCGTCGTCGAGTTCGCCCGCCACGTGGCCGGGATCGAACGGGCCACTTCGGAGGAGATCTCCGATGATTCCGACTACCAGGTGGTAGCGGTCCAGGAGAGTCAGAAGCAGGTGCTGGAGGACAATCGATATGGCGCCAGCATGCGTCTCGGCGCCTACTCGGCCGTGCTGAAGAAGGACAGTCAGGTCCTTGGGCTCTACGAACAGGCGGGCCGGATCGACGAGGACGCGGCGCGAATCAGGCAACTGCTCGACAACCCGAAACAGTCTTTCCGTATCGGTGAGATCATGCTCGATCGCGACAAGGTCGTGCTCGAGCGCCACCGTCACCGTTACGAGATCTCCCCGCGGTTCGTCGAACTGCTGGAGGAGGAGGGGCTTGTTTTTTCCGGTTATCACCGGCGCATCGACGGCACCCGGTTGATGGAATTCATCGAGCTGCCCGATCACCCCTTCTTCATCGCCACCCAGGCGCACCCCGAGTTCAAGTCACGGATGGACAACCCGGCACCGCTGTTTTCCGGGTTCGTCGAGGCGGCCCTCGTGCACCAGGCCGAAAATGTGGCCGATGCGCAGGCCGCGGCGACCTGATCTGTCGCGCCTGCCTGTCTGGCTGCTGGCACTAGCCTGCGGCTGCGGTTCACCCGAGCAGGCGCCAGTGGCCGACCCCCTCGCTCCCGAGGATCGCGATCGCGAGTCGTGGGACGTGCGGCTGCAATTGCACTCTCCCACCTCCGGCTCGGTCACCGTCGAAGCACCGTACGTCACCGATCACATCGATGCGCAGCAGACGCGCGCCGACAGCGGCGTCACCGTCACGCTTACCGATTCCACCGGTGACAGTACGACGCAACTGAGCGCCCACCGGCTCGTCGTCGACCACAGGAACCACACCGTCGCTCTGGCTGGCACGGTCCAGGCGCGTTCTGTCGCACGTCAGGTGATGATGCGGGCCGACACGATGATCTGGGATCGGACGATGGATCGCCTCGATCTGCCCGCCGGCGCCGACGTCTCCCTGTCCACCGGTCATCTCATGGCGACGCAGCTGTCGGGTGGCAGCGACCTGGCCGAATGGACGGCGCAGGACGTGCACAGCACCTTCCGCGACACAGCGGTGATGACGGACGAAGTGCGCATCGACGGGCACTCGGCGATGGTTCGTGCCGGCAGCACAGCGGTAACCGCCCGTTTCGACACTGTCCAGGCCAGCTGGCGCGGGCGGGAGGTCGAGGCGAGGCAGGCCCAATACGATGGCGGTGCGCACACGCTGTTGTTGAGCGGTTCGGTAACGCTGCTGGATTCGGGTCGGCAGGTGCGGGCTGATTCTGCCCAGCTGGATCTGTCAGGACGACGCATTTACGCGCGTGGCGGTGTCGAGGCCACCGGCAACCTGGCATTCGGGGCCTCCGAGTTGCGTGAGGACGAGTCTGGACGCTGGACGGTGACGGGCAACCCGGTATGGCTCGAGGCCGATGACCGCCGACTCGAAGCCGGACGCATGACCCTGTCCGCCGACATGGACACCATCGCCGCCGCCGGTGGATTCCAGGCCGTCGAAGGTGAGCGCACAATCGAGGCTGACTCGCTGTTGCTGAACCGTGTCGACCATCGACTCGAGGCGGTGGGGGCCGTGCGTCTGACGGCCACCGACGTGGAAGGCACGCTGGCCGCCGACCGACTCCGGTCGACGGGAGACGGCAGGATCGTGACCCTGTGGGGGGCAGCCAGACTGACACGCGTGCGACAGGGAGAAGATCTGACCCTCGATGCGGATACATTGAGACTCGACGGCGACGCCGGCTCTCTGACCGGAACGGGAACCTTCGTTCTGCAGTCGCCGCCGCGGGTCACACTGCGCGCCGCCGCCGGCACCTACCTCACCTCGGGTGATACTGCCACGCTGGCGGGGCAGGCGGAGTTCCTCTACGACGCCGATGACTCGAAAAGCCGCCTGTCCGCCGACACCTGTTTCGTTATCCTGGCCGCTGGCGAACCCGCCGCCATCGACTGGCCTGGGGCCGTGGAGGGGCGGCTCGAGGATGCCGAGCAGACCTCCTGGCTGCAGGCCAGGGCAGGCCACGGCGACCTCGCCGAGGGTCGGCTGGTCCGTCTGGCCCTGAGGCAACAGGTGGAGGTCACACATCGGGGAACGGGGGCCAGGCTGAGTCGCTTCACGGCGGCCTCGATGGAGCTGGAATACGGTGATGACGGCGTGCTGCGGCGTGTACATGCGGAGGGTGATGCCCTCGTACGCACACGGCTGCCGGAAGATGATGAGGGTGGCGGAGCGTCCTTCAACGAAGTCAGCGGCGAACGCCTGGAAGTCGATCTCGACGGTGGCAACGTCATCGCCGTCCGCGTCCTCGAAGAGATCGAGGGACGATTCGTACCCGATGGTGAGGAGTCTGAAGACTCCGCGATCACGGCACAGGAGTAGGCATGGCGCTGCAGATTGAGGCAATCGTCAAGACCTATGGCCGTCGCCGCGTCGTCGACGGGGTTTCTCTGCGTGTGGATGCCGGCGAGATCGTCGGTCTGCTCGGGCCGAATGGGGCCGGCAAGACGACGACGTTCCACAGTATCACTGGATTCGTGCGTCCTGACAGCGGCCAGGTTCGACTCGACGAGGACGACCTGACCCGCCTGCCGATGTACCGGCGCGCCCGGCTGGGAATCGGCTATCTGCCTCAGGAGACGTCGATCTTCCGGGGGATGACGGTGGCGCAGAACGTCAGCGCCGTGCTGGAAGCGCGCGGGGTCGCCCGTGCGGTGCGCGAGCGGCGGGTGGACGAGTTGCTGGCGGAGCTCAACCTCGAACCGCGGGCCGGCCAGCGTGCCGACACGCTGTCCGGAGGCGAAACGCGCCGCGTCGAGATCGCCAGGGCCCTGGCCACCGGACCCCGCTACATGCTGCTCGACGAGCCCTTCACCGGGATCGACCCGCGCACCGTGCAGGATATCCAGACCATCGTCGGCGAGCTGCGGGCCAAGGGCCTGAGTATCCTCATCACGGACCACAATGCCCTCGAGACCCTGCAGATCACCGATCGGGCCTACATCATGGTGGACGGCCGCATCCTGACGTCGGGAACCGCTCGCGAGCTCGCAGACGACGAGGACGTACGCCGCCTCTACCTCGGGGAACGGTTCCGCCTCTCCTGAGAGGCGTCATTGCACAGCAAATGCTGTGCCTTTCTTCTTGACACTCCCCTGCAGCACTTCTATATTAGCCACGATCCGCTTGATTTGCGTTTCTTCAAGTCTTTCTTAGAGAAAGAGTTACGCCTCCGTGACGATGCTCCGTCTGTCACAGAACATGAGTCTTCAGCAGCGCATGGCGCCGCAGTTGATTCAGTCTCTCCAGCTGCTGCAGATGTCGACGCTGGAGCTGGAGCTGGAGATCAAGCAGCAGATGGAGGTCAACCCTCTCCTCGAGGAATCGATGGAGATGGAGGAGCTCGACGAGGATCCTCCCGAGCCAGAGCCCGAAGTCGACGAGGTGGAGACACCCGAGCAGGAAGTGGCCCTCGAGGAGAAAGAGCTGAAGGAGGAGGAGGTTCCCGAGCCGACGGACGAGGTCGACTGGGATGCACTGCTCGACGATCAGCTCGATCAGAATTCCTACAACAACGAGAACACCGAGTACGATCCGAACTGGGAGCAGGACCGCGAGCCCCAGGAGAACCGGATCACGACCATGCCTCCCCTGGCCGAGCTGCTCAACGAGCAACTGTTGATCAGCCAGCTGAAAGGGGATGATGTCGATATCGCCGACTTCATCATCGGCAACATCGACGACCGTGGCTATCTCACCTGTTCGGCCGAGGAGATCTCCGAGTCGATCGAGGTTCCCGTGGTCGATGTGGAGCGTGTCCTGGCCGTCATCCAGTCCTTCGAGCCGCCAGGCGTCGGCGCTCGCGACCTGTCCGAGTGTCTGCTGATTCAGCTCCGACTCAAGGAAGGCACTGAGAACTACTACGATCTCGAACTGGCCATCCAGATCGTCGGTTCGCACATGGAGGACCTGACGAAGCGCCGGTACTCCCGTATCACTCGCGCTCTCGGCATCCAGAACGACGACCTGCGCGGGGCCATGGAGATCATCGAGGAGCTACACCCCAATCCGGGCGCCCTCGTGAGTGACGCTTTTTCGGCTTCCAACCTGCTCACCCTCGATACGAGCGTGAACTACATCACCCCGGATCTCATCGTCGAGAAGACGGGAGAAGACTGGGTCGTGAGCCTCACCGACGGCGCCCTGCCGTCCCTGCGCATCAACGCCTCCTACGCCGGGTTGCTCAAGGACGGGCGGGGGCGCAAGGACGAGGTGCGCTCGTACGTATCGAAAAAGCTGAATGACGCGCGCTGGCTGATCAACGCCATCAATCAGCGGCGCACGACCATGCTGAAGGTCGCCGACTATCTCGTACGGGCGCAGATGGGCTGGTTTGAAAAAGGCCCCGCCCACCTGAAGCCGATGGTCTTGCAGGACGTGGCCGACGCGGTGAGCATGCACGTGTCGACGATCAGCCGCGTGAGCAACGGCAAGTACATGCAGACCCCCCACGGTGTACGCGAACTGAAATACTTCTTCGACAGCAAGGTCTCGCGTGATGACGGCGAGGACGTGTCAGCCCGCAGCGTCAAGGAGAAGATCGCGAACATGATCGAAGGCGAGGACAAGAACAAGCCGATGAGCGATCAGGAGATCGCTGACGAACTGGCCAAGGATGGACTCAGGATCGCGCGGCGCACGGTAGCCAAGTACCGCGATCAGCTGGGAATCAACTCGCAGCGGTATCGCAAGCAGGTCTTCTGAGAGCGAGCTTGCCCAAAGCCGCTAGGAAGAACCGTCAGCCCTGTCTCTCTGCGGAACGGGCCGTGTCGCCCGACTGACGATGGGGACACCGACTTCGGCACCACGGTAGAGGTAGTAGTACCAGAAGGTGTCTCGGTGTTCCTTGGCCAGTTCTGCTTTCGCTCCAGCCGGATCACCTCGGTGGAGAGCCAACAGCTGGCTGAATTCCGTATAGCGCTTCTGTGTCGTCAAGCTGAGCGTCCGACCATGCAGAGGCAGTTCGGGCATCACCCCAGTCTGTAGTCGTACCTGCGTGGCCCAAAGCATCAGAGCCTCTTCGTAGAGTCTCGGTACTACCTTGCCGGGAAATGCCTTCGGGAACCTGGCCAGGCGGCGGAGGTTCTGTACGATCTTTTCGAGCTGCGCGGTTTGCAGGTAGTGCCCCATCAGCAGATCGAAGGCCAGCAGATTGTCCGGGTTGCGTTCCAACAGCTGCCGCAGGATGTCTTCGGGCGTAAAGAAGCCAGGATAGTCGGTGGCCACCATCAGGCCGCGCAAGCGGCTGATCTCCTCGTCGTCCCCTCGCCGCGGATCTGCGTCGAGGGCCGCCAGATACTTCTCTGACCAGGATCGGTCCAACGGTGACATTGCCAGTCGGTGCAGGTATACACGCGCCGCCCGGGGACGATCCTTGAGGACGTTGACCGTCACCAGGCGACGCAGAATCGACGGCCGGTCACCATGAATCTCGGCCGCCTCCTGCAACATGTGCTCCGCCTTGTTGACATAACCCATTTCGATCAGGTTGTCCCCGAGCACGAGGAATCGTGACGGCGCCTCTGGCGAGGGCTGGAAGATCTCCGCGTTCGCCAGATATGGGTACGAGAATAGATCGCTCCCCAGCTTTCCGGTGTGACACAGGGCCAGTTGCACGTTGTAGACGGTGAGCACGTCATAGGCGGCAAGTCCCGGCACCAGGGACAGCACGCCGGACCAGTTCCGCCGCCGCGCCTGGTGGTCGATTTCCAGCATCGTCCGGTGATTGACGTCGAGGGTGCCGTACACCAGCAATCCACCGACAGCAATCAGCAGCAGAGGACCGGCCGTCGATGGCAGTCCCCGAATCTGATCGACCGCCGGATGTCCGTAGGCGGTTATGAGAATCGCCACCGGCAGGAACAGATAGAGCGCGGCGGCGACCACCCAGATACGTGGTTCGCCGAGCAGGTAGAGCCCGGACAGTGGCAACTGATGCGTATAGGCGGCCTGCCAGGTTCCGGGAAATACCGTCAACGTCGCCAGCCAGGGCAGGACGGCGCCCACCGCGACCCGTGCCAGAGCGCCGACTGTATGCCTGTCGACCAGTTCACGCAGGGCGCACAGCAGGGCGAACAGCAGCCAGCCGCCACCGGACACCCAGTACACCGCCGGTGCGATGAGAACGAAGTACAGCGTCCTGCCGCTCCGGTCCAGTCGCGTCGATATCGTCGCAGCGGCCAGTGCCACCAGCAGGGACAGGTCAAAGGCCAGATCGTAGTGGTACCGGTTGTGCAGAGACAGAAGAAGGACAACCGGGGTCAGGGTGACGATGCCGTAGCGCTGCCCGCGCCATCCCCGGACAAGGTTTCCGGCGCACAGCCAGATGGCCGCCATCACCAGGGTGATGACCAGAGCGCCCAGCCAGCCGAATGCGTAGGATTGCCCGGCGAAGGCAGCGACGTACGCAGTGATCCCGCCGGGGATCTGCAGGAAGTCCGCAAAAAACGACCAGCCGCCGAAGAAGACCGGCTCCTGAACATGAAAGATCAGATGCGGTTCGATCCGCAGCCAGACATACAGATAGCAAAGGCCGAAGAAGGCGGCGGTTCCGGGGGGCCCAAGTCCCCGAAACCCAGACCAGTGCCGCATCTGGCTCGCTCTCTCAAGTTTGGCGATGAGATCTCGCGCCCCCGCGAGATCCTATGGTGTTCTGTCAAGGATAGAGACGGGCCTGAACCGCGGCAACCCTGCCGAGGCCCAGGCCGACAGCGGGCACTGTCCCGCCGGCACGCAATCGAGGCGGCGATGTCGACAACGATAGCGGCAGGCTACATTCTTAGCCGGATACCCACAGTGACCTCATTCCTCGAACGTCGCCGAGCCTTCAGCATGAACAGACTGTCCCGCGTCGTACTGGTAGCCGTCACAGTCGCCATCGGCGCCTGTGCGACCCACACGAAGGCGCCGGAGGCCGAACCGCCCACACAGGATCGTCTGCCGCGTATCGATCCGGACTATGCCGACGTCACCATTCCACCCAACATCGCGCCGCTGAACTTTGTCGTGAACGAGCCGGGGGAGGCCTTCGAGGTAGCAATTCGGTCTACCCATGGAGAGGCACTCGACGTCAGTTCCGAGTCGGCACAGATCCGCATCCCGGCCGGCGCGTGGCGCAAACTCCTGGCCGCCAACCACGGCCAGGATCTGCTGCTTCATGTGAGTGTCCGTCAGGCTGACGGCCGTTGGGAGCGCTTCCAGCCGATCTCGCAGCACGTGGCCCAGGAGAAGATCGACGGATACCTGGTCTACAGACTGCTCAAGCCGTTGTACAACAAGTACGTCAACATCGGTATCTATCAGAGGCATCTGGAGAGCTTCGACCAGAAACCGGTACTAGAGAACAGCAACGCCGATCACGCCTGCCTCAACTGCCACACCTTCGTACGCAACCAGCCGGATCCGATGGTCCTGCAGACGCGCAGCGAGCACGGGTTGACCATGCTCCTGGCGCGGGGTCAGGAGGTCACCACGATTGACACGCGCACGGCATTCAACAAGTCACCCGCCGCGTACACCAGCTGGCATCCTGGCGGCCGACACATCGGCTTCAGCGTCAATAAGGTTTCGCTCTTCCTGCACACCGACCCGACACGCGAAACACGCGAGGTCTTCGATGCCGGCTCCGATCTGGCGGTCTATTCCACCGAAGACAACATCCTGACCACGACGGCGGCCATCTCCGACCCGGATCGTGCCGAGACCTGGCCGGAGTGGTCGCCTGATGGCCGTCACCTGTATTTCAGCAGCGCTCCGATCCTGCCCATCGAGCAGTTCGAGGAGGTGCGCTATGACTTGATGCGCATCCCCTTTGACGTCGACTCCGGTACATGGGGTGACCTGGATACCCTGCTCACAGCCGGGCAGACGGGACTGACGGTGACACAGCCAAAAGTGTCACCTGACGGTCGCTGGCTGGTGTTCACCATGGCCGACCATGGCAACTTTCCGATCTTTTCGGCCACCGCTGATCTGTACGTGATGGATCTGTTGAAGGGGGGGTATCGGCGACTGGAGATCAACAGCGATCTGGCCGACTCCTGGCACTCGTGGTCGAGCAACGGCCGTTGGCTCGTGTTCAGCAGCAAACGGCGAGACGGCCTTTTTGCCCGACCCTACTTCAGCTACGTCGACGAGGAGGGGCGATTCCACCGTCCGGTGCTCATGCCCCAGGAAGATCCGACGTTCTATGACGCCTTTATCAAGACGTACAATGTGCCCGTGTTCATCACCGGTCCAGTGAAGGTGAGTGAACGGAACCTGGCGCGTGCCATCTATGACCCCGACAGGCCACTGTCGGCGCAACTGGATCCACGTGTCGCTTCGGCGCTACAGCAGGATGCGGGAGATGGTCCGGTGGAGCCCTATTCGTCGGGTACAACGCGCTGAAGCAGTTCCTGGCGCTTGACGTGCCTCAACCGGGGCTCAGGTCGCGGGCAGAACTGCCGTCAGTTCAATTTCGCACAACCAGTCGGGGCGACATACGTCGGCCACGACGACGGTGTTGAGCAGGTCCCGGGGAACGCCGCGCTCCTCGCAGGCTTGCTGGAAAATGGGCAGGAAGTCCCGCTCCTTGAGGTACGTGACGGCGTGAACCGTGTCGGCCAGGGTCGCCGCATGGGGGCGCAGCAGGGCGTCGACGTTGTCGAGCATGCGATGACACTGGCCTCTGGCGTCCCCTACGTGAACGACGTTGCCGGCCGTGTCGATGCTGGCTGTACCCGAGACGTATAGTACGGTCCGGTCCGAGCGCGGCACTCGCAGACCCCGAGAGAAGGCCGATCCGTAGGCCGGGGCGTCCCCCAGGGATTCTCCGTGCATGTGCTCGATGTCTCCGAGGCCGTCGCCCCAGACGATGCAGACATCGGCGCTGAGGCGCGAGGACGCCGGCAGGGTGGCTCCCTCGATCCCGGTGCTCGCCGGCAGGAGTGTGACACCCCACTCGTCGAAGCAGGCGTTGCGGACCTCGTTGAGCACGTCGTAGTCGGCCTCGAGGTCCCGCAGGTAGATCCAGGTGCGAACCAGTTGTGACACCGGCAGGTCGTGATCCTTCAGCACGTTGCGGATCCGCTCGAAGAGGGCTCGGCACTGCGTGCGGAAATCATCGTCGGCAAGATCGTCGCCGCCCGTCAGATTCTGCAGGTAGATGTGTGACAGGCCGGCCGTGGAAATCCGGCGGCCAGAGGTCACCGCCGGCAACCCGATCAGGGCCTCAACGTCCTGCGCTGCCGACGACGAATGCACCGCGTAGGCCTGCAGTTCCAGCAGGCGGCCATCAGCGGCGGGCTGCTGCTGCAGGAACGAGGTGGCCGGCAGATCGTCCCTGTCATCCTGATAGAAGCCGGCTCGTACGTTTTTCACGGTGTTGCTGTGTGCGGCGATATCGGCGAAGAACAGGCGTTCGGTGAGCACGTCGGCCCGATTCAGCCCCTGCTCCGCCAGAATTCTGCCGAGACATTCGTAAATCGAAGCTGCCTGCGTCTGGATGGTCTCGGTGCCGACGGTTGGCTGCACGCGGATATACAACTCGACGGCCATCTCGGCCTCAAGGCGTACATGCTGAGACTCGAGGCGAGGACAGGCGCCGCGAGAGAGATTCACTGCCGTCGTCATGCCAGCGTTGCCGTGGTCACCGTGTTTCAGCTACAGAAGGATGCTGGGCGCGGGATTGCGTCAGCCAGCAAGCGGGACAAGCAAAAGAAGCTATGGACTGACCGTCGGCACGACAACGCGGCAGAACTTCGGCGACATCACCCAGCGGCGGTGCTCAGCGAAGACTTGCTGCGGGTTGCCTGCAGTTCGTAGTCGGGTACGCGGCGCTCGAGCAACTCACGGGAGATGTCGATGATCTCGCGGGCCTCATCCGGGGTCGTGGTGCCGATGGTGACCATGTCCTGGTCACGGATCGTATTCCACACGAAGGACATGCCGACTACAGGCAGCAGACGTCCAGCGGCCAGAGGCTTGATCGTCATCACCGGCTTACGGGCGTTGCTTATGATGCGCATCACCCAGTCGGCCTCGACCTGCATCAGGAAACCGGAGGCGTTGTAGAGCTGGATGTAGGTTTCCACGTCGGCGTCCTGGGCATCGGCGTAGACGATGCTCTCCGGCATGTGGGTAGACAGGCCGGGGATCATGTCGTGATCACGGATCATCTTCGTGTAGATATCGAGGTCGCGGATCTTTTTCTCGCGGCGGTCGACGAGGGCATCGGTGACGCCCTGATGGGGCAGACAGAACGTGGCGCCCTCATCCTTGCAGCGGGCGAAGACTCGTTCCGGCTCCATGTCATCTTCTCCCCCGGGCAGGATGTTGAAATGGGGGGTGATGATCCGCGAAAAGGAGCGCCCCGTGCGGGCCTCGGCGTCGCAGATGGCGCCGTGCAGGTCGCCGGTCATGTGTGGTCCCATCACGGCATCGACGCCGGCCTCGGCAAAAACGGTGAGGATATCGGCCATGTTTTGCCGGCTCTGGTACTGCTTGATGAATTGATCCTGGGCCCGACTGGTGTGTGAATAGCCGAGAAACCAGTTGGTACCCACCAGCAGGCGAGGCATCGACACGCCGCCGACATCGGTGCGCGGGAAATCAGTCATGATACGTGCTCCTGTTGAGTCTGTGGGGCAAACGACACGCTTGCATTGTACGAAAAAGAACCGGTCGATGGAGAGTCGGCGTCATGGCGCCACGAGGTCTACAGCGCCTTTTCTATGGCGGCCACCGCCCGGTCGATATCCTGATGAGTCGTGCGGAAGTTGCTCAGGGAAATCCGCATCACGCGCATGCCGTGCCACATCGTCGGTCCGAACCAGGCTTCGCCACTGTGGTTGATGCGCCGGATAACCTCACCGGTCCGCCCATCGTGATCGCCATCAGGGTCGAGAAACCGCACCAGTCCCTGGTTGATGACGGGTGTGGTCAGGACCTCCACGCCCGGCAGATCGCCCAGCCTGGCGACAATGTCCCGAGTCAGGTCACAGCTGCGCTCGATGATCCCGGCGACCCCGTTGCGTCCCAGGCATCGCAGGGCCGCATAGAGCGGGATGCCGCGGGCCCGTCTCGACCACTCCGGCCCCCACTCGAACTGATCGCGCACACCCTCCACGTCGACCTTGTACGCTGCCGGCACGGTCATGGCCGCTCTGTGGGCTTCGGTGTCGGCCACAAAGGCGATGCCACTGTCGTAGGGAACGTTGAGCCACTTGTGGCCGTCCGTCGCCCAGGAGTCGGCCTTCTCGATCCCTCTGACGAGGTGGCGGAAGCGCTTGCTGGCGGCGACCCACAGGCCGAAGGCACCATCGACGTGGACCCAGGCCCGGTGCTCACTGTACCCATGGGCAAGATCGCAGATCTCGCCGAAGGGATCGAAGGCGCCACGGTTCAGATCGCCGGCGGCAAGGGATACGATCGTCGGTGCCTCCGGGTCTCGCTCGAGTTCGGCCCGCAAGTCATAGACATCGATCGTACCGGTCTCTTTCAGGGGGACTCGAACGACGGCAGCGGAGCCGATTCCCAGATGGCGCAGGGCCCGTGTCACCGTTTCGTGGTGCTCTCCCACCAGCACGCGTATCGGCGCACTGCCGGCCAGGCCCTGTTCTTCCACCGACCAGCCCCTGTCAGCCAGTACCCTGTGTCGTGCCGCCGACAGGGCCGTGACGTGAGCCATCTGGCACCCGGTGACAAAGGCATAGGAGGCAATTTGCGGCAGGCCGAGAAGGTCCTTCAACCAGTCGCCGACGACCTCTTCGATGATGGCGGCAGACGGTGAGCAGGCATACGTGGCCGCGTTCTGATCCCAGGCAGAGGTCAGCCAGTCGGCGCCGACCGAGACGGGGATACCGCCGCCGATGACCCAGCCGAAGAAGCGGCCACCGGCACTGTGCAGCAGGCCCGCTTCGGCATCTGCGGCAAGCTCCTCGATGACCTGCACCGGAGGCAGGCCGTCTGCGGTCAGCTCCCGGGCCAGCCTGGCCCTGAGGACGGCCGGATCCGGTTCGGCACTGACGCGGCGATCGTCCAGAGAGTCGATGTACTGGCAGGCGAGCTGTGCCGCGCGCTCGAGTTCGGGAATCCTCACAAGTGTGTTCCTGCGGAGCCGCGCTAGATCAGCGAGCCATCGTCGGCGAATCTCATGTCCTGATAATCCCCGAGCTGTTCCAGGTCGGGATGGTCGCTGCTGCGGGCCAGTGACTCGCTCAGCTGGATCTGCCCCACGTCGAGGGTGTTGACGATGCGGGCCACGCGCGCACTGGCCCCGTCCTCGAAACGCATCACCTCGAACATCGCGGCGATGGCCTCGCGGTCATGCTCTTTGATGATGGGGATATAGGCGCGGTTGAGAAAGGTGGAGGTGAAGGCGTTGGCGTAGGTGGCAGAGAAGTCGATACTGTCGAACAGCTGCCTGGTGATGACGTCTGCCAGGCCGACACCGTTGGCATTGCCGTGGGTCCTGTCCGACAGTCGCCGTACGAAGATCCGCGACACACCGGGTTCGTCCGGTTCCTTGACCCCGGGGAGCATCATGCGGCCGATCACGTTGGTATCCATGCCGGTACCCGAGATGTTCTTGCCCATCTCATCGACGATGAGCAGGTCGATGCCGTGAGCCAGGATTCGCGGCATGTTGGCGCGCGCCTCGGCCAGCAGTCGCGGTTCCCCGGACAGAAACTCCTCCGGGCGCAGGGCGGTGACACTTGCCGTTCTGTCGTAGGCGTTCTCCACCAGGGCGATACCGGCGATGACGTGAAGTCGTGCCAGCAGGGCTTCGCCGAGGGCGGGGATCAGCCGTGTCAGGCCCTGGGCTCCCTGAGCGTGAGCCATGGTCGCGCCACGATGACATCCCAAGCCGATAGTCAGCATCTTGACGACGCCGCTCTCGTGGCTGCCGCGGAAGGAGGTATGCGGTTTGACCCGGTTTATCACGACGATGCCATCGGCACCTTCGGCGAGCCGGTTCACCAGGATGGGTGTGCCGTCCTCCAGTTGCCCCAGCTCGACGACCTCCATGGTCGCTTCCACGGGACAGCCCAACTCCTCCGGACCCAGACCGTAGCTGGCCAGGACCGCCTTCTGTCCGTCCGCGGTGGCGCTCCCGTGGCTGCCCATGGCAGGCATGACGAAAGGGTCGCCACCCGCCTCGCGCACGGCATCGACGACGGTCCGTGTGATGGCCGAGATGTTGGCGATGCCGCGGCTGCCGCCCGTGATGGCAATACGCTGGTCGGGTTGAATCCGCCCCGCCAGATCAATGGCCTGCAGCTGTTCCACCACGGCTCCCGGAACATCGTCGAGCGTTTCAGCGGCGAAGCGCTGCCGGTAGGGAGCCATCCGGGGAAAGGACATGGTCTCCGTGGTTACCTTGTCAGGGCGTCGTGCAGACTGTGGCCCCGCTGGCGGATCGGTGCCGTTGGTATCGGTACGGGTTCGTCGGCACGCTCGATGCGCCAGACGAAGACGGCCGGACCCGGCGCAGTGAAGTGCAGGTCGAGCCTGGCATCGAAGTCGGATTCGGTTTCGATGGTGTGTACCTCGGTGACGCCGGCGGCGCGAGCCATCCCCTCGAAGTCGACGCTGCCAGCGCCGGGTACCGGCTGGTTGCCGGTCACCTCGTAGGTGCCGTTCTCGGTGATGATGAGACTGAAGTTCGGCGCCGGCTTCCCGGTGATCGTCACCAGAGTACCCAGGCACATCAGTGTCGAACCGTCGCCGTTGAGGCAGAGCACACGTCGGCCAGGCTGGGCCAGGGCGATGCCGTAGGCGAAGTCGGCAGCATGTCCCATGGCACTGTCAACGTGGGCGAAGTCGAGGGGCGTATCCGACAGCTCCGCCCAGGGCATGGCTACACTCATCGTCGTCACGACAGCATCACGTTCGCCACGCCGGGCGGCCAGCTTCTTCAGGCAGCTGTATTTGTCCAGCATCTTTCTCTTCAGGTCGTGGTGCCGACGATGAGGACCGCCGCTGGCAGGGATCGCTCGGCGGCAGCACGGAAGGCACCGGCGATCTGCCCGCGGACGTCCTCGTCCTCGTGCATCAGCGTGTAGGGGATGTCCCAGGCCTTCAGTGTCGGCTCAAAGAACGAGGCCGCCGTGTCGATGCGCTCGGCCTCCGGTTCCAGAGTCTGAAATCCGCGGTAGCCCATCAGCATGACGATGGGCAGGCCCATGTTGTAGGCGGTGCCGCGAAAGGCGTCGCCCGTCTCGAGAAAACCAGTGTTCTGAATGATGACGACGGGCCTCCTGCCGCCCACGTGGAGCCCGCTGGCCACGGCATACGCCTCGCCTTCACGGGTCACGCCGATAACGTCGATATCGGCGTCGGCCCACAAGGCCTCAAACAGTGTACGGGCCCCGTTGTCCGGTACACCGACGACGTGTGTGACTCCCTGTTTCTTCAACTCATCGACGATCAGAGATGCCTGCAATGTGTCTCCTCTGGAGGACCCGACGTTTCGCTCAGGCGAAGATGGAACGGTTCGACACACCGTAGGCGATGCCCTGCTGCTGGATACCACCGACGTACTGAGCTGTGCGACCGGATGGGGCCGTACCTTCGTACCACTTCGTGAAGGGAGGATTGAAGCTGGCCAGCGAGTCACGGTTCGCCTTGCTGTCGCTGCCCGCAGCGATGTAGGCGTTGTTGAAGATGCCGTTCTGCTTGAGGCCTGCGCCGCCGGCCTCCTTGACCCGGGCATCGACGCCGTCGAGAATGGCCGCCCCGTCGTCACCACCGACAGCGGAGACCATCACCTCGGTGATGCCGCCATGACGGATGGCGTTCCAGGTGCTGAAGCCGTGTTCCAGAGTGCCGGAACGGAGGATCTCCACGTCTCCGGAGACGACGCGAGGCTGCGGTTCGACGACGCCGTCGAGGTTGGGGATACGCGACACGGGGTAGATGAGTCCCGCCGGTCGGTCATCACCGTAGTAGTCCTCGAAGACCTTGCGCACGGCTTCGATCCGCTCCCAAGCCTGGTCGGGCGCGTCGTCGACGCCGACGAGGATTTCCATGAACACTGTCTGCTTCCTGAAGTCGACACCGGCCTCGGCGAAGGGCTTCGCGTACTGCTCTTCGAGGACGAATTCCATCTCCTTGCCGACGTCGGGCCCCAGAGTGGTGATCATCTCGTCGCCCTTCTTGTGCATGACGGAGGCACCCGAGGGCTGGTGATCGACCCAGGAGCCGAAGTCCAGCTTGCCGCCGCCGATCTCGACATCACCGGCAGCCGCTTTGATCTGCACCTCGAAGAGAGCCTTGGGGTCGGGGAAGCCTTCCTGGTGGGTGAATCGTGCCATCCGATTGGAGCGCAGCGGTCCTCCCGTGGCGGAGTTGATCATGGCGCCGTAGACGCCGTTGAAGTCGTTTTTGAAGGCGTCACACTCGTCGCGATCGGCGGAGGGTGTGGTCCACATGACATCGGTCTTGTACACGTCACTCCAGTGCACCTTGCCCTGCGCCAGACCGGCATTGAGATTCTCGACTGTGCCGAACCACTCGGCGCCGATGTTGTTGGCATACTGGGTCCCCACGTTGCCACTGGGCTCGACGAGGCGCACGACCTTGCCGTCGTCGTCAACGGTGATCACTTCGCAGGGGTTACAGAACACGGCACCGGGACGGTGCCGGATGATGTTGACTTCTGCCATCGGGATCCTTCTCTGGATGGAAGCGGGAATGAGCGAGCCGAAGCCCAAAAAGATAGCCACCGCGGAAACCTGCGCCATCCTGTTTGCGCGCAACCCGGTGCCCGGCTCGGTGAAAACCCGTCTGCAGACCCATCTGAGCGCCGAGCAGGCGGCGGCGGTTTACACCGCCTTCCTGCGCGACACCGTCGATCTTCTGAGCCGCAGCTGCGCCGCACGGCGGGTTGTAGCGGTCGCCGACGCCGACGGTTTGGAGCCGCTGCGGGCCCGGCTCGATCCGACGGGTGATCACGGGCTGGACTTCGTCCTGCAGCAGGGGATGGATCTGGGCCTGCGCCTGGAGCATGCCCTGTCCGGTGCTTTCGACGCAGGCGCCCGGCGGGCCGTCATTCTTGGCACCGACTCACCGTCAATGCCTGCTGCTACAATCGATGACGCGCTGGAGCTGCTGACGGATTCCGATGTCGTGCTGGGACCGTCAGTGGATGGCGGATACTACCTAGTGGGTGTCAGGGATGACGCGATCGAAGCGGCAGCGCCGGCTCTATTCCGGCAGATCGAATGGGGAACGGGCGCGGTGCTGGAACAGACGGTGGGCGCCCTGGCTCCGTCCATCAGTCTGGCACTGCTGGCCCCGTGGTATGATGTCGACCACCCGCGGGAAGCGGCCTTCCTGCGGTCCCACCTGGCGGCCGCGTCCCGGGCGGGTTGCCACATCGGCGCCCACAGCCTGGAAGCCCTGCGCGGCCTCGATCTGCCGCCGCCGTCCTGAGGGGGGATGGGGTCGCTACAATCCCATGATGCGGTAGCCGGCGTCGCAGTAAATGACCTCGCCGGTGATGCCCCGGCTCAACGGACTGCACAGGAACAAGGCTGCGTCACCGACTTCATCTACCGTGTTGTTGCGTTTGAGGGCAGCTCGTTCCCCGTGCACGCGCAGCATGTCGTTGAGACCCCCGATACCGCGGGCTGCCAGCGTGCGGATCGGACCAGCCGACAGGGCGTTGACCCGGATGTCCTTCTCACCCAACTCGCTGGCAAGGTACCGCACACCCGATTCGAGGGCCGCCTTGGCGACGCCCATCACGTTGTAGTTGGGGATCGCCCGTTCACTGCCCAGGTAGGTGAGGGCTACGACGCCACCCCCGGCCGTCATCAGCGGCTCGGCCGCCCTGGCCAGGGTGTTGAGCGTGTAGGCGCTGACCCCCAGGGCGAGCTGGTAGCCCTCGAGGGACGTATCGGCAAAGCGGCCCACCAGGTCGTCGCGGTTGGCGAAAGCGATGGCGTGCACGAGGCAATCGAGATGACCCAACTCGGCACCCGCTTTGTGGAAGGCGTCCCCGACGGATTCCTCCTTCGTCGCATCACACTGGACCAGCAGAGGCGGGGTCTGCAGCTGCTCGAGCAGTGGCTCGATAGCTTCCAGCTCCCGTTCACCGAGATACCCGAGGGCCAGGCGGGCCCCTTCACGATCCAGGGCCTTGGTCACGGCCCAGGCGATGCTGCGGCGGTTGGCGACACCGGCGACAAAACCAGTGCGATCCTTCATCAACATGGTCCTTCACCCTCCTCAGCGATCTGGACGTTCGGTCAACTGCAGGCCCTTGGCGTCGAGCTGGTAGTCGACGACGGCGCTGCGGGAAAAGGGACGTTTCTCCTTCAGCTTATGCAGACACTCGCGCAGTGAATCTTCTTCACCCGAACGGGCGATGAGCAGACCGAAACCGCCCCCGCCGGCGCCGGTGAGGGTTCCTCCCTCGATCAGGTCGGCGACGGGAGCCTCGAACAGGTGCTGGATGGCCGGATTCGTCGCCTCCGGGTCGAGAATGCAGCGCAGCTGCCAGTAGCGGCTGGCCATCTGTCCCAACTGCCGGTAGTCGCCGGCGCGCAGGGCCTCGACCATGTCGTCGTGAATGGCGAGGGATTCACGGATGGCACCGTAGCGGTGCCGATGGCGCCCCAGGTAGGCCTCCATCACCACATTGAGGCCGCGCGTGGCGCCTCTGGCGATGCCGGTGTCAAAGAGGACGACCCGGCGCTGGAAGAGCTCGGCATCGACGTCGACGTAGGTCAGTTCGGGGGTCGGCAGTCCGTCGGTGGGCGGAGCGTAGAAGTCCTTTACCGCGCTCGGGCCACCACGAGCACCACGGGCATCCTGCCAACCGGAGTTGAGGCCGATGGACTGCTCGAGGAGCACGCTCTGATCATACAGGTCAGGATATTCGCCGTCGTCCGTTCCGGCAGGTTGCCCGGTCAGGCGGTAGAGAATCTTGAGGATCGCCGCCGCCAGGATGCTGCTGGTGCCCAAACCAGAGCCCTGCTGCACGGCGCTGGCGGTGACGATTTCGAGACCACCGCCGCCGAAGAGGGCGCCGATATCACCGGCGATGTCGACCGAGTCGGCACCGACGATTCCGGTGTGCACGAGGGCCTGTTTGACCATACGCAAAGCCTCGTCCCCACCTCGACGGTAGGAGAAGAACAGACCGCTCTGAGCGGCGGCATCTCCTTTCGTGTTGACCTCGAAGTCGGCGACGAACTCCGCCGAGTGGGAGCGCAGGACGAGGCGCGGTTCGGCCAGCCGTCGTGCCGTGACGGTCAGGGGTGGCGCCGGTGCGTCGAGGCCGGAGGTGCGCAGATCGATGCCGACGTTGAGCGTCTTGCCGCCCTGTTCCTTGCTGCGGATGTGATTGTCGGAGGCGTTGGCGCTGGAGATCCCGAGGCGGAGGGGTGAGTGGACCTCGAAGAGCTTGTCGAAGTCTGCCTCAGGCAGTGGGCGCGGGTCGGCCGGGGCGCGCACTGCCTCGAGGGCACGGCGCAGGTCGGCGCGTTGCAGCTGATTGACCCGCTTCTCGTAGGCGGCGGGCAGGTCGGCGACGGCCTTCTGTTCCTTGAGGTCTTGAATCTCGCCGCCATCGATGCTACAGGCGGGTACACCCCGGCGGCGCCAGATTCTGTCATCCTGCAGACGACGGAAGGCCGCGCCACAGACCATGGCTACACGCATGCCGAGCAGCCGGCGCCGGCTGCCCTGAAGGGCCTCGGTGTACTGGCCGAGGCCTTTCAGGATGGCCAGTAGAACGCGGACACCATCGACCGGCACCAGCCCCAGAATGTCCTCGTGGCCCACGTCGAGCCGTTCGTCGATGGTCTGCACCAGCAGGCCGGGCAACTCCTTGTCGACGGCCGGCCCGAAGTGCTCGAGCCAGTCTTCCGCCCCCAGGCGGTCGACCAGGGCGTCGACGACGGCGCCCGTCGCCAGCGTCGACGACAGTCCAGGCGATAGTACCAACGCTCGCAGCAAGGCCCGACGCTCAGCTTTTGACGACTTTTCTTCCCGAGCCTCGCGGGCGATGTCGTCGAGCAGGGGCAGCAACCCCTCCAGTGACCGCGCCTCGGCGAGGTGTTCGATGGCGCTCGGCATGCCTATACCTCCAGTGCGTCCCGTTGAGGCAGGGGCGTGGCAGGTTGCCCGCATGTGATTCCATCCCACATCGCCAGCGAGACGCCGGCTTCCTCCCGTCCTTCACCGGCACCCGGCAGGAAGCGGGCGTGGGCCAACCCCGCCGGGCGGGGGTTGAGCTCGAGCAGCACCGGCGTCACACCCCCCTGACCGTCGGTGTCGAGAACGAGATCGATCCCGGCCAGACCCAGCGTATCATGTGTGGCCGCTGCCATCTCCGCGACGCGGCGCAGACGGGACAGGTCCTCTTCGCCAAACGCTACGCGCCCACCATCGGCGCGACAGACCAAGGAGGTCAGAACCGTCGCGATGGGCACCAGCGTTCCGCCGGTGCCGCGTGAAGCAGGGTGGTCGGCGTCGATGCCGATCTGGGCGTAGCCCGACTCGGCGATACATCGATCGCCGTCGTGGGCCACGTTCAGGCGCACGGCCAGACTGTGGATGCGGCCACTGTCCGGGTCGCGCCAGCCGACGCCATCACGGCGCCGCTCCACCAGCACCGAACCCCACTCCCAACAGGCAGTCAGCTGGACATCGAGCCGGTCGCCGGCGTCCTCGTCGTCACCACGCAGGTAGAGGACGCGGTCACCCTCGGTACCCGCATTCGGCTTGATCACGATCTCGGAAGAACCGGCGAGGAAGGCGCGGGCACCAGCCCTGTCACCGGGGGTCAGCAAGGAGCCCTCGGGAACCTCGAGGCCGGCAGCATGCCAGCGGCGGCGCAGACCCGCCTTGTCGTCGGCCGCCGCCGAGGCCGCCCATGGGTTCAGCAACCGGCAGCTCAGCGAGGATGACCAGCAGCGATGCCGATCAATCTGACGCTCCCCGAGGGCGAGGAACTGCACCGAGTCGAGATGCACCGGGTCTGTCAGCGCGGCCTCGAGGAAGCGGTCGTGCTCGGCGTCAAGGAACAGCACGCGACGAGCCCGGCCGTCGAGGATCCAGTCGCCGTGCACACCGAGAACGCGAAACCAGGGCTGCCCCGTCTTCCGCGCGTCATGGGCGAGGGCATCGGCGGTCAGCGGATAGAGCTCGTGGGTGACCAGCGGCGCCGCGTGGAAGACGATGGCGTGAGTCCACGAGAAGTTACCTGGCAACTCATCCCAGGCATCGATCGAGATACACACCTCCGGCGCCATCGGCTCGCTCACGAGATCGGACACGGCCAGATCGATGATGCGCTCCACATAGAGGCTGTCCTGGGCCAGGGCTGTTTCGACGAGGCCGCGTATCGGTGGCGCCAGCGCCTCGGCGAGAGCCTCGAGACCGTCGTCAATTACCTGGCGAAGTACGGCCCGGGCGTGATGAGTGGCGCACCCTCGAGGGGGGGTGTCGGGGGCGGCGGCGCCTTCGGCGACCAGGTACTTCAGCAGGACACTCGCTTCTGCCGCCCCAAGGGCGGTGCCCCGCTGCAAGCCGAGGCCGTCGCAGGCCCGGGTCCAGGCTACGTCGATGTCCCGTCGTTTCACTCTGGGGCCCCCGTCATCCGGCGGCTGGCCTGCAGGTATTGTTCGCCGCCACGCGAGAGATCACGCAGAACGATGCGGGCATTGGCGCCCACGCAGTCCCAGTCGAAGGCACGCTGTTCTGCCTCACTGGCCTCGTGTTCATGAAACTCCTCGCGCAGGGCGACACGATCCCACAGACCGACACCGATGTTCGGCTCGATCATGACGATGCGCCAACCAGAGACCGTCCCCGGGAAACGCATGCCGCCGCGTTGCAGCAGGTAGACGGGTTCACCATCTGACTCCTGCTCGACCTCGACAAGGTCACCCTCTTCATGGAACTGAGGCGTCACCAGGAAGTCGAGCATCATGTACCGCGGTGTCCCGTACGACACGCCTGTCAGGTCCTTGCCTACGTGTCGACCGGCTTCTTCGACGTAAGCAGACTCGGAGCGCCGCTCGTAGGCGGCCAGGGCTTCCATGACGCGTCGGGCGGCGTCGGCCAGTCCGTCGAACAGGGGTTCACGGTGAGCGGCATGGATGAACTCGGGCAGGAATTGCTCGAGACTGCCGCCCCGGCCGACGTTGGTGATCAACTGCTTGCTGTTCAGCGTGATCCAGTGCGACAGGTGCCACTTCTCCTCCAGCGGCACGTCCGCCGCGGGATCGTCGGTGGAGACGATGACACGATGTGAACCGTAGAGCGGGGACTTGGGCCGTCGCCGCCGTTCGACAGCTGACCCCCACTCGATGACCTGCCGCCGGACAAAGGAATCCATGAAGGCCTCCGTCGCCCAGTATTGCGGGCTGGCGACGATGACCTCCTGGATGGCGACATTGTGACGCCGGCTGATCTGGTAGATGAAGTCGACGGCGCTCTCAAGCTCCTCCTCGTCGACTTCGGCGTCGGCCAGCTTCCGCAACACAAAGGCCCGGGCATTGCGGCCACCCGATTCAGCGGCATCCTTGATCATCACGAGTCGGTGCTGTCGGGCAAAGGCTCGCAGGCCCGGGTAGTCTCCACCGTCGTCCAGACCGTCTTCGATCCAGCCCTTTGCCGTCCTCTCATCAATCGAACGTGTCGTCCAGGCGGCAAGCCAGTCGATCTCCTGCGGTACGTCAACGCCGGATCCGGCATCGAAGATGTCAGGATACTTGGCCTTGTCGTAGGTCGTCCAGGTGTGGAACAGAGACTGCACAGAGAAGGGAAGGCCGCAGTCTTCCAGGCGTCCAGAGTCGTAGTCCGGATCGCCGTGGAACGGATAGACCACCGCGGCGCGGACGGGTCGCGAGAACCGGACGGCGAGGCGAATCCCTTTCGCATGGCAACCCGCCGACCGATTGGCGGCCTGCTTCTCATCGAGACCGGCGTGCCGGACCAGTGCCGTGGCGTACTCCGCGGCGGAGACATACACGTGACCGGAGTGGATCTCGGCGACCGGTCGTGAATGACCTGGATGCTCTACCAGTTCGCAGCGGCGCGTGATGATCAGGTTGGCGCCAGGCCGGCCCTCGGCGATCAATTCGGCCGCCAGCGTCGGTCCCTCGCGCAGGGCGCGCGAGTAGTGGGTGCGACCCACCGGCAGGGCGATCACATGGTTGACGCGGTGCTCGGCATCGATCACTTCCGGGTCGAACTCGGGGAAGACGACCGGCAAGGGAAAACCGTCGTTGCGAATAAAGGCGAGTTCGCGTACCTGTCCGTAGGCACGCCAGCGGCGCTCCGCCGCAGAGTTCGCGCTGGCACCGATGGGGTCGACCTGCGAGCCATCAGTAAAGTTGCCCAGCAGCAGGTCCTGGTGCTGAGCGGGCAGTTCTCCGACCTCGGTGTGGTGTACTACTACCTGACGCAGGTACCGTGCGAGCCAGGCGTGATGCTCGACGGCGAACTCATACAGGGCCTGGCCGGTAAGGTAGGCGTAACCGACGCCGCGAGAGTAGACCCATGGGCAGTATTCATAGAAGTGGTCATTGATCGTCTCGGCGTAGAAATCCGCCAGTGCCCGCCATAGACCGGTCGTATCCTGTTCGGCATCCGGTCGGGTGTAGGGCAGGGTCGTCTCGATGGCGAGAAGGATGTAGAACAGCTCGGCGCCGCGGGCGATCTGTTCAAGAGCGGCAGCCCCTGACGTGACACCATCACGCGCCACGACGGCCTGAGACAGTCGGCCGAAGTCTCCCACATCCTCATACCCGCCAGCTACCTGGCGCCAGTTCTCCAGATCGATTTCACGTCCCAGAAACAACTGTGACAGGTGGTCGACGAAAACCTGCGCCACATCGGCATGGTCCTCGTCATAGTGTTGACTGACCAGTGCCAGCAGAGCGTTGCGCGTGTGCGAGATGAACGTGCCGAAGGCGGCATCCGTCACCGGAACACCGCCATCACCCAGAGCGGACATGGCCGCTTCGTAGGCGGCGTCGAAGCCAGCTTCAGTCGTCTCGACTGCTTCAGCGGCGCGGTAGCGCTCGTTCAGGGCCCGAGCCCGGGCGACTCGCTGGCCCAGTTGACGGCGTGCTTCCAGTGCCGCCACGGGGCGGTCCTCAGCGGCCTTGTTGGAACTCTCGAGACCCTTCTCCTCGCGGAAGTCCTCGATCTGTGGCTCCACTGCCGGGTGCAGCAACCCATCCACGAGACTCGCCGAGACGCCGCTGTCGGCGGGACGGTTCAGATCCCGGGACCAGGCGTCGATCTCTTCCTGGTGAGCTCCATCCAGCAGAAAGACCCCCCCCACAGCGAGAAAGTCACCAAAGGTGAAGTCTTCGAGCCTGACGCCGGCGGCGATGCGAGCCAGGGCCCGGGCGAGCAACTCGTCCCGGGGGCGCAGGCGGCCGAAGCGGCGCAGCTTGTCGACCTCAGCCAACTGCTGTTGCACTTCCTGTTCGGCGCGGATCTCGTCGACGATGCGTTCATACGCGGCACGGGCAGCCTCGGTGTCGCCGGCACGCAAGGCGTCACCCAGCCGTGCCGCCCGCCGTTTGTGCCGGCGCATGGCGTGGCGCCAGCCCTCGACGGTTTCCTGGCCCAGTCCGATGCCGGTGTAGACCGATTCACGAGCGTATCTCTCAGCGGCGGCGAACCACAGCATGACGTCGAAGCGGTTCATCGCCCGGCGCCGGGCACCGGAGGCGCCGTCGACAATGACGAGGGCACTGTCGGGGTTGCCTTCAAGCATCAGTCGGCACACCTGCGACGGATCGGACAGCAGGTTGAGCAGATCACGATGGGGAATGCCGGTGTCGAGTACGTCGGCGCCCTGCAGGGCGCGTTCATAGGTGCGTTCGGGGCCCAACACCTGCAGGGCGAGGACATGGAGACGGCCGTCGAGCTGTTGTGCCAGCTGGCCCCCCCGATCCGCCGCCACATCGGACGCGGTGGCCCACAGGTCGGGATGGGGTCCGTAGGTGGCCAGGCTGGCGTCGATCTCGGCGTCGGAGAAATCGGCGGCCACAAGCTCTGCCCGCGCCGAATCCGCGATCGATTCCAGCTTGGTATCACTGGTGTACCCCAGCAGATCCTGCGTGGAGAGCCCCGTGGGAGATACGACACGGATCTCAGACGGTGTGGGCGGACCGGGGAACAGGTCGGTCAGGGAGGAGGCGGTCTCGGCCGTGTCCGGTGCCAGACCCAGCAGGCGCGCCGCCCTTGGCCCGCGGCCCCGTTCGGCCACCGCACCATATCCCTCGGAGAGCAAGCTGGCCAGGGTTTGCCCGTCGGCATCGAGGGCGTGGAACAGGTGATCACCGGTGCCACAGAGGATCTCGAACTTGCGCATACCGGCGGCGAAACGTCCGTCCTGCGTGTCGGGTTTGTATTCCGCCGTCAGTACGATCACCGGAGAGGCCGCGACGTTGTCGTGGCGGCGTGCCGCCTCGGCCATGCCCCGGCGCAGCAGCCAGGTCTTGAAGAAGGGCATGAAGCGATTCACGTGTTCGCCGCCGGCCACCATCTTGTGGATACCCCAGCGGGCCACGAGCGCCGTCGTCACCCGTTCGGGATCCCGAAGCTCTGGCTGACCGAGCCCCTCCAGGACCTCGGCCAGGCGGGGCAGCTGGAACACCGGTATGGGACCGTCACTGCCAGGCCGCACACCAAAGAGACTCTCTACACCTGCGGTGGTGCGCAACTGTTCTGCAGCCCACGATTCCCACTCAAAGCGCGTGCTGAACTCGTGCCGCCGATCGAGCAGCCCGTGAGCCGCTTTGGCGACGACGTCGTGATACTCGCCAGGTATGCCCAGCTGCCGGAGTTTCTCTGCACGTCCAAGGGTCAGCACGAATTCGAGGAACAACCCGTCTTTCGGCACACAGTAGCCACCGTAGCCTTCGCCGGCGGGATGGATGATGCGGTCGCGACGGCGGCTCATCTGGTCGCCCATCTCCTCGACATCGCCATGGGCGCTGGCTGTCACCATCAGGGAGAGGGCATTGGAAAACGCAAAGTGAGACGCCATGCTGGCATTCTCGCCGGTTTTCAGCACTTCCGGCTCGGTCAGACTGTCGTAGCTGCGCACCGTCTTGTTGATCAGGCCATACACATCCCGGCCGACCCGGGCGGCGGCCCGGTCGGCGCCACCCACCCACTGGGCCCACGTCTCGACCGATTCACGTTCGCGATGGCCAAGATCGACGCGGCTCGGCGTGTAGAGCAGGTGGAACCGTTTGCTGCCACCCACAGCGCTGAACCTGTGGCGGGGCTCCAGGGCTTCGACGTGAAGTCCGCGCTCGAGCAGTATCTGCTTACGCGCCGTCGTTTTGGACAGACGCTGAAACCGTCGCAGGTAGTTCTTGCGGCGATCGTCACCGTCGGCGCCGCGCTCGGCGGCCCAGAACTCCAGCAGGCGGGAGCGAGCCAGGAACCGCGTGAAGGTCTCGAGATCCTGACGGTAATGCTCGTCGGCCTCGATGGTCCACATCGTGGCTTCGTCCGCCGACAGCGACGGGTCCTCCTTCCGGGTGGCGTCGATCTCTTCCTGCAGCTGGTGGCCGTTGCGGGCCACGACCCGCGTCAGGGCCTGCTGGCGCAGCTGTTCGCCATGGTCGGCGAGGATGGCGGCCAGTTCATCTGGATCGCCCACGTCCTCGTCGCTGCGGTTGCCGGTACGCTCCTCGCTCAGTTCGAGCAGGGCGCCAAGCACGGCGACTTCCTCCTGAACGGACCGATTGCGGCCGACGACGCGGGCGACTGCAGAGATTTCCTCGAGGTTCTCCTCGGCGGCGATCTCCTCCACCTCCACCCAGATTCCCAACTCGTGAACGATGCGCGAGCCGAGGGCGGCAAGACGCAGGCGGAAGCGGGATTGACGGGCGCTGACCTCGGCTGTCAGACCGGCCTCGGCGACGACGTTGTAGAGGGCCATCGACTCTTCCAGCCAGGTGCGTATGTACCCCTGCGTCATGCCCGCAGACTGGGTGGTGAGCACGTGCAGCACCGGCAAGGGGCGCCGTGGTCCCTTCGTGATCGGCAGGAACCCGTCGATGCCGGCTGCCACCTCGGGCCCCAGGTGGCGACCCACGGCCTCGCGCCAGGACGTGTTCCGGGCGGCGAGTCGGACGCGTGACCACGTCGATTCCTCGTCTGTCACGGCGACGGCAACCGTTGCCAGCAGGGCGTCGAAGGGCTCGATCTCCTCTTCCTCGACAAGGCGCTGCAGCGCCCCGCCGGGCGCATTGGCCATGAAGCGCACGACGACGGCGGCTGCGGCGATATCGTCAGCGGCGGCCCCCGCGGACCATTCGAGAGCGGCCGCCTCTTCGTTGTCAGCTGACGTCTCCGTCTCACGCCATAGCAGCAGTCGGGCGGCCGACACATGCTCGGAATCGAGTACGGCCTGCACGTTCTCGGCCCAATGGTCGGCCATCTCTTCGCGGAAGGACTCCTCCATGCCGGCGATGTCGATGACGGTACGGGTTGTCTCCTGGCCGCCCTCTTCGACGAGGATCTCCTCCTTGATGAACAGGGGGATCGCTTCGATCCAGTGGTCGGCAAAGCGTAGCCAGCGATAGTCGGGGCTGGAGTAGACACGATCGCCGGCGAGGCGCACCAGTTTGGTCAGGTTGTCGGCCTTGCCGAGGTACGGCTCCTCGAACTCGTTGATTTTCACCAGCAGGTGCGAACCGGTAGGCGAAGGGCGCTGGCTGATCACGACATAGGCGGCGTCACGTGAGGGCGAGTGCAACAACTCCGTGCGCACCTTCTCGACCAGCTGCAGTCGTCGCGACGTCAGGGCGGCGATGTCATCCGGGGCCACCGCAGGCAGCGCGACCCCTGAGACCATCTCATCGCCATGGTCTTCCACCCGTGCTCTGGCCAGATGCAGGCGTGCCATCAAGGCGTCCCGCTGGGCATCGAGGGCGGCTTCTTCATAACGTTCGCAGGCGCCCTCCAACTGGATCAGTGACACCGGCAGGCTGCCCTGCAGCAGCATCTGCAGTTCCATCGCCGGCGACTGCAGCGCTTCGGCGTCCGCGGCCAGGTTCCACGCCTCGGTCCCCAAGGCGGGCCAACCCGCACCCGGATCGAGTTGGGCCGCATCGGCGAACAGGGTTCCCTGGTTGTGAAAGGCACGGCTCATCCGCCCGAAGACGAGTTGCTGACCCGCGGCGCGGGCCTCACCGGCCAGGCGACGAATGTTGTCAGCCTCGACATCGTGGTCGTAGTCACGCAGGATGGCGTAGAGCAGCAGGCGTTTCTCATCGACATCGGCGTCGCTGTCCAGTACCTCTCCTGCGGCCTGACGGTCGTAGGGTAGATCGACGCGGTCCTGTCCCAGGATCCAGGTGACCCAACGGTCGAGAGACTCATCGTCGGTCGTGCGCACGGCGCGTCGAAGAAACAGAGACAGCAGGTTTCCCGAGTCGAGATAGGGACCCTCGAGCACGCCGTGGAGCAGGGCGCGATCGGCTCGACCGAGGCGCTCGTACAGCCCGGCCGTCCAGTGCAGGGAGGCGCGAAGAGAGGCGCCGGCGACGATGTCAAGGTGGGCGTACAGGCTCAGCGCGAGGGTCAACTCGAAGCCGCGTAACTGTTCGGGGGAACTGGTGCACAGTTCGTTCTTGCCGGCGTCGAGGCTGATACCCAATGCCGGCGCCACATCCGTCGACAGCCAGAGGTGCCCTCCGTCCCAATCCACGAGCCGCTCGTGGCCGGAGACAAAGTCGAGATGGATCTCACCGCCGCAGACGGACTGCAGGCTGGTGGCCACTTCTGCAAGATGGGGATCCCCCTCGAAGCGCCGTGGCACGAGACGCAGGGCTCGCTCAAGGAGGAGGGACCCGAGACGGGTGGCTTCGTCGGCGTCGTCTGGCAGCCGCACGCCGCCATCGGCAAACAGGCGGGTGCCTGTCACGAGCGTGGCCGAACAGCGGATCTGCCCGACACTGCGACGGCCGCGCCAGATGCCCTGCCGTCGCTGATAGTCCGCCACCAGGCGGAGGGGGAAGCTGCTGTCAGCCACCGGTCTGCTGGAGGAAACCGATGGTAGCGCTCTTGATCCGTGGCGCCAGCACGTAGCACAGCTTGAAAAAGTTCTTGAAGTCGATCATCTCCCACATGAAGGGAGGGATACCAATCCGGGTCATGACATCGACGAGATCTTCAAAGATCTCGGTGGCGATGACCTCCTCCACGGCATCGGGACCGGTCTTGGTCGACTTCTTCATCCCCTTGTCGATGCGTTCGAAGAGCAGCGTGAAGGGGTGCTGGGAATCGGCAACGGGATAGGGAAACAGGCAGTTGGCGGCCATGTTCGCGAAGGCCACCAGCTTCAGCAGATCCGGCGAGTGCTCCGAGACATCATGGTGGTGGATGATGACCTGACGCATGCTGTCATCCACCTCCCAGCGGTCGGCGAGGCGCCCGCCGATCACCTGGTGGTCGATGTCCTTCATGAGGAAGCGCTCGATTTCGATCACCGGGCGGGCCCACATACTGTCCCCGGCCTGGGCCTCCTGGACCTCCTGCTCGACGAGGGTCATGACCAGCTCGAGGGAGTCCTCCAGGCACATCGTCATCGTGACCTTGCCGACGTCGTGGAGCAGACCCGAGGTGAAGGTCTCGTCATTCTCACCGAGGCTGAACTTGCGCCACAGGCCGGTTTCTTTCAGCAACTCGGCTTCGTCTTCTTCGAGCTGATAGCGCTCGAATTCGGTCTTCGACTGCGAATCCTGCTCCTTGGGGTCTGCCGGCAGGGCCAGCAGCTTGGAGAAGAAGCCAACGGCCAGTGAGTGTCGCCAGAACTGGTCGATCGTCGCCTCTGACGTCTTCTGAAAGATCTGTCGGATCTGGCAGGCGGTGACGATCTCGCGGATCGTCTTGGCACTGGCCAGGGCGACGGCCTGATCGATGGTTTCCACGCGCGAGCGGAAGCCGTAACGGGCCGAGTTGAGGATGCGGAGGATGACGGTCTTGGTCGGCAGGTCGTCATCGATCGCTTCGGCCCACTTCTTCGGCGGGTCGAGATCGTCGAGCTCGGCGACCTTGCGCTGCGTATCGGGCAGGGAAGGGAAAGAGTTGACCGCGTCGAGACGCTTGTCGATGGCAGCCGCCCGCTCCTCCGGCGTCATGCTTTCGAGGTCCGAGCCAGCCACCGCCATGCCGGAGAGAATGTACTCCTGGATCAGCGGCTGATAGAAGGTCTCGTTGGCGTCCTTGGCCATCACCAGCACGACCTCCAGCTCTTCGAGGTTGTGCTGTGTCGTCGAGTACTCGCTGGGCGTTGCACCCAGTGGGCACGGGTGACCAGCATGCGGGCCACGGTAACGCCGTTGCCGCGTAGTCCCGGGCCGATGAGGACCATCTTCACATCGTCGATGAACTTCTTGAGGGTCGTTGCCACCTCGCCGGAGTCGGCACAGACCGCGTAGCGAACCTGCTCATCGGCGTCGAGCAGGGCGTTTTCCACCTTCAGACCCTTGACGAAGGATGTGAGGTGGGGACGCGGGGCGATCTTGTCGCCGAGGATGATCAGGGGATTGCCGGCCACCGGTGTCTCCAGAGGAGTTGTCTACCCCTGGCGTAAGGCCATGCACGGGCAGGGAGATAGAGCCGGTTAAGGTAGCCCTGCCTGTCAGGGAGCGCAATCAGGGACCCGAATCCCGAACAGGACAAGAAAAACCCTCCGAAGCCTGGGGCTCCGGAGGGTCTGATGGGAATGCGGTTGCCGACGGCGGCAACGAGCCGCCGGGTCTTATCCGGCGGCAGCCTCCGACTCCAGAATCGGCCGGCTATTGGCTGGCTTGAAAGCGTCCATTTCACCGTATTCGTGCAGCTTGTTGCGCAGCGTGCGGGTGCTGATGTCGAGTTGCGCGGCCGCCTCGGTCCGATTGCCGTTGAAGGCCTCCAGCGTCTTCATGATGAGGCGCCGCTCCATCTCGTGCACCGTCAGCCCGACCTGCAGACCATCGTCACCGCCGGATGCCCCGGGCCCGTCGGCAATCTTGCGCGGGAAGTCAGCGACTGTGAGCAGGGGGCCGGAGGAAACGACGACGGCGCGTTCGATATAGTTCTCGAGTTCACGCACGTTGCCCGGCCAGTCGTAACGAGTCGCCAGCTCGAGGGCTCCATCGTCGATGCCCTCGATCTGCTTGCCGTTCTCCTCGTTGTAGCGCTCGATGAAGGAACGCACCAGGGCCGGCACATCCTCGACGCGGTCGCGCAGGGGCGGCATGTCGATCTCAATCACGTTCAGGCGATAGTACAGATCCTGACGGAAGTTGCCTTCTTCGACCTCCCTGGCCAGGTCGCGGTTCGTCGTGGCGACGATGCGCACGTTGATCTTGATCGTCTGCGTGCTGCCGACGCGTTCGAACTCGCGTTCCTGCAACACGCGCAGAAGCTTGGCCTGCAGCGCCGGGTCGATCTCGCTGATCTCGTCGAGGAGCAGCGTGCCGCCATCGGCCATTTCGAAGCGGCCGCGAGTCTGCTTGATGGCGCCGGTAAAGGCACCCTTCTCGTGGCCTAAGAGCTCTGACTCCATCAGGTCCTTCGGCAGGGCGGCGCAGTTGAGGCGGATGAACGGACCGTTGCGCCGGGCACTGTTGTAGTGCAGCGACCGAGCGACCAGTTCCTTGCCCGTGCCGCTCTCGCCCGTGACGAGCACGGTGGCCGGGCTGTCGGCGACGGTCTCGATGTAGCTGAAGACCTGCTCCATCGGCTTGGCTTTGCCGATCATGTTGCCGAAACCATAGCGGCTCTGCAGTTCCGAGCGCAGGCGACGGTTCTCGCGCTCCGTCTCCTGAAACTTCAGCGCCCGTTCGACGACGATCTCGGTCTCTTCCGTGGTCGACTCGGACCCCTTCTGGATGTAGTCGTAGGCACCGTCTTTCATGGCGCGCACAGCATCCTCCACCGAGCTGTATGCCGTCATCAGGATGACGGTCAGCTCCGGCCACTTCGTCTTGACCTTGCCGAGCAGCTCGAGACCGCTCATGCCCGGCATCTTGATGTCGGACAGCATCAGGTCATACTCGGCCTCCTCCAGCTTCTGCAGGGCGCCGGAGGCAGCGGGGGCGGTGTCGACATCGTAGCCCCGGCGGATCAGGATTTCCTCCGTCGCGCCGCGAACGTACGAGTCGTCGTCTACTACCAGGATGCGTTTCGTTGCCATGTCGATCTCTTCCTTGTGTTCGGTAAAGCCCGAGGGCTTTCGGTTACATGGGTAGAGCGATGGTGAAGCACGTACCCTGGTTTGGGACGCTGTCCACGGTGATGCGCCCACCGTGGGCTTCCACGATCTTTCGTGACGTCACCAGGCCGAGGCCGGTACCGTCTTCCTTGGTGGTGAAGAAGGGGGTGAACAGTTTGTCGCGGACGTCGGCTTCGATGCCAATGCCGCTGTCGCGAAGGTTGACGAGAGCCCAGTCGCCGTCCTCTGCACGCCGTGAGGTCAGCTCGACTTCGATCGCGCCGCCCTCGGGCATGGCCTGCTTGGCATTCAGCAGCAGATTCAGTACGACCTGATGAAACTGCTCGGTGTCGATCTGGCAGGTGCAGGGGTCCTGGGGGAAGCGTCGTTCGATGGTGACTTCCGGCGTCTTGCGGGCGGCATCGATCTCGAAGAAAGCAGCTGCTTCCTCGACGATCTGCGACAGGTCGACCGGGTGGGTGTTCAGGTTGAGCGGGCGGGTGTAGCTGAGCAGGCTGGAAACGATGCGATTCAGCCGGGCCACGCCTTCGGTGATCTTGCGGACCATCTTGCGGTTCGGGTCATCGGCTTCCAGGTCGCGCTCCAACAGGTTGGCGAAACTGGCGATGCCACCGAGGGGATTACGGATCTCGTGGGCGACGGTAGCGGCCATCTCACCCAGGGCAGCCAGCGTGTGCATGCGCTGCACCTGGTTTTCCAGGCGTTTCACCTCCGTCAGATCGTTGAAGGCCTCAATGGCGCCGAGGACATCATTGTTGCTGTCGCGTACCAGTGAGGTGCTGAAGCCGAGAGGGATGGAGCGTTCGTCGGCACGGCGCAGATTCTTTTCCTGATTCACCAGGCTGTCGCCCGATTCCAGGGTGTGCAATACGGACTTTTCGCGGCCGTCATCCACACCCATCACCTCTTCGTACGGCCGCCCCAGGACTTCCTCCTGGCTGCGCCCGGTAATCTCCTCTGCGGCCTGATTGAACAGGTTGATCCGGCCATCGAGGCCGACCACAAGGAGGCCATCCGTCATGCTTTCGAGGATGTTGTTCAGGTAGTTGGAGACCCGGTCCTTCTCCTCGAGACTGTCACGCAGATCACGGTTCGTCTCCTCGAGGCGAACGTTGAGGAACTCGAACTGTTCCTCCAACTGCTTGTAGGCCTCCATGTAGCGCCGGGTCGTCTCGTTGAACAGGGCGTACGAGTCGGCAAAGGCTTCCTCGAGGGGGACATCCGATGTCCCGCCGATCTGCAGCACGTGGTCGGCTGAGGTCTGGGTGGCCATTAGGCTCTCGTCCGCAGTCGCACGCCGCGGCGTGACATCAGGTCGCGGCTGATCTCGTCAAGCCGCATCAGTTCCGCGAGGTGTCCTGCCACTTCATCTCGTCTCTCGGCGCTGTTGGCTGGCAAGCGACCGCCAAACCGGGCGATCTGTTCCCGAACACCTGCCACCGCCTCGTATTCCCGCTGCAGCAGGGGGACGATATCGTCGGCTGCAGCACCCGCCTCGAGTCGGGTCAGCAAGTCCCTTGACGTCGACAGGGCCGTGGCGCAGTGATCCTCGAGGACCGACCAGGAATCGGTCAATGGCGCTGGAAGAGGTGTCTGGGTCATCTGAATCTGTCAGGGCTCCGAGAAGAGTAGGTCCGCCTGCACGATGGCCCCATTTGCAAATGTGGTACCAATGTGCCTAGAGGGCGGCAGAAAGTGCCATTCCTCAGAGAGAAATGAGGAAATCCGGGAGGAATCCATAGCTCTCGACGGATCCGACACGGCGCAGAACCGGCAAGGTTTTCCCTGGCAGATGGGAAATTCCTGCCGACTTAGGCCAATATAGAAAGGAACGCGAAGAAGTGGAACTAGAAAGAGCGGTGAACCAGCAAACCGGCGGTGGTCAGCCTGTGGACTCGAGAGCCCGGCGAGGAGGGTTCGGTCCAGCCTTACGGTCGAGACCCCGGCGGCGGTCCGTGGTTCCCTGACGGGGGAACAGGGCAACGCGGGGTGTGCGACGTTTTCGGGGCCGATGTACTTCCACCGGCCGACGTTCCGGCAGGCGAGACAGGTGCCTGGCCGAGGCGTCAACGTCCACGTGGACTGACCGAACGTGTCGCAGGCCCTTCGCCGATAGTGTGGCCGACAGGATGAAAAGCACGGTGATCCCCGCACCGACGCCAACGGTGAACAGAGAGGGTGAGGTGCGCGCCAGGGCGGCGGTCAGACCGAGCAGGCCGGTCATAAATACACCAAGCCCAATCCCAGCACGGCCATATCCCCGCCAGAACTGCTGATCAATCTGGGCGAGTCCGCTGTGATCGCTGACGACGATGCCGTCGGCAGCCCTCGAGACTTCCTTCTGACCGAGCAGTTCACCAACTCGTCCGGTGAGTTTCTCAAAGCCGTCGGCAAGTCCGAGCATCCCGGTGGCAAACAGCGCTGAGCCCACCACGAGGGCAGCACAGCCCTGCAGCAGAACGACGGCGGGAGCAAGGCGTTCAGGGTGCAATCCGAGACTGATCACGGCGTGGCCGGCGAGGGCGGCGAGGCCCCCGAACAGGGTCAGAGCGATGAAACGCCTCATGGAATCACGGTACCTACTTGTCTTTGGTGTCGTCCACAGGCTGCCCGTCCTTCTTCAGAACGATGCGGCCGACGGCGTAATCGCTGAACGCTCCCACGGTTGGGTTGAGCGCCTTGGTCTCGGATTCTTCCGGGACGTTACGGAAGCGTCCGTTGATATCGCGAGCCCGCTGCGACAGGGCTCGACAGGCCTCGTAGGAGTTGATCGTCTCCTCGAGACTGAAGTCGATCTCGCGATTGAACATGGACCGCTGGATTTCGGACATGCTGGACCTCCATTCACGTAGGCTGTGACCAGCACGAAACTACGAGCGGCACCCTCAGTGAGCAACATCCGGACCAGTGTGCAACTCACCTGCACTCACTTTGAACGGCAGGTGATTGTGGGTCGGTGGGAGAGGGCATACGTAGTCCTCGTTGTAGGCACAGTATGGGCTGTAAGCTCCATTAAAATCAAGTACATACGAACTGTTTCCCAAATCGGATACCACGGCGTATCGACCGGCGCCGTAGGTCGTTTCTCCATTCGTCTCGTCGGTGAAGTACACTGTGAGACTGCCCCCCTGAAGGCTCCGATATACCTCCAGCCAGAAGGGTTTTCCATCGAACTGGAAGACAAATCGACCGAAGCGCTCCACCGCAATCGTGCTGCCACCGGTGTCGGGCAACGGGATCCGCAGCGTTCGTCCGTATCTGTGCAACTCGCCGGCGACGCGCCACTGCAGATCAGCCGGATAGTAGTGCAGACCGGCAAAGGTCGGAATGTCACCCGGACGCAGCGGCGAGTCTTCCCCGTGGCGGAACAGACTGTCCTTCAACGAACGTGTGGCCGCAATGTGGGTCAGAAGGTTGCCACCTGCCACTGAGCTGGAGTCAGCAGTCGCCGCTGCCACCGAGGCGACCCGCGTGGCGCAGATGAGCAGTATCGCCAGCAGCTCACAGGAGAGGATGGATTGACGCCTGTGGGTGGTCCCCGTTGATTGCCAGCCGCGGCGGCGCCGCAACTGGCAGCCGCTGAGAAGGGTCCACCGGATGAGTTGGAAGGATCGTGTTGCCATGGTCACGGGCGTCAAAGAGGAAAATCGCAAAGATCGGCCCTCAGGTGGGCCTCGTCCAGCCTGTCGAAGGCTGGTATCCGGCACGCATCTGAGAACGCAAACATGAGTGTCACAACGGAGTTGACGGCCGCCCAGGCGGCCACAGCGAAACAGATCCAGCAGGCCCTGGACGAGACCGCCGCGACGGGCGGAGGCAGAGTCGTCCTGCCGCCAATGGATGTCACCCTCGATCGGGGTCTGTCCCTGTCCAGCGGCATCGAGCTGGTGGGGCAGGGTGCCGAAACGGTGCTGCGCAAAGGTCCCGGGCGAATCTACTCGCTGGCGGGATACCATAACTATGGTATGTGCGACGTGCCGCTGGCGTCGGTGGCCGGGCTCGAACCAGGCATGACCGTGTCCGTGCATGACAACAATGGACGCGGTTTCTCTGAAACCTTCGCCACCATCACCTGGGTGGAAGAGGGTTGGGTGGGCCTCGACCACGGCATCGAAACCGACTACCGGGCGGATGACGATCCGTGCCTCACGACGGCGTACCCACTGGTCTTCGCCCACGATGTCAAGGACATCGCCGTGCGCGATCTGACCCTGGTGGGCAACAGCGCCGACAACGAGGAGGCCATGGGTGCCTGCCGCGGAGCCGCCCTCTATTTCTACAGGAGTGCCGGTATCGAGGTGTCCGGCGTCCGGGAGCGCGACTATGACGGCGAAGGGCTCGGCTTTCAGATCTGCCGGGATGTCGTCATTCGAGACAGCACCTTCAGCGACAATACGGGCAACGGCCTGCATCCTGGGGCTGGCAGCACGAACGTGCTGTTCGACGATTGCGACAGCCATGGCAACGGCAACTGCGGCTTTTTTTTCTGTGTGCGGGCCAATCACATCACGGTGAAGGGCAGCCGCTTCACCGGCAACGGGACCGGCATGTCCATCGGTACCCGTGACTGCCACAACCTGATCGAGGATTGCACTCTCGAGGCAAACGCCGGCGCCGGAATCCTGGCCCGGCCCTCTCCCCGCCCGGTGGAAGTGCACTCGTGTCATGTGCGGCGGTGCACGATCGCCGGCAACGCCGGGACGCGGGGGCAAGGTCAGGTGGAGGTGGTGACAGAGGCCCACGATCTGATCTTTACCGACAACACGGTCAGCGGCGCGCCTGGTGCCGGAGCCGACAAGCCGGGGTTTCACATCGAGCCGACGGCGGCAGCGATCTACCTGCAGGGCAATCAGGTGCGGGGTTGCTCTCAGGAGACGGACGCCGAGCCGAGGAGCCTGGCGCCGACGCAGCCGTCCATCGAGTGCGGGTATAACAGCGGCCCCGAGAGGATCTACCGGCATCTCCCCATACAGAGGCAGTAACGCAGGGGCAGCGGTTCAATGGTGGAACAGGCGGACCCCCGTCAATGCCATGGTCATGCCGTATTCATCTGCCGCTGCGATGACATCGGAGTCTTTCTTCGATCCCCCCGGCTGCACGACGAAGGATACGCCCGAGCGACTGGCGCGGTCGATGCTGTCGCGGAAGGGGAACAGGGCGTCGGAGGCGATGGTGACGCCCTGCATGCCATCGAGCCACTCCCGCCGGGCCTCGGCGCTGAGCCGCTCCGGCACTCGCCGGAAGGAGCCGTGCCAGTCGGCTTCCTCGGCGCTCGTCAACTCGTCTTCAAAGAACAGGTCGATGGCGTTGTCGCGGTCAACCCGCTTTATGCCCCTGGCGAATTCCAGTGCCCGCGTTGCCGGGTGCTGCCGCAGGTACCAGCGGTCGGCCTTGCCACACGCCAGGCGCACACAATGGATGCGCGACTGCTGCCCGGCCCCGGCGCCGACGACCTGCCCATCCCACACGGCGACGACGGAATTCGACTGGGTATACTTCACGGCGATCGTGGCGACCAGCAGATCACGCCGTGCCGCCTCGGTCAGGTCCTGATTCTTCGTCACGACGTTGCTCAGGTATTCATCGCCGGGTATGAAGCTGTTGCGCGGCTGCTCGAGGGTCAGGCCGAACAGTCGACGGGATTCCAACTCGTCCGGTTCGTAGGATGGGTCGATCTGCAGGACCTTGTAGTCGCCGCCCTTCTTCTTGGACAGCATTTCGACCGTCCCTGCGGCAAAGCCGGGAGCGATGATCCCGTCCGACGCCTCGACGCGGATCAGATCGGCCGTGGCCTGGTCCAGCGGTTCACTCAGGGCGATCCAGTCGCCGAAGGACGCGAGTCGATCGGCGCCGCGTGCCCGGGCATAGGCACAGGCAAGGGGACTGAGCTCAGCGTCCGGTTTGATGAACAGAGCCTGCCGCAGGTCGGCCGAAAGGGGCACGCCGACGGCGGCACCGGCAGGGCTGACGTGCTTGAAGGACGCCGCGGCCGGCAGGCCCGTAGACGCCCTCAGTTCGCGTACCAGCTGCCAGGAGTTGAGGGCGTCCAGCAGGTTGATGTAGCTGGGCGAGTTGTGCAGAGCCTGCAACGGCAGGTCACCGCCGTGACGGAAGCAACGGGCTCCCGTCTGGTGAGGATTGCACCCGTAGCGCATGCTCAGTTCGGCAGTCAAGGACCGGTCCATATCGTTGTAAGTGTGTGCGCCCCGACGGGTTACCCGATCAGACAACGTCGTGACGTCCGGTTGACACTGTGAGGACGGGCATTCATACTTGCCGCCACAGTGTGACGTACTCGCTACACTCGCAACAAACCCCCATTGCCGCAAGGCACCACCCGGCAGGTCATCGGTGATGTTCAAGGGATGCTACACGGCCTCCGTCACGCCCATGCGCGAGGACGGAACCGTCGATTACGAAGGCCTGGAACGACTGATCGAGTTCCAGATCGAAAACGGCATCGATGGTGTACTCGCCGTCGGTACCACGGGCGAGAGTCCCACCCTCCTGTGGGAGGAGCACAACGAAGTCATCGAACGGACGGTGAAGGCGACGAAGGGGCGCTGCCAGTCCATCGCCGGGACGGGTTCCAACTCGACGCGGGAAACCCTCGCCGGCACAGAACATGCAGCCCATGTGGGCGCCGATGGCGTGCTGCTCGTGGATCCCTACTACAATGGTCCCAGCTCGCTGGAGATTCGCCGGGAGTACGTCACCCCCGTGGCCTCGGAATTCCCCGACATGCCGATCATTCCCTACATCATCCCCGGGCGAGTGGGAGCCATGATGCAGGTCGAGGATCTGGCGATCCTTTTTGAGGAGTATCCGAACGTATCGACCGTAAAGGAGGCCACCGGAGATTACGACAACATGGCCAAGACACGCGCCGTGTGTGGCGACGACTTCACCATCATGTCCGGCGACGATGATCGCACCGTGACGATGATGAAGCGGGAGGATATCCGTGCCGCCGGGGTGATCTCCGTAATGTCCAACGTCGTGCCCGGGCCCCTCACCCGCATGACCCACGCACTCAACGATGGCGACGTGGCAACGGCAGACAGACTCGCCGCCGATCTGGCCCCCCTGATGGGAATCGTCGGTGTGACGACGACGGAGACCAGTTCGAAGGGCCCGGTGGAATGCAAGTCGCGCAATCCAACGCCAGTGAAAAGCCTGATGCGGCTCCTTGGCATGCCCTCCGGCGCCTGTCGTCGCCCCCTCGGCAAGCTGACGCCGCAGGCAGCGGCTGTCGTCGTCGACGCGACGTGTCAGGTATGGGCCAACGACCCGTCCCTGCTGCAGCCCATTGGCGATGCCTTCGGTGTCGACATCGAGGCGCGGCTGAAGGACCAGGGCGCCATCGACGCGCTGGTCTACTCAAGCTACTGACCCATGGCGAAGATCGTAGTCTGTGGAATCGCCGGTCGCATGGGGCAGCGGCTGGGCAACCTGATCGTGGATAGTGACGATCTGCAGCTGATGGGGGGTACGGAGAGGCCCGGCCATGAGGCCCTCGGACGGGACGCGGGCGTCGTCGTCGGATGTGATTTGCAAGGGGTCTCGGTGACCGAAGATGTGCCGGCGGCGGAGGCCGATGTCGTGATCGCCTTCACGGCACCGGAATCGACACTGGCCGACGCCAGGGCCTGTGCCGCGGCAGGCACGGCGATGGTCGTGGGCACCACCGGTTTCACCGCGGTGCAGCTCAGCGAGTTCAAAGACACTGTCTCCACCGTGCCGTGCGTCTTCGCGCCGAATTTCTCCACCGCCATGAACGTGCTGTTCAAGTTGGTGGAAGAGGCGGCGCGGATTCTCGGCGACGACTACGATGTCGAGGTCCTGGAGGCACATCATCGGCACAAGGTGGACGCGCCCAGCGGTTCCGCCCTGCGCCTGGCCGAGCGCGCCGCGGCGGGACTCGAGCGCAACCTCGACGACGTGGTCGTGCACGGGCGGGAAGGGGTCACCGGCGAGCGCACCCGCCAGGAGATCGGCATGCACGCCATGCGCATCGGCGACATGGCTGGCGACCACTCCGTGTTCTACGGTGCCCCCGGCGAGTACCTCGAACTCCGCCACCACGCCACCAGCCGTGACGCCTTCGCTCTGGGGGCCCTGCGGGCGGCCAGGTTTGCGCTCACCGCCAAGCCCGGACTCTACGACATGGGACATGTACTCGGTCTGTAGCGCATTCTTGAGCCTCAACGAACAAGGGCCCGCTGCCTGATCGAGGCAGCGGGCCCTTCTGTATCTTAGCCGATCCCGCGCCGGTTAGGCGCCAGCGCGCTCGACGTTGGCCTTGAGGAAGGCGGGCCGCAGGGTGCGCAGCTTGTCACGGAGGCGTGCTGCCTCTTCAAAATTCTCGGCTTCCACCGCGACGGTCAGATCGTGCTCGAGTTGTTCCTGCTGTGAGAGAGGGCGCTCCTTCTCGAGCTCCTCGTACCAGTCGCGCAGGAAGGTGAGTTCGGGGAATTCCTCGTCCATCACGTCGCCGCTGTCGCCCTCCCAATCGCCAAGAAACTCCTCGATGCGATCGATGCCACCTTGCACATGGCGCAGGGCAGTGGGGTAGTCGTTCTCTTCGAGGACCTGCATGGCGCGGGACCGCGCCTGCATCATGACGGCATGCGGGAAGTATTGCTCGAAATACCACTTCACCTCGTCGGAATCGGCATGTTCCTGCACGAGGTCAAAAATGGCCAGGTTGTGACCGGTGTCGTGCTCAACCCCCTCATAGTCTTCGAGGTAGAACAGAGCCAGGTAGCGCTGGTAGTACTGCCAGGCCTCCTGAAACAGATCCTCACAGGCGTCCTCGTCGAACTCGACGGAGCCGTGACGTGCGGCCCCGCCCCGCGGCGGCAGGGCGCCGCGGTAGTGGTGCAGCAAGGACTCGGCGCCGTGAGGGCGATAGCCGTCGGGGCGGCCTTCCACTGCGAGTTGCAGCATACCCATGTCGATCCGGATCTGGATCTTCTCCGAGCCGTCGCGGGCCGTGATACGGCGGGCGATGAACTCGTCCGGGTCGAAGGGCCAGGAGTTAAGCAGATCGGCGATGTCGTATTTCATAATTCCTTAGCTCAGGCGTCCGGGCTCATATGCCGCGACGATATCAGGGCTTGAATATAGCCGTCTGTACGACCCGCCGCTACCGACGGCTGACCTTGATGCTGCCCACGGCGACGCCGATGACGAGGGCGATGACGGCGCCGATGATCAAGGCGTTGCGGATGACATCCGCCCGCTCTTCGACGCGAATCGTGATGTCCTTCTCCTGGGCCTCGATGCGTTCGGGACCCTCGTATCCGGCAGCTTCGATGCGGACATCATATTCGCTGACGCCGATCCCTTCAGGCGGCGTCAGGGTAATGTTCACCGGCTCCTTCTCACCGGGGAGGATTCGATCGATCGTGTCGGGATCCGACGACCACGTCCACTCGAGGGGAGGCGTCAGCAACAGATGGGCGCGTTCGACCTCGAGAGTACCCGTGTTGAGCAGATCGACGCGCACCAGAACTTCCTCGCCGGTGCGGATCTCCTGGTAGCGATTGGCGATGATCGTTTCCAGGGCACCCCGGCCGCGCGGGATCAACTCGAAACGTTCCTTGTTGCCCGGGATCGTATTGATGTCCTCCAGTGAGATCGTGCCGCTCTGGTTGCCGCGATTGAGTTCACCGATGCGGGCAAAGCCCTCGGTGTCGGTGATAAACACGTAAAACTCAATGGTCTGATCGACGTAGCGTCGGCTCAGTTTCTCCGGAATCTGCAGTTCGAGCTCGAGCTGTTGCCGGGTGACCTCTTCGCTGAACTTCACCTGGGTCAGGCTGGCGTTGGTCCCCGGGTCGACGAAGGACGGTGTGATCTCACGCGGCAGATTGACGAGGGCCAGGCGGAAGGTCTTCTCATCCTCCGCCAGTCGCTCGAGGATGAGATCGTAGTTGACCCGGGTGTTGAGGTCTCCCTCCTGGGAGAACTGCACCGAGTTTATCGTCGGCAAATCCTGCCTCGACTCGCGACGCAGGATGATGTAGTGATCCTCCTCGCTCTCGTCGAGGTAGGTCATGGCGACAACGACGTCGTCGGAATCATCGAGCAGGCGGAAGGTGAGTTGGATGGAGTCACCCAGAGCCAGAGCCGGCACGAGTTGCTCGTAGGGCTCGGCGATGATGGTGCCGAAGTTATCCTCCATCGACACCTTCATGTTCTGGACTGCGAGAAGGGGACGGATCTCGTCCTCGGCGCGGTCAGGATTGAGGGACATGGCCTGGGCCAGCTGCGAGGCGTTGAGCAGGGTGATGTCAACCTGACGCCGCCCGTCGAGAGTGCGGTACTTTCTGGCCTGACGAATGGTGATGTGCGTGGCGTCGCGGAGAAACTCGAGCCGGGTGCGCTTGAGCTCGTAGTCGGCCTCGTTGTATAGACGCTCCGCCAGCATCAGGTCCCTTCGAGCCTTGTTGAGACGCTCGACGGTCTCGATTCTCTCCTCGTACAGATCCTGGATGGCAACGAAGTCCGAGCGTTTCGTCTCCATGTCGAGTTCGCGTTTGTCCACATTCAGCTGTGCCTGACGAAGCTGAATGTCGTAGAGGCGTTGTTCCTTCGTACGCAGATCCTTGGCGCTCCCCTGGGCATTCACGCCTGGGGCAGACAGCAGCAGGGCGATAGCGATCGACGGCAGCCATCGTGTCATGGTGGTGGTCCTCATCGGCGGCTGATGCGGATACTGGCGATGCCGATGCCGACGACGAGCAGGACGAGAATGCCGATGAGGATGACGTTGCCGGCGATGTTGGAGCTGGCGCCTACGTGGATCGTCAGGTTCTTCTCCAGCGACTCCACGTTCTCGTTGCCCACCTGGCCCTGGGCCTCGACACCGAGTTCATAGTTTCCCACAGCGATGTCCACCGGTGGCCGGGCGGTGATGTCTATGGGAGCCCGCTCCTCCGGATCCAGGCGCTTGATCAGCAGGGGAACCACCTCCTCCTGCCACTGGTAGGGCAGATCGAGAGCGGCCTTGATGTTCTGCACCGGTACAGACCCGCGGTTGAGGAACTCGACGCGGATAGCCAGCTCCTCGCCCACCTGAATCTCGCGGTAGGTGTTGGAAACCAGCACCTCCAGCTTGCCGATCCCCTTGGGAATCAGCTCGAGCTTGACGAAGTTGGCCACGAGTGCCTTGACACGTTCCTCGGGCACGGCCGCGTCGCCGAATTCGGCCTGCAGGGCGTTGATCCTGGCATACTCCCGAGGCTCGGCGACGAGAGCGAAGAAGGTCCGCGTGCGGCCGACGAATTGACGGTCCAGCTTCTCCGGGATCTCCAACTGCAGGGACAGGGTGTCCTTCGACTTGTTCTCGTCGAACTTCACCTGGTTCACTTTGGCGCCCTGGTCGACGAAGGAATAGTCGATCCGGCGGGGCAGACCGACCACAGCCAGGCCGAAGCTGCGTTCCTCGTCGGACAGGCGTTCCACTGTCAGATCGAAGCGTACTGTCTGCTGCAGCTCACCCGTCTGTGAAAACTGCGCCGAGTTGATGCTGGGCAAGGTCGCCTGTCCACCCTTGCGCAGGATGACGGGAATGCTCTCCTCCTCGACATCGAGATAGCTGAGCACGATGGCGACACCATCCTCGTCGGACAAGAGGCGGTAGGTGATCGTGCGAAGTTCGCCGACCTCGAGAGCGGCGATGCGGCTTTCGTACGGCTCGCCGACGACGGGTCCATTGCGCACCGACACGAAGATGTTCTCCACGCGCAGCAGGGCCTGCAGATCCTGTTCGGTCAACGATGGGTCGACGACCATGGCGTCGCGCACGTCGGAGGCGTTCTCCAACGTGATATCGACCATGCTCTTGCCGTCCTTGCTCTTGTACTTGCGGGCGTCACGCACAACGATACGCGTGGCGTTCTTCAACAGATCGAGGGCAGTCTCTTCCAGCAGGATTTCGGCCTCTTCCAGCTGCAGACGGGCCTCTTCGTAGCTGTTCTTGGTGGCGTTGAAGGTCTGCAGGGTGACGAAACCATCCTCGTACAGAGACTGTGTCGTCTGCAATTCGTCACGCGCGGTCTCGAGACTTTGCTCAGCCCGCACGAGGCCCTCCTGACGTTCTTGCAGCTGCAGCTTGTCGAGTTGCTGCTGCCGCGTCAGCGGTTGTCCCCAGGCGGCGATGGCACACAGCAGCACCAGCAATTGGAGGAGTCGACGGTCCATCATTCGAGATATCCCATCTGCCGTCGCAGCTGAGCCTGGCTCGAGATGTAAATCTCCTGGTTGCGGAACAACGCGTCCTGGGCACTGAAGAACTGCGTACGGACCTGTTCGAGCTGGGCATCGTTTCCCTGCCCCACATCGCGCAGCTTCTGGGCGATCTCGAGTCGCCGCCTGACGATGCGGACGCTCTGCTCCTGCAACTCCAGGTTTTCACCGGCTTCGAGCATCGCCTGGTAGGATTGCCGTACCTGCAGCTCTACACCGGCGCGCAGGTCGCGTAACTGGGTCTGCAGGCGTCTCAGCCGGGCGCGCTCCAGGGCTTCACGGCCCAGTCGTGCTCCCCCCTCGAAAATCGGGATGCGCGCCTGCACACGCGCCGACCAGGTCGCCTCGTCGGACCCATCGGGCGTCTCCTGCTCGCTGAGGGCGAGACCGGTCTCCATGTTGACCCCCCAGGTGCTGCCCTCGCGGTCCATCGAAACCCCGGCACGGCGGCGTCCGTCTTCAAGACCGGCATCGACGGCCAGATCGGGAGCGTACTCCCAGCCGATTTCGCGCAGGATCCGCCGCTGCTCGTCGACGAGCTGCTCGTTGAGGGAGATCTGGACGTTGCGGCCGACGGCGACACGCACCGCTTCTTCCTCCTCGACCTGGAACACGGCCAAGGATCCCCTGGGGTGCGGCCCGGATCCGATGGGCTGGCCGATCAGTCGCATCAGCTCCATCTTGTTGCGCAACTGCTTCCGGATGATCCCGTTGATGGCGAGCTCTTCCTCGAGCACGTTCAACTCGGCGAGCAGCTTGTCTTCCTCGGATGCCATCTGTCTGTCGTAGCGCGCCACCTGGCGTGCGAGCAGAACCTCGAAGGCAGCCTTGGACGTTCGGCGCAAGGCGATCTGCTGATCCTGCAGCAGGATCAGATGGAACACCTCCCAGACACGGGAGATGATTTCGTAGACCTTGTCCTGGTAGTCAAAGACGGCGTTGCGCAGATCGCTGCGCAGGGCGATCTCGGAGGCGGCGTCGGGGCCGAACTCGAACAGGCGCTGCTGCAGCAGCAGTTCGCTGCCCAGGTTGTCCTGGGTGTCGCCGAGACGCTCGGTACGCAGGGCGTCGTAGGAGGCGGTGAGCTGCACGTTGGGCATGAGCCGCGAACGTACAACGACGCGGTCTCCCTCCACTTCCTCGACGCGCTCGCGGGCCTGGATCAGCTCTCGATTGCGTGACATGGCTGTGTCGAGGCAGCGCTGCAGGTCGAGACTGTCCGTCTCCGCCATGGACTCGGACTCGGCGCCGACCAGTGTGGCTGCCGCGAGGAAAGACACAGGGATGAGGGTTGTCAGGCGCTTCTTCGAAGCAGCCAAAGTCAGCAAAATCAACAAGTTCCGGTATGTGAGTGGTGTCGAAGGAAAAAAACCGGCGCAGGTGGACCATGTCAAGAGAGCTTGCACCCGCCTCTGCAGGCAAACCGTCGCGGTCGGCCTGTATCCGAGGAACCTTCTTGACACAGGCCATGTTTCACCGCCACCGTTACCGGTGAGAGACCCCGAACCGACCCCTATGGAGGCCGTCCCATGCTCGAGATCCTCGACATGTCCAAGCACTACGGCGATGTGCACGCCGTCAACAATCTTACCCTGACGATCGAACCGGGTGAGATCTTTACCATGCTCGGCGCCAACGGCGCCGGCAAGACGACGACGCTCATGGTCTCGCTGGGGTTCACCGAGCCCACCAACGGCACGGTGAAGATCTGCGGCATCGACGTCACCAGGGATCCTCTCGAGGCCAAGAAGCATGTGGCCTACGTCTCGGAAAACGTCATGCTCTACGGCAACTTCACGGCTCGGCAGAATCTCGAATTCTTCACCAAGCTTGGGGGCCGCAAGGACGTGACGGACGCCGAGTACGAAAACGTCATGGATCGCGTCGGTCTGCAGCGTGACGCCTTCGAGCGCCGCGTGAAGGGCTTCTCAAAAGGTATGCGGCAGAAGCTGGGAATCGCCATCGCCATCATGAAGAACGCCGAGGTCATCCTCCTCGACGAGCCCACCTCCGGTCTCGATCCCAAGTCCGGGGCCGAGTTCCTGCAATTGCTGCAGGACCTGCGCGAGGAGAAAAAGGCGATCTGGATGACGACGCACGACATCTTCCGCGCCAAGCAGATCGCCGACCGCGTGGGGATCATGGTGGCCGGCGACCTGGTGAAGACGTTCACGCGGGATGAACTCGAACAAGCCGATCTCGAGGCCGTCTACGTCGAATATGTGAGCCAGCCCGCCGAGCAGGCTGCCTGAGGTCCGCCGCCGGGCACGTCGTGGCGTGTGCTCCATCGAGGCTCTCAGCCTGCTCTACTTTCAGTGATCCAGGGATAGAACATTGCTGCTGCGACTGATCCGCAAGGAGATCCTCAACAATATCCTGAGTTTCCGTTTCGCTGTGACGTACGGACTGCTCTTCGTCCTCGTCCTCGTCGCCGTGTTCCTCATGGGCAACGAGCACCGGGACCGGATGGAGCGATACACGAAAGAGGAGGCACGTTTCCGCGACCGGCTCGCGGAACTGTCGGCCATGCCGGATCCGGGCAAGCAGTTTCAGGCGGTGCGGCAGGAGGATTTCTCCGGCCTGCGCCGACCGGCCACCCTGGCCGTGCTCGCCCGCGGCCTGGAGGGCAGCCTGCCCACCCGTGTGTCCTCGCAGAATCGTTTCATCATGCGCAGCTCTGACGATCGTCTCGGACGCAATATCCTGTTCGATGTATTTCAGGCGCCCGA
>DASCMS010000032.1:0-31976 GCA_036011085.1 Candidatus Latescibacterota bacterium
TTATGGCGGGACCGACGGGACTCGAACCCGCGACCTCCTGCGTGACAGGCAGGCGTTCTAACCAGCTGAACTACGATCCCAAGTCATGTTTCACAGCGAGAAAAAGCTAACGGCGGCTCCCTTCATTGTCAACGGCGACCGGGGTTGGGTCAGCCGATCATATGCCGCTTGTCCCACTGTTCGCCCTCTTTCTTTATGCGCTTCAGCGCGCCGCGCATCAGCTGTCGCTTGAGAGGAGCCAGGTGGTCGATGAACAGTTTGCCGTCGAGATGGTCGATCTCGTGCTGCAGGACCCGGGCATAGAAGCCGTCGGCGGTAAACTTGAAGAGTTCGCCAGCCTGGTCGACGGCCGAGACTTCGATGTTCGTGTAGCGCGACACGTCACCGTAGACATCGGGGATGCTCAGGCACCCCTCCTCGGCGGTGACCATACCCTGGCCGATGTCGATCACGGGATTGACCAGGGCGATGGGAGGCAAGCTCGGCTCGGCGCTGGATACGTCGACGATGATGACCCGCCGACAGACGCCGATTTGTGGCGCCGCCAGTCCCACGCCTTCGGCCTCCTCGAGGCTGTCGAAGAGATCGCGGATCAGAGCCCGGACCTCGTCGTCGACCTCGGTGACGGGGCTGCAGGTACGGCGTAGAACCTTGGAGCCGTATTGAACGATTTCCCGGACCAAGTCGCTCTCAGTCCAGCGGATTCAGGTCGAGGGCGACGTAACGGGCCCCCGAGGCTTCGGCGGCGGCGATGAGGCTGGCACGAGAAGCCTCGTCGCTCAGGCCCGATGCCGCGTCGGGGCCCAGGCGCACCCAGGTGATCTGCTGTGTCTCGCCGGATTCAGCCCTGCCGAGGCCCAGGCGGGCAGCCGCGGCGATGACTGGCTCCGGGCCGTCGTCCCCGGCAGGCACGTCGGCTGGCTCATGCAGCATTTCGTTCAGAGATCCGGAGCGGAAGCCGCGCAGATCGGCGGTAACCCGCACGTACCCCATCTGGCCAAGCCCCGTCGCCAACCGTGAGCGCAGGTCGGAATCGGCGAGCAGTCTTTCGAGATCATCCACGGGCAACTCGATCCGGGCGACGTCGTTATGATGGCGAACCCGCACGTGTGAATCAAAGCCCTGCTGGCGAACCATTCGCTCGGCGTCGTCCACCCGCCGCAAACCCTCGGACGTGAGCGGCGTGCCGTACGGGAAGCGGGAGGACAGGCAGGCCATGGCGGGGCGGTTCCACACGGGAATGTCCCAACGCCTGGCCAGCTCGCGTACGTCGGCCTTGGTGAATCCGGCTTCCTTCAGAGGCGCCCGTACGCCGTGCTCGCTCGCCGCTGTGGCCCCGGGACGGTAATCGCCAACATCGTCCTTGTTGTTCCCGTAGAGCAGGTTGTCCACCTGCAGCTCCGTGGCCAGCTGCTCCATGTGGACGAACAACTCCGTCTTGCAGAAGTAGCAGCGATCAATTGGATTGCTGGCGTAGTCGGGGTTGTCGAGTTCCCGCGTCTCGACGATTCGATGGCGGATGCCGAAGCGCTGTACGATGTCGACAGCCAGCTCAAGTTCACCTTCGGCGTAGCTCTCGGAGTCGGCGGTGACAGCGATGGCCTCTTCCCCCAACACGCGCTGGGCGGCGACGGCCAGCAGGGCACTGTCGACACCACCCGAATAGCCGATGAGGACCCGCCCGAGTCCGCGCAGGATGTCGTTGAGCGACCCGAGCTTGTCGTCCAGCGAGCGGCCATCGACGGCGGCGTCTTCGATCTGCAGGGTCGTCATCAGAAGGCCGCCTCACCGCCGGCGGGCTCCCGCACGGCGGCCGGTACGAGGACGGCGTCGATCATGCCGTGAAGGATCTTCTTGTCAGCGGGACAGACCAGGCAGTGCACGCCGGCCAGGGTAACGTCTTCTGCCGTATGGCCGCCAAGGGCGTAGTAGTAGGGCCGCAGCAGAACCCGGCCGTGCATCGACTTGATCTCGTCGCTCTCGAAGTCGTAGTAGCGGGCCGGCAGGCGGGCTCCCTTGTGAAACTTCTGCAGCACGTGCGGCGTCGTGGTGAAGGACTGCAACGCCGTTTGCAGGGCGGCCTGCCACTCTTCTTCCGGGACATCGTGACCGATCACGACTCCCTTGCTCTGCTGGGCGTCTTCGGCAAACCCGGAAGGTTTGATGACGAGCTCACGCTGCTTCTTGCTCAGGTGCATCAACTCGGTCCAGTCCGATACCACACGGCCACCGATCTCCAGGTCGGAGATTGCGGCATGTGGGGGTACGGGGGTTGAATCGAGAACCCAGGTGTGGGGGATGACGGCCTTCAACAGGTCGTGGGCATCGCGGGTCAGTTCCCGCTCCCAGAAGTCGACCAGGCGGGGATGGTGGAAGAGGGCGAGCCACATCTTCTCTTCGAGGAAGGCCTTCATCGGCGGCGTGACACGCACCGAGTTCTTCTTGGCGTGGTAGGAGAGCAGCTCCACCTTCGGGATATTGGGCAGATCGAAAAGTTCAAAGAACCGATAGACCACGTCGGCCCGGGTTCGTACGCCATCGATTTCGAAGAGAACCCCATCGTCATCGACGTGCAGGTTCCTGGGATGACAGCAGTGCACGGGACGACCGCGTTGGCGCAGGGCGGCGGCAAGCCAGACCATCTCCTCACGGTAGGCGTCGGACTCGTCGGAGACGATGATACAGACCACAGGATCGTGCTCTTTGGCCTTTGCACCGGCGACGACGGCGTCGTAGAAACCATCGACGAGGCCGTGGGCGCCGCCCACCAGATCATACCCGAGTTCAGCGTACGAAGCCGACACCTGGGCGGTGAAGCCGATGCCGCCTGGGAGCCAGTCGAACTCGGCCACGCGCAGGCCATCCGCGGTGACGATCAGGTCGGGTCGCAGGACCGCCGGCAGATGCGACTTGACGCGGTTGAGGCGGGACAGCTCGATGGCTCGTTCTGTCTTGCCAGCGTCGAGATACCGGTGCACGAAGGCCGGCTGCAGGCCCTTCACGCTCTGGTGGTAGAGCAGGTTGCACGCCTTGTTGAAGGCGTGGGTTGCCGGTCCCAGCCGGACGAGCACCTCGTGCTGATCCGGCGTCAGCCAGAAGGGCTCCGGCGAGATACGCCAGGGAAGCCTGCTCTCAGCGTGCAGCCGTGAGCGATCGCCCTCGAAGAGGAACTCGACGGGGGCGCTTTCGTTGATTCGCCGACAGATTTCACGAGGGTCGGACCGGGTCGCGCAGACAGACATCTGGAAGGGGGCTCGTTCGGAGAGTAGGGTCAATCGAAGTGGTTGATAATGTAATAGATAGGTCGGACCTCGCAACGCGTGGGAGCTTTTCCCGGCCGCTGGTGACCGCTACCTTCGACGGCCGGAAAGGCCTCGCATTCAAGCAGGAGAGAAGCAAGAAGTGAAACAACTGCAGGATCGGCGTGCCCTGGTCACCGGTGGTGGCAGGGGGATCGGTCGAGCCATCGCCCTGGGCCTCGCCGAGGCAGGCGCCGACGTGGCCCTGCTGGCACGTTCACGTGACGAAGTCGAGAGGGTGGCCGCCGAGGTGGCCGAGGTGGGCACCCGCAGCCTGGCTCTGACAGCAGATCTCGCCGACCCGTCGGCGGCAGAGCAGGCAGTCGAGAGGATCGACCATGCCTGGGGAGGGGTGGACGTACTCGTCAACAATGCTGGAATACTCGGCCCCGTGGGGCCCACGCACGACGTCGATCCGGTAGCCTGGCTCGATACGATCCGCATCAATCTTGGCGGCTGCTACCTGTGCAGCCGTGCCGTGCTGCCCGGCATGATCGAGCGACGCGACGGGCGGATCATCAATCTGTCCGGAGGGGGTGCTGTCAGCCCCCGGCCGTGGTTCAGCGCCTACGGAGCATCGAAGGCAGCCATCGTGCGCCTGACGGAGACCCTGGCCGTCGAGGTCGCCGACCACGGCATTCAGGTGAACGCGATTTCGCCCGGCGCCGTGAACACGAAAATGACGGAACAGGCGGTCGCCGCGGGAGAGCGGGCAGGCGACGAAGCCGAGCAGGCCCGTCGCCAGCTGCAGGAGGGGGCCACGCCGCCGCGACAGGCGGTGGACCTCGTCGTCTATCTGGCCTCGCAGCGCTCCGCCGGGCTGACGGGACGAATGCTGGCAGCCTGCTGGGACGACTGGGAGAAGTTTGATGTGGCACAGATCATGAAGACCGAACAGTTCACCGTCCGACGGATCAAGCCATGAGCGTCGACAGCCCCCATCGAGTCCTGCTCGTCGGAGCCGGCGGCGTTGGCCAGAAGCGTGCGGCTGCTGTCGCCGCCCATGAGAGTACAACCCTGGCTGCAGTCTGCGACGTGGAGGAGACGTTGGCGACACGCCTCGCCAACGACCATGGGGCCACGGTCTACACCGACTGGTCCTCGGCGGTGGGTGAGACGGACGTGGATCTCGTTATCGTGTCGACGACGCATGATGCCCTGTCCAAAGTCAGCGTCGCCGCCCTGCAGGCGGGACGTCACGTGCTGTGTGAGAAACCACTGGGTCGCAATCGAGACGAAGTGGCCAGCGCCGTTACAGCCGCCGGCGATTCGGGCCGTGTGCTGCGTGCCGGGTACAACCATCGCTTCCATCCGGCCATCACCGGGGTGCACGATGCGGCTGCGCGGGGCGAGATTGGGCCACTCATCAGCGTGCGGGGGCGCTACGGACACGGAGGACGACCCGGATACGATCGGGAGTGGCGGGCGGATCCGGACGTATCCGGTGGTGGCGAACTGCTCGACCAGGGGGCTCACCTGCTGGATCTGTCTCTCTGGCTGCTCGGAAGCTTCGACAGTGCGGTGGCGCACACACAGACGGCCTTCTGGGACATGCCCGTGGAAGACAACGCTTTTGCCCTGCTGCGGACCGACACCGGACAGGTCGCTTCCCTCCACGTGAGCTGGACCCAGTGGCGGAACCTTTTCAGCTTCGAGGTCTGCGGCAAGGACGGGTACGCCCTCGCCGAGGGGCTGGGTGGTTCCTACGGCCCCGAACGGTTGACCATCGGCCGTCGCCGGCCCGAAGGAGGGGTCCCACAGGAGCAGATCAGGACCTTCGACGGGTTGGACGACTCCTGGGATCTGGAGTGGCAGGCCTTCGTGCAAGCCGCCGAGGGCGGGGTCAGTCCCGGCGCAGACGGGGCAGCAGGTCTGGCTACGATGGAGTGGATCCAGCGGATCTATGCCTCGTCAGCCGCTTCTGGGACACCGGTGGGGATTGCCGATAAGCCCTGGTAAAACAACATGTAAGGGCGCGTAGGGTGCCGTCGTCTGCGCTGGGCATGTGGTGAAATTTGGTATTTGGTCAACTTTTTTCCCCGATGGGCCACCAGAATTTCTTACATTGATGCCCCGTCGAGCCACGGATGCTGTTGGAAACACCGGCCGACGTAGCACCCCACGTCCACCTATACTACGGGATTGTCGATATGCGCACGGATCAGGACGCAGCACAGGTCGAACGCGTCTCTTTGGCCTACCGAAGGTTGGCTAACGCTATGATTCTCAGCACGTTACGGGAGATCTCGAAGACTGAAGAAGTAGAGGTAGAAGCGCCAGAAGTCGATTTTGTAGAGAGTCCCCGCATCGACAAGTGGTGCGAACTGGCCGGTCTGGAACCTGAGGTCGTGCGCCGTGCGGCACGCCGTCTGATCGGTGTCAGGGTCGTCATCGCCTGACTGACGACACACTCGAAAAGCGACAAAAGAGGCCCCGGAGGTATAACTTCCGGGGCCTCTCGCTGTTCTGCTGCTGCAGGTGGGTCTACCTGCCGGCCACTCGCTTGCCCCGGGCGTAGTCCAGCACCCCTTTGACGATCTTCTCGGCATCGCGATGCCGCAGCTGCTCGAAACGCAGAGCCCAGGCGTTATCGACGTAAGCCAGATTGCGCACTTCCACGAGCACTTTCACGCCGGCCGGGTTGTGACGCAGAACGGCCAGCGACTGGCCCCGTGTGCGGGTGCCGGCGCCGAGTGCCGGCATCAGAGCCCGGGCAAAGGCGCGCGAGGCCGAGTCACGGCTGTTCCGGCTTTCATAGTAGAGGACGACCGCTCCCTCGGGGGCGCGGGCGTCGATGTCGGCGTGAAAGGAGAGAAAGATCGTGCGCTTCTTTGGGGAGCCGTGAAGGGCCTCCTCGGCAATCCGGACCCGCTCGGCCAGGCCGCGAGAGGTGCCCATGGGCCAGTCGCTGGGCCGGTTGCGGCGGTTGTAGGTGTAGCTGTTGAAGACCTCGTTCATCTCGTGCACGAAGGTCTGGGCCGGTGGCGCCGTATGTCGGATGAGGTGGTTCGGGCTGAGAAGGGTGATATCGACACGGGCGCCGTGTAGCCGCAACAGGACGTAGGACCGCAGGGTGATGTCGTACACGTACTCGTCTTCGACGACGTAAAGTTTCCTCCCCGCCCCGTCCACGGTGGGCACGATCGCCCCGGGGTCGATGCCGCCGTGCCCGGGGTCGAGCACGATATGCCACCCCGCCAGGTCGTCGCTCAGCCGGCCCAGGCCCTGTACTTTGCGCTCAAAGGACTTCCACACCTTCAGCGCCTGGCGGTACGTCTTCAATGGTGATCGCGGATGGATCTCCGAATAATCGGAGCCCTTCTGTCTGTCGGCCTTCGGTCTCTGCCCGAAGTAGGGGCCGTTGTCAGCCGTGAAGACGGGCAGGCCATCGACCCGGGCAAAGAGGTCGTTCCACGGGATCTGGGATAACTCCAGCCTCCGGGCATGGCCGAGCAGGGGGCGCACCCTGAGTACCTGCCCCGGGTGAATGACGGTACCCCGCATGTCGTTCAGTTTCTGCAGCTCGGCAACACTCATCTGATGCAGCTGTGCGATCTCGGACAGGTTGTCACCGGACGCGACGGTGTACGATGCCAGACGGTGTGACGAATCAGTACTCAGGTGCAGTTGTTGACCGGGGTAGATCCGGCTGCCGCTCAAGCCGTTGAGTTTCTTGAGGTCGGCTACGGCCATGCCATAGGCCCGGGCAATCTCCCACAGGGCATCCCCACTCTCGACAACATGAATCGTCGAAGGTGTTGAGCGCAGATGCAGTCTCTGCCCCGGGCGAATGAGGTCACCGTCGATGCCGTTGAGTCGTCTCAGCTCTTCCAGGTCGATCCGGCGCAGGACGGCAATCTCCGAAAGGGTCTGGCCTCGCTGGACGACATGAGTCCCTTCCTCCGTGTGGGTCGGACGGAGACGCAGCTTCTGACCCGGGTGAATCCGATCACCCGTCAGGTCGTTGAGCCGGCGCAACAACACCAGCCCCACGTCGAAGCGTTGGCCGATCAGGGACAGGTTGTCACCGGGTCGGACCGTATAGCTCTGTGGCTCGTCGTCATCACTCTGTGGTTTCGAGGCGACACGCAGAGTCTGTCCCACCCTGATGCCGTCACCACGCAATCTGTTGAGACGGCGCAGCTGAGCCACCGTCGTCCGGTGGGCCACGGCGATCTCGGACAAGGTGTCGCCGCGTCTCACGACGACGGTTCCCGTATTGGCGGATCGAATCGTCGGTTGGGCAGGGCGCAGCCGGAGCGTCTGGCCAACGTGAATGCGATCCCTCCGCAGTCGATTGAGACGACGCAACTCAGCGACGGAGACACCGGTGCGCAGTGCGATAGCGGACAGGGTGTCGCCGGCACGAACCACGAGGGTGTCACCGTGTCGCGTGATGGTCAGCGCCTGACCGATGGTGATGCGGTCGGAAGCCAGCCCATTCCACCGCTTCAGGTCACTTACGGAGACGCCATAACGCCCGGCGATACGTGACAGGTTTTCGGCGGCCCGTACGGTGTGGGTGCCGGCGACAGCGACTTCACCCCACGGCAACAGGGCCAGGCAAAGTGGGACGAGCAGAGGTCGCCACACACGATGGTTGGGCAGGATGCGTGAAGCGCATCTGTCTGAATGGTGCAGCAGCGAAGCCCGCAGACGGACAGGGGAGCGGGTGGCAGGAACACGGCGCTGAAACGGGGACCCGGGGGGAGTCCTGTCAAACAGCGGTAACGCCAAGTATAACACAGACTTGGAGCATCGGCAACGACGACATATCATGGAGGCCATGGGCGGCGGAATATCAAAGGCACGGGCTGCCGGAATCGTCTGGACGCTGGTGGCGCTCGCCGGCTGCGGCGGGCAGGACAGCCCTGCGGCTGCGGGAGAACCCGAACCCGGGTTCGTATCGGTGGACAACCGGACGCCATGGGATCTGGAAGTCGCCTGGCTCGGGGTAGATGACCCGGGCGCCGTCCTGATCCATCGTGTGGTGGTGGCGGCCGGGCAGGTGCAGACACTGACTCGAGAACCGTTGCCAGCTGGGACCCAGGTGCGCCTGGATCTGGTGCTGCGAGTGCCCGTCGAGAGTGGACCCAGGGTGCGGCGGAAGGCGGACGTGTTCGTCGACGGCGATCAGGCCGTCATCGTGCAGGCACCACCCGCCGACCCCTTCGCCGTAGAGATCATCGGCGGCGTATGAGACGCATCAGCGAACGGCTCGTCACACACCTCGATGGTGCGGAAGGCGTTCAGGTCGGGATCCTGCAACACAAGAACTACGCCCTCCTCATCGACTATGGCGACGGCACCGTGGGGGAGACGCTGCGTGAACTCGGCGTGGACGAGATCGATCGTGTGCTCTTCACCCACCATCACCGTGACCAGGCCAGCGGTCTGCTGAGCGGCCATCTCGAAGGCCTGCGGATCGGTGTTCCGGCCACCGAACGAGCTCTGTTCGATGCCACCGAAGCCTTCTGGAATGATGAGAGCCATCGCTGGCATCTCTATGACGACCATCCGCAGCCATGGACGCTGGCCGAATCCGTTTCCGTGACAGACTCGATGGAAGACGGCGATTGCTTCGAGTGGCACGGGGCGAAGGTCAGCGTTCTTTCCACACCCGGGCATACGGATGGCAGCGTTTCCTATGTGGTCGATGTGGACGGAAGGCGGGTCGTGTTCTGCGGCGATGTGATACACTCCCCGGGGTGTGTGTGGGACGTGTACAGCCTGCAGAAGGGGAACGAGCGGTTCACTGACTATCACGGGTTCTTCGGTGCCAGGGAGGCGCTTCTCGCCAGCCTCGACCGGATTCTGGCGGCCAATCCGGACACTCTCATTCCATCTCATGGCGAGGTGATGGAGAATCCCGCCGAAGCCATCAACCTGCTGCAGGATCGCCTCGCCGCCTGCTACGACAACTACGTCTCGATCTCGGCGCTGCGTTACTACTTCCCCGATGAATTCAAGGCGTACGAAGGACGCCCGGGGCACATGCCGCATCAGGCGCATCTCCCCGTGCCGGACTTCCTGCGCCACTTCGGCACGACGTGGGTCATCCTGTCGGAAAACCGGCAGGCCTTCGTCATGGACTGCGGCGCGTCGAAGGTCGTAGAGAAGCTGGACGAGCTGTGCCACAGCGGCGAAGTCACCGAAGTGAGCGGCTTCTGGGTGACCCACTATCACGACGACCATGTGGACGCGATCGACGAGTTTCAGCAGCGATACCCCTGCGCCACATGGGCGGATGCCACCGTTGCCGACGTGGTGGAGCGACCGGTTGCGTGGCGTATACCCTGCATCTCTCCCGTCGTTGCGCGGATTGACAACAGAACGACCGACGGCGATTCGTGGAGGTGGAATGAGTTCACCATGACGGCCTGTCATTTTCCCGGCCAGACCTACTACCACGGTGGACTGCTGGTGGAAGGACACGGCGTCCGGCTGTTCTTCACGGGGGATTCGTTTACGCCCAGCGGCATCGACGACTACTGCGCGATGAATCGGAACCTGCTCGGGCGGCATGCCGGCTACCACCGCTGTCTGCAGATCCTCTCCGAGATGCAACCGACGCATCTGTTCAACTGTCACGTGGATCCCGCGTGGTGTTTCACGGCGCAGGACATCGCCTTCATGCAGGAAACGCTGGACGAGCGTGAGCGGTTGTTCGGGGAACTCATCGCGTGGGAACATCCCAACTACGGCCTGGACGCTCACTGGGTGCGGTGCGACCCCTATGAACAGTGCGCAAAGCCGGGGGACATAATAACCTTGAGGGTTGTTGTCACGAATCACTCCGATGAGACCAGGCAGCTTGTCTGCCGGCCGGTTCTGCCGCGACGATGGCATCAGGAGGCGTCGCCCGCGACCATCGATATCACGGCGCGACGGGAAGGGCCGGCGGTCTTCCGGTTCAGGATCCCTTCCGACGCGACACCCGAGCGAATCGTGATACCTGTCGATGTCGTCTATCAGAACCGCTCACTGGGTCAGTTCCGGGAAGCCGTCGTCGACTGCTCCGAGGCGCGGTGAGGGGTGTCACGCAAGTTGCTGCTGGTGCGCTGACGCAGGCCACGCCGTCAGCCGCCGTATTTCAACCCCGCATCCCGCAAGGCCACGATGTTCGCCACCGGGATGCCGTCGTGCAGCGAGTGATCGGAGGCCAGCACGAAGCCGCCACCGGGGGCGGCGGTCTCGATGGCCTCCTTCGCCTCCTGTTCGACATCCGCGGGTGAACCATATGGCAGCGTCCGCGAGGAGTCGACATTGCCGATGAGGCAGAAGCGATCACCGTACCGCTCTTTGACCGTTCTCAGATCCATGCCGGCGGTCCGTTGCAGCGGATGAATCGATGCGATCTTCGTCTGCGCCAGGTCGTCGAGGTACTGCGTGATACAGCCACAGGAGTGCAGCAGCACGGGGACACCGAGTCCATCGATGTACTCGGCCAGCTCGGCTATGTAGGGCAGCACAAGCTGCCGGAAGTGCTCGTTGCTCATGAAACCGCTGTGACTGTCGCCCAGGTCATCCGACAGCCACATGCCGACACAGCCGGCCTCCACGCTGCGCCGCGCGGCCTCCTTGTTGTACTCATTGGCAATCCGGCAGCACTCGGTGATGAGCGACGGATCGTCGTACAGGGCAAAGCAGATGCTCTCGTATCCCATCAGCATCCAGGTGGCGGTGAGGGGTCCCAACACGCCGCCCAGCAACGCGATGTCGTCGTGCTCCATCGCCACGGCCTCACGAATCTGCACGTCCCGTCCTGGAAGCGTCGGATCGGGTGGCACATAGGCGTCGAGGTCGCTCCGTGACTTGATCGGATAGTCGATCGGCGCGTCGATGGGCCAGGACTCCTCGCCCTGCTGATAGGTGGTGCCCCATTCATCGATATACTTCTTCTCGTCGAGCTGCGTCGGCTGGAAACCACTGAACCCGCCGAAGGGCAGCCAGACGCCGTCGTGCTCCAGCGAAAGGGCACATTCCACCGCGTCCCTGCCGTTGTAGCCGTCAGGCCGACGCCCGATGAGTGTCTCGTACATCGGCTTCTGAAACAGGAAGTCGAACATGGGCACGCGGTCCACAGGCTCGCGTCGCAACGCCGCCAGGAATCGCTCCTTGCGTTTCATGATCTCTCCTTCGTCCCGTCTGTTGCGGCCGGTCGGCGCCGGCGTTCTACTGCCTTGGCAAGACATCATGCACGTAGCGCAAGATGGCGTCGAATATCTGCTCCCTGTGGGGATGCTGCAGCAGGGCGGAGGCCACGTAGATGATGCGCCCGTCGCCCAACGTTCCACCCGGCTGTACGCTGGCGATAGCATCGCCGCCGACCTGACCGTCGGCCCGGGAGACGCTGGCCAGCGTCTCGTAGCTGCCGGCATCCGGATACAGATCGGCGCGCATCAGGCGCGATCCCTGAGCACGCGTCACCTTCCATTCGCCCAGATCCGTCGTGAGCTTCTTCGAGAACGATATCGTGCTGTTCCTGGGCACGTCTGTCATCTCGAGGCGGAACCCGAACCGCGCTGCCTGCTCGCCCCGATCGGGATAGTACATGGGATAGGCGCCGCCGGCCATCACCAGCAGCACGCCGCCACGGCGGAGGAACCCCTCCAGGTAGGTGGCGATCTCTGCCGCCGGCGTATCACCTTCATTGAAGCCTTCGCCCCCGGCACCAACAACCATCATCGGTGGATCTTCACCCCGATTCAGCAGCGCTCCCCAGTCCGCCGGCTGGATATCAAGAACCTTGCCGTTGTAGAGATCACGAATCCATTCGCTGTAGGGTTCGGCGTGAATGGGAACGGGAATTCCCGCGAACCAGCTCTGCCAGCGGCTCACGCTCTCAGGTGAGAACCGGCTTTGTTCCCTGTAGAACTCCAGCTGTGACAGGGGACGATAGGTCTGCAGCGCGGGATCGGGGGTACTCTCCGGAAAGGTTACCGCCTCGCCTCGCAGCAGTCTTCCTCCCAGACCTGCCAGCCGCAGGTAGTGGTCGCTGGGCAAACCTTCGTAGGTGGCAAAACGGCCTACAGGTGGCTGGTTGGTGCACTTGAAGATGGCCGTCCCCTCGTCCACCTCATCGAACATCGCCACGTATGCCATGTTCATGCCGTATTCCTCAATCGCCTCCAGCTGGCTCCAGAAGAAGCGCCCGCCCTGCCGGGGAATCTGGTCCAGGGGGGCACTCCCCTGCCTCAGATTTGTCCAGGAGAACCCGGGAAACGCCACAGCGTAGTAGTCGAGGTCATGCCGTCGACTCAACTCCAGGTCTCCAGGCCAGTACTGGCGAAAATGCTCACCCGCCGACTCCGGGGAGTTGTAGCGTCCCACATTCCAGGGACTGATGATCGTCGCATGCTCCTGCAGCAGGGTCATCCGCTCGTCGGCCCACGTCGCCCAGTCGTTGGGCACGCCCAGCATGATGGTGCAACCCCCATTCTCCGGTTTCTTGAAAAACTCAAGCAACTCCCGGGCAGCCTCCGGGTCGAAGGCGCGATGCCCGAAGCCGTATCCCCAGAGCGACACCACGGGTGCGCCGCGATGGTGCAGGTAGGCGGGGGTCTCCATCAGCTTCATTTCCTCGACGAGACGAGTCCAGTCCGCCTTGATCGCCGCCACGGATGAGTGGTCGAAGGCCACGTCGTACATCACCGCGAAGACTCGGCCGTGTCGATTTGCCCCCTCGCGGACGAGGTTGAGCACGGCGCAGGCCCGCTGGTAGTTCCAGTTGCTCTGATCTGAGATGTAGGCACCAAAGCGTTGCACAAACCCACCGTCGATGCCGTATTCCGCCATCCATTGGAAGTGCCGGTCGACGGTCTGGCGTACCGCCGAGCTGAAGACGCGGGCGGGGGTACCATCAGGATAGCGGAAGTTCGTCACAAAGGTCTCGCCCCTGTCGAATTCGCTCAGGTCCGGCCAGAGGTCGACGGTAGCCCGGGGAGGTGTCCTGTCGACACCGCCCCAGTGCACGAATCCAGAATCGTACCCATCCCCTTCGGCCAGAAACCATCCCTGGTATCCGGCCATGACCTTGTTGTACAGGCTCGAGTTGTCCACGCCCTTCGCTAGGGGACCAGCGTAGGGTGAGAGGGATTCACCGAGGGGCATGGCCCGATGCTCTTGCCGGGCGTGGACACATTCGGCACCAAGTTGGGTCAGGATGGCAATGGCAGCTGTGAGCAGAGGGAGACTCATTTCCGTTCCTTGGTTGGGAAGTATTGCCTGAGGGCCCTTGTGTCACGATAATGGGCACTTGAAGATTCTACACACGCCTCGTTATCGGGGTATCCGTTCATTCACGCAATTGGTTTTCAGGAGGAGCTGTCCGATGGATTTCGTTGCCTGCAATGGAGATTGTACTGAAGAAGGAACTCACTGTGAAGGTTGTGGTCGCAGCCATGAAGAGATCGCCGAGTTGAAGACACACGTGGGGGGGCTGGTCGCGTTCGCTCAGAAGATGAAGTACGGAAACTCCGACGTCTTCGTCGACAGTGTAGCCAACACGATCAAGCACAAGCTGGAAGACGCCAACTAGGCCCGCTCCGCAAACGGCCGTTCAGGAGAGGCGAGGTGGAACGCCACGAGATCGTGCGTCGAGCCATCGAGTTCGGCACGCCGCCACGGTTGCCGTTCTTTCTCGGCGGATCGTGGAGCGACAAGCTGTCGGCGGTGATTGAGGGGTTTCCCAATGACGTGTGCGACTGTTGGGAGATGGACCGTCAGGAGAGCGGGTGGTACTTCGATGATCCGGCGCCCGACGACTGGGGATGCCGGTGGGAGAAGACGGAGCTGAAAAACATGGGGCAGGTCGTCCACCACCCGCTTCAGGAGTGGTGTGCGCTGTCCGGATATCGTCCGCCCGATCCGCGCAATCCCTACTACTTCGCCCGCGTCGACGAAGGGATCGCCGACGCCGCCGATCGCTACGTGGTGCTAACCAGCCACTTCAACCTGTTCGAGCGGCTGCACATGCTCCACGGGTTCGAACGGACCCTCGAGGATTTCTACCTCGAGCCGGAGAAGATTCACCGGCTCATCGACATGATCCTGGAGTACAAGCTCGCCCATTTCGACGAGACGGCCCGTCGCTTCGGTGACCGGGTGCACGGGCTGTTTCTCACCGACGACTGGGGGACGCAGGAGAACACCCTCGTCTCACCGGCGATCTTTCGCGAGTTCTTCCTCGACCGCTACCGCACACTGTTCGACGCCATCCACGGCCATGGCTGGCACGTGCTGATGCACAGCTGCGGGCGGGTCAACGAGTTCGTGCCCTTCTTCATCGAAGCCGGGGCCGACGTCCTCAACCTGCAACAGCCGCAGGCCTATGGCATCGAGGAGTTGGGTGCGGCCTTCGCCGGGCGTGTCTGCTTTCTCACGACGGTGGACATTCAGGCCACCTTGCCCACAGGCAACGCCGAGGCCATTCGCTCCGAGGCGCGGCAGCTGATCGAGCACTGGTCCAAACCCTCAGGTGGTTTCATCGTCTTCAACTACGGAGACTCCGAAGGCATCGGCGTGGACGACGGCGTCGCCGAGGTCATGTTTCGCCAGTTCTACGATCTGCGCCGGTACTGGGCTCCCAGCTAGACGATCTTGTCGTCGGTGGCGTCTTTTCGCTGGATCACTGATCGTCGGTGATGCAGACGCCACGGCCGCCAATGCTTCGCATTGGCTAGACGAACTTGTCGTCGGTGGCGTCTTTTCGCTGAGTCACTGATCGGCGGTGACGCAGACGCCACGGCCGCCAATCGCAAGCGATTGGCTAAACAAACTTATCGTCGGCGGCACCTCGGATTATCTGAACCTGTCCCTGGTCCTCGAGCTGGCGAATCTTCTGCACGATGCGCAGCTGTACCTCTTCGACTTCGCTCAGGCGCATGGGGCCGGCGAAGTCCATCTCTTCCTCGATGAAACCCCGGATGCGTTCGGACATGTTGCCTAGGAGCGTATCCTTGACCTCGTCGCTGGCCGCCTTCAAGGCGATGACGATGTCTTTCTGCTCCACCTCGCGAAGGACGGTCTGAATCTCGCGGTCGGTGAGTTTCTGGATATCCTCGAAGACGAACATCTGATTGCGGACGAATTCGGCGACTTCCGGATCCTGTGCGTCGAGGCGGTCGAGGACGTTCTTCTCCACCGAGCCACCTGTCAGGTTGAGGATGTCGGCCACGACCTTGGGACCACCCACATCCTGATTGCCACCGAGAATGTCACGCAGGTTCGCCTCCAGGCTCTCCTCGATCTGCTTGAGGACATTCGGCGTGATGTTCTCCATGGTCGCGATGCGGTAGGCGACTTCGGCCTGGGTCATCTCGGGGAGCTGAGACAGGATACCGGCCGCCTGGTCCGAGTCCAGCTGGGAGAGGATGAGAGCGATCGTCTGCGGGTGCTCGTGGGAGATGAAAGGGGCGATCTGCTCGGGCGGCACGTTCTTCAATAGATAGAAGCCCGAAGATACCGTGCTCATGACACGGTCGAGGATCTCCTGGGCCTTGCGTGGCCCCACAGCCCGCTCCAGGGCCCCCCGGGCGAAATCGACGCCGCCCTGGCTCATGTACTCGCCGGCGAGCAGATGCTGCTCGAAGTCAGCCAGGACTTCGTCCTGCACATCCACAGGCAGGTGCTTGAGCTCGGCGATCGTGTGCGTGATCTCCTCGATCTCATAGTCGGTGAGAAACTTCATGATGTCGGCGGCGCTCTCCTGACCGAGGGCCACCATCATGACCGCCACCTTCTCTCTGGGAGAAAGCTCGGGCTCTTCTTCCTCGTGCTGCAGCTTCTGACTTGCTACGGCGTCCACGCTGTCGCTCATGGGTCCCCTCTGTCGATCTTTTCCGCTTACCGCGGCATGAAGTTCCACCTTCACCGATAGACCGGTCCCGGCAGTCTCTCGTATCAGATTGAAAACAAAGCAGTTACGTCTTGTCGTCGGGGCCAGCATGCGGCACTGCACCCCACACGCAGAACAGACCATGCAATCGCGGGGCCAGCGGGCATCTTCTCCGGTCTTGCCTTACTGCTCGGACGGTTCCTATATTCATAACACCCTATTAAAACAGCAGTTCCCCGTAGGGCCCCTCCCCCAGACGCACCCTTTCTGACGCCCCCTCCCCGGGCTCACCAAGGCAGGCCGGCCAGTCAGCCAGCCGCCTGGAGCTTGACGGATGAGTATGTACGGCTGGGACCTTTCGGTCCTTCCCGGTCCACCGAAGGCCGATCTGCAGCGTCGCGTACTGGAAGAGTGGTTGACCAATCCCTTCCTCGACGACGACGTCATCGCCCTGTCTCTGCGACTGGGTGAACCCTCGGGTGCTCTCGAGGATGTACTGACGTCCCTGTGCAGAACCGGATTTCTCCGCGACTCGGGCAGCGGCTACACGCTGGCCCTCGATCTGGGCGGAATTCTGCCCGACCTCGGGGAGGCCGCCAGCGAACCCGTCGTCGCGAGCCCGCCGGCAGCCGGTGCCGCCGCCGTGGAACTGGCATCCCTTTCGGGAGCTGTGGCCACGGACCCGGTGACCGAGACCGATCAGAGCGACGGTGAAGACCTCCTCGATCTGCTCGAGGCGGACGACCGGTCCGACGCTCTGACGCGCGAGATCGAGCAGACTCTCGCCGAACTGATGCCGACTCACGGGATCGATGAGTCCCATCTCATCGAAGCGCTTCCCTTCGGTATGATGGTCCTGCTGCCCACAGGCGCCCGGGAGATGGCGAACCTCCGGGCCGCGGACATGCTCGGTGTCGCCCCCGGTCAGCTGGACGGGGCGACCTTCGAGCTGATCACGGGGGTGGACCCCCTGTCCGCCCTCGACACCGTGCTGCCGCTGTCCTTCTCGTTGACCGAGCCCAGGGCCCTTGAAGTGACCCTGCACGGTCACCAATTGCCGTCCGGTACGGTGATTCTGATCCTGCTGCGCGATGTCTCACTTCTGGAGGAGGTCTCGCAGATACAGGCGGAGGTGCAGGAAGAGTTGTTCCAGCGGTTGAAGACCGAGATGGTCGATCCTCTGGCCATGGTCGAACGCTTCCTCGAGAAGCCCGACACAGACCATCTCGTGCAGGCCCGCATCGCGATGGAGCAGATCAACTGGTTCCTGCAGGAGTTCTTCCTGCGGGGCGGCAACAGGAGCTGAGACAGCCCATGGTGATGGACATTCGAGACCTGCGGGATGACGCCGACGACGACCAGGATCGGCCCGAAGAGAAGGCCGAGACACCTGTCGCTGCCGCCGAGACACTCGTCAACCAGCCTGAGCCCGAGGTCGATCTCGAGGAGCTGCTGACGCTGCTGGCAGAGGGTGACGGTGTGCGCCAGGCGGAGGCGGCAGACCAGTTACGGGTCCTGGTGCCCAGCGACGAAGGCATCGAGAGGCTGTGCGCTGTCGTCGAGGACACAGGTGACGCTCGACGCCTGCCGGCGGTACAGGTTCTCGGGTTCCACCGGCAATGGCTGGCGAGCCATTCACAGATGGAACGGGTGCTCGTCTGGATTCGTGTCGAGGAAGATCCCGAGGTGGCCACGGCGATCACGTGGCTGCTGCGTGGACGGGACGTCCTGCAGGAACTGCTGCTGCATCCGGTGGTGGGCGTAGCGCGTGAAGCGGCACTCGGTCTGCCCGTCGGAGAGACGACGCTCGAAGCGTTGCTCGACGCACTGCTCGTCGGTCGCGGTCCCGATATCGACCGCATCCTGACACAACGACTGGCGTCGCTGCATTCGAGTCTGACCTCCCGCGCCGTGGACTACATCCTGAACGTGGCCGATCGCGTTACGGGGGATGCCCTCAGGCACGTGCTGGCGCAGCTGCCACCGCAGCCAATGTTCGAGTTGTTCGTCGAGGGGCGCAGCCGTCCCGAGTGGACCACCGAGCCGACCGCTCAGGACACCGAGCAACTGCAGAGCTGGCATCACGTCGCCCGCCTGGCGTCGCAGTCGCTGCTGCAGGCGCCATCGGGAGAACTGATCCGCTATCTGGTGAATCGCAGTGCCGCCGATGACACCTTTGCCCGAAGACACGCCTCTTTCATGAAGGCGGCTCTGGGCAACACGCAGGATGTGATCGGCCCCGAGCTGCTCGACGACCTGGAACGGCTGACGGTGAATGCCACAGATGATCGTCTCGAGCGCATGGCCCGTATGCTGATGGATCTGAGCGACAAGATCGCCGGTGGCGAGAGTCACTCGCACGTGTCGGACCTGCTGGAAAAGTGGAAGAGCCGGTCCCCGGCACTGAAGCTGAAGATCTACCACCTGCAGCAGGGCCTGAAGTAAGCACACGAGGTCGACTCCGTCCCCGTACGGAAGCGCCGGACCCCCATTCGAGCTCGTCGTCCGGGGGTCTTTCCATGTCAGGTATGGGCGCGACGCAGCAGCAGCAGCCCGAGGGCACCGAAGACGAGAATCACCAGCCAAGCCCCGAGCCATGGCGCGAGGATCCCATTCCAGCCGAGGGCCTGTCCGGCCTTCACCGATCCGTAGAACACGAAACAGATCAGCACGCCCAGACCGAAGGCGCTGGCGCGGCCACCGCGTCGGGTGGCGGCTCCCAGTGGCGCACCGAGAAGGAAGATGACGACGCACGTGAAGGGGAAGGCGATCTTCAGGTGCAGATCGACCACATGCCGGGTCACGTCCTCACCGTTGGTACGTGCCCTCTGGATGTAACCGGACAGTTCGGCGTAATCCATCTCCTCGGGCTCCTTCTGCTGGCGGGCGAAATCCTCGGGCGACAGCTGCACAAGCGTGAGAGCCAGCGAGTCGAAGGGGGCCGCCTGAAGGTCAGGGCCGTCCAGCAGATAGTAGTGACCGTCGGTCAGAACCCAGCGTCCCGGATCGGGCCGCCACAAAGCCACGCGGCCTGTGGCGCGCTCGATGGTACGGCTGCCGTCGGTTCGTTCCCAGGTGACCTGGTGAGCGCGGCGGCGCTTGTGGTCATAGGACCGGGCGAAGATGAACTGTCCGGCCACATCCTGGAGCAGCACCTGCCGTCGCGAGCCGTCGCTGCGGCTGTAGGATCGGATCTCGTCTCGTGTGGTGTTGTAGCGGAAGGTGGCTCCGGGAACGATGACATCAGTGAAGCAAATGGCGGCGCAGGCCATAACGACCGAGAACAGGTAGAGCGGCGTCAGCAGCCTGTGCAGGGAAATGCCGGCGGCCTTGGCGGCGATGATTTCGGATCGTCGAGCCAGGCCACCCAGGGAAAACAGCGTGCCCAGCAAGGTGGTGATCGGCAACGCCAGCAGGACCCAGTACGGTGTGCGAAACACGTAATAGCGGGCGATCTGCAGCAGTGTCGCTTCGTGGTCGATGAAGGTGTCGATGTTCTCGATGAGGTCGATGACGAGCGTGACGAGCCACATGGCCAGGGCGCTCAGCGCCAGGCAACCCAGGTGCCGGCGCAGGATGTAACGGTCGAGACGGGTCACGGCTGCGTTCGGCGCAGGCGCTCGCGCAATCCGAGCAGTGGCCGGTCGAGAACGGCCGCCCTCGTCAGCAGAAAGCCGATGACACCGAAGGTGACATCCGGCGCCCACATGGCCACAGCCGGGGGCACGAAGCCACGGTCAGCCAGTTCTTCACCACCGATAAGGAACATCCAGAAGGCGAAGAAGAAGACGAGGCTCACCGCTACCGACACGGCCGTGCCGCGGGCTCTGGTCAAAGCCCCCACGGGGGCGCCCACCAGGACGAAAACGACACAGGCGAGAGCGATGGAGAACTTCTTGTGCACCTCCACCAGGTAGGTGTTGGCACGGCGACGCCGGGTGTCGACGAGGCTCAGCTGTTTCGTGATGCGGCTGCTGAGCCGGCGACTACGCTCGGCGAAGCTGGTTGCATCAGAGGCTACCGCCGCCTCGGCGGCAAAGGCATCCACCGTGGAGTCGACGACGGTGAGGGTTCGCCCGTTTTCAACCCGGGTGGCTTCCACGGCGGCGAGCATGGCCGCCACGTCCATCTCACGGTCGCCTCGGTAGGCGGAGCGGTAGCCGGAGAAGTCGCGGCTGGTGTCACGGATATGAAGAACCTGGCGGCCGAAGGTGCCCCGTGAAATTCGTTCGGGATCGTCGCCGTCGACACGATGATACTCGCCATCCTCGAGGGCCAATCGCATGTACCGGCCTTCGTCGAAGATCTCGATACGGCCCGTCGCCGCGCGCAGCGTCGTGGGCGGACCCGGTTGTCCCGTGTCGTACAAGGTGAGGTCGGACAGCTGGTTGGTCTCCTCGTCGACGCCCCGGATCAGCAGGTGATAGGGCCCGAGATCCCGCAGGAAGACACCTTCCTTCTGCTTGAGGACGAGGGCAGCCTTGGCGCGTCGGAGGCTGGCGGCAAGCTCGCGGGCACGGTGGTTGGCATCGGGCAGCACCTGATCGTTGAACCAGATCATGCCTACGGACAGAAGCAGGGCCGCCAGCGCCACCGGCATGACCACGCGCGTGAAGCTGATCCCCGCCGCCTTCATGGCCAGCAACTCGTTGTCGGCGGCCAGCCGGCCGAAGACCATGAGCACAGCGATGAGAACGGCCATAGGCACGGCGAGGGCGACGATCCAGGCCAGGTTGTAGGTGAACAACTGCAGCGCGACACCCACCACCAGGCCCTTGCTCAGGACCTGGTCGAGCATCTGCAGAACGACATCGATGACGAGTACGAACAGAATGAGTCCGAAGCCCATGGCGAAGGGGGCCAGGTGCTGTGCGAGCAGGTATCGGGAGAGGGAAACCAAGGGTGGTCTGGTGGGTCTGAGGAACGGATGTCCAGGTTGAGAAGTGTGGGTGGAACCGGTAGCGATCGTGGGTGTCAGGGGTGACAGCACAAGTGCCAAGCCCCACCCGGAATATACCACCTGCCCGGGGTTTGCCGCTGGAACGGGTTTTGCAGAAGCTCATCCGACAACCCCACGTGGCTGGCGTGGCTCGATTGCTGGAACTCAGGGCGTCCCGTACGTTGTTGTGCTCTCATCCCGGAGCCAGCCTATCGCGCAGCGCGCACAGTCCTGGCCATTCTTGTTTCTGTCCCGCCTGGCGGTGGCCACAAGAGTGGCCGCAAGCAGGGGTCCTGTGAATAGCAGCCCGTTGATAAAGCCCATCTGGGCTACGGGCGGCCCTTTCGACCGGTGCCTGCGTTGCGCTCCTTCAACGGGTCCCACTGACCCGCTTCGGTCGCGCGCCTTGTCACCGGCCGAAAATGCCTCGGCCTCGCCAACAGAGCGACTTTATCAACGGGCTGCTGGACCCCGATCGTCCCAGTGGGTTTCCGCAAAACCAACGTCTGTCGGTGCAGGCAGGACTCGATGTATGCGCGCGTGCTTCTCAATCGACTCCGTCCCATTCTCTAGACGCCTGTCCATGCCTGCCGCTACGGCTCGACAGCTGGGGCTGGTGGCTCTGTGCTCCTGGCTGATTCTGCCTTGCCTGGCGGCAGCGGATCCGGGACTGAGGGCCCAGCCGTTGCCCAGGGCCGTACGGGATCTGTTTCAGGAGCCCGTCGAATACGCCCCCCTGCGCCTCGGATCACCGCTGCTGCGGCGGCGGCCCCCGCGCCAGCCCATGCTCGAATCGACTACCCCCTTCGCGGCCAAGGACGTCACTGTCGACTCCGCCGGCGTCCACTTTCAGCCCATGGCGGCGGGCTTTCCCATCGGTCCACCGGTGACCATGCCGGAGAGCAGCTATATCGAGCTGGGTCAGACCCACCTGTTCCACAAGGCCAAGACTGCAGCCGTACGACGCGAATACCGCCAGATGGCCGCCGGCAAGGCCGGCACCCGACGCAATCGGCTGGAATGGCGTGTGCCGATCCCGGCGCCGCCCCAGGTCCGCCGACTCATCGGTGATGAGGGCTCACTGCGGATCAATGGCTCACATACCGCGTCGCTGGGCGGCAGGAGTCAATGGACCGCAGGCGAGGTGCAGACTCTGGCCGGGCGGCCATCGAAGTTCCCGACGCTGAGCATGGACCAGGAGTCGAAGTTCTCTGTCGAAGGCAGTGTCGGTGAGGCGATCAACATCCGTATCAATCAGGACACCGAATCTCTCAGCGGTGCCTTCGGTCAGAACCTCACGAACCAGCTATCGAATCAGATCAAGCTCGACTACAAGGGTGACGAGGACGACATCTTCCAGGAGGTGCAGGCGGGCAATACGACGCTGGCCCTGCCGAATACGCGCTTCGTCGGCTTCAATCAGCAGCACAAAGGCCTGTTCGGCATCCGTGCCTCGGGACACCTGGGGAAGATGGCGTTTACCACCATTGCCAGCCATGAGAAGTCGGAGAGCAACAGACAGTCCTTTCGTGGTGGCGCCCAGGTCGATACCGTCGAGATCAAGGACTACCAGTACGTACGCAACCAGTGGTTCTTTCTCGACGAGATCTACCGTGAGCGTCTCGGCGATTTTTCCGAGCTCAACACCGGCCTGCCGTCCGATTTCGAGCCGAATGACCGTATCGACACGCAGACGCTGCAGGTCTTCATCAACGACTTCAACGTCAACAACGATGCCGAGCAACTGTCCCGCCCCGGCGTCGCCAGTATCGACCCGTCCCTGCCCACCAACGCCGCCACCGGATTCAGTGAGGTCGGCACCTGGCACCGGCTCGACCCTGACAACGACTACAGTCTGCAGAAAGATCTCGGGTACATCATCCTGCGCGTCGCCGTTCAGGACCGGCACGCCCTGGCCGTCGCCTACCGTACTGAGGGCGGCGAGCCGGTGGGCTCGGTGCCGGCGGCGCCCGATTCTCTGCGCCTGCGACTGATCAAGGCACGCGACTCGCGCCCCGAGTTTCCTACGTGGAACCTGGAGTGGAAGAACGTCTACCGCATCGTGCGCGGCTTCTCCCGCGGTCGACTCTTCGACGAGGACAAGATCCGTGTCGAGATCCTCAAGGAAGAGCCCGGAGAGGAGCCGCTCAATACCCAGGGGACCAAGACCTACCTGCAGCTGATGGGCCTCGACACTCACGGCCAGGACCCGGGAACCCGGGCGGATCAGATCATCGATGCCGACTATGTGGGACTCGATGGTGCCCAGGGCGTCCTCATCTTTCCCGATCTGCGCCCTTTCGATCCGCAGGCGATCAAGTATGACGTGCTGGGTACGAAGATTCCGGAGATCTACGAGAAACAGCAGCAGCGGGATCAGATCGAGGCGAGTCGCTACATCATCCAGGTGATCAACAGCTCCGGTCAGCAGCGCATCAACCTGACGCAGGGACGGTTGGCCAGCATCGACGTGGAGTCGGTGGATGTACGCCTCAACGGCAAGCAGCTGAAGCGGGGCGTCGACTACAATGTCACCTTCACCGGCGAAGTGCAGTTCCTCGGCCAGACGGTCAACGCCGTGGGAGATCCCGGGGCCGACCTCGAGATCACCTACGAGAGCCAGGATCTGCTGGGTCTGGGCGGCCAGCAGAAAACACTGCTGGGCATGCGGGGCGAGTACGAATTCCTCGGTGGCGACGGCGTGCTCGGTGGCACCATGATCTACAACAACGTGCGCAGCGCCGAGAAGCGTGTGCGCGTGGGATCGGAACCGGCGCGCACGATGGTATGGGACGTGGATGTGCGGGCCAAGTTCGATGCACCTGCCCTTACCCGCGCGGTCGACGCCCTGCCGTTGCTCAAGACCGTGGCGCCTTCGGATGTCACCCTGCGGGCGGAGATCGCCCAGAGCCGGCCGAATCTGAACACCAAGGGGCAGGGCTACATCGATGACTTCGAAGGTTCGGAGCGTCCGGAGATCCTGTCGGTGTTCCGGTCGCGCTGGACGCCGGCCAGCGCCTCGGAGGGAACGCTCCTCGAGGCCGATCGTGGTCGGACGCACTGGTTCAACCCGTTCCATCGTGTGCTGCGCACAGAGATCTGGCCGGGCCAGGAGGATCAGGTCGAGGCCAGCAACAACAAGACCGATGTGCTGACCCTGCAGGTCGTTCCGCCACCTGATGCGACCGACGCCTGGGGTGGCGTGATGACGGTCTTCACCGGGGGAGTCCGCGACTTTTCGCAATCGAAATTCCTCGATGTCTGGTTGCGTGGCGAACGCGGCATCCTGCACATCGACCTGGGCGACATCAGCGAGGACTGGATCCCGAACGGCAACGTCGACACGGAGGACACGCCGCTGCCCGGCCGCACAACCGGAGACAACGAGGTGTCGAAGGACGAAGACATCGGACTCGACGGCCGCACCGATGAGCAGGAACTCGACTTCTACCTTGTCGAGGCCGGCATCGATACGGCGGGCCTCGACAACGACCAGAAACGTCAGCAGTTCCGTGGGCTGTCGGAGTACGCCGGTCGTGACCCGGCAGACCCGGAGGGGGACAACTGGGACTACGATCCGACGAGGAATCGCGATGACTATCGCCGTATCAACGGGACTCAGGGCAACCGCCTCTCAGAGGGGGGGCAGCGGCCGGATACGGAGGACCTGAACAACGACGGCAATCTCAACGTCCGCAACGACTTCTACCATCATGTCATCGATCTGAGGCGGGATGTCCACGTTGCCGGAACACGTTCAGAGGCAGGCTGGAGGCTGTTTCGCCTGGAGCTCTACGACGACGAGACCGAGCGCATCGGCTCACCCGATTCCAGCCGTATCGAGTTCGCCCGACTGGCTCTGGTCACCGACGGCGCCTCGCGTGATACCTCAAGTGTGGAGATCGCGCAGATGGAGATCATCGGCAACGAGTGGCAGGAGGATGGCGTCACACGCGTGCGTGAGGCGGCCACCGTCGTGTCGGACAACGAAGTGTTCAATGTCACCGTCATCGGGACCGATGAGAATTTGAGCTATCGACCGCCCCCCGGGGTGAAGGTGAACCGTCTGGCCGGCTCCCGGGTGCGTGAGCGCGAACAGGCGCTCGTCCTCGACGTCACCGACCTCGACGCCGGGCACCAGGCGGCGGCGACGAAGGTGCTGACGCGGAATGCGAATTACACCAAGTACACGCGGCTGAAGATGTTCGTCCATGGCGATTCAAATGGAGTCTACAACCCGGAGCCCGATTCCAGTGATCTCGAGCTGTTTCTTCGATTCGGCGTCGATTCACTCAACTATTACGAGTATGCGACGCGCGTCTTCCCGGGCTGGGATGATCGCAACGAGATCGATATGGACCTGCTGGAGATGGCGCAACTGAAGGGCAAGCTCCAGCAGGGCCGTGTAGACAGCGCCGGTATTCGGTTGACCCAGATCGATACGGTGATCAGCGATCCCGGAGTACGCCGGGGGGCACCAGCCATCTACCGTGTCCGGGGCAACCCGTCGCTGCAACAGGTGCGTCAACTCACCCTGGGAGTGCGCAACCACAGCGACATGCAGAGTTTCACAGCCTTGGTCTACGCCAACGAGTTGCGCCTGGATGGAGCCCGCAACGATGCGGGGATGGCGATGTACGCGAGTATCAATACCAAGCTGGCCGACTTCATGAATCTGGACGCCACGGCCAGTCTCCAGCAGGAAAACTTCCGTACCCTGTCCAACACCGAACGGCGGAGCGCCGATCTGTCGACGGCGCTGTCGACGACGACGAACCTGCACAGGGTGCTGCCAGGGAGCTGGAGGTTCACCATCCCGGTGAAGTATTCCTACAGCAGTGATGTGAGTTTGCCGCGATTCGGACCCAACTCCGACGTGGAACTGAGGTCAGATGAGAAGCAGTCCCTGCGTTCGACGAACTCAAAGGAGTTCGTCGAGTTCTCCGTCAGCAAGACGGGAGGCAGGAACTTTCTCGTACGCTGGACGATGGATCAGATGAATCTGCGAGCGTCGCAGACACGCAATCGCGGCAGGTCACCGAGCACGCCGGTCAACGATCGCGACACCCGCAGCCTGTCCTTCAGCTACAAGATGCCCCTGCCGAAGCCACGGATCTCCTACCTGGCCTGGATGCCGGGCTTCATGCCGGAGACCCTGCGCAAGTCAGGCCTGAGCCCGCTGCCGGCGACGGCGAATTACTCGGTCAAGGTGAACAACCAGGAAAGCGCGAACTGGCGTTTGGGGCAGGCGGACACGACGCGTAGCGAGATCTTTACGATGAGGGAGATCTACGCTACGAAAATGAGCCCCCTGCGCTCGCTGTCGGGCGACTACAACCTGCAGATAGACAGGGACCTGCGCAAGAAGTACGACCCAGCCAAGTTTGCCTTCGGCCAGGAGGTGAAACGCAATCAACGGGCGGATGTGAAGGTCCAACTGCGTCTCGTGCGCTGGCTGGATCCCACCTTCACCTTCCAGGCCGACTACCAGGAGAATTCGGATCCCAGACGGGGGCAGGCGTCGCTGGTCGACACGACGGGAGGGGTGACCCGCGTTATCCGCACGATGGACACGAACACCAAAAATACCCTCTCGGCTCGTCTCAGCCTGCGCCTGCCGGATGTCCTGAAGATTCTCGGCGCGCCTGGCATCAAGAAACCGGCCCGACCTGTCCGGCGGGCTCGAGCCAGCGAAGCGCCTGTTGACAGCATCGACGGTACGAAGGACGAGAACCCGGAAGAGGAGGAAGGCCCGGGGCAGCCCTTCTTCGTTCGCCGCTTCCTGCACTTCTCCAGCAGCTACCTCGAGCCCTTGTCCTATTCCTGGCGACGGAGTACGGATGCCCAGAATTTCAACCTGGTGGCCCGGCCGGGATTGCCTTTCCAGTTCGGCCTCGACGACAGCCTGCGCATCGAGCAGCGCGGCGTCGGCCTGACCGCACAGGACACCTGGACCCGCAGCACGAATACGGACATGAGCTCGGGGTTGCGGTTGCCTCTCGGGTTCAGTGTGAAACCAACCTTCAAGGAGCAGGTGTCGCATCGCTCCGGCAGCACCGAGGACAGGTTGCGCGTGGAACAGTCGAAGACTTTTCCCAGCCTCATCGTCAACTGGGGCCGGGCGGACAGGCTGTGGGGCCTGCGACGAATCCTCAACAGTGCCCAGGTCAACGTACGCCTCGAGGAAACCCAGTCCGCCCAGGCCGAGGGCAGCCTCGACCCGGCGAACCTGATACGCGAGGCGCGTACGAGGGAGTGGCGGGCCACCTGGACCGGGCAGTGGCGTATCGGGCCGACGTCCCGCATCGAAATGTCGAGCACGACGAGCGAAGAACTCGACTTCGAGATCACTGACGGTTCCGACTCGACCATCGTCGCCAGTCAGAGACCTCCCTTGCGCGGTTCTGGTCGCACCGTGAAGAGTACGAAGACCTTCGACACGCGCTACAAACTGAGGCCGAGAGCATTGCCCCTGTTCGGCAAGCTCAAGTCCAGCATCGACCTCAACTTCCAGATCAACGTCAGCACACAGATCCGGGAGAGTGCCACCGGCGAGGAGCAGCTCGTGCCGATCTCCTCTACGGACCGCTGGGATGCGCAATTGCGCGGCACGTACAGCTTCAGCGATACGTTCCGTGGCGAAGGCGTGCTGCGAATCGAGAACGACCGCAACAACATCTCGGAGAAGACCCGGAAGGTCCGCGAAATGCGGTTCTCCGGGACTCTCACCTTCCGGTAGCAGCACCGGGACAAGAGGACTATCTTGATCGATCTCAATCGACAGGAGGCAGTGGCAGTACTGTTCCTCAGTGGTGCCCTGCTGGTCGGTACCGGAGTGGCCTGCCTCGACTATCTGGACGACGAGCGCTTCGAGGACTTTCACGTCATCGCCGGCGCCGTTGAAGTACCGTCGCAGCCGGAGGCAGTCCAGCAGGAGGCGGGACCGCTGTCAATCAACCGGGCCGACGCCGAGCGTCTGCAGTCTCTGCCCCACGTCGGGCCGAAGACGGCGGCGGCTATCGTCGAGTACCGGCAGGCGCACGGTCTCTTCACCGCCATCGACGATCTGAGTCGAGTGCGCGGTATCGGCGCAGCCACCGTGGAGCGCCTGCGTCCCCTCGTGTCGACGGACTGAACTCGCTTCCCGAAGGCTGCCGTGCTCGGCTCCTCCACCATCCGCTGCACTGGAATCCACCTGGCGCCCCACGGTGTGTATGCCGTTGAGCTGGCCCGCCGACGAAAGAGTGTGTCTCTGTCGCGGTGTGCCATGGTGCGGCTGTCCGGCCCTCTTGAGATACCGGAGGCGCTGGCTGATGACGAGGGGCGGTCGAAGCTGGTGGAGGCGCTGCAGGTACTGCGCCGTGGGGGCATCGAGGCGGAGCGGCCGTATTTCGCCTTGTCCGGAACGGCGTCCTTCATCAAGCGGCGTTTCCTCCTGCCCCGTGATAGGGAAGCGACACGTGAGCAACTGTTGTGGGAGGCCGGTCAACTGCTGGAACAGGACGAGGAGGAGTATGTCGTCGACACGCTGGTGACACGACGCCACGGTTTCTTCATCGCCGCACGGCGGCAGATCCTCGATCTACACGGGGCCCTGTGTCGCCAGGCTCAAATGGGACACCCCGGGTTTGACATGGCTTCCTTCGCGCTGTGCAACGCGCTGGAGAGCTGTGGCGCCGGCGGTGGTGGCATCGAGATCGTCCTGCAGGACGACGGCGAGAGCGCCCGGGCTGTACTCCTGCGCGATGGTGTCTACGAGGCGGAGAGCAGCTGGACTCTCGACGAGATGACGGCTGCCGGGGGCCTCGAGCGCTTCTGCGAGGCTGAACTCGGGGAGCAGGACAGTCTGCGGAGGCTCTGGGTGGCCGGTCCGGGCGAAACCGAAGGAAGGGGGGGATTGGCCGGACTCACCGACGAGGTGACCGATCTGGACCCCTTCATCGGGTTGCCGGTTGCGGAATCGGCGCGGCAGGCGCTGGAGAGTGTCGAGACCCCGCCCCGTGCCTACGCCATCGCCGCAGGGTTGGCTTTTCGCGGACTGACCGACAACTGAGAAAGTCTGATGATCCGGATCAATCTGAAAGCGAAGGCTTCGACGCGCCGCAGTGTGGGAGTCGCCATCGGGCTGGCCGTGGCTGCAGGCGCCTTCGGCGCCGCTCTCTACACTCTGGATCGACAGGTGTCTCTCCGTCGGCTCTGGTCCGAATTTATCACCGAAACGCCCCGGACGACAACCCGCCCGGTGGAGTCCGTCCACGCGCCGCCAGCTCCAGTGCGGCAGGAGGCTCTGCCCGACTTGCCGCTGAGGGGTGATGCCGTGTGGCAATCGCTGGCTCTCATGGGCAGACTACCGGAAGGTGTGCAGATCGCGGGTCTGACGGCCGATGCAGAAGGAAACTTCACCATGGAGGGGAGTCTCGTCGGCGACACGGCGCTGACGGCGGCCATGGACTCGCTGCAACGGTATACCCTCGATGTCAGGGGCACCTCATGGTCTTCAGGGGCAGCCGTCGTCGCTGTCGATTCCTGTCGCTTCACGGGCAAAGTGGCGACCGCACCTGGCACCAGGCTCCAACCCGTGCCGGTCGGGCAGGTGGCGAGCCTGTTCGCCCAGGCAACCGAACGGGCCGTCGCCAGCGGGCTGCAGGCGGTACAGGCCACGCCGCCGCGGATCGAAACACCAGGTACCGATCTCAGCCTGTACCATATGGATCTGCTGGCTGTCGGATCTCCGACGTCACTGCTCAGGTTCGCCTCTGCTCTCACCGATCTGGCAGCCAGGGTCGGCACCACCCGTCTAGCCGTCGTGCGCAGTTCAGTCGATGACACGTACAGCCAGGTCACCATCTCTCTCGACGCCATCGTCAAGGAACCTCGATGAACCGAGCCATCTACCCGGGCAGCTTTGACCCGATCACACTGGGACATCTCAATATCATAGAACGGGCCCTGGACATGTATGACGGGCTGGTCATTCTGCTGGCCGTCAATCCCGGGAAACAGTCCCTGTTCACCGTCGAGGAGAACCTGGAGATGCTGCGCGATGCCACGTCCAAGTGGCCACAGGTCGAAATCGACTCGACGACGGGACTGCTTGTGGACTATGCGCGGAAGCACGGAATCCGTCAGGCCGTGCGTGGGCTGCGGGCCGTGACTGACTTCGACGCTGAATTCAGCATGGCCCTGACAAATCGCAGCCTGTGGGAAGACTTCGACACCGTCTACCTGATGACAAGTGCAGAATACATGTTCCTGCGATCCTCCATGGTGAAACAGATCGCCGAACATGGCGGTGACATCAGCGGCTTCGTGCCCGACAACGTCGAGGCGAAGCTGCGGGCCCGCTTCCGCCGATGACTCCCCGGACCAGGCGAGCAGCACATGTTTATCGATGAAGTGACGGTCACCGTGAAATCGGGCGCAGGGGGCGACGGCTGCATGAGCTTCCGCCGCGAGAAGTTCATCCCCCGCGGCGGTCCCGACGGCGGCAATGGTGGCGATGGCGGCCGAGTCATCCTGCGCTCCGTTGCCAACCTGTCGACCCTCGTCGACTTCCGTTACAGGTCACGCATCGAAGCCGGGCGGGGGGGACACGGCAAGGGCAAGGATTTGACGGGCGCGCGCGGCGACGAGGCAGTCCTGCGGGTTCCGCCCGGAACCGTGGTACGCGACGACGCGACCGGGGAGTTCATCGCGGACCTAGCCGGTTCGGACCAGGAGTTCGTGTTGCTCAAGGGGGGCCGCGGTGGTCGTGGCAATGCGCGCTTTGCCACATCGACGAACCAGGCGCCAAGACGGGCAGACCCGGGCGCTCCCGGCGAGGAGCGGATCGTTCGTCTCGAACTGAAGCTGCTGGCGGACGTCGGTCTGGTGGGCTTTCCCAACGCCGGCAAATCGACCCTGCTGTCACGGCTGTCGGCGGCGCATCCGAAGATCGCCGACTACCCATTCACGACCCTGCAGCCCAACCTTGGTATCGTCCGCTTCGGCGACTACGACAGCTTCGTTCTGGCCGACCTTCCTGGACTGATCGAAGGGGCTCACCAGGGCAAGGGACTGGGGATCCGGTTTCTGCGCCATATCGAGCGTACCCGGGTGCTGCTGTTCACTCTCGAGGCGACGGACGAGACGCCGGAACAGCAGTTCGAGGCGCTGCGCGATGAACTGAGACAGTTCGATCCAGGGCTGCTGGAGAAGCCCTTCGCCGTGGCCTGGACCAAGGCGGACCTGCTCGGCCCCGACCCGGAGGCTCCGGCCTCACCGGAGGGGGCGGGAGAGGCGCCCTGCTTCCTGATCTCATCGGTGTCCGGTCATGGCCTGGCACCGTTGCTGAGATGGCTCGGTGAGAGTGTCGTCGCAGACCGGGCGCTGCGTCAGCAGGATACGGAGCCTGACGAGTCATGAACCGCTCAGAGCAGAAATACTCCGAGCAGCGGGCCCTGCTGCAGCTGCGTCGCCTGCCACGCGTCGGGGACGCTCGTTGCGCCGATCTGCTGCAGAAGTTCGGTTCGGCGCGGCTCGCCCTGGAAGGGCTGCGGGCAGACGGTGCAACCGTCGATGCCTCTGGCGAAGACTGGGCGGCAGCGCAGCTGGCCCGTGCTGCCGAGCTCGGCGCCCGGTTCATCGCGATCGACGACGAGGCGTATCCCGAGCTACTGCGACAGATCCCGGATCCGCCGATCTATCTGTTCGTACGCGGCCGGGAGGACCTGCTTCGGGAGCCGGGCGTCGCCATCGTCGGCTCCCGGCGCTGCACATCCTATGGCAAGGATGTGGCGCGTCGTTTCGGTCGCGATCTGGCCGGCCGGGGTGTCATCGTCGTCAGCGGATTGGCCCTCGGCATCGACGCCGCCGCCCACGTGGGCGCACTGGAGGCGGGCAACACCGTGGCCGTCCTCGG
>DASCMS010000033.1:0-74093 GCA_036011085.1 Candidatus Latescibacterota bacterium
CGCCCACAGACGTCGGGTGCGCTCCGTCAAAAGCGGAGAAAGAGACTCGTATTTCCTTCGGAGCGTTTCGATATCCACGCTCCAAACATGACTCCAACTACATCATGAAGTCTAGTACTTATTTCTCGGAGAGCCCTTACCGTCGGGTGGGACTACCGCGGCGTGGCGCGATTCACCGGCGGTGCTTCGTATGTACTGGCTGCCGACGGCTTCGCCGACATCGGCCGTCTCGCCGATGACGCACTGTTTCTTTATCTGATGACGGACGTTCGCTTCTGAGCTATCCACCATCAGAGTGTGACCTGCAGCCCGCCGGGCTGCAGGTCATCCTCGAAGAACCTTTCCGGGTGTTCTTCCCCCTCGGTATCGTTGCCTGCCTGCCCGGAGTGTGGCCGTGGGTAGCCTTCCGCATGGGGTGGACGGATTCGTTCTCGGGTATCGGTCATGGCCTGCTGCAGATCCAGGGCTTCGAGATGGCCTTCGCCGTCGGCTTTCTGATGACGGTGCTGCCGCGCTTCCTGGAGACTCGCCCGACACGTCTCTGGGAACTGGTCATCGGCTGGCTTCTCTGCACCGCCGGGGTTGTGGCCCTCGCCGCTGGCTCTCTGCGCCTTGGTGAAGGACTGTTCCTCGCGCTCGCAGTACATATGTCCATCTTCGGTCTTCGTCGCCTGCACGGTCGCGGTGACGATCCACCGCCCTTTTTCGCTTTTCTGCCCATCGGTTTCATCAGCGCCATCAGCGGCGCCGCGCTGATCCTCTGGCCTATACCCGGCTATCCGCGCCTAGGTGAGAATCTGGTCGAGCAGGGAATGCTGCTGGCCTTCGTGCTGGGCATCGGCAGTCATCTGGGACCGCGACTGCTGTACGGGAATCGGACCGACCCCGAGACGACAACACCGGCGGCGCATCGGAGACTGCTGGTTCTGGCCGGAGTCGGGCTGCTGCTGCTGGCCAGTTTTCCCCTCGAAGTCGGGGTTCACGGAACGGTGGGTCGCGTGCTGCGAGCCGCCATTGTCAGCGGCTACCTGTTCGGTGTGCTCAGAGTATACCAGTCACCGATACGCCCCTTGATCCAGCCACACCTGCTGCGTCTGTCGTTGTGGAGTCTGTGCGCCGGTCTGTGGCTGGCGGTCCTGTTGCCAGGGTACTCGTTGGCTGCCCTGCATCTGACCTTCATCAGCGGCTTTGGCCTGATGACGATCGTCATCGGCACTCGGGTCGTGACCGGCCACTGCGATGCGGAGGCTCTGTGGGACGACAACCGTCTGATCGCTGCCGCCCCCGCGGGACTGATCCTGTTGTCACTGCCGGTACGGCTGGCGGCGAACGTGGCGCCGCAGTTCTACTTCGAGTGCCTGGCGGCGGCGGGGGCGCTGTGGCTGGCCGGCGTCGTGCTGTGGGGAGTGCTGTTCATCCCTCGGCTGGGACCAGCCCACATCACCCCTGACTGACTCCTGGCACAACGGTTCAGAAATCGGCCTGCATCGACCACTGTATTCGTAGACTGGTCGGCTCCGGGTCATTCCCCGGCGTCGTGTTGGCGTACAGAGTCGACCAGCGTGAGAGCTCGCCGCCGAGTGTGACCTCCGGGGAAAGCTGGTAGAACGCCGCGGCGAACCACACCTGGTTGCGCACGCGCACGTCGGCGCGGTTCAGCTCGGCCTTTGTCAGGTCGGAGTCATCGACGTCATCCACGCCGCCTCCAGTACTCACCGACCATCCCGAGTCACCGATGCGGGCCTGAAGATTCGCCCATCCACCGGTGCTGTGTACGCCGTTGACGGTGTCGTCATTGTAGATGGCACCAGCATAGGCGCCCATATTGGCGCCCCGGTACGCTTCCGCCAGGATTTTCCAACCCGGTGTCACCACGAAGGTGGCGTCGGCGTTGACCGACCAGTTCGAGTAGTCGATGTCCCGTGCCGGGCAATTGCAGCGACCGTAGTGGCCGGAGAGACCCAGCGTGATCTGCCGACCCATCACATGAACCAGTGAGACGGCGCAGCGTGCCTGGATGGCGGGCAGTGCCGCCGCGGCGCCGTCGACGATCGTGTCGCCATCCAGATCGCCCGTGATGTTGCGCGCCAGCGACAGTCCGAGCCACGTGCGCGGTGTCTGTCGGAAGAGCTTCACCTGGGGTCTTCGGTAGCCGACGTTGCCCGCACCCCAGGCGACGCTGTAGTTGAGGGTCCGCGGCACCAGGGGGGAGATGATGTCGGAGGTCTGCCCCGCCTCGAGAGTGAAGTCACCTATCGGCAAACGAGCTACGGCGTAGCGCAGTTGCACCGTGTTCTTGTTCTCGGGACTGGCGCCGTAGAAGTCGACCTCCAGACGGCTCGTCATACTGCCACGTGCAATCCGCGCCCCCAGACGGGACTGCCGACCGGTGATGTTCAGTGTCGAGACGGCCTCACCACGAGCATGGGGTTTGACGAACAGCGCATAGTTCCCCGGGGCCGAGACCGCTGTGTCATGAGCCATGTCGAGACGCATGTACCCGTACCAGGTAACCTGCGTCGGCGTCGGGTCCCCGGCCGCGGCAAGGGCGGGTCGCAAGGTCATCAGCAGGACGATGGAGACGAACAGGAGACGTGTCACGGAGAGACCGCCAGGGTTCGGGCCCGGGCCATGCCCCAGACGACGACGGCGCAGCCAGCGGCGATAAAGCAGAGGATGCCGGCGAAGATGAAGGCCAGGATGAACTGGCTCGTCACGTCGAACAGGACACCGCCGACGACGGGACCGAGAATGCCGGCCACACCGTAGGCGGTGAAGATCCAGCCGTAGTTCATGCCGAGATTCTTTGTGCCGAAGTAGTCCGCCGTGGCCGAAGGGAACAGGGCGAGATTCCCCCCGAAGTTCAGGCCGACGAAGGCCGAGGCGAGAAACACGGCGAGGGTGCTCTCGACGCTGATGAGCACCATGAAGGTCATGCCCTGGGCCAGGTACATGATCATCATGGCCCGCGGCCGGTCGATGAGGTCGCTGATCCGACCCCAGACAACACGTCCCAGGGCGTTGAAGATGGCAAGATAACGACCGGTTCGACAAAGCGTCCGAAGCCACCCATCCAGTCCGGAGCGAAGGTCGTGTCGCCGAGCAGGGCAGCCATCATCGGTTTCCATTGGCCGATCGCCATGAGCCCCGACGTGGCGCCGAAGATGAAGGTGAGCCACGGCATGCAGGCCAATGGTGTATCAAGCATGTCGCGCCAGGCCTGTTCGCGGGACTGGGCGGCGCCCTGCGGCGGGGTCCACCCGGGCGGACTCCACCCTTCCGGCGGGTTGCGCAGAAGCGAGGCACCGAGGAGGACGCCGACGACGCAGACGACGCCGTGGAGGACGAAGAACGTCTGCCAGCCGAGACCGAAGCCACCGCCAAGACTGATGCCGAGGCCGACCAACAGGATCTGGGATACGCCCATGGCGCCGCCGTTGCCACTCGACGCGGCCCCAACCGATCCTGCAGCCGACCGGCGGGGATCATAACCAGGGCAAACGTCGCCAGGGCGACGGAGAAAGCCCACTGAGTCGTCGAGCGGTCCCAGTCGAAGGCTTGCTCCAACGGCTTTACGAAAACACTGAAGGCGTATACGGTACCCAGAATCACCTGCACGACGAGGGCGCCAACAACGACGGTCCAGCGTCGTGTGGTGTCGGTGACTCGATCCTGCATTCTGCTCCTCCTCCCAATTCCAATCCCGACTTCCGATCAGTAGACTCCCGATCAACTTTCGTGCCATCATTGGATCTGGCACATGGCTTGCGTGCCGGCCGGCACAAGCGAGTGCGTCCACCATCCGCTGGCAGATTACGGCAGCGACGATGAGATCGAGGGCGACTATATCCTGGCTCCCTGCCACAACATCCAGCCGGCGAGGAGAACGTCGTGGCTCTGTACGAGGCCGGGTTGCAGCTCGGCCAGGGCCGCCCGGCCGGCTCAACCGGGACAAACCTGCCCCGGCTCGGTCATGGGTGAGACAGGCAAGTCCCAGCTGAACGCGTGATCGTCCTCACAGGCCTTTCAGGTGTTTGGCACATGGCTTGCATTCAGGCTTGCGCTCGCCCGGACGAAGCGCAACATTATCCCCTCTGACAAAGACGCTGAAAACATTTAGCTGAGTTCCACCATCCCTCAGGAGCAATCGGTCATGGCAGATCTGCAAGCCGTCGCGGAGAGTCTCATCAAGGGGCAGGCGCCCCAGGTCGAGCAGGGGGTGCAGCAGGCCCTCGATGAAGGTGTCCCGGTACGTGAGATCCTGCACGAAGGACTCATTGCCGGCATGAACGTGGTTGGTGCCAAGTTCAAGAACAATGAGTTCTACATTCCCGAGGTGCTGATCGCGGCGCGGGCGATGAAGACCGGCATGGAACTGATCCGGCCGAAGCTGATCGAGGAGAAGGTCGAGCCCGCTGGCATCGCTGCCATCGGCACCGTGAAAGGTGACCTGCACGACATCGGCAAGAACCTCGTAGCCATGATGCTCGAGGGTGCCGGTTTCCAGATCGTCGATCTGGGCATCGATGTGCCGCCCGAGAAGTACGTGGAGTCTGTGCGCGAAAGTGGCGTGCAGATCGTCTGCATGTCAGCTCTGCTGACGACGACGATGCCGTCGATGAAGGCCACTGTCGATGCGTTGAATGAGGCTGGCTTGACGGAAAAGGTCCGGATCATGGTGGGTGGGGCGCCGGTAACGGAGGCCTACGCCGAGCAGATCGGTGCTGATGCCTACGCCGCAGATGCCGCAAGCGCCGCGGATCGGGCTCGCGAACTGATGGTCGATCTGTCCGCATGAGGGAGCGTAGGTGGACGTGAAGGATCGCCATGCAAGCCATCGGTACCAACGACTCCAGCGAAGAGGCGTGTCGCCACTGGCATGTAGCTGAAGCAGAACCCCCGGGGGAGGCGGCATGTTCTTAGACATCGTCGCCTGTGAGGTGGCTTTCCGCGAGATATGTTACTGTGCATCGCGGTCGCCGAATCACTTCGAGTTTGATTTTCTCAGTCAGGGATATCACGACAATCCCATCGTCGGGATCCAGCGCATTCAGGAACGCCTCGATGCCGTGGAGGCGGGGCGTTTTGACGCCATCCTCGTCGGCTACGGTCTGTGTAACAACATGCTCAACGGTCTGCGGGCGCCGGACCACACGCCCCTCGTTATCCCGCGGGCCCACGACTGCATCACCTTCTTTCTCGGCTCGCAGAAACGCTATAGCGAGCACTTCCTCGGGCATCCGGGCTCCTACTACTACACAACCGGCTGGATCGAACACCGGCAGCGTGGCGGCGAACGCCCGGATCGCAAGCAGGGGGCGGGTCTCGGCATGCAGCTGGAGTACGACGCCCTGGTCGAAAAACACGGCGAGGAGAACGCCAAGTATCTCTTCGAAGTGATGGATAGCTGGTCGGCGAAATACGAGCGCGGTGTGTTCATCGATTTTGATTTTTCCCATGACCTGCCGCACCGCGAAGAGGCCTGTTCGCAATGCGAGAGCCGCGGCTGGCAGTACCAAGAGGTGAAGGGAGATCTGTCCCTGTTCCAGCGCTGGCTTGACGGTGACTGGCCTGACGAGGACTTCCTGCACGTTCCCGCAGGCCGTGAGGTGCGGCCGAGTTACGACGAAGGCGTCATTCATGTGGCGCCGGCCCCCGAGGCCTGAAGGAGAGCAAATGGCCCTGATCCGCATCGGTGAGAGTCTTCACTGCCATATCCCCAGCGTGCAGGTATCAGCCCGTCGCTGGCTGACCGGCGATACCCTCGACCGCGAAGCCGGGCAGCGACACTTGCGGCAGCTCGTGGACAGCCAGGTGGCGGCGGGAGCCGACTACCTGGACGTCAACGTCGATGACTTTCTGACCGATCCCCTGGTGGGCGCCGACGGCACGAGGAAGCTGCTCGCCCACGTGCTGGACATGATCGCCGAGTTCGGCGGCGTGCCTCCCTGTATCGACAGTTCTGACCCGGGTCTGCTCGAATTCGGTCTGCGGCACTACCACGAGGCTCTCGGTGGGCCGTACACGCCGCTGATCAACTCGGTCACGGTCAATCGCCTGGAGCTGCTGCAGCTGCGCGCCAAGCTGCCCTTCGCCGTGGTGGGTATGCTCCTCGAACGCGCCGGCGAAGGTAGCGACGACCAGCAAGCGGGCTTCACCGACATCGCCGACGCCAGCGTCTATCACAATACGGCACGGGCCATCTTCACCGCGGCCCGCGAGGCAGGCTGCGCCGCCGACGAGGTCTTCTTCGATCCCACGGTGGGCCCCCTCGGCGCCGACATGGTGGGCTACACGAAGCGCACCTTCGAGGGTATCCGCCTGATCCGCGAGGATCCTGATATGGCCGGCGCTCACGTGGTCCTGGGCTTGTCCAACTGCTCTGACGGCCTGCCTCGCCGGCTGTCGATCAACCGCGCCTATCTGCGAGTGGCCATGGAGTACGGTGTGGACGCCGCCATCTGTGATGCCGGGCAGATCTCCGGCGAGAACCTGTGCGACGCGCGCATTCTCAAGCTCATCCGCACCATCGCCACGGGCGAGGCGACGGACGCGCTCACCCTGCTCGTCGAATACGCCCAGAGCCAGCCACGCTCGCCGGCACCACCAAAGCGTGCCGCCATCCCAGATCCGTTCGGCGCAGCCCTCGCCGATCCGTCGAAGCGGGTCTTCGTCCTCGAACTGGCGCCAGCCGAAGGCAGCATGGACCAGATTATCCAGTTCGCCGAACAGGCCCGAGATACGGACTGGATCTTCACCATCACCGACACGCCGGGGGGCAACCGCACGCCGGGGCCGGACACCCTGGCCCTCGAGGTAGCGCGTCTGAGCGAGCGTCAGCCGATCATGAACCTGTCGTGCAAGAGTGACGACCGGAACGCTCTGATCCGCCGGGCTCTGGCTCTCTATCACCAGGGCCTGCATCACTTCTTCGCCATCAGCGGTGATTATCCCACCGGGGGGCGGCCGGTCTTCGACCTGGACTCGGTGAGTCTGGTGATGGCCCTCGATACCCTCCGCCGTGGTATCGGGTTTCCTGACCTGCTGCCCCGTCCCGGAGGGGCCCTGGAGGAGATGCGCATCGGTGCCGCCGTGTCGCCCTTCAAGTACAAAGAAGCCGACCTGATCGGGCAATACATGAAAGCCTGGAAGAAGAAAGCCGCCGGGGCCGATTTCTTCATCACTCAACTGGGCTACGATGTGGCCAAGTTCCAGGAGTTCAAGTTGTGGATGGGCCGCGCCGGCATGGCGGATACGCCGGTAATTCCCATGGTCTATTTCCTGACGCCCCAGTTTCTGCGCATCCTCAATCGAGTGCACGTGGCCGGCGCCGTGATTCCCGAGGATCTCAAGAGGAAGTTCCAGGGGCGCCTCGGGTCGAAGCAGGACGTCAAAGGTGGCCGGCGCATGAGCTTCGGGGAACTGGCCGACCACCAGAAACGCATGGCCGTACGCCGTGCCGCGCTGCTGAGCCACATTCTTCTCGACGGTCTCGGATACAAGGGGATCAACCTGGCTGGGATCTCGTCGCTGGACGACGCCCGCGCCGTGCGCGACGAACTCGATTCGCTGGGCGGACGCGACTGGCATGAGAGCTGGGAGGAGTACCGTGACGCCGATGGCCAGCGGCCTATGGACTTTTCGCCTGTTGAGGATGCCTTCTACCTGTTGCCCCACGGGGACGATGGTCTGTTGCTCGACGAGGCCCTGCTGAAGGCGGACCGGAGCGGTTACACCCCGGTGGATGCCAGGATGCAGAAGCTGCACAGCCGCTATTTTGAGCCTGACAAGGGCTTGAATGGTCTGCTGCGCTGGATGGTCGGGGGAGATGAGGAGGGCTTCCGACTGCGGGCGGCGACACTCTTCGAACAGGCCATGAAGACGTCGAAGCTCGGTTGCGAGATGTGCGGTGACTGCCGCATCTCGGACCTCGCCTACCTGTGCCCGGAGCCGACGGCTGGCTGTGCCAAACGTCTGCTCAACGGTCCCTGCGCCGGCGCCGATCTCAACGGCGGATGTGAGGTCCATCCCGAACGACGGTGCTACTGGGGACGTGTCATCGAAGCCCAGTTGGCCACCGGTGATCTTTCCGCCCTGCAGCCGCTCCAACCACCGAAGGATTTCTCCCTGGCGCACACGTCTTCGTGGCGCAATGAAGTACAGGGCAGTTGCCCCGAGGTGTTCGATGTGGGCCGGCTGCCGGACACAGCACTACCTCCGAAATAGACAGGTGCGTGACGACATGACGAACCGCGAGCGCCTACTGGCGATCATGGACGGACGTCGCCCGGATCGGATTCCATGGATCCCTCGACTACTGCTCTGGCACACGGCACAGACCCGTCGCGGCACACTGCCGGAACGCTTCCAGAACATGAGTCTGCGCGATGTGGAGCGGGCCATGCGGCTGGGAACACCGGCCCGCGACGGTCACGTCTACACCACCGAGCAACGTGGTGACGTGGAGGTGACTCAGCAGCAGGAAGGGGAGTCGACGCTGTACGAATACCGCACACCCGTCGGGTCCGTGACGTCCCGCTATCAGCGCTCGACCGTGCTCGAAGACGCCGGCATCGGCGGCCTCGAGGTGGAGCACATCGTCAAGGAGCCGGCGGATCTGGCCGTGGCGGAGTATCTCTTCGAGCACACCCACTACACGCCGACGTACGACGACTACCGGCGCTACGAAGAAGAGATCGGCGATGACGGCTACCCCCTGGTGGGCGCCGGTGACGTACCCTTCCACCACTTTCTGCAGAAGCTGGCCGGATACGAGACCGGCTACTACATGCTCGCCGACTGTCCCGACCGTGTGGAAGCGTTGATACGCCGCATGGAGGAGCTCGAACGCGAGCGGCAATGGCCGCTGCTGGCCGAATCACCGGCACGGCTGATCCTGCACGGGGTGCACTTCGATTCCGCGATGACGCCGCCGCCTCTGTTCGATCGCTACATCACACCCTACTACCGGGACCTGTCGGCCCTGCTGCACACTCAGGGCAAGACGCTGAGCACCCATGCCGACAACGACTCGCGGCTGATCCTCGGCAACATGCAGGAGGCCGGCTTCGACATGGCCGAGACCTTCACCACCGAACCTCAGGCCACGTGCACGCTGGCCGAGGCTCGCGAGTCCTTCGGGACGAATGTCATCATCTGGGGCGCCGTGCCCTCGGTGATCCTGGAATCCACCTACTCAGATGCCGCCTTTGAGGCCTACATGATCGATGTGTTCCGCACTGCAGCACCGGGTGACGCCTTCATTCTCGGCGTCGCCGACAACGTCATGCCCGACGCCATACCCGAGCGCATCGAGCGGATCAGTGACATGGTCGAGGCCTGGGGCGACGTGCCCGTCGACCCGGCACGGATCGGCACAATGGGGGCTGTATCACGATGAAGAGTGATCTCGAGATCGCCCGTGCGGCGGTGTTGCAGCCCATTGGCGACATCGCCGCCAGCGTCGGTCTCAAGGAGGATGACCTGGAGCTCTACGGTCGCTTCAAGGCCAAGATTCACCTCGATGCTGTGAGCGCCGATGCGACGCGCCGCAGTCAGGCTCGGTACGTCGTGGTCACGGCCATGACACCGACCAAAGCGGGAGAGGGCAAGACGGTGACGACCATCGGTCTGTCCCAGGCCTTCGCCACGCTCGGACAGCCCACGGTGGCGACGATCCGTCAGCCGTCCCAGGGACCCACCTTCGGTATCAAGGGAGGCGCCGCCGGTGGCGGGTACGCCCAGGTGGTTCCCATGGACGACCTCAACCTGCATCTCACCGGAGATATCCACGCTGTCGCTGCGGCGCACAACCTGCTGGCCGCCGCGGTGGATGCCCGCATGTACCACGAAGGGCGTCTCAGTGACAAGCGCCTGGCCCGGGCCGGCCTGCACCGTCTCGATATCGATCCAGCGACGGTTACGTTCAAGCGTGTCGTCGACGTCAACGATCGAGCCCTGCGCCGCATCGGGTTGTGTCAGGACGAAGCCGACGGTCCCGAACGGGACAGCGGCGTCGATATCACCGCCGCTTCCGAGGTCATGGCCATACTCGCTCTGGCCACGGACCGCCAGGATCTGCGTTCCCGTCTCGGACGGATCGTCGTGGCCTGCAATCGCGACAACCGTCCCGTCACGGCCGAGGATCTGGCGGTCGCCGGGGCCATGGCGGCGTTGCTGAACGATGCCATCGAACCAACGATGCTGCAGACTCTGGCCGGGTCTCCCGTCCTTGTCCACGCCGGACCTTTCGCCAACATCGCCCACGGCAACAGCTCCATCGTCGCCGACAAGATCGCCCTCGGTATGCTGGCCGACGGCGGCTACCTGGTGACGGAAGCCGGCTTTGGCTCTGATTGCGGTTTCGAGAAGTTCAGCCACATCAAGTGCCGCGCCAGCGGACTGCGCCCGGACTGCGCCGTCGTCGTGGCCACAGTGAAGGCGCTCAAGGAGCACGGCGGCCTAAAAAGGACAAAACGTGGAGTGCCTCCGCCCACTCCCGATGAGCAGGCGGCCTGCCTCGAGGGGGGCCTCGAAAATCTGGTGGGACATATCGAAATCGTCGGTCGCTTCGGCGTGCCCGCCGTGGTTTGTGTCAACCGCTTTCCCACCGACACCGACGAGGAGATCGAGAGCGTCATCGCCGCGGCGCAAGCTGCCGGTGCCCGCGCCGCCGCGCCCAGCGAGGTCTGGGCCCACGGAGGCAAGGGTGGCGTCGAGATCGCTGAGGCGGTGATGGCAGCCTGCGACGATGGCGACGGTCGGGAAGGGTTCCGGTTTCTCTATGACACGGAGACGCCGCTGATCGACAAAATGCACACCATCGCGACGCAGATCTATGGCGCCGATGGCGTCGATATCTCCGATGTCGCACAGCAACAGATCGATCGATTCTCACATCTGGGATTCGGCCACCTGCCCGTCATCATGGCAAAGACCCCGGCGTCACTCTCCCACGACCCGACGTTGAAGGGGAGGCCTCGCGGCTTCACGGTACCCGTTCGCGAGATGCGCCTGTCGGCCGGTGCCGGGTTCCTCTATGCCCTGTGCGGCGATATCATGACCATGCCGGGTCTGCCGATCCGTCCCGCATTCATGAACATCGACGTCGATGCCGGCGGCCAGGTGACGGGACTGAGTTGATCCCGACGGAGCGCCTCTCCGCTGCCGGTAACATGGAGGGCGCTCCGCCCCTGCCACATCGCCTGCGGGCGAATCTTCGCGTTCCGGGACATCCCGGTCTGTGGCAGGTCCGTCGCAAGCCGACGACGACCTCCATTGCTATCGACGTGTCGACGGTATTCACCTTCGACGGCGAAGGCCGGCCCTGGAGTACGCTGCTGAAGGGGATCCACTACCGTCGAGGTCTCGATGGGGGGGTTCGGGCGCGGGCGGCGGACGAGGGCCCTGCCGGGCGTCGCTGGCTGTCGCCGGCAGAAGCCCTGGAGTTGTGGGAGCATGTGCACAGCCAGGTGCGCCTGCTGTTGGCAGGGTTGGAAGCGGCGACCTTCGAGGCAGATCAACTACCCGTACCCGTCGGCCCCGAGCTCGACGTTCTGCTGCGCCGGGTGCTGTCGTGGGATACACCGCGCCTGGCCGGGGACGTTGCCGAGTTTGCCGAGCTCTACACCTCGGTCCCCATCCTGCCGCCTGATCGCTACAACGCCCTGCTGGTGCAGATCACACGCGGCTGCGCCTGGAATCGGTGCACCTTCTGTCACCTCTATCGTGATCGACCGTACGAGGTCCGCTCCAGGGAGGGACTCGACGAGCACCTGGCTCGGATCCGTGCCTTCTTCGGTCAGGGCCTTCAGGCCCGTCGCCACCTGTTTCTCGGCGACGCCAATCTGCTGGCGGTTCCCGCATCGCGCCTGCTGCCGATGGTCGCCCGTGTTCGGGCTGAGTTTCCCGAGTCAGCGTTCCGCGAACTGTCCGCCTTCACCGATGTTCTTGGGCCGAGCCGTCACACCGACGATGATCTGCGAGCCCTGGCTGGCCACGGGCTGCAGCATATCTACTTCGGTCTGGAGTCCGGCAGCGACGATGTACGCAGTTTGCTTGGCAAGGCCGGAGACGCCGCCGATGCCATCGCCGCGGTTCGACGTCTTCGCCAGTGCGGCCTCTCCGTCGGCATGATCATACTGCTTGGCGCCGGTGGAGATGGGCTGGCGCAGGAGCACGCGGAGGAGACGGTGAGAGCCCTGAGCAGCATGAGCCTGGACAGCGGGGATATCGTCTTCTTCAGTCCGTTGCGCTCAGGTGGTCGGTACCAGCAACAGGTACAGGCCCGCGGTCTGGGATCGCTGAGCGAGGCGGATATGCAGAAGCAGCGCCAGACCATCGAATCGCTCCTGACGCCTCGCGCCGACGGAGGACCCCGGCGGGCAGCCTACGACGTGGAGGACTTCGTCTACTAATCTCGTTGACTAGTTGTGCGACAGTTCGAACAGCACGTCGCCGAATCGATCCCGCAACTGGGTCAGACCGATGTCGCGCAACTGCCGGATCCGCTCCCGCGTGAGGCCGAAGGTGTGGCCGATTTCCTCGAGCGTCATGGGTTCGCAATCATCGAATCCGTAGTAGCGCCGAATGATCTCCCGCTCCCGGGTGCCGAGGGTGCCCAGACAGCGTGTGATCAGGTCCGTTGTTTCATGCTCCTGGGTCTCGGCATCCGTGTCGGGATCATCGGACTCGAACAGGGACGCCACGGACGTCTCTTCGTCCTCCGCATACAGGGAGCGATCGAGATGTACGTCCGGGATGGCGACCTCCAGGGCGCGATTCACGCGCCGCGTGGAGAACTCAGTCTCCTGAGCCATTTCATGGACCGTCGGGGCCCGTCCCAGAGCCTGGGACAGCTTCATGCGGGCACGTTCGACGTGTTTCAGATCAGCGACTCGATTGGAGGGTGCCACCACAGTACCGCGGCGCTCGGAGAGAGAGCGCCGGATCGACTGCCGGATCCACCACACCGCATAGGTGATGAACTTGAAGCCGCGCGTCTCGTCGAATCTGCGAGCCGCTTCCACGAGCCCCAGGTTGCCGTCCGAGATCAACTCGTTCATCGGGCAACCGGTACCACGGAATTCGCGCGCCACAGAGACGACGAAGCGGACGTTGGCGGCGATGAGGTCACGCATGGCCTCGCCGTCCCCGTCCCGGGCGCGGCGGACCAGATTCACCTCCTGATCACGGGACAGAGGCTCACAGTGGCGGATGTCCTTCCAGTATGAATCGAGCAGAGCAGATCGGGTGGCAGGCAAAGGTCATCTCCTTGCGGGGGCGTATCCTTGAGCTCACAAAGCACGATCCATACCAAACCGCCCTCTCTCAGAGAATCTGAGAATCCTGTTCCTTTCACTGAGACATGTATGTCTCAGCGCGTCTCCCCCATGTCCCCTGCAACCAGCTTGCGCCGCCCCATCGAGGGGGCAGTTTTGGCTGCCGAGCCGGGGATTCTCTCCGGGGCCATCGCCGTATCCCCCGGCACTCGAGGTGAGAGCGAAGAAGCCATGAACGAGCGTGACGACGCCCTGGAGTATCACAGCCAGTTCCCGCCGGGCAAGCTGCAGGTAGTACCCACCAAGCCCTTCCTGCCGCAGAGAGACCTGTCGCTGGCATACTCTCCGGGGGTCGCCATCCCCTGTCTTGAGATTCAGCAGGCCCCCGAAACGGCCCGCCAGTACACCGCCCGAGGCAACCTCGTGGCGGTGGTCACCAACGGCACGGCCGTTCTCGGGCTGGGAAACATCGGCGCCCTGGCGGGCAAGCCCGTGATGGAGGGCAAGGCGATCCTCTTCAAACGTTTCGCCGATGTCGACGCCTTCGATATCGAACTGGACACCGAGGACGTGGATCGGATCGTCGACGCCGTCCAGTTGATGGAACCCACTTTCGGCGCGATCAATCTCGAAGATATCGGCGCTCCGGCGTGCTTCCACGTAGAGGAGCAGTTGCGCGAGAGGCTGTCGATTCCCGTTTTCCACGACGATCAGCACGGTACCGCCATCGTCAGCGGTGCCGGCTTGCTGAACGCCGTGGAACTAGCGGGAAAAGCCCTGGACGAGGTCCGTGTCGTCTATGCCGGTGCCGGTGCCGCCGGCCTGGCGTGCGCCGCCTTCCACGAGTCTCTCGGCGTCAGGATCGAAAACCGCATCGTCTGCGATTCGGCCGGTGTTATTTATCGTGGCCGCACCGAACGTATGAACGAGTACAAGGAACGCTTCGTCGCCGACACCGATCGACGCACGCTCGAAGAGGCGATGCAGGGCGCCGACGTGTTCATGGGTCTGTCGGGGCCGGGCAGTGTCACGGCAGAAATCCTCAAGGGTATGGCAGACCAGCCGATCGTTTTCGCCATGGCCAACCCCGACCCCGAGATTCCCTACGATGAGGCCCGGGCAGTACGTCCCGACGCCATCGTCGCCACCGGGCGTTCGGATTATCCGAACCAGGTGAACAACGTCCTGGCGTTTCCCTCCATCTTTCGCGGTGCCCTGGACGCCCACGCCACGAAGATCACCGAGGAAATGAAGGTGGCCGCAGCCCGGGCCATCGCCTCGCTGGTGCGCGAAGAGACGCCCGACGAGGTGCTGCGAGCCTATCGCATCGAACGCCTCAGCTTCAACACGGAGTACATCCTGCCCAAGCCCTTCGACTCGCGTGTCGTGCTGGCGGCGGCGCCGGCGGTGGCCCAGGCGGCCATCGAGTCAGGCGTCGCCCGGCGTCAACTCGACATGGCCACGTATCGACAGGAGCTGGCCCATCGCTTGAGCCACAACCGCGAGGTCGTGCGTCTGGTGATGCGAAGGCGGCCGCCAGTCCCCGCCGTATCGTCTTTCCCGAAGGGGACCAGCCGCGGGTGCTGCGTGCCTGTCGCATGGTCGCCGAGGAGGGGATCGCTGAGCCCATCGTCATCGGTGACGAAGCCGAGGTCGTGACGCAGCTGAAGGCGTTGGGGTACGACCGGGATTTCCTTCGCATCATCGATCCGACGCACTTCGAGCGGCGCGACGAATACGCCACTGAATTGCACCAGTTGCGACAGCGGAAGGGACTGACTCTGGCCGAAGCCGGTGCCCGTCTGCGGCACCGTCACTACCTGGGACCGATGATGGTACGTATGGGCGACGCCGACGGCCTTGTCGGCGGCCTGCTGCACCATTTTTCCGACACCGTTCGGCCGGCGTTGCAGATCATCGGCCTGGAGCCGGGGGTGAAACGGGCTGCCGGCCTCTACATGATGGTGCGGCAGAGCGAGGTGCTGTTCTTCGCCGATCGCGTGATCAACCTCGACCCCAGCGCCGAAGAGGTCGCCGAGATCGCGCTCCAGTCAGCGAGCATGGCACGCTGCTTCGACGTCGAACCGCGCGTGGCGATGCTCTCGTTCTCCACCTTCGGCAGCTCCGACCATCCCCAGGCGGTGAAGATGCGACGCGCCACCGAACTGGTGCGCGCCGCCGATCCGGGTCTGGTAGTGGAAGGGGAGATGCAGGCCGATCTGGCCTTCCGACCGGAGACGCTGAACGACGTCTACCCCTTCGCCCGGCTCGGCGACCGCGCCAACGTGCTCATCTTCCCCGATCTCAGCTCGGCCAATATCGCCTACCGGCTGGTGAATGCTCTGGCCGGGGCCGAGGCCGTGGGGCCGATCCTGATGGGCAGGCTTCAAGCGGCGTGCTGCAACGTTTCCGGATACAGCATGACCTGCAGCACCTCGATGACCTGACGCAGGACCTCAAGGGGGGCGGCGCAGGCATCGATACTGCGAACCTTCTCCCTCGGGTAACTCTCCAGGACCGGGAACGTCTCGGCGTCGTATTCACGGAAGCGCCGACGCACGACGTCCGGGTTGGCGTCGTCGAGACGTCCCTCGCGCAGGGCACGGCCACGGATACGCTGCACCATCTGCTCCTCGTCGGCGGCATGCAGGTGCAACAGGAGACGCACGTCGATGCGTCCCTGCAGCATCTCGGACTGCTGCAGGTTGCGGGGAATGCCGTCGAGGATGAGGGTATCTCTGCTCGGGTTGAACTGGCGGGCCTGGACCAGGCGGTCCATGTGGTGCTCCCACAGACGGATGGTGACGTCGTCGGGGACCAGGTCCCCCCTGCTGGAGTAGTCGAGGAATACCTTCCCCAATTCGCTGTCCGGCTCGAGTTCGCGGAACATCTCGCCCGACGAGACGTGTACAAACCCGGGAATGCTGGCCAGAATCTTGCCCTGGGTCCCCTTACCCGAGCCCGGGGCGCCGAAGAACAGGACTGTAGGATGGGGCTTGGCATTGGCATCGGTGGACATAAGAGGTCTCCTGGAAGGTGATTGCACTGTCTTTGGGAGAACGACTGGCAAGGCTCGTGCCACACCGGCAAGCCGTGAGGATCGAAGGGCAGCCGCTGGCCGGAGAGACAGCCGTGCCCCGGTTCGCGACCGGGTGGGACCAACCGGTCCTTGTCTCAGCGAGATGACCGCACGGAGTTTGGCCATTGCGACAGCCTGATCTGCTGCGTTTCTGTGTCGTTCTGAGCCTGTCCCTGGCGGCGGTTGCGGCGGTCTCGCTGTCCCCAGGCCGCAATCTCGCCCCCGATGCGGTGAGCCGTGCCACCACGTGGAACGAGCACGAGGGAGATGTTGCCTGGTTGACGGACGGCATCACCCCGCCCGCTGACGGAGCCTTCGCTTTCCAATGGAATACCAAAGGTATACTCGTGTTCGTCTGGGACAGCGTGCAACCGGTCGATCGGGTTCGCATCCGAGTCGGTGCCATAGCCAATGATTACCAGGTCCGAACCTACGTGGGCGGTCATCTTCAACACGAGGGTGCGACGCGAGATCCAGAGGGAGAACTGACGGCGCGTGTCGACGATCGGTCGCGAGTCGTCGACGGCTGGCAGGAGATCCTTCTGCCCTCAGCAACGACAGCGGATAACCTGGAACTGCGAACCCTCGGGCCGGTACAGCTCTTCGAAGTGGAGATACTCACAACCGAATCGACGGCGGTGGAATCGATCCCGTGGGCGGTGGCCAAAGCCGCACATCGCCATCGCTGACGACCCCGGGCTCCACGAGGTACGGGAGTTGCTTGGTCTGTCGTTGAGCGCCGACAGCGAATGTCGGCGTAGGCGACGCCAAGGAGGTCGAGATGCACACCCAAAGACAAGACAAACCCTGGGGTCTCGTCATACCCATCGCCTTCGCGATTGTGTGGGCCCTGTTCGCGATCTGGCTGCGCGTCGGGTACTAGCTGACGGCAACCAGCGTCAACCCAAGGTCCTTCTCCAGATTCTGGATGCGCGTCACCTCTTCTTCGTTCAGGGGGGCCGGCTCGGCATCGATACCGCTCAAGGCGATAAGGGTTCGTCCCGTTTCGGACTCGAAGAACTGCAGCGACCGAAGCTGGTCGGCGGACAACTGTGCCACGTTGTAGATCACGGGGAGCCTCCTGGAGTGCGGGGTAGCGGCTCAACCTAGACCGGCGGTGGCGTGCGTCAAACCGGCCACCCTACATACCCTCGCCCGATCTGGCGCCTGACCGTATCATTCTGATGAGACGCCAGAGATTCCTGGAGACGTTCGAGAGATCGCCGCTCACGCATCCAGCCGCGACCCAGCCAAGCCGCCGAGGCGATGCAGAAGGCCAGGACCCCACCCTCAAGCAACAGGTGGGGATCACGCCACGTGGTGGGCGCGTCGAAAACGATGTCTGCTGCCCCCGCCAGGGCGATCGAGCCCAGCAGGACGATCAGGTAGACCTGGTTGACGTGACCTGAAACACCGGAATCCGGACCCGTCGGCATCGGGCATCTGCTCTATCTCCACGTGGCGGAGGGTCTTGCCCCAGGAAATGTAGCCATCTGTTGCGGATGCCGGATACCCGGAACGAGGTCCGCGCCGCATACTGATGCTCGAACCTATCACCGGGAGAAGTTTCCATGGACCTGCCCCTGCACCCTTTCGTCGTCCACCTGCCTCTCGCTCTGGCAGTCCTGCTGCCACCGGCGGCGGGTGCCGTCCTCTGGTACAGCCGGCGGCGTCCTGACCCGGTGTCACTGTGGCGGATCGCCGTTCTCCTGCATCTGCTGTTGGCCTTGAGTGCCTGGTCGGCCGTCGAGACCGGTGAGAGCGACGAGGAAGCCGTCGAAGCCGTCGTCCCGGAGGCAGCCCTCGAGACCCACGAGGAACGCGCCGAGGTGTTCCTCGTGCTTGTGTGGTGTGCGGCGGCCATCGCCACCGCGGGACTCCTGTCCGGCCCAGCCGGGTCGCTAGCGCGCCACGCCTCCGGGGCACTTACTCTGATCGTTGCCATCGTCGCCCTCGGTGTCGGCCATTCCGGCGGCGAGCTCGTCTACCGCTACGGCGCGGCACGTGTGCACACCTCGACTCTCAGCGAGGAGGGGGCGATAGACCTGCCTTCGCACCGGCGCGACCACGACGACGATGATGATTGAGGCCAGCGCTGACGGTGACGCCCTGCACCGTCGCAGGGCGGTGTACGCGCTCCCGGGGGGACACGGCTGTCTCGCTTCGAGCCTGGTTACAACGTCAGCCGGCGCAGACGCAGAGCGTTGCTGATAACCGACACGGAGCTGAGAGTCATAGCAGCGCTGGCGAGAATGGGACTCAACAGAATACCGAAGAAGGGGTAAAGGATTCCCGCCGCAACAGGTACACCGATACTGTTGTAGGCGAAGGCGAAGAACAGGTTCTGACGGATGTTCCGCATGGTGCCGCGGCTCAGACGTCGGGCGCGGGCGATACCGCGCAGATCTCCCTGCACCAGCGTGATCCCGGCGCTCTCCATGGCCACGTCGGTTCCGGTACCCATGGCGATACCCACTTCGGCACGTGCCAGTGCGGGGGCATCGTTGATGCCATCCCCGGCCATGGCCACGGTGTGCCCGGCAGCCTGCAGGCGCTCTATCACGGCACTCTTGCCGGCGGGCAACACCCCGGCTACGACGTCGTCGATGCCGAGATCGCGGGCCACTACCCGTGCTGTGGTCTCGTGGTCCCCGGTGAGCATGACGACGCTGATGCCCGCCTCGTGCAACAGGCGGATCGCTTCCGGCGTCGAGTCCTTGATGGGATCGGCCACCCCGAGCAAACCGGCAGCCTGGCCGTCGATGGCGACGTACACGGTGGTGTTGCCCTGCTCATTCAGGACATGGGCCGACTCCCGCAGGGCCGAGATATCTATTCCCTCGGCGGCGAACAGTGCGGCGTTGCCGAGGGCGATCATCCTGCCTTCGACCCTGCCCTTCACGCCCAGGCCGGTGAGGGACTCGAATTCGTCCACCGCCGACAGTGGCAGCTGTCGAGCTTCAGCGCCGGCCACCAGGGCGGCCGCCAGAGGATGCTCGCTGCCGCGTTCCAGACTGGCCGCCAGATGAACCAGCTCGTCAGCGGTCACCGATTCGGCCGGTTCCACGGCGACCAGTTCGGGTCGGCCCTGTGTCAGCGTGCCCGTCTTGTCGACGACGACGGTGTCTACCTGCTCGAGGACTTCCAGGGCTTCGGCGTCACGGATCAATACACCGACGCCTGCGCCGCGACCGGTGCCGACCATGATCGACATGGGAGTCGCCAGCCCGAGAGCACAGGGACAGGCGATGATGAGCACCGCCACGGCGTTGACCAGGGCGTGGGTCATGGCCGGTTCGGGGCCGACGGCGGCCCAGATGACGAAGGTCGCCGCCGCCGAGAGCACCACGGCGGGTACGAACCAGCCGGCGACGCGGTCGGCGACACGCTGGATCGGGGCCCGGCTGCGCTGGGCCTCGGCCACCATCTGCACGATACGTGACAGCAGCGTGTCCGCCCCGACTCGCCGGGCCTCGATGACGAGGGTACCGGTACCGTTCACAGTGCCACCGGTGACGGTGCTCCCCGTGGTCTTCTCCACCGGCATCGGCTCCCCGGACACCATCGACTCATCGACCGAGCTGCCGCCGTCCACGACTTCGCCGTCCACCGGGACCTTGCCTCCCGGACGCACACGCACGCGCATGCCGACCTGCACGTGTTCGAGGGGGATCTCCTCCTCCTTGCCGTCGGTCCCGAGTCGCAGCGCCGTGGGCGGCGCCAGATGCAGCAGTTGCCGCAGGGCGTCTGACGTTCGTCCTCGCGCCTTCAGCTCCAGCACCTGACCCAGCAGCACGAGAGCGACGATCACAGCCCCGGCCTCGAAATACACGGCAACCTTACCGTCCGAGCCGTGGAAGGACGGGGGAAAGAGTCCCGGTGCCACAGTGGCGAAGACGCTGTAGCCGAAAGCCGCACCAACACCGATGCCGATGAGGGTGAACATGTTCGGGCTGCGGTTGAGGATCGACTGCCAGCCGCGCACGAAGAACGGCCAGCCCCCCCAGAGCACGACCGGCGTAGCCAGGGCAAGCTGCAGCCAGGTGTTGGCGGCATGAGACAGCCAGTCGTTCACCGGATTGCCGGGAAGGTGGTCACCCATGGCCAGCACCAGCACCGGCAGGGCCAGCACGGCGCTGATACCGAACCGCCGGACCATGTCGATGAGCTCGGGATCCTCCTCGTCCTCGAGGCTGATCGTTCGCGGTTCGAGAGCCATGCCGCAATCGGGACACGACCCCGGGCCGATCTGCAGCACGTCGGGATGCATGGGACAGGTGTATTCGGTCCCCTCGGGCACGTCCTTCTCAGCTGCGGTGCCCGTCAGCCAGCCCTCGGGATCGTCACTGAATCTGTCCAGACACCCGGTGCCGCAGAAGTAGTAGGTCTGGCCGGCGTGCTCGTGTGTACCCGCCGACTCTTCTGTTGTGACCGTCATGCCGCAGACGGGATCGGTGTGACCGCCGTCGCTCGCCGCCGGAGCCAGGCAGCCTGAGGGATCAGCGGCGAAGGTGGCACGGCAGCCGTCACAGCAGAAGTAGTAGGTCGTGCCTTCGTGTTCGTGATGCGGCGTGTCGGCCTCGATCTCGACCGTCATGCCGCAGACGGGGTCACGAGTGTCGTCCATCATCGGTTCTCCTCTTCCTCGTGCAAGCGATGCCGCCAGACCCAGGCCTGCCAGACGGTGTAGAATACGGGGATCACCAGCAGGGTCAGGATCGTCGACGATACCAGGCCACCCACCATCGGTGCGGCGATGCGCCGCATCACCTCGGAGCCGGTACCCTCCCCCCACATGATGGGCAGCAGGCCCGCCATTGTCGCCGTCACCGTCATCACCTTGGGGCGTACGCGGTCGACGGCGCCGATGGATACGGCGCGATACAGATCCTGGCGGGTGAGCTTCTCGCCCCGGTCCCGGCGCATGTCGGCCCAGGCGTGATCCAGGTAGAGCAGCATGATGACCCCCGTCTCGGCGGCGACGCCGGCCAGGGCGATGAAGCCGACACCCACGGCGATGCTCATGTTGTACTCCAGCAGATCCAGCAGCCAGACGCCGCCCACGAGTGCAAAGGGCAAGGTGAGCATGATCAGCAGGGACTCGGTGACGCTGCGGAAGTTCATGTAGAGCAGCAGGAAGATGATCCCCAGGGTCACCGGCACGACCATCTTCAGCCGCGCCGCGGCGCGCTGCATGTATTCATACTGACCGCTCCAGGTCAGGCTGTAGCCGGGTGGCAGATCCACCTCGGCCGCCACGGCCAAGCGTGCCTGCTCGACGTAGCTGCCCACATCAACCCCTTTGATGTCGACGTAGACCCAGGCGTTGAGCCGGGCGTTTTCGCTCTTGATGCCAGGCGGCCCCTTGCGGATGCGGATGTCGGCCACCTGTTCGATCGGAATCTGCACCCCCGTAGGCGTCGGCACGAGCAACCGCCGCAGAGCGGGCAGGTTGTCGCGCAGCTCACGTCCATAGCGCAGGTTCACCGGATAGCGCTCCCGTCCCTCCACGGTCCAGGTGATGTTCATGCCGCCCAGCGCCGACATGATCACGTCCTGCACATCGCCGACGGTCAGACCATAGCGGGCGGCTTCGTCACGGCGCACCTCGAAGTCGAGGTAGTTGCCGGCGGCGACTCGTTCGGCATAGACGCTCAGGGTTCCCGGCACGCGGCGCACGACCTCTTCGATGCGCTGGCCGATGGCTTGCAGCTGCTCCAGATCTTCTCCGGCGACCTTGATCCCCACCGGGGTCTTGATGCCGGTGGACAGCATGTCGATGCGTGTCTTGATGGGCATGGTCCAGGCGTTGGTGAGCCCCGGAAACTGCAGGGCGGCGTCCATTTCATCGATCAGCCGCTGGGGTGTCATCTCCGGTCGCCACTCGGACTCCGGCTTCAGTGTGATCGTCGTCTCGATCATCGACAGGGGCGCCGGATCGGTGGCGGTCTCGGCGCGGCCGACCTTGCCGAACACGTGCTCCACTTCCGGGAACGTGCGGATGATGCGGTCGGTCTGCTGCAGCAGCTCCCGCGCCTTTGTCACCGAAACACCCGGCAGTGTCGTCGGCATGTAGAGCAGATCCCCCTCGTACAGGGGCGGCATGAACTCCGAGCCGATGCGGTCCAGGGGAAACAGCCCCTGCACCCTCGACAGGGTGTCGCGTGTCCCGCCTTCGACCCGGTCCAGCACCAGCGTCCGGTACGGCATGAGGGTCACCAGCATCACGGCTGTACTCACGCCGAGCACGAGCAGCTTGTGCTTCAGCACCCATTCGATGGCCGGTCGGTAGAGCCACAGCAGCAACCGGTTCAGCGGGTTGCTTCGTTCCGGCAGGATTCGCCCGCGTACGAGAAAACCCATCAGCACGGGAACGATGGTGATCGCCAGCAAAGCCGAGGCCGCCATGGCCCAGGTCTTGGTGTATGCCAGCGGCTTGAACAGCCGACCCTCCTGGGCTTGCAGCGTGAACACGGGCAGGAAGGAAAGGGTGACGATCAGCAGGGAGTAGAACAGGGCCGGACCGACCTCCTTTGCCGCGTCGAGAATGATCGCCCAGTGCTCCTTCCTGCCGCCATCCCGCTCGAGGTGTTTGTGCGCGTTCTCCACCATGACGACGGCGGCGTCCACCATCACACCGATGGCGATGGCGATGCCGCCGAGAGACATGATATTGGCATTGATGCCCTGAACCTGCATCACCAGGAAGGAGACGAGGATACCCACCGGAAGCGTGAAGATGGCCACCAGCGCCGAACGCACGTGCAGCAGGAACAGCACGCACACCAGCGCCACGATGATGCACTCCTCCACCAGCTTACCGCTGAGGTGATCGACAGCGCGACGGATCAGGCCGGAGCGATCGTAGGCGGTGTGGATCGTCACACCCTCGGGCAGACCGGACTTCAGCTCCGCCAGGCGCGTCTTGACGCGGTCGATGACGGCCAGGGCGTTCTCGCCATAACGCATGACGACGATGCCACCGACGATCTCCCCCTCCCCGTCCCACTCGGCCAGGCCGCGGCGCAGTTCGGGGCCCGGCTGCACGGTGGCGATATCGCGCACGTGAATCGGGGTACCATTGAGATCGACGCCGATGGGAATACCCTCGATATCCTCGATCGACCGGATGTAGCCCCTGCCGCGCACCATGAACTCGGTCTCAGCCAGCTCGATCAGCCGGCCGCCCACATCGCTGTTCGACCGCTGGATGGCAGCGCGCACCTTCTGCAGCGGCATGTTGTACGCCAGCAGCCGGTTCGGGTCGACGGTCACCTGGTACTGCCGGACGAAGCCGCCGATGCTGGCCACCTCGGATACGCCCGGCACGCTCGTCAGCTCGTAACGCAGATACCAGTCCTGGATCGAGCGCAGCTGGGCCAGGTCGTTGTGGCCGGTGGTATCCTCGAGCACGTACTCAAAGACCCAGCCCACGCCCGTGGCATCGGGTCCGAGCCGTGGCGTGATGCCCGCAGGGAGGCGATCGGTAACGAAGTTGAGGTACTCGAGCACGCGGCTGCGAGCCCAGTAGATGTCGGTTCCGTCTTCGAAGATGATGTAGACGAAGGACAGCCCGAAGAAGGAGTACCCCCTCACGACCTTGGCGAAGGGCACCGACAGCATGGCCGTGCTCAGCGGATAGGTCACCTGATCCTCCACGACCTGGGGGGCCTGGCCAGGGTAGTCGGTGAGGATGATGACCTGCACGTCGGACAGGTCCGGGATCGCGTCGAGGGGCGTGTTGAAGGCCGCCCAGAGGCCGCCGCCAATGACAAAAATCGTCACCAGCACGGTCATCAGCCGGTTGCGCAGGCAGGTTTCGATGATGCGGGTCAGCATGACTCGAGACCTCCTTCAGTGCACATGCGACGGAGACGATTCCGCAGCGTCATCGCTGGCGAGCATGTCACTCAGCGCCGACTTCAGATTGCTCTCCGAATCGATCAGGAACTGAGCCGACGTGACGATGCGCTCTCCCTCATGCACGCCAGCCAGGATCTCGTACCACCCGTCGGCCTGCACACCGATCTCCACCTGCCTCGGCTGGAAACGGCCCTCGCCCAGAGCGACGACGGCCAGCGTGCGCTCTCCCGAGTGAATGATCGCCTCCACCGGCACGGCGGGGCGATGCCTTGCTGCTGCCCGCAGTGTGACGTTGGCATACATCCCCGGCTTCAGGGCACGGTCTGCGTTGTCCAGACTCATGCGCACCTTCAGCGTGCGTGTCGTGCCATCGAGAAAGGGGTGGACCTGGGTCACACGGCCACCGAACGTGCGTCCCGGCAGGTAGCTGAGGGTTACTTCCGCTTCCTGTCCCTCTGCCACCCAGGGCAGCTCGTACTCATAGACATTGGCGATGACCCACACACTCGACAGCTCGGCGATGCGGTACAGATGCTGACCGGGGTTGATGTAGGCGCCGTCGAGTACGGCCTTGTGTACGACCACGCCGTCCTGCGGCGTGGCGACGGTGAGGGTGCGCGTCGCCTGGCGCTCGCGCCGCAGCCGTTCGATCTGCGCTTCGCTCACATCCCAGTATCGCAGGCGCTGCAGAGAAGCTGCCAGCAGTTCACCAGCACCGCGCAGCACGTCGTCGTCAGCGGCCTGGTCCTCGAGCCGCTCCAGGTAGTCCAGCACGGTCAGGTACTCTTCCTGGGCGGCCACCAGTTCGGGGCTGTAGAGCTCGAGCAGAGGCTCTCCCTTCGTCACCTCCTGACCGGTGAAATCGACGAACAGTCGCTCCACCCAACCAGCGACCTTGGTGTTGATGTCGGTCATGCGTCTCTCGTCATATTCGACACGACCCACGGCGCGCACCGAACGCTGCAAGGGCCGGTTTTCCACCAGGGCGGTTCGTACACCGATGTTCTGCGCCGTCACGGCATCGATGCTCACCGTGCCCCGCGCCGACAACTCGTCCTCATAGACGGGGATCAGATCCATCCCCATGGGGGACTTGCCGGGCCCGTCGGCGACGTAGTTCGGATCCATCGGCGCCCGCCAGTGGGCGATCCGACGTTCACCGTCGGTGGGTGGTTCCGGGGCATCCGCCACCAGATCCATACCGCACACAGGACAGGCGCCAGGGTGATCGGCGATGACGGCCGGATGCATGGCGCAACGGTAGACCGTGGCCTCATCTCCATGCTCGCTCTCGGTATGGACATCGGTGCCGGCCTCCCACCAGATCCCTACCGCGATCCCCATGACCAATGCCAGTGCGGCGGACAGAATCGTGCGTTGCATCACTCGGTCTCCTCGTCAAACAGGCGGGTGCCCACGGCCATCTCGATCTGTGCCAGGATCTGTTCCGAGTCGGTCAGGTGGCGGTAGGCATCCGTGTCGAAATCGAGCAGGCTCACCTGGCTGTCGAGCAGGGTGAGGAAGTCGACTTTGTCCACCTGATAGCCAGCCAGGGCCGCACTCAACGATTGCTGGGCCTGCGGGATGATCGCCGTCCGCAACCAGCGCATGCGCTCACGGTGGGCGGTGACGGCGACATATCCCTGACGGATGTCGAGCCGGATCTGCAGGGCCAGGGCCTTGCGGGTCGACTCGGCGGCAAGGGCGTTGAGTCTGGCCTCGGTCGCCTGTTCCTGTTCCTTGCGATCTCGCCAGAGAGGCAGACTCACGGACACGGCTGCAGAGACAAAATCGCTGCCACGTACCGGGTCGTCGGCAAAGTCGCGCTGCCGGTAGGCGATACTGACGTCGAAATCCGGCCGGCCTTCGAGCCGTGCCGCCGATTCGGCGGCTCGCCAGCGTACGGCGTCGTGGCCCAACGCCGCCAGCACCGGACGACGCTGCAGCGCCATCTCTTCAAGAGCGCCGGCCTCGTGTGTCAGTGGTGTCGGCGTCAACTCCGGCGTGCGGTCCACGGGCGTGTCCAACTCGCGGTCGAGAGCGGCGTTCAACTCCGCCTCTGCCTGTCGGCGCTGCGATTGCAGGACGATGAGACGCTCGCGCAGGCCCGACTGCGACACCTGGGCCTTGAGCACATCCTGCTGCAGGCCGCGGCCGACGGCGTACTTGGTCTGGGCAATACGGACGAAATCCGCCAGCAGCTGCTCGTTCCGACCGGCGATGTCGATGGCGCGGTCGAGGAAAGCCAGCTCATACCAAGCCCGCTTGACGTCGAACACGATCTGGGCCTCGTGGTCGGTGGCCCGCTCCCGGGCGCCGGCAAAGGCGGCATGTGCTACCTGCTGCCGCGCCGCCCGTAGGCCAGGCCATGGCAGTCTCTGACTGACACCCAGCTGCCGGCCGCTCATGGGCGTGCTGGAAAAATCCCAGTCACTCGTCGGCACGTTATTCATCTCGAGGCGGATCACGGGATCGGCCAGGGCGCCGGCGGGGCCGATACGGTGCTCGACAGCCTCAGCTCGCAGCCTGGCAGCCTGCAGCCGTGGATGGCTTGCCAGAGCCTCGTCGATCAGGTCCTGTAGGTCCGGGGGGGTGGGACCGGCAGTCGGCGCCGCACCGGCTCTGGTAGAAAGCAGGCACAGGCACGCGAGCACGGTCAGTGTCGCTCTTTTCATCAGTCTCTTCCCGCTGTCGCGGCAGCTCCGCCCTCCAGGATGGAGAGGGTCTGACACGCGGATCAATACACACACACTCGTACGGCCCGCTCACAGCCGCACTCACTTTGCGGTCCGAGAGCTGGACTGTTCAGATCGTGCGTGTGTCTACAGGCGGTAGGACTGGTGCAACAGGAAGAGGTTGTGGCGGGGCGGGTGGATCGCGTGCAGCGAGGCCGTGACGGCGAGTGGGACCGGGGTCACGGCCAGGGTCTGGCTGTAAGTAGATATGACCTCGAACGTGCCGCTGGACGCTTTCGACGAAATCACCACCGTCTCGTCCACCGTGAGTCCATCACATTCGCCATCGCAACAGCAGGCAGCGGCGATCGTACCCACCGGAGGCGTCGACATGGCGCAGTCGACGCCGGCACAGGCAGCCACGGCCCCGGCGCCCACATGCAGAAGCAGGGCGAAGAGGGTGACGGCGTTGCGGATCACCGCTAGGCGGGGTATACGGAAGGTTCGGGCCATGAGATGGAACGTAGTCGGCCCGTGATGGATTTGCAACCTGGACAGCATGTCACCGAGGTGACGTTGAGCAGCCTCCGCACCTGAAGTCATATGCCGTCAGCAGGCTGTTTCGTGATGTTATCGACATGCAATACGGCTTCCTCCTCGACTGCTTCCTCGCCGGCATTCTTGCCAGTGTCGCCTGCGGCCTGGGAGCGGCACCGCTGTTCATCGGCGGCTTCGACGTGCAGAAGCGCGTCGGCCTGGGATACGGATTCGCCGGCGGACTCATGTTCTCTGCCTCCGTCTACAATCTGATCCTGCCTGGCATCATCATGGGACAGGCCACGGGCTCGACGCATCACATCGTCCTCATCCTCGGTGGCATTCTCCTCGGTGCCCTGTTCCTTTGGGGCTGTGACCGGTTGTTACGACGCCAGACGCTGGAGCGCTCCTCCCTGCGCCGGCTAGGCTCTCGTCGCGAAATCCTCATCTTCATCGCCATGTCCTTCCACAGCATGCCGGAAGGGGTCGTCGTCGGCGTCGGCTACGCCTCGCAGGAAGCGGTGGCCGGCGTCGACGATCTCGGCCGCTACATCGCCCTGGCCATCGCCATCCACAACGTCCCGGAGGGACTCGCCGTGGCCCTGCCGTTGCGGGCTCGCGGCGCCGGATTCCTGCGCTGTTTCACCGCCGCATTTCTCACGAGCCTGCCGCAGCCGCTCACCGCCGTTCCCGCCGCCCTGCTCGTCTGGTTCTTCCAGCCTCTGCTGCTGCCGTTGCTCGGTTTTGCCGCCGGCGCCATGATGTTCCTCGTCCTCATGGAGTTGATTCCCGATGCCCTCGACGACCGCAGACCTGTCGAGATCGCCTGGTCCTTCCTCTTCGGTTTCTGTCTGATGATTCTGGTACAGGTCATCATCTAGCTCAGGTGAGACCGATCTGCCCCTGTGGTCGCAGCACACCGCACATTGGGACATCTCTGTCTCGATAAGAAGCCGGATCGGCATCGGCTCAGAGAGAAACCCGGCGGCACGGTTCCTGCTGATGGTTGGGCGAGCCTCTTTGCGAAAGGAGAAGGACCGTGGCCGCCCTGCCCTCCAGAGTTCTCGACACCTACTGGCACGACATACGCGATTGCACTCCCATCACGCACGAGGAGGAGAGAGCACTCGTACGCAAGGCCAGGGCAGGAGATACCGACGCCCTTGGACAGCTCGTCTCTGCCAACCTGCGGTTCGTCGTCTCTGTTGCCCGGGAGTTTCAGGCCACGGGCCAGCCGCTGAGCGAGATGATCTCAGACGGCAACCTGGGCCTCATGGAAGCGGCTCTGCGGTTCGACGAGAAACGGGGGTTTCGTTTCATCACGTACGCCGTGTGGTGGATCCGGCAGTCCATCCTGCGCTCGGCGACACGGCGGCGTCGCGTGGTCACGGCGCCATCCAATCGGGTGGAGGATCTGAAGACGGTAGAGACCATCCTGTCGCGGTTGACGCAGCAGATGGGGCGAATCGCCACCGATGAGGAAGTCGCGTCCGAGGCAGGCTACACACAGGTGCGTGTGCGCCGTGCCCTCGACGTGGCAGCCCCGGAGGTCCGCCTCGACCGGACGCTCTTTGCCGATGGCGAGGACGGCGACGTCCTCTCCCGCTTTGCCGTCGCCGACCTGCCGGTAGACGAGCGACTCGAGACCCGGGAGGCCGAAGACATGCTCCATCAGTGCCTCGACATCCTGGACGAGCGCGAGCGTGAAATCCTGAGGTGTCACTACGGCTTCGACGGCTTTGAACCCATGACACTGGAGGCGATCGGTCAGCGCCTCGGGCTCACGCGCGAACGCATCCGCCAGGTACGCAACGCGGCGCTGGCACGGATTCGCGACCGCTACGGCAAGGCCCTGTTCGATGTGTCGCGCAACTGAAGTCACCTGAGAATCTGATAAATACGTATTGCCGTATATACGTATTTCCGTATGTTCCGAGTCACACCCTTACTCATGGAGGCTCGGAGATGGCTGATCCAGGCTGTGAACCCACCTGCTGCACCGATACCGGAACCCCCGTTGCCACTACCGAGCAGACGCGATCGACCGTGCGCCGGGGCTACGCCAGCATCGCTCGCGGCGAAGCCTCATCCTGCTGCGGCAACACGGCGTCGGATGCTACCGATCTGGCCCGCGGCGTCGGGTGTGACTCCGATGAGCTGGCGTCACTGCCGGAAGGCGCCAACCTCGGGCTCTCGTGCGGCAACCCCACAGCCCTCGCCGCGCTGACTGGCGGGGAAGTTGTGCTCGATCTCGGTTCGGGTGCCGGATTCGATGTCTTCATCGCCGCCGACCGTGTCGGCCCGGAAGGGCGCGTCATCGGTGTCGATATGACGGCGGAGATGATCGATCGAGCCCGGCAGAATGCCGCCTCATACACGGAACGCACGGGGATCGACAACGTCGAGTTCCGCCTGGGAGAGATCGAGCACCTGCCGGTAGCCGATGCTTCCGTCGACGTGGTCATCTCCAACTGTGTCATCAACCTGTCACCGGACAAAACCGCCGTCTGGCGTGAGATCGCCCGCGTGCTGAAGCCGGGTGGACGTGTCTCGGTGTCCGACATCGCCCTGAAACGGGCCCTGCCAGATCAGGTGCGCGAAGCAGTTCAAGCTCTTGTGGGCTGTGTGGCCGGCGCCGTCATGGTGGCCGACACCGAGGCCATGGCCCGTGCGGCGGGTCTTGCCGACATCACTCTCGAACAGCGGGATGGCAACATCGCGGCCATGGAATCCTGGCACGATCCGCTCTACCGCGAGATCGAGGCGGGCCTACCCTCGGGCACAACGCCGTCCGATTTCGTCACCAGCCTCGCGGTTTCGGCCCGCAAATCCGGGCAAGCCTGAGCGTGTCGACCGCCCCCGGTAGCCCGCGACTGTCCACGCTGGATCGATTCCTGACGCTGTGGATCTTCCTGGCCATGGCCCTCGGCGTCGCCAGCGGATCGCTGGCCCCGGGGGTGGTTGATCTCATCACCCGCTTCCAGGTGGGCACGACGTCGATCCCTATCGCCGTGGGTCTCATCCTGATGATGTATCCCCCCCTGGCGAAGGTGAAATACGAGCGCTTGCCGCGGGTCTTCCGCAATACGCGCGTGCTCGTACTGTCTCTGGTGCAGAACTGGATCATCGGCCCGGTGTTGATGTTCTGCCTGGCCGTGCTCCTGTTGGGTGATCGTCCGGAGTATATGGTGGGGCTGATCATGATCGGCCTGGCGCGTTGCATCGCCATGGTCATCGTCTGGAACGAGCTGGCCCATGGAGATGCCGAGTACGCCGCCGGGCTCGTCGCTTTCAACTCGATCTTCCAGATCCTCTTCTTTCCGATCTATGCCTGGGTCTTCATCACCGTACTGCCGCCGCTGCTGGGCCTGCAGGGGGCCCCGATCGATATCACCATGGGACAGATCGCTGAGAGCGTCTTTATCTACCTCGGCATCCCCTTCTTCGGCGGTATGCTGACTCGTTTCTCTCTGGTCCGGCACAAGGGGATCGACTGGTATGAGAACGTCTTCATTCCGCGTCTCAGTCCCGTCACCCTCGTGGCCCTGCTGTTTACGATCGTTGTCATGTTCTCCCTCAAGGGGGGCCACATCCTCGCCCTGCCGTTTGACGTCGTGCGCATCGCTCTGCCTCTGCTCATCTACTTCATCGTCATGTTTCTCGTGTCCTTCTGGATGGGCCGCTGGATCGGCGCCGACTACGCGCAGACGGCAACGCTCTCCTTTACCGCGGCATCGAACAACTTCGAGCTGGCCATCGCCGTCGCCGTGGCCGTCTTCGGCATCGGCTCCGGTGCGGCCTTCGCCGCCGTCATTGGTCCCCTGGTGGAGGTGCCCGTGCTCATAGGCCTGGTCTCTGTGGCCCTGTGGCTGCAACGGCGCTGGTTCTCGTGAACGCCGACCTGGAGATGTTCAAGGCCTGTGCTGACGAAACCCGTCTGCGTCTGCTCGTGCTGTTGTCAGAGCGCGAGTTGTGCGTCTGCGAGCTCGTCGACATTCTGGAGATGCCCCAGGGCAAGATCTCCCGCCATCTGGCCGTGCTCCGCCGTGCCGGTCTCGTCACCGATCGACGGTGCGGCACGTGGATCCACTACTCAATACGACGAGGAGGTACACCCCTGGCGCGCCGTCTGCGTGCCTACCTGAAAAGCGAGGGTCGTGACGACGCCCTGCCGGCAGCCGATCTGGTGCGGCTGCGCGATCTGGCGGACTGCGGCGAAATCTGCTGCCCCCCGGATCGTCACAAAGTCCCGGCGACGACGGGGAGTAAGTGAAGAAACGACTCCTGTTCCTGTGCACGGGCAACTCCTGCCGCAGTCAGATGGCCGAGGGCTGGGCCCGGCATCTGCGGGGGGATGTGCTCGATGTGGCCTCCGCCGGCATCGAGGCGCACGGTCTCAATCCGCGGGCCGTTGCGGTCATGGCCGAAGTCGGCGTCGACATCTCTGCCCACCGGTCGCGAACCCTGGAGGATCTGTCGGGCAAGCCCTTTGATGTGATCGTTACGGTGTGCGACAGCGCCGCAGAGAATTGCCCCATGGTCCCCGGTCCGGCCCGGGTTGTGCATCAGCCTTTCGATGACCCGCCACGACTGGCGGCGACAGCCCCGAGCGAAGCCGAGGCCCTGGCGTCGTACCGACGTGTGCGGGATGAGATTCGCGTCTATATCGAAACGCTGCCACAGAGCCTGCCGATCTGAGGTCCGTTCCCGGGGCCGGGGACCGTCTTGACCGTCAACACCGGTGTACGCGAGCTTGCGATGGTCATCGTCCACCCAACAGGAGAGCAACCGCATGAAAATCGTCGTCCTGGACGGCTACACGCTCAATCCCGGAGACCTCAGCTGGCGCAACCTGGAGGCCCTCGGAGACGTCGTCGTCCACGAGCACTCGACGGCGGCACAGGTGGTCGAGAGGGCCCGGGACGCAGAGGTCGTGCTGACGAACAAGACTCCCATTCCCCGCCAGACCCTGACGCAGCTGCCGCTGGCGCAGTACATCGGCGTGTTGGCAACAGGGTACAACATCGTCGACGTCGACGCCGCCCGGGAGCGTGACATCCCCGTGTGTAATGTGCCCATATACGGCACGGCATCTGTGGCCCAGGCGGCCATCGCCCACGTTCTCAACCTGACGCAGCGCATCGGCGATCACGCGGTTGCTGTGGCCGGCAACCGCTGGGCTCAGTGTCGCGACTTCAGCTTCCAGAATCATCCCCTCATCGAGCTGGAGGGTCTCACCTTCGGTGTGATCGGTTTCGGCCGCATCGGGCGGCGCACGGCGGAGCTGGCCCGCGCCTTCGGCGTACATGTTCTGGCACACACGCGCACGCCGGATCCTGCCGTCGACTGGGCTGAATTCGTCGATGTTGAACAACTGCTGCGCCGCAGCGACGTGGTCTCACTGCACTGTCCGCTGACACCAGAGACGGAAGGGATCATCAGCGCCGAGCGTCTGGCATTGATGAAACCGACAGCTCTCCTGGTCAACACCAGCCGCGGTCCCCTGGTCGATGAGGAGGCCCTGCACGCTGCCCTGGAGGCCGGCACCATCGCCGGCGCCGGCCTCGATGTGATGGCCGTGGAGCCTCCCGCCGCCGATCACCCTCTCTATCATGCCAGAAACTGCTACGTTACACCGCACAACGCCTGGGCTACGGGCGCCGCCCGCAGCCGTCTGCTGGATACGGTCGTCGACAATGTCCGCGCCTTTCTCTCCGGCGCACCGCAGAACGTGGTGAATGAGAGCCGCGCGGGGTAGGTACGGTGGTTTGGGATGGGTGACGAGCCGGGATGCATCGCCGCCCATATTCGGCAGGACTTGGACGCGGCTCTAGCTCACCAGTTGGTATAGGACCCGTCCCGCCTGTGCAGGTGCGGCGCCTCCCAGAACTTGAAGGCCTGAGCTGCCACGGCCTCTTCATCGACCTCGACTCCCAGACCCGGCGTATCCGGCACGAGGAACCGATCCCCCTGCAGCGTCAGCTGCTGTGGAAACAGGTCGCTGTCCTGTGAGGCGGATGCTTCCGTCGGACTCACGCGCGCCTCGAGCCAGGCGAAATTGGGCACCGCTGCCCCGAGATGGACGCTGGCCGCCGTGCAGATCGGTCCCAGCGGATTGTGCGGCATCAGGTCGATGTAGTGTGCTTCGGCCAGAGCCGCCACCTTCATGCTCTCGGTGAAGCCGCCGACGTTGCAGATATCGATGCGGGCGAACTGCGTCACACCCCGCTCCAGATAAGGCGCGAACTGCCACTTGCTGGCAAACTCCTCACCGATGGCGAAAGGTACGTCCACCATCGTGCGCAGCGACTCGTAGACCTCGGGCGCTTCGTCGCGGATGGGCTCTTCGAGAAAGTCGAGGGTGCCCGCCGGCAGGCGCTGACAGAACGAGGCCGTCTCGGCGACGTTGAGACGGTGATGGTAGTCGATACCGAGTACGGGATCGGGACCGAGCTCCTGCCTCAGCGCCGACAGCCATTCCGCCGTCACGCCGATCGACTCGCGCGGCTCGAACAGATCGGCCGCGTCGGTATCCGTGCGCTTTGCCGGGCCCGTTCGAATCACCGACCAGCCCTTGTCCAGCAACAGCTTCGCGTTCTCTATCAGCTTGGCCAGCGACGGCGCCCCGGTGGTGGCGAAGCAGGGAACCGCATCGCGCTGTTTGCCACCGAGAAGCTGATGCACCGGTACACCCAGTGCCTTTCCGTGGACGTCGTACAAGGCGATGTCGATGGCGGAGATGGCCCCCGTCAGGATGCGGCCCCCCTCGAAATACTGACCTCTGTACATCTCCTGCCAGAGCGCTCCGGGGCGACGAGGATCGCGGCCGATGAGGAATTCACGGTAATGCTCCACCGCTCCCTGCACGGCCAGTTCCCGACTCGATACGCCAGCCTCCCCCCAGCCATGTACACCCTCGTCGGTTTCCACCTTGACGATCAGCTGGTTTCGATTGCCCACCCAGGTGGGGTAGACCTTGACATCTGATATCTTCACGAGATTCCTCGGTTTCTCCTGTGCACCGGTTGCCGCACCGGTGACGATTCAGGTATTCTTGTGTGAATTGCAGTTCCCGCCAACGACACCTTTGACGGATTCTTCCATGACCCCTCGCGAACGTTTCATCGCCGCCCTCGAGCGGCGCCCGGTGCCCGGCCGTGTGCCCAATTTCGAGCTCGTCTTCTTCCTCACCATGGAGGCCTTCGGCCGCGTCCACCCGTCCCATCGCAGCTACCATCAGTGGGACCAGATGGCGGAATCGGAGCGTGACCTGCACCGGCGGGACATGTCCGACCTGTTCATCCAGACGGCGCGTCGCTTCGAACACGACGCCATCTTCCTGCATCCCAATCCCGGGCGCGAGGAGGAGGTCCTGCGCTGCGTCGATCTGGTGCGCGAGGAGACGGGGGACGAGTTCTTCCTCATGCTCCACGGAGACGCCACCTATTCGATTCCCAACGGCGACGCCATGACGGAGTGGTGCGCCCGTGCCGCCGAAGAACCCGGGAAAGTGCAGAGCGAAGCGTCCCGCCACGTTGACGACGCTCTCGAACGCGGCCAACGCCTCGCCGACCATGGCGGTCTCGACGGCTTCGCCCTGTGCGCCGACTACTGTTTCAACACCGGCCCATTCCTGCAGCCAGAGTGGTTCGACGACTTCGTCACCCCCTACCTGCACCGCCTCGTCCGGGGGTACCGGGATCAGGGACATTACGTCATCAAGCACACCGACGGCAACATCATGCCGATCCTGGACCGTCTCGTCGACGCCGAGCCCCACGCCCTCCATTCTCTCGACCCCCAGGGCGACGTAGACATGGCGGAGGTGAAACGTCTCGTCGGCGACCGTGTCTGCCTCATCGGCAATGTCAACTGTGGCCTGCTGGATTCGGGAACGGAACAGGAATGTATCGAGTCGGCGCGCTACGCCCTGCGGCACGGTATGCCGGACGGTGGCTACGTCTTCTCCACAAGCAACTGCGTCTATACCGGCATGCAGCTGGCGCGCTACGAATTGATCCTCGACGTCTGGCGGCGAGAGGGTGTAGCCGCGTAGCAGCCGTGCGACCCTAACCGGCCTCCGACCACGCCTTCACTGCGGTACAGGCCGTCTCCAGCAGAAGCCCCAGCTCCTCGAGACCGGCTTCGATGTTGGTCTGATCCCCTTCCTTGAGCCGCTGTTCCCAGAACTCGGCCCGCGCCGTCAACTGCAGTGCCCCGACCTCCCGGCCCGTGCCCTTCATCGTGTGGACTTCGCGGTGCAACGTCTGCAGATCACCCGCCTCATGGGCTTGCTTTGCCCGCTGCAGGATCTCCGGCGCCGTGCTCGCGAACAGGTCGACGAACTCGGCCAGGTCGAGATCTCCTGACGCCTCGAGCTCGCGCAGTTGCTCCAGTGGCTCGGGGTCGAGTACCGGCAGGTTCTCCGAGGGCGGCTCGCCGGGTCGGTCAGCGTCCGCCTCCGGTTGCTCCCTGGCGCTCAGCCTGGCCAGGGCGGCACGCAGGTCTTCCTTGCGTACCGGCTTGGAGATGAAGTCGTCCATCCCTGCCTGCAGACAGCGCTCCCGGTCCGCCTGCATGACGTTCGCCGTGAGGGCCACGATCGAAGTCTGCTTCAGTCCTTGCTGGGTTTCCAGTTCTCGGATCCGTTCTGTCGCCGTGACGCCGTCCATCTCGGGCATCTGCAGATCCATCAGAATCACGTCGAAGGGAGGATCGGCACGGAAGCGGTCGACGGCGACGACGCCGTTCTCCGCTTCGGTGATGTTGTGGTCGTCCCTGCGCAGCAGGGCCTGAGCCACCTTGCGATTGAGATCGTTGTCCTCCACAAGCAGAATTCGCATCGGCGGGACACGCGTAGCCTCGGTGGTGGTGGCCTGCAGGTCGAGTCCCGTTCCCGGCCTGACCCGGATGTCGAAACGAAACGTGCTGCCCACACCGGGTTCGCTTTCGACGTGTATGCTGCCTGCCATCGCCTCCACCAGACTCCGGGTGATCGACAGGCCGAGACCCGTCCCGCCGTGGCTCCGCGTGATGGAATGGTCGGCCTGGGTGAAGCGATCGAAGACCGCCTCCAGGTGTTTTTCCGGAATGCCGATCCCGGTGTCGCGCACCTCGAAGTACAGCGTCACCTCGTCCTCGGCGACAGTCGCCTTCAGGCTCAGATCGACGCTGCCCTGCTCGGTGAACTTCACCGCATTGCCGAGCAGATTCAGCAGAATCTGACGCAGTCGCACACGGTCGCCTTCGACATAACGGGGGACTGTCGGGTCAGCCGTGAACGTCAGCTGAATGCCCTTGTCGTCGGCTCGCGGTGCCAGCGTGGATCGCGCCCCCTCGACGACTTCGATCAGATCGAAAGGCAGTGATACCGTCTCCAGCTGCCCCGCCTCGATCTTGGACAGATCGAGTAGATCGTCGATGATCTTCGCCAACGACTCGGAGGCCCGCAGGACGGTGTCGACCTGATCTGCGGCACGCGGTGTGAGCTCCTCCTCCTGCAGTGCCTGGGCCATACCCATCACAGCATTGATCGGTGTTCGAATCTCGTGGCTCGTGTTGGCCAGGAACGCACTCTTGGCCAGGTTCGCTTCCTCCGCCGCAAGGGCCGCTAACCGCATCTCTTCGGCAGCCTGCTGCTGAACCGTGACGTCGAGGACTGACACGAGCACCCGTGAATACTCGACCTTCTGCCCCGGGACGACGGCGAAGTTGAGGATGACGTGCCGCTGCGTCCCCTTCAGCGAATAGGCCACCGTCTCGTGGGTGAAGCGTGACTCGCCGTTGTGCAGGGCCACCATGCCCTCGCGGAGGGCCGGATAGGCCTCCCGCCGGAAGACTTCCTGCAGATGCGCTGCCAGCGTTGTGCCGTCCTCGCACTCGAACAGCTCGAGGGTGGCGTCGTTGGCGTCGAGGATGCGAATACGGCCGGTACACTCGAACACGACGCGCGGAGTCAGGTGGTGCCGTACGGCCTCCTCATCGGCCAGACCGAGACCGGCCAGATAGGCCTTTACTTCCGAATAGTCCTGTTCCCACAGCGAGATCGGCGCTTGCTGAAAGAAGCTGCGGTAGCGGATCTCGCTGGCCGCCAGCGCCGCCGCGTCGCGCCGACGCCGGATGACGAGCAGGACCGACAGCAGCAAGACCGCCATGACGGAAGCACCCACGGGCATGAAGAACACAGGTCGACTGTAGAGGCTGGGTAGCACCTCGAAGTCTGCCGTAAACTCCCCTTCGCTCCTGGCACCGGCAGCACCAGCGGCCTGCACACGCAATCTGTGATCGCCGGATGGCAACGCGGCGAAGGTCGCCTCCCGTGTCGTCGACCAATCCGACCAGGGTCCATCATCAAGAGCCACGCGTACCTGAATCCGGTCTCGGGGTGTCTGGCCCTCGAAGGACAGCGCCTTCCACACCTGGGGTGAGATCAAAGCCGAACTCGACAACCTTCGCTAGACGCTAAGCGATTCAGTTGTTCCCGGGGCCGCGCGGCATCGCCGCGTGGCCCCTCTTTCTGTATGGATCAGTCCAGGCAGCTTGCGTGCCTGAACGCTCGACGTGATGTTCATACCATGAGACGAATCGTGACACTCAGCCTCGCCGCCCTTGCTCTTCTGGGGGCGGGGTGGGGCCTGGTACAGATCTCACAACCCGATCCCCTGGAGCAGCGGCTGACCCGCCTGCGCCAGCTGCATGTACCCCGTGCCGGCGCCGCCCGCTTCGCCTTTCTCAAGCAGGAGATCCCCGACATCGTCGGTCAGATCACCTGCTCCTGCTGTGGCAACAAGCTGACGGAGTGTTACGACGGGGCTTGTCCACTCAGCTGTGGACCGTGTAACGAGCAGGGCAAGATCACCTACGACATGTTCTCCCACGGGCGCAGCGTGGCTGATATTCAGAGCTACATGGCGAAGAACTATCCGGTCCGTGGGACCATGTAGCCCTACGATCCGGCAGGATCAGTGCAGAATGACAAAGCCTCCGCCTCGGTCCGCCACGACCGCCGCCCGACTCCATGGCTCGACAACCGAATCCACACGGCCTGCTTCGAGTGTCGTGCCTTGGGCATCATAGACCTGCCACGCCAGGTCTCCTCCCCGATCCCAACCCGTCCCCTCTGTCCACACCACCGCCATTCGGCCGGTTCTGTCAACGGCAACGACCGGGTGCTTGCGCCGTCCGCCTTTACCGTCGACGACGACGGTCTGGCTGCCGTCGACCGTGGCTGCAACCCGAGACCAGTGGATCTGTCCCTCCGTCTCCCAGGCGAGCACAGCGCCGTTGGCTACCGGGACAATCGCTGCCGTCGTCATGGGGCAAGCCGCCAGTTCCCACTCGCCCACCGTATCCTGTCTGAAGCTGCGTCCCCCGTCGACTGAGTGCAGCAGCTGCATGTCGCGATGGACGGACTCGGTGGCGGCGCGGTAGAGGATCCACAGCGCCCCGCCAGGGCTGGCTCCAGCTCGCATACCGCAGCAGCCACAGGCACCGGCTTCCACTGGATTGGCCCGTTCCTCAGCCGCGAAGGAACGGCCCGTGTCGTTGGAGGTGGCGACAAACAGCCGCCGCAACGGCTCGCCGTCATGGCCGGCATGCCAGGCGACGAAGACATTGCCGGTGTCATCGGCGGCAACCGAGCCGCCGCCATCGAGAGCGGTCTCGTGGCGTGTCACGTTGCGCTGGGGCTCGAAACCGCCCCCGGCCCTGGAGCGTGTGTAGAACATGCCCGGTGACTCACTGTCAGCCGACATCCAGGCTACGTGGGCACGCCCTGCTCCCATCGCCAGATGTCCACCGCGTACGGTACCGATGGCCATGGCCGTGCCCGGTGTCGAATTGACCCGCACGGCAGGTGTGTCTCCAGCCTGATATAGAAGATCACCCGCCGCTGGATCTCCCATGAAGTACAGCGTATGCAGCGTGCCGCCGGAGTCGACGACGGCCTCGGGTTGCAGGCCGCCCTCCGGCAATTGCTGCAGGCGTACGATCGACTCGGCGGCGGCGTGACCTGGCGGGTACCACAGGCATGATGTGACGCACAACAGCAAGGCGGCGCGACCCCAGTGTCTCATCCCGGCAAAATAAGAAAAAACGGCGCCAGCCGTGATGGCCGACGCCGTTGCTGTCCGATTCTGGGGATCTCCCGGGGGCTCAATCCTGAGCGGCGATCTGCACGGCGTCGAGATGGTACTTGGCCAGCAACCTGTGCAGCGACCGCCGGTCGATGCCGACCTGCTCCGCCGAGCGCGAGATATTGCCCTTGAAGCGTTTCAGCACATCGGCGATGTAGCGCTTCTCGAAGTCCTCCACAAGCCGTTCCTTGGCTTCTTTGAAGGGCAGGTGGAGGTAGAAGCCCGGATGGTCGTCACTCTTGCCTCCCTCCGGGGAGGATATCGAATGCGGCAGGTCCACGGGGCAAACCGTGTCGCCCGAAGCCAGCACGAGGGCGCGTTCGATCACGTTCTGCAGTTCCCGGACGTTGCCGCGCCATTCGTGGGCGATCAGCAGGTGCATCGCCTCTGGACTGATGCTGGTCACATCCTTGTCGTTCTTGGCGGCGTAGCGGTGCAGATAGTGGTCGGCCAGCAGCGGAATGTCGTCGCGCCGCTCGCGCAGTGGTGGCAGATAGATGGGGAAGGTGTTGATGCGATAGAACAGGTCTTCGCGGAACTCGGCTTCTTCCACCTGTTGTTCCAGATCACGATTCGTGGCGCACACCAGGCGCACATCGACCTCACGTTCCTGAGTACTTCCCAGCCGACGGAAGCGTCCGTCCTCCAGCACGCGGAGGAATTTCACCTGCAGGGGGGGGGCAATTCGCCGATCTCGTCCATGAAGAATGTGCCGCCATGGGCCTCCTCCAGCAGACCCGGCTTGGGCTTGGCCGCACCCGTGAAGGCACCCCGCTCGTAGCCGAAGATCTCACTCTCGACGAGGTTTTCGGGCAGCGCCCCGCAGTTGATCGGCACAAAGGGCTGGCTCGCCCGTCGGCTGTGGGCGTGGATGCTCTGGGCGATCAGTTCCTTGCCGGTGCCCGAAGCGCCGGAAATGAGGACGGAGATGTCGGTGTCGGCGATCTTCTTTATCGACTCGAAGACCTGCACCATGCCGGCGCTCTTGCCGATGATATTGTCAAAGCTGTACTGGCGGCTGAGTTGATCGCGCAGGTTGCGGTTCTCGCGCCGCAGGGAGCGCTCCTCCAGAGCCTTCTCGATGACGATCTGCAGGTGATCGGGTGTGAATGGCTTGGGCACGAAATTGGCCGCACCCAGGGCCATGGCCTCCACGGCATCTTCCACCGTGCTGTAGGCCGTCATCATGATCACCAGCACCTCGGGGTGCTCGGCTCGCAGCGTGCGCAGCAGCTCCATACCACCCATGCCGGGCATCTTCAGGTCCGTAAGGACGAGATGTACCTCTTTCTTGGAGATGCACTCCAGGGCTTCCTCCGCCGACGAGGACAGGCTGACCTGATAGCCCTTGCCCTGCAGCAGACGCTGGCAGCTGGTCGCAAGATCGACTTCGTCGTCGACGACGAGAATGTGCTCACTCGACATCGGGTGCCTCCGGGATCCGCCCGTTGTGCGAGTTCTTGACAGCGGGCAACAACAACGTGAAGCGCGATCCCTTGCCGGGGTCGCTCGACGCCTCGATGGCGCCGCCATGCTGCTCGACGATGGCAAAGCTGATGGTCAGCCCCAGCCCGGTACCCTGGCCCGGGTCCTTCGTCGTGTAGAACGGATCGAATACACGATCGAGATGCTCCTGGTCGATACCCGATCCCGTATCGGCCACATAAATGGCAACACGATCTCCCTGACATGCCGAGCCGAAGGTTATGCGCCCACCCTCGGGCATAGCATCGATGGCGTTGTTGACCAGGTTCAGCAGTACCTGCTCGATGCGGGCGCCCTCGGCCCGTACCGGAGGCAGGTCGGCAGCCAACGAGCGCTCGATCTCGACATGCCGGCTGCGCAGCAGTCCATCCATCAGTTGCGCCGTCCGCAAGACGACCTGATTCACGTCGAGGACCGTCATTTCGCCTGCCGATTCGGCGCGCCGTGAAAAGGTGAGCAGGGCGGTGACGATGCGCTGGATCTTGTCGACCTGGCGCTGGATGGCGTCCAGGTCCTCTGCCGCCTCGGGCGTAGCGTCGGTCAGAGACTGCACCAGCTGTCCGGCGCGCATGAGAATGATTCCCGCCGGGTTATTGATCTCGTGGGCCACGCCCGCCGCCAACTCACCGACGGCCGCCATGCGGGCCGCCTGCAGCAACTGCACCTGCGACTTTCTCAGCTCCTCGGTGCGGATCGCCACCTGCTCCTCGAGGTCGCCACGGGCCGACTGCAGGGATCGGGACATGTCATCGAGAGCCCGGGACAACTGGCCGATCTCGTCACTCTCGTCGCTGCGGATCCGTCGTTCGAGCTGACCGGCGCCGAGTTGAGCCGCCAGCTCGGTCAGCTCCATCAGCGGGCGAGTCAGCCGCCGCACAACGAAATAGCCGGCGAAGGCGACTCCGACCATCGTCCACAGATCCAGCAGCAGGTGGTCGCGCCGCAGCTCCCACGAACCCAGCTTGTCCCACAGAATCCAGTTGCCAACGGCAAGGATGGTGAGAACGACGCCACAGACGCCCAGGCTGATTTTTAAGCTCAGATTCACGGCAGTACGGGTGCAATCTTCATGCCCGACGCGGCAGTTCTCCATATGGCGGGATTATAGAGACATGGATGTCCCCCCGACAGAGCAACAGGGACAAGGATGTCTCAATAGGGGAACATAGGGACATGGGCGTCCCTATGGGACAGGAATGTCAGCGACCGTCGAGCTGGGTCCGAACGTGTGCCAGGAGATCGGCGACGCCGATCGGCTTGCGCAGTACCGGGCATCCCCTGTTGTGGGCCTCGTCCCAGTCCACTCGACCGTCTGTGTATCCTGTGAGGATGATCAGCCGTAGCTCGGGTTCGGTGTCGAGGAGACGAAAGCAGAAATCCGGTCCCCTACCGTCGGGCAGCACGACATCTGACAGGACCAGGTCGAAAGCCCCGGGGCGATACTCCCGATCCGCCGTCGCCAGATCGTGACAGGCGGTGACGGTATACCGTGTTCTGGTCAGGATGCGGACCATTCGATCCCGCAGATCCGGCTCGTCCTCGATGAGCAGAATCCGCTCTCCGTGTCCCACCCTGCCATCCTCCTGCGTATCCTCTTCGACCGCTGTCTCCGGGGAGGCGCCATGGCGTGGCAGGAGGATCCGGAAGTGGGACCCGGACCCCGGCTCCGAGTCGACGGTGATCCAGCCACCGTGCCCTTCGATGATGCCGTAGACGACCGCCAGGCCGAGGCCGGTTCCCTTGCCGGTGTCCTTCGTCGTGAAGAAAGGCTCGAAAACACGGGCACGTACGGCCTCCTCCATGCCGGTGCCGTCATCGACGACGCTGAGTCGACAGTAACGGCCGGGCGTGCCTCGCCCCAGCTTGCGACAATCCTCCTCGTCGACGCGGACGTTCTCTGTGATGATATGCAGGGCGCCCCCGTCGGGCATGGCGTCGCGGGCGTTGACACAGAGGTTGATCAGCACCTGGTCCAGCTTGCCGGGGTCGGCCTCGATCGTGCATTGTCCGTCCGCCAGTTCGAGGAGGATCTCGACGTCCTCGCCCAGCAGTCGGGCCATCATCTTGCGCAATTCCCGCAGATGTTCATTGAAATCGAGGGCCTGCGGTTCCATCCGCTGTCGGCGACTGAACACGAGCAGCTGCCGGGTCAGGTCAGCGGCACGCAGAACGGTCTTGCGGATCTTCTGCAGGTCCTCGCGAACCGGCGGTTCCTCGACGGCGCTGAGGAGCATATCGACATCGAAGAGGATGATACCCAGCTGATTGTTGAAGTCGTGGGCGACGCCGCCGGCCAGCTGTCCTACGGTCTCCATTTTCTGCGCCTGCAGCAATTGGTCTTCCAGGTGCTTGCGCTCGGTGATGTCCCGCATGACGCCGGTGAAACGGCGGCGTCCTGCCTCGAGAAACTCACCCACCGAAAGGTCCATGGGGAATTCAGACCCGTCACGGCGCCGACCGGTGACCTCGCGCCCGACGCCGATGATGTTGGCCTCGCCGGATTTCAGATACCCCTCGATGTAGCCTTGATGATCGACGCTGTGTGGTGCGGGCATGAGCATGCCCACGTTCTGGCCGAGCACCTCGTCGGGGGTGTAGCCGAAGATGCGTGCGGCCGCCGGATTGAAGGACTCGATCCGTCCGGATTCATCGATGGTGATGATGCCGTCGATGACGTTGTCGACGACGGCACGGTAGCGGGTGTCCTCCCGCTGAGAACCCTCGACGTCCCGGCGCTGAGCCAGCTCGAGGCGCAGGGCCCGCACCTCTTCCAGCAGCTCATCAGAAGGGCGCTGGTCTTCGCTCACGTACCGGCTCCGCAACCGCAGAGGACGTAGTGCTCCTTGAGCTGGTCGATCTGTCGGTCCAAGCCACGTCCCTTCAGCACCTTGCACAACTCGCCCTGCACGATAAGAGCGGTGATACCGGCCACGGCGAACTCGCCGAATCCGAAGCCGAGAATGAGATAAACTATGCTAAAACACTGCCCTGCATCCGACAACGGGACGAAGTGGCGCAGTGGGGTCATAGAGGTACAATTATAGGTATGATGACGATTCCAGGGACCACCGGGCTACTCCCGCCCGCCTTCGAAGAGCGCCTCCTGCACCTGTTGACGGCCGATCAACTGGCGGCATGGCGACTGGCGTTTACCGCGCCATCGGCGGCCACCTTCCGGGTCAACACGCTGCTGGCAGCCGAGGAGACGGTGCTGGAGGAACTGCGCCGGGAAGGCCTCTCACCACAGCGGCTGGGTTGGCCGCGGGAAGCGTGGAGGGTCGATTCCGCCCGCCGCCGGGAACTGACCGACACCGCCGCGGCACGTGAGGGACGACTCTATGTGCAGAGTCCGTCGAGTATGGTCCCGGTGGACGTGCTCGACCCACTGCCGGGAGAGGAGATCCTCGACCTGGCGGCGGCGCCTGGGGGCAAGACGGTGCACATGGCGGCGCGTATGGGCAACGAAGGTCGCATTGGCGCCGTGGAGTCGGTGAAAGGGCGGTTTCACCGACTGCGGCGCAATCTCGATCGTTGCGGGGCGACCATCGTCGACACCTACCTGGCCGACGGCGCCGGTGTGGGGCGTAAGGTGCCGGAGCGCTTCGACCGGGTCCTGCTCGATGCGCCCTGTTCGTCGGAGGGCCGCTTCCGTGCCCACGACCCCGATAGTATGGCCTTCTGGAGTCTGAAGAAGATCCGTGAAATGGTGCGCAAACAGAAGAAGCTGTCCATCGCCGCTGTCCACGCCCTCAAGCCAGGAGGGGTTCTGGTGTACTGCACGTGCACCCTGGCGCCGGAGGAGAACGAGGCCATCGTCGACAACCTGTTGACGCGATTCGGTGATGCCCTCGAAATGGAGGAGATGTTCCTGCCTCCGGAGCACACGACGCCGGGTATAGACACCTGGGAGAAGCGCCGGTACGCCGATGCCGTCAGCCGCTGTGTCCGCATCCAGGCCGATGCATCCCGCGAGGGGTTCTTCGTAGCGAAACTGCGCAAGCGGAAGGCGACGCCGCAGTGATGGTTCTCCTGCTCCTCGGTCTGACCGCGGTTGCCTGCGGCGACGGCAGCACCCTGGGGCCGCGCGACCCGGCAGCGCTGCAGACGCGGCTGGTGGTGGAGTCGGCTCCGGACGGGCTGGCCGAGGCGGTCGTCGTCGACACGGCCTTCTGGAATCCTGTTGCCCTGTTGGCCACCGGGGACGACACCGTGCTCGAGGTGGAGGGTCCCTTCTCGATTGTGTTCCGCAACACGACGCAGGAATCGCTGGAGATGCGCTACGATCTGCGTTTTCTCGACGATGGCGACTTTCTGGTGGATCGCTTCATCCCCTTCGGTCAGCCGGTGTCCCTGGCAGCCGGTCAGCCACAGCGTCAGGAGGGCAGGTTCGTCATCCGCAGCACGAGGCAGATCGGTCGTTTCGGGCTGGTGACCATGCAAATCGCCGTCCGCCTGGTCCGGCCGGAGCCATAGCCAATGTGGCCGGGCACACAGCACCCCGGACCGAAAGTCTGCATCCTACATGAGGAGCAAAATGGCTCGGGCTTGACCTGCGCCCTGAAATGCCCCTACGTCCGAGGCAGCCATGTTATACAATTTCAAGTATCTGACCATCGACCGGTTCGGACAGAGCCTGGAGAATGACTTCCTCGACGCCTATGGCAAGCGGGGCGATGACTTCTCCGGGTATGTGAACTGGATCGGCCGGTTTGCCCTCGAGAACATCGCCAACTCGGATATGCTCTACCATGACGTGGAGCATACGATGCTGGTGACCACCGTGGGGCAGCAGATCCTGCTCGGCAAGCACCTGCTGGAGGGCGGCGTGTCGCCCCGGGAATGGGCTCACTTCATCACCGCCTTGCTGTGCCACGATATCGGCTATGTACGAGGCATCTGCCGACTCGACACCAACGGTGTCTATGCCACCGGCATCGGTGATGAGACGGTAGAACTGCCGGCGGGCAGTACCGATGCCATGATGCAGCCCTATCACGTGGATCGTGGCAAGCTCTTTGTCATCGAGCGCTTCGGCCGCGAGACGAATCTCGATATCGACCCTGAAGTCGTGGGTGAATACATCGAAATGACCCGATTCCCAACCCCCGACGACGACGAGCACAGTGCCACCGCAAGCTACGGGGGCCTCGTGCGCGCGGCGGATCTGATCGGCCAGCTCGGAGATCCCGACTACCTGCGCAAGATTCCCGCGCTCTTCTTCGAGTTCGAGCAGATCGGCGGCAACGCGGCCCTCGGTTTCAAGAACCCCGATGACATGCGTCGAGGCTACGCCACGTTCTTCTGGAATGACATCAATCCCTACATCCAGGACGCGGCGCGGCTCCTGCGGGCGACGCAGGATGGCAAGCAGTGGCTGGCGAACCTGCATTCCCACGTATTCCAGGTCGAACACAACCAGAAATAGACGACCCGATGTGGTCACGGCGCGTTGGGCAGGCACGAAGTTTGCACGTGTCGTGACGCCGTACTACGTCTCGCTCTGCATATCCAGCCGGAAGACCCATCATGACCAAGACCGTCAGCTCAGCCAGTCCAACCATCCCACCGTCGCGTGAGACCCCTCTGGGTATCGCCGACCGGATCGCCGCCATTCGCCAGACCAAAATGGCGCAGACCGCCGAGAAACAGCGGGTCGTAGGCGCCATGGACTACGACGACTGGGCTCTCATCCTGCCGCCGGAGAATCGGCGCGAGATGGTGCAGTCGGTGAGTGGCTCCGGTGTGGCCATCAACGACGTCCTGCTCGCCGGTGTCGAGATGGAGAGTAACCACGAGAACGGCGGCTTCTATGGAGCCGCCGTCTGCGGCGCGAATTTCCGCCGACTGCTGGAGGCCCATCCGCCCTACGTCGACCCGGCCAGTACGCTGGCTGGCGGCTACATGGCTAACTTCGGTTCCTACCGCAAGCACGGTTGGAATCCGGACATCCCGGTTCCCGCTGACCTGCAGGCGCGGCGCAAGAAATACGAACTCGTCGGCGCCATCGGTGCCACGCAGCACTTCTGCCAGGATCTGCAGATCGGCCTCGACCTGGGGTGGGCGGGTCTGCTCGAGAAGATCACCGCGGGACGTGCCGCCTACCCGAATGACACCGAACGTCAGGCCCTGTACGACGGTCTCACCGAGGTCGTGCTCGGCATGCAGGCCTGGGGGGGATCCGCCGCCGCGGAAGCGCGGCGTCTGGCCACGACCGAACCACATCCCCAGCTGCGTGACAATCTCTCGGCCATCGCCGAGATGAACGAGCGGCTGGTCACCGAGAAACCGGCCACCTTCCGTGAGGCCTGCCAGTGGATGCTCTGGTTCGATATGGCGGCGCGCATGTACAATGGCAGCGGCTCTCTGGGCCGACTCGACGTACTACTGACACCGTACTACGAGCGGGAGTCCGCCGCTGGCACGCTCAGCGACGAGGAGGCCGTGCTGCACATCGCCTCTCTGCTGGCGCGCGACACCGCCTACCTGCAGATCGGGGGCCCCGATCCGCAGGGCCGGGACGTGACCAACCGCGTGTCCTACCTGATTCTGGAGGCCGCCCACCAGTTGAAGATTCCGTGTAACGTCGGACTGAGTGTCGGGGATGGAGTCGATCATGGACTCCTGCAGCGGGGGGTGGAGATCCTGGTGGAGGATCGCCTCGGGATTCCGAAGTTTCTCGGTGTCGACCGGACGACGGAGGGTTTCGTGCGCAATGGCGTTTCTGCGGAAGTGGCGCGGGGACGCGCCTACTCGGGGTGCCACTGGTCGGCCCTGCCCGGTCGCGAGTACACCCTCAATGACTGCGTCAAGATCAGCTTCGGGAACGTCTTCGACATCGCTCTGAGGGACATGATCGACACAGAGGCCGATCCGAGCACCGACAAACTGTGGGCCGGCTTCGAGCGTCACATGCGTGAGGCCGTGCTGGCCACGGCAGAGAGCATCGACTTTCACCTGAAACACATGAAGGGTGTATTCCCCGAACTCGTCATGGATCTGCTCTGCCACGGCACGATCGAACAGGGGCTGGACGCATCCGATGGCTTCGGCGGTGGCCTCGAGCACTACAACATGTGCGTCGACGGCTGTGCCCTGGCGACGGTGGCCGATTCCTTTGCCGCCGTCGAAGAGCACGTCGAGCGCAGCCAGCGCCTCACATGGACACAGCTGATCCACCACCTCGATGAGAACTGGCAGGGCGATGAGGGCGAGCGCACGCGCCTGTTGATGCGACGCATCCCGCGATATGGCGCTGGCGGCGGCCGTGCCGATGCCTGGGCGGTCCGTATCAGCGAGATGTTCAGCGAGGTGGTCAAGGAGAAGACCACCCCCGCCGGATTCTGCATGATCCCCGGCATCTTCTCCTGGGCCAACACCATACCCCTCGGCGGGGTTCTCGGCGCCACGCCCAACGGGCGTCACGCCGGCGACGCCATCTCCCACGGGGCCAACCCCGATCCCGGCTTCCGCCAGGACGGCGCACCCACGGCCATGGCGGTGGCCATCGCCGCCGTGCAGCCCGGGTACGGCAACACGGCGCCGATGCAGCTGGAACTCGATCCCGGGGCCGTCCACGGCGAGCAGGCCGTGGACAATGTCGTCAACCTGATTCGCACGCACTTTGAGATCGGCGGCACACAGATCAACCTCAACGTCCTCGACAGAGACAAGGTGCTCGAAGCCCATGAGGATCCGTCGAAATACCCTGATCTCGTGGTCCGTGTCACCGGGTTCAGCGCCTACTTCGCCAGCCTGTCACCGGAGTTTCGCCAACTCGTCGTGGACCGTATCCTGAGCGAGTCCTGAGGTGACGGCTGACGCGCCCTGTCGCTGATCGACACCGCGGGTAAGATGATTCCGCGGGGGCAGATCGAGGTCCGCAAGCAGCAAGGAGAGTCAGGCGGCGAACGGGTCTACGATCCGACGTGCTGCCAACGCTGGCGCTGATCGTGCCGGCGTTGGCAATCGCAATCCAGCCCCCCAGGGAGGGCTAGTAGACGACGCTGATCACCTGGCGCCGACCCCGGTCTCCAGTATCCCCGGCAACACTGATCTCAACCACATAGAGGCCCGGAGAGACCAGACTGCCGGCGTCGTCCCGGCCATCCCAGGTGAGCTCGGTGCGCCCGGCAGTCCCTGACAGCTCAGCGCTGTACATCCGGTGACCCGACAGGTCGAAAACCGACAGAGTCAGGGGACGGGGTACGAGCACGTTCACCAGATCAAAGACGGCGATGAGCTCATCATTGAGCCCATCGCCATTCGGCGTGATCGCTCTGCTGTTCGTACCGAGGTTGCCGACCAGGTTCTGAGTCACGGGCAGCATAACGACATTGGTGCTGCTTTCCACCAGATCGGTTGCGTCACCTGCATCCACCAGTTGCCGGACCGTCTCTTGTTGACGGCTATCCTGAAGAAACAGATCGAAGCGTGTTCCCTGGAGGAACACCGAAGTGGAGAAGCGGAGTTCGACCAGTTGATTCGACCGCACGCGGCTGGGTAATGTCACGCGGAACCCCCCGCCGACCGTGTCGACCTGACCCGCGACGATCTCATCGTTGACGAGCACGTCGGCAAACTCGACTCCGGTAGAGGACTGCAGCAGCAGCTGGTCGAACCCGGAGCCTGCCGTGCGCAGAGGGCGCAGGAAGTAAGAGAACTCCGATTTTACGCCGGGCTCTGCCTGCAGCGGGTAGACCTCGCCCAAGGTCGATTCGGCCAGGGGCGCGGTGAAGTTCACGGCGAGCCAGTCGAGGCTGGCGCCGGCATCGCCGTCGTCGGACGTGAGTCGGATATCCAACTCCATGAACTGGCGTGGTGACGGCGACTGGAAGCTCTCACCGGATTCGGTATACTCCTTGCTCCAGGGGCTCCAGTCGCCACCGGAGGTGATGAGCGTGTCGATCTCGCCGCGGAAGCTCGGAATCAGCTTGCCATAGCGTTTTTCGGTTACCTGCTTGCCGTTCTTGTCGTAGAACACGAACTGGTTGACAACCTCGTTCCCGGTCCGCGTACGGATCTCGACGCGCGTTCCGGGCGGCACATCGGCGTCCCACTCCACCGTGTTCAGGTTCTTTGTGCCGCCGAGGCTGATCAGCGGCGACTGGAACTGCACTTCGATCGGGTGCCCGGAGCCGTACATCATGATCTCGTCTGTCGCGCCGCCCGCACCACATCCCTTTACTTCGATGGGGGCAACACTCTCGTCGTCATCTACACGTTGGAAACTCGTGCACGAGGTGTCCCAGAACTTCCAGAAGATGCGCATGAAGCGCGTCGCGATCGGGTCGAACTCATGATCCACCAACCCTCTGGCACTATTCTCCGGTCGTGCCAGACCCGAGTGGTGCTTTGACCAGATGCGGGTACCATCGGGTGACAGCGAACCATCGGAGGTCATAAGCTCATAGTCGCGGAAACCCCAGCGCCGCCGCGACACGTAGTGCCTCGTCGTGATCGCACCGCCAAATACCGACCGGTGCACGACGCCGCCGACGACGCGCACGAGGCCGACGTTGTACGTCGCACCCAGATCGAGGATCATGTGCGCATCGATGTCCTCAGATCCCCGGCCTGCGGTGCCGTGCCGCCAACGTGTGTAGAGATCGCCGTCTACCAAGGCACGGGCATTCCCCAGCGGTGCCGTCTCGGTGTTCTTTGAATTGATGCCCACCGCCACATCAAGACCACCGCCCCGTGACAGCAGATCGAAGGCGATGTTGTCGCCGAAGTCATTGACCACGACCTCGACAAGCCGCGCCCCTTCCGTCGGCAACAGGAAATCCACGCGGATGAACTGGATAGGCTGACGATCAGGGTCTTCCAGGGTCAGGGTGACAACGTCGTCCTTGTTGCCTTTGAAGCGTTCGTTAACGCGGTAGACCAGCGAGCCCGGAATCGGAGCGGCAATAATGTCGGTCGCCGGCTCGCCCGTCGACAGGAGCAGGTCGAACAACTCAAAGGCCGGTGCCTCATCGTCAAACACCAACTCCACACTGCTGGCACTGACTCCCCGGCCCAGGTCGATCTCGATGAACCAATCGTCGGCAGGGCGATCCCAGTCAGGCTCCCAGCCGGTGGCCTGGTTGCCATCGATGGCCCGACGGGCAGTGGCGGCATTTGAGCCGGCTGCATGGATTCCCCCACCATAGTCGCCGATGTTTTCGACCGCGTTGGTGCCGCGACGTAACTCCACAGTGCGTATCACATCGCGGTCGAGTTCCACAGCACCGAGAGGCAGAGACCACTGCCGCCAATCTACGGCGCTGTCGAAGCGGATCTGTTCGGACTGCGCCTGGCTCGGGAGGACACTCGTGAGCACGAGTAGACTGAGAGAGAGGAACAACTGCCTCGAAGCGAGGGTCATGCGCTGGGTTCCTGGTACGCGGTACCATCCGGAAGATGTCAAAGCAGGGAGCGATATGAGGACATTCCAGCCGGTGGGGAAGTGGGGCAGCTGCGAAAAACAGTCCCTATTCATCCCCAAACGAATAACGCCAATCCGCTGTTTGAAAGCGAATCGGCGTAAGTCGTTGCAGCAGTATGGTGCGCCCAGGAGAATTCGAATCCCCAACCTTCTGATCCGTAGTCAGATGCTCTATCCAATTGAGCTATGGGCGCATGCTCAGCAGTAAAAGTAAGGTCACCCCGGGGATCGTCAACCCGAAGGGTTCGTCAACCCGGCGAGCTGAAGCTGTCGAGGGCTTCCAGGTACTTGTATCCCGATCCGGTGTTGAACAGCACCACCCGCTCGTCGGCGCCCACGTCTCCCCGATCTCTCAGCCGCAGCAGAGCGGCAAGTGTTGCGCCGCCCTCCGGCGCGGGGAAGATGCCGGTGTGCCGGGCGAAATCGTGGCTCGCACCGACGAGCTCGTCATCGCTGACGGCCACGGCGGTGCCGCCGCTCTCCCGCAGGGACCGCAGCATGAGAAAGTCCCCCACAGCACCCGGGACGCGCAGCCCGGAGGCGACAGTGTGGGCTCCCTGCCAGGGCTCGGCTGCCTCGGCGCCGGCCTCGAAGGCACGCACAATGGGGGCACAGCCCTCGGCCTGCACCGAGACCATCCGCGGGCGCCGGCCCGGCTCGATCCAGCCGAGTTGCTCCATCTCCTCGAAAGCTTTCCACATGCCGATGAGACCGGTGCCACCGCCCGTGGGGTAGATGACGACGTCGGGCAGCTCCCAGCCCAGTTGCTCGGCCAGCTCGTAGCCCATCGTCTTCTTGCCCTCCACCCGGTACGGCTCCTTGAGGGTCGACACGTCGAACCAGCCTTCGGCCTCTTTCCGTTCGCCGACGATGCGGCCACAATCGGAGATCAGCCCGTCCACCAGTTCCAGCCTGGCGCCGCAGGACCGCACCTCCACCTGGAACGCCACGGGCGTGTCCCGCGGCATGAAGACGTGGCACTCCAGGCCGGCTGCCGCAGCATAAGCGGCCAGGGCTCCACCAGCATTGCCGGCGGTGGGGATGGCGAGTCTGTCCGCCCCACGGGCGGCGGCGGCGGTGACGGCCGCCGACAACCCGCGGGCCTTGAACGACCCCGTGGGATTCACCGATTCATCCTTGATCAGCAGCCGCCCGAATCCCGACCACGAGCCCAGGCGTGACGCGGTGCGCAGGGGCGTGAAGCCTTCCTCCAGGGTGATCTCGCGGTCACCGTCTCGCAGGGGCATGACCTCACGGTAGCGCCACATGTTCAATTCCCGACCGGCAAGGTCATCGCGAGACATGGACTTCGACAGCTCATCGAGGTCGTAGCGGGCGAACAGTGGTGCGCCGTGGGCGGACAGGTTGTGCAGACCGTCCACGCCGTAGTGCTCGCCAGTGCGCGTGCATTCCAGGTGCGTGAAGGCGGAGTTCACAGGTAGAGTCCTTGCTGAGCCACGTACCGTTCCACCGCTTCGGGAACCAGACAGCGGATGGACAGGCCCCGTTGCAGGCGTTGGCGGATATCGGTGGAGGAGATATCGTACGTGGGTGTCGACAGGTGCCGGATGCGGTCGACGAAGGTCAGGTCGTCCGGTCCCGCCGATTCGACGCGCGTGCCGGAGACGACGGTGGCCAGCTCGAGGATCCCCTCAGGGTCGTGCCAGGAGGACAGATCGGCGACGTTGTCCGCGCCGATGATCAGGTACAGGTCGCTGTCGGTATGTTCGGCGCGCAGCTGGCGCAGGGTGTCGACGGAGTACGATGGTCCGCTGCGGTCGAGTTCGATGCCGCAGACCTCGAAATTCGACATCCCGTCGACGGCGAGACGGACCATTTCCAGGCGATCGATGGCGCCCGCCACGTGGTCGTCCTTGTGCGGCGGATCGGCGGCAGGGACGAAGAGGACACGGTCCAGGGGCAAACCCTCGAGCACGGCTCGGGCCAGCAGCAGATGCCCGTTGTGTACCGGGTCAAAGGTGCCACCGAGAATGCCGAGACGCTCGGTCACGTCCTCCCCCTCACTCCAGGTCGAGCTCGGCGACCCACTGTCTGACGTCATCGAGGAGCTTCTCCTCCTCAGCGCCCTGCAGGACTTCCTGCCAGTGACCCCGCGCCTCGTCGATCTCGCCCTCGACGCGGGCAATGTCGCCCAGCTGGGCCAGGCCGTGCCAGTACCAGGACGTGAGTGGATAGGCGGCCAGCAACTGTTCGTAGGCCATTCGCGCCGCGCGCAGGTGGCCCTGGCGGTGGTAGAGGCGCGAGGCCAGGAACTGCTTCTTGGCCAGCCGCGAGCGCAACTCGCCGATACGGGTCCGGGCGTCGACGACCAGTGGACTGTCGACGTTGTCCTCGATGAAGCGTCGGTACGCGTTCAGCGCTTCGTACGTCTCGCTCTGATCGAGCTCGGCGCGGCGGCTCTGCTCCAGGTACGACTCACCGATCTTGTACTGGGCATCGTCACGCCACTGACTCGACGGGTAGGTGTCGACGACGCGCTCGTACTCGAAAGCGGCGCTGACGAATTCTTCCATGCCGAAGTAGGATTCGGCCAGGTAGTACTGAGCTTCGGCGACGCGGGCATGACCGGGAAAATTGCTGACGATCCGCTGGAAGCTCTCCACCGCCTCGAGAAAACGACGCCGCTCGAAGTCGCGGCCACCCTCTTCGAAGTAGTAGTCGGCGCCCCTGAGCTCGGGCGGCCCTTTGCTGGCACAACCGGAGAGCAGGAGTACGGTCAGGAGTAGGTGTCTGGGTTTCATCATCGATTCGAGAAGAAGAGGTAGACGAGGCTGCCGAGGACAGTCGTGATGATCACGGGCTCGACGAACTTGCCCCAGGTGCGCTGTTCGAGATCGGTCTTGGCGAAACCGAACCGGGAGTGTTGCAGGGCGTCGATCTGGCCCTTCGGGACACGGTCCTGATGTTCGGCGTGACCGTCGCCCGACCACACCAGTTCGCCCCCCTGGTGGAGTTCGAGGCGTACCACGACACGACAGCGCCGCGTCACCGATCCTCCGAGCAGGCCCGACTGTCCGGTGATGCCGAGATCGACGACACGCCATGACAGCTGTGTCGCCGCACTCTCATCGAGGCTGACCTCCAGGCCACGGGACAACAGGTCCTGCGCCAGGATGTGCTCGAAGAGCCAGTTGGCGGTATGACTCGAAGCCGATGTGAGGCCGATGGGGCCGGAGGACTCGCCAGCGGCTTCCGCCGGCAGTTGCATCTCACCGATCGCATCGACCACAGCCTGCTGCGCCGTCTGCGTCACCAGATCGAGGTTGCTGGCTTCGAGAGCGACGGCCGGAAGCGCCGACGACAGGCACAGGAGAAGGGAAACAACGGCGGCTCCCCTCATTTCACCCGCCCTCCACATAGCGCAACTCCTTGCGGGCGGCGGGCACGTACTCGCTGTCGGGGTGTTCGCCGATGAGCCGCCGGAAGGCCGTCACGGCCTGATCCTTCTCCCCGAGGGCAAGGTAGGTACGGGCGATCATCAGCTGGGCGTCGTCCTCTTTTTCGGTCGCCTCGAAGGACAGGACCTTGGTGAAGGCGGCCAGCGCCTGGCGGTAGCGGCCAAGACCATAGTACGACTCTCCGATCCAGTACTGGGCGTTGTCACTCAGAGAGTGAGAGGGAGACCGTTCGACGATGTCGGCGAAGGCGGCCAGCGCCGCCTCGTAGTCGCGTTCCTGGTGCAGGGCATAGGCGGCGCTGTACGCCGAGGCCACATCGGCAGTTCCGGTGGCCGGCAGACGACCCAGTCCGTCGATCCGTTCCCCGGCTTCGGCGACCCTGGCCTGCAGGATGGCGACACTCTCCTCCACACGCCGCAGTCGCTCCGCCTGGGCCTTCTCGCGGTCGTAGGCGGCGTCGAGGGAGCGCTCGAGGGCGGTCACGTGGTCACGCAGGTCGGCATCCGACGCATCGAGCCGGTCAACGAGGTCTTTTCTGCCTGAGGTACAGCCCAACACAGCCGTCGACAGGACGGCCAGGGCCAGCAGGGCAGCGGATATGATCGGTCGAGGAATTCGCATCTCAGGGTAGCACAAACCTCCTAAGATGCGACCGAAAGCGGGACGGGTCCAATCGGACTACTTGCTCTGCGCCCGGAAAACCAGATCCGTCGGCGGGTTTTCGGTGTAGTCCTCACAGCGATCGGCGTATAGAGCGGCGGGGCCGTCGGTGGCGTCGACGCTGACGGCCTGCTCGAACAGCGCCTTGGCCCTGGCAAACTCGAACTGATCGTAGAGCTCCAGGCCCTGGTTGTAGAGGTCGAGGACATCCATCTTGAGCTGGGGCAGGTCACCCTTGCGATCGAGGATCTCGTACGCGGTAACCGAATCCTCCTTGCCGACGACCTGGATGATGTCGAGACGCCGGGCCTCGACCTTGTCCGCTACGGCTTCGTAGATGGCCTCGTTTACCATGATTCCCGTACCGTAGATCTTCTGGCCACTCTCGAAGCGCGCGGCCAGATTGACGGTGTCGCCCATCATCGTGTAGTCGGTGCGCGACAGGGAGCCCATGTTGCCCACCACCATCGGTCCGGCGGTGAGCCCCATGCGTACGTGGGCGAAAATACGGCCCTGATCTTCCCAACGCTCCCGCAGCTGCTGCAGCGCTGGCGGCAGGGATTTGTCCTGATTCCAGCGATCGCGCATCTCGACCAGTCGCCGCTGTTGATCGACACAGGCCATGCACCCTCGTTCGGCATGGTCCTCGTAGTAGACCGGGGCGCCGTAGAAGGCGAGGATGGCGTCGCCTTCGAACTTGTCGATGGTGCCGCCGTAGTCCTCGACGATGGCGCACATCTCCTGCAGGTACTCGTTGATGAACGTCACCAGTTCGACGGGCGTGAGACATTCAGAGATCGTCGAGAAGCTGGCCACATCCGAGAAGAAAGCGGTCATGACGCGTTCTTCCCCACCGAGCTGTTCGACCATGCCAGGATTGTTCATGATCTCGTTGACGACGGCCGGCGACAGGTAGTGACCGAAAGCCCCCTGGACGAACTCCTTCTCCTTCTCCTTGATGACGTAGCCGTAGATGGTCAGCGCCAGATAACCGATGACGAGGGTCATCAGTGGTGCGACGATCTCGAGCCACAGTCCGGCGTGAGTGAAGGCGAAAAAGGCGACGGCGCCGTAGAGCCCCACGAGGCCGGCGATCAGAGCGGCTCCCGTGAGGACGCGCAGGCCGGGAATGACGAGGGACAGCAAAACACCGAGGGCGACGATGAGCAGGGCATCCGTCCACGGCGGCATACGCCGGATGAAGGCGTCCTGAAGGATCGTGTTGAGCACGTTCGGGTAGATGCCCACCATCGGGTAGTTGCCCTCGACGGGCGTCACACTGAGGTCGGTGGTACCCGGTGCGGTGAGACCATAGAACAGGACCTTGCCGGCCACGTCGTCGGGCGTGACGGAGGCCGAGCGGCCCCGGCGCGACTGGTAGCGTTCATAGGGATAGAAGTAGAGGGGATGGGCGGCTGCTGGCAGGACTCCGTCTTCTAGAGAGGCACGCACGAAGTAGGCGCTCTGCTCGACGAGGACCGGGTCGTCGTCAGGCCGGGACGCCTGCAGTTCAGCTACGAGGATATCGCCATCATTGTCGATCTGTGCCGCAATACTGAGAGTACGTTGTACCTGCTCAAAGAGCAGTATGTGGTGCTCGGGAGGCACGTCAACGCCACGTGACTTCCAGAAAGACTGTGCAGTCAAGTTGGGATTCTGGGTCAACGCCGCCTCAACCCCACTGGCTTGCGCGAACAGACGCAGAACGGTCTGGAGCATGTCGCGATCGCGGTAGCCAGCCCGGATCAAGGAGCGCACAAGTTTGCGGGTGTCTCCCACCTGTGAATCCTCGGCGACAAGGCGTTTCATCTCGTCGAGCAAGGCCTGTTGTGCCTGTCTCCTGGCCGCCTGCCGCAGGGTCGCGTGCGGATAGTGATTGAAGGTGTCCTGCCAACGTCCGGACCAGTTGACATTCATGTTGCCGCTGGCGTCGATCGGGATCTCGAGATCGCGTACACTACCGTCGGGCATTTGCGCCTGCGGCAGGCGTACATGGTGTCCGGGTTCGATCTCGATCGAGGTGATGGGGATCTCGAGTATGTCGCAGGCCATGGCCAGGGCCATGGAGGGGAAGACGACATCCTCGTACTGATAGACCAGGGGATACCGTCGACGCGCGCCATCGACGTCCGTCACCGTCTGGGCGTAGGCGAAATTGCGGGCCTTTTCGCGCAGGGAGCGCAGGGGCGGGTCGAAGTCGACGCCCCGGGCCAGCGTGCTGCCATCGCCGTCGATCAGGCGGGGAGAGCGCTCGCGGATCGTCTGCAGGGCAAGATCCTGGTCCGCGGTGCGTGGTTCGACGGGGCGCACGCTGTCGGGCACGACGACGGTCTGGGCCAGGTAGACATTGCCGGCCTCGGCGATCGCCTGTTGGAACATGGCGTCGAAGTCAGAGCGCTCGAGCAGCGCCTCGACGGACGCGGCGTCAATCTGCGCCAGTTCGCGAAGCTGATTCTCCGACACGAGATTCGTGGAGGGCTCGATAAAGAAGACATCGAACCCGACCAGTCGCGCACCGTAGTCGCTGAGGAGACGGACGACCTCGGTGTACTTGTCCCGGGTCCAGTCCTGGTAGCGCCCTTCCGCCTCGACACTCTGCAGATCGATATCGATGGTCCCCAGGTGGGGGCTCATCGCCGGCGGCCCGAAGGCCGAATTGCGCACGTTGAAGCGCCAGTCGTAGGTGACCAGTTCGGCGCGCTCGTAGATCTGTGTGAGGGAGAACAGGAAGACGAGCACGCCGACCAGCGGGCCCAGTGCGAGCTGAATGATCTGGTCCTGGTTTTTTCCGTCAGCCATGGCAACGGCGAAAGCTAAGAAAAAAGGAGAGGTCGGGCTCGCCGACCTCTCCTTATTATATCACTCACGCCCGTCAGGGGGGTGGTGCCCCGATGCGGACCTTCAGCGTGACGCCATGCGCGTCAGGTCTTTCTGTGCCTTGGCGGCCCACGTCGACTGCGGGTGATCCTTGGACACGCGAGTGTAGTAATCGCGAGCCTCCGTGTTCTGGCCCAGTTTCTCATAACACTGGGCGACGAAGTATTTCTGCATGGGAGCGTTGGCCGATTTCGGACCCTCGGCGATGGCCTTCGTCAGCGTCTCGATGGCTTTGTGCAGCTTGTCCTGGCTGGGGTAGCGCTTGGCGCCCTTGTAGTAGAGCTTGTCGAGGATGGCGTCCTCAGCCTCGGCACCACGTACACCGGCGACGGTGACCGTTTCCTGGAGCTTGTGTTCTTCGGTCTTGACCATGTCGTCGACCTGCGTCCAGATCGTATTCAGCCACTCCTCGTCGACTACATCGTCCACGTCTATCTCGGCCGAGTCACCGGCTTGGCCCTGCGTCTGAGCACTGGCCTGGGTACCGGTCTCCGCCGCGTCCTGCTGCCCCATCACCGGCACCGCTACCAGAGCCAGCAGCGCCAGGGCGAGTATCCACTTCGGCGCTTTCATGCGAGCTCTCCCTGTTCGTGTCCAATGCAGGCTGTCAGCGCGGGTCTGCGCTGCAGTCCATGTCTCACTCCAATAAGATCGACCGGATCCGACCGATCCGCCATGATCTGTATCACACATGAAGATGGTCAGCGCGTCGCCTCTCATCTTCTTCAGACGCGGCCCTGCCGCGCCGGGTTCCTGACCAGCAAGCTGGTTTCGAGCAACAAGTTGCTTTCGAGCAGCAAGCTGCTCTACTCCTCTTCGAGGAAGTCGAGGTATCCCTGGTACGACGGCTCCATGTCTACCAGCTGCCGGTAGATGACGGCCGCCTCGTGGCGTCGTCCCTGCAGGTGACGGACGATGGCCATGTTCAGCCGGATGCCGGCGTCCGTGGGTGTCAGCTCCTCGGCACGCTCAAACATCGTGAAGGCCTCATCGTAGTCTCCCAGGTGGGTGAGCACGACGCCGCGGGCGTTGAGGCCTGCAGCCTGCCGCGGATCGGCGGCCAGGGCATCGTCCAGCCGCGCCAGCGCCTTGTCCCACTGCTGTTGCTGCATGTACCCGGTGGCGATCCGGTAGCTCTCATCCGCTGTCTCGGTGGCGGCGAGGAAATCGTAGAGACCGGAATAGCTGTCGTCCTCGGCGACCACCTGGCGATAGAGCACATCGGCCCGATCATAGTTGCCCAGCAGGTGGTGGGCCAGGGCCACGTTCAGCCGGTAGCCCATCTGGTCGGAACCCAGCTGTACGGCACTCTCAAAGGCCTGCAGCGCATCTTCAGCCCGCCCCTGGCGGGCCAGCACGACACCCCGGGCGTTGTGGGCGTCGGCATAGCCGGCATCCGCCTCGATGGCCAGGTCGAACTGTTCGAGGGCCTGATCCAGCCGCAACTGCCTCAGGTAACTGACGCCGATCTCGTGATACTGCTCGGCGTCACCCACCGACGAGAGGAAGTCGAACAGCTCACCGTACCCCTCATCGAGAGACACGACCTGTTCGAAGTATTCGTCGGCCTGCTCGCGTTCACCGTTGAGGTAATAGGTGAGGGCGATGTTCATGCGCACGCCATTGTCGTCGCTGACGGCCAGAGAACGGCGGTAATAGTCGAGGGCCTCGTCGTAGGCGCCCAGGCGGGTGGCGATGACGCCCTGGGCGTTGAGTGCGTCGGCGTGGCTGGTGCGCATGCCGAGGGCCCGGTCGAACATGCCCGCTGCCTTCTCCAGGTGGTTGGCACGCAGGTAGGCGACACCGGCGTCATAGGCGCCGTCCGGCGTGTCGAGGGAGGTGACCGAACCCAGGGCGATCTCATCGGTGCGCCGGTCGAAGAACTCGAGGTCTCGCGACAGCAGGCTGTCCACCCTGTCCGTTGTCGGCAGCACGATGTCCTGAGCCGGCAGGACGGGGGCCTTGTACGTCTGCATCCACTTCTGGACGTAGACCTCGTCGACAAGGTCACGTGGCTTGAGCCGCTTGTACTCGCCGACTCCCTGGCGCCAGGCATCGGCGAAGGTGAAGCCGTACATCGTGGTTTCCACCGGAATCCAGACCCGCCCCTGCCACTCGACGTACTCGGCTGGGGAGCTGAAATGGTCCTCGGCGCGGTCGAGCGGTATGCCCGAGTCGAACATGAGGTAGATGTGTCCAGCCCCCGGGTCGTTGGCCTCGAGGAATGCGGTGTCGATGCTGAGGTTTTCCAGCAGTGACGCATAGAGTACGGTCAGATCGTCACAGTCACCGATCTTGACGTCCACGTCCTCGGGCTTGGCCAGCAGTTCGCTGGGATACTGCACGGTGTCGAAGATCGTCTTGTCGTCGGAGATGCTGGCAAACGGGGTTTTCTGGTCGGCCTGGTAGCTGAGGCGGTACATGCCCAGAGCGTCATAGAGTACGGCCGCCTTGCCCATGTTCGAGTTGTTGAACTTGCGGGACAGCACGTCGTCGTACCGCTGGACGAGACCGCGAGCCAGACCTGCCACGGCCAGATCCGAGGGCGTGACAAAGGCGGCGGCCATGCCCTCCACATTCCAGCTGAGCTTACCTTTGCCGGCCACATAAACCCGTTCCAGCTGCTTTTCGACCTTCTGTTCCCGCCGGTCACGCGAGTAGGAGACGGAGACAACGGGTGTGACGAAGTGGTCGTAGTAGGCATCAGCCTCGTTGAACAGGTCGGAGTCGAAAGTCACCGAGAAGGCGTATTTCTCGGAGCTCTGCGCCGGCAGGATGATGGTCTCGGTGTGGGGAACACTCATCACGCGCGGCAGGAACAGACCGACGGTGGCCTCGATGGGCTGGGCCGCCGAATTCGTCAGCACCACATCGAAGAACTCACTCTCCTGGTAGTGCGGGTAGAGGGAGCGAAACACCGGGCTCGGCCGCACGGTGGCATCCTTGATGGTGATGACCCGTGGATTGTAGGCCAGCGACACCGACGTGTAGTGTGTGGCGTCGAGCACCGGGTGGCGCTCGTAGGCATAGTCGATGCGGGCGAAGCGGTATTTGACTCCCAGTCCGAAGCTGGTCGTGGTGGCGTCACCGCCGCTGTCGGGGCTGTCGAGCTCGGAGCGCAAACCGGCACGGAGGGCCAGCAGGCCCTGCACCCAGTATTCGGCGCCCAGGCGCACGTGGTCGTCGACATCGCTGGCCACTGTGAGACCTTCGATCGGCTTCCAGGCCAGCCCGGCCCGCCAGCGGCTGTCGTGAATCGTCTCGTTGAGGCCGCTGTCGTGCTCGACAGAGGTGCCGCCCACGTCCTGCACGGCGAAACCGAAGCGCAGACCGTGGGGCAGGGGGTAGAGCAGGCCCACGTCGAAGCCCACGCCCGTGGCGGACATGACGGAGCGGCCATCGAGTTCGGCGTCCTGGGCCAGCCACTTGGCGGCGAGACCGACAGAAGCGTTGCCGATCAGCGGCTGCAGACGGGAGATGCCGTTGCGATAGCCGTAGGCCAGGCTGATCATGTTGTGTGACGACTGCAGACCCAATCCGCCGGCAACGTCATCAAAGCCGCGGTGGAACCAGTCGAGCCCCAGGGCGTGGCGCTCGGTGAGGGGCAGCACGTAGGCCAGATACGACTCGTCCAGCCCCAGGCCGTAGCGGTCGGCGTAGGCCCCGGTGATCTCCTGCCGCTGCAGAGTGGCGATGGCCGCCGGATTCCAGCGCACAGCGGCAGCGTCTGAGGCAACAGCGGAGAAGGCCCCACCCATGCCGATGGCGCGCACGCCGACATCGGTCTGGCGAGAGGCGGCATCGACAGAGGCCGAGACGAGGACACCGGCAAGCAGCGTGAAGCATACGTTGCGGAGCCGCGATTTTCGAAGGACCGTATTCACGCCGCTATGGCTCGTCGATGACGATGACATCACCGCCACTCACGTTGGGGCCGATACCGGCCTGCGGGTTTCCGGGGAACAGGACCGAGACGTTGTAAGCGTCGGCTGGTGCGCCGAAGATGACCTCAGCGCCACCGGCTGTCGTGCCGTCATCGGAGGTCACGGTGCGCGGAACCGCCATGGGCGGCAAGACCTGCTGGAAGGCGACGGTGTCGTTAGATACGGCGTCGATCAGGTACACTTTCGCCCCGTAGCCGTAGAGGTTAGCGCCTCCGGCGGCGGCACCCTTGCCGCGCACGACGACGCGCAGGAACAGCGAATCGTCGGCCACGTTCTGGTAGAGCCGGTTGTTGCCGCCGCCAAAGGGGCCCAATCCGTCGGTGACGTAGAGGTCAGGCGTGCCGTTGGTATCGATGTCAGCGAAAGCTACGGAAAGATGGGCGGAAGCTGTCACAGGTAGACTGGCCGTGCCAGTGGAGTCGGCGAAAACCCCAGTGGCCGAACCGGCGGCCAGCACGTCGGGCTGTAGCTGGCGATCGGCGCCGTTGGCGAGGTAGAGGTCGAGCCAGCCGTCACCGTTGACGTCCGCCCATGCAGCCATGGCGGTGACCCACCCGGAACTGAGCAGATCCACGTCGGCCGCGGCTGCCTGGTCGGTAAAGGTGTCCTGCCCGTCGTTGCGGTAGAGAGCGTTGGCACCCACGTTGCTCACGTAGAGATCGAGGTCGCCATCGTTGTCGTAGTCAGCCCAGGTTCCAGACTGGCCGATCTCGGCGTCGGCCAGGGACAGGGCACAGGCGATCTCGGTGAACACTCCCTCAGCGGCGTTCAGATCGTTTCGGTAGAGGCCGTTCTCCTGCTCGCGGTTGACGACGTAGAGGTCGAGGTCGCCGTCGTTGTCATAGTCGACCCAGGTGATTCCATTTGTGTCGCGCCGGTCGCCGACGCCGAGGTCGGTCACACGCGCCAGCAGGCCGTCTACGTTGTGGTACAGCTCATTGTCGTGGTAGTACTTGCCGAGGTAGAGATCGAGCCAGCCGTCGTTGTCGTAGTCGCCCCAGCCGATGGCGAAGACGCTGCCCAGTTTCTGATTGTTGATAAGTTGTGACCGGCCCACTTCGGCGAATGACTGCCCGCCATCTCCTTGGTACAGACGGTCTTGCTCGAAGAAGTCGGCCACATAGAGGTCGAGGTCACCATCGTTGTCGTAATCGACCCAGGCGGCGGCAGTGCTATTGCTTGCCACCGTAAGGCCAAGATCTACGGACACATCGGCAAAGAGCACGGTGCCAGAATCATCAAGGTCATTGCGGTACAGACGATCTGGCGGCGGCTGTTCTGCGGCTCCCCAGTTTGTCACGTAGAGGTCGACATCGCCGTCCCCGTCATAGTCGCCCCAGGCCAGGTTCGTACTGAACTGGCCGAGGTTGGCCACATTCGCCGCATCTGTTACGTCGACGAACTGGGCCGATCCTGCCGCCGGCAGGATGGCGATCAAGGCCGCCGTCCAGAAGGTCCGGCACCGGCTCGCTCCGGGGATTCTGTTCACGCCGCCCATCATCTCACCACCGCCACGACTTTCTCCGCCTGGGCGCTGCCGGCGCTGACGACGACGACATAGAGGCCGGAGGCAACCACTTCGCTGTCCTCGTCGCGGCCATTCCAGGGCAGCGAGTTGCGTCCCGGTGCCATCGGCCGGTCGCGCACGACGACACGTTCCAGCCGGCCGGCGGCGTTATACACGCGGACCGTCACGTCCGCAGGTCCCGACAACTCGAAGGAGATATCCGTTTCATCCCGCAGATCACCGCCCGCCGGGCCGAAGGCGCGTGGCTGGCAGTCGACGGCACTCAGGCCGACGGAACCGACAGCGACTGACAGGTCTTCGAAGAGGGCGAACACACCCAACTCGCTCACCGTGGTCCGCACAGACTGATCCGCCGGGTTGGCAGTACCGCCCACACGGCTCCAGGTGGTACCTGACAGCACGAAGATGCCCAACCGCGCCGGATCGGCGATGCCCAGCTCCGTTTCGGTGTAGCGCAGAGTCAGGGTTGCCGGCTTGCGCAGGGTCACATCACCAGCGTCGATCCGGAAGCTGCGGCCCACCTGCACATTGTCCTGCGCCAGGGCGGCGGGTTTCCCGGCGGCGGTGGCCACCGGCGAGATGCGGATCTCGGTAGCGCTGGCGGCCAGCGCGTTCGGCGGCAGGTAGAGTTCCACGGCACGGTCGGGGTTGGTGACGATGCCGCCGGCGGCGGCATCCGCAAGGCGCGCGGCCGTGCTGAAACGCCAGGTGAATCCGTCCTCGCCGAGATCGCCGAACACGCGGGAACCGATCGATATCTCGTATTCGGTGAAGTCCTGCAGGCCTCCCTCGGGGGAGAAACTGACCACTGTCAGCGTCGAGTCGGTACCGAAGCCAGCGATTGGTATGACCTGAAAAACTGCTTCGTCACCCTCGGTCAGCACGTCGACAAGGCTGCGCGCGCGCAACGAGAAACCGGTACCATCGCGCCGGGCGATCCGCCCGGAGAAGGTTGCCTGCAGCGTGCTCTGCCCCGTGGAGATGCCTTCGGCGCCGGCATCGGGTACGGTGCCCACGACAGTTGGGATGTCGGTGGTGAAGGAGATGTCCGTATCCGCGCCCTGAGCCCTGGGGCCGCCAATCCGGGAGGAGACGACGAGACGATAGCTGCTGCCTGATACGAACTCGACCGCGGGCAGACTGGCGGCGAAGGTCTCGACGTCATAGAGGAATTCGTCGGCGGCCAGAGTCAGCGGCCGACCCGCCTGACTCAGGCTAAAGTACCTCGGCAGCAGATTCTCTTCGGCGATGGCACTGGAGAACTGCACCTGGATCCGCAGGTTGCCGGCGCCGATTGAGGTGCCGTCCGCCGGATCAGTGGCCACCACCTGGGGTGTCTCCGTGGAGAACGCCCAACTTATCCCTGCGGCGGCCAGCGGACCGAGAACATCGGCGGCGATCTGTACCCTGTACGAGGTGCCGGGGCGCAGTCCCCCCGTCGGTACGATGGTGAGTGTGTTGGCGTCGAGATCGAATGCCGTCGTCGCCAGGGGAATCTCGGTGGCCTCGGCGAAGACCCGCACGGCACCCGCCTCGGCCAGAGACTCGTCGTCGAGCCGGCCGTCGAAGGTGGCGACCAGCTCGCGGGTACCGGCGTTGACCGTCGTGTCCGTCTCTGCCGGTACCAGGGACGTGACCTGCGGTACGGCTGTGTGGAACTGCCAGCGATACGCCCCACTGTCGGAGAGCGCCCGCAGAGGGCCGCCCAGCAGGCCGCTGAGGGTGACCTCATAGCGTGAGCCCGGTCGCAGCCCCTCCGCCGGCTCGAAGCGCAGGACGCTGGTCTCCGCATCGAACAACGGGGCTTCACGCAGAGCCAGTGCCACCCCCTCGCGCGTGATCGTCACCGAGCCATCTGCGGCCAGCGCCTGGTCGTCGACGGGGCCATCGAAGGTGATGGCGATGCCCGCGTCGTCCACGGCGACTGTCGTGTCGTCGTCGGCGGGAGACAGGGAGACGATCTGAGGTACGCCTGTCTCGAAGTGCCAGCGATAGTCGCTGCTGTCGGAAGCGGCCCGCACCGGGCCACCGAGCAGTCCACTGAGCACGACATCATAGCGCGATCCCGGGCGCAGGCCCTCGGCCGGCTCGAAGCGCAGGGTGTTGGTGTCGACGTCGAACGCCGGGGCCTGGCGCAGTGACAGCGCCACCCCCTCGCGCGTGATCGCCACCGAGCCATCTGCGGCCAGCGCCTGGTCGTCGACGGGGCCGTCGAAGGTGACGGCGATGCCGGCGTCACCGACGGCGACGGTTACGTCCTGATCGGCGGGGGACAGGGAGACCACCTGGGGCACGCTCGTGGCAAAGTCCCACCGGTAGGCGCCGCTGTCCGAAGCCGCTCTCAGGGGGCCGCCAAGCAAGCCACTGAGGGTGACCTCGTACCGTGAGCCCGGACGCAACCCCTCGGCCGGCTCGAAGCGCAGGATGCCGCTCTCTTCGTCGAACAGCGGCGTCTCTCGCAGCTCGACGCTCTGACCCTCCCGTAGAACCTGCACGGCACCCGGGGTGGCGAGAGGCAGACTCAGGATCGGCGTGTCGAAGGCAGCCTCAATGCGACCCTCGCCGACAGCGACGTCGGTGCCGCCACCAGCCGGTGTGGTGGCAACCACCAGCGGAATTCGTGTGCGGAAGGTCCAGGACTCGGCGTCCGCCGGACGGTTGCCGGCCAGATCTGCCAGCGAGGAGGATACCTCCACGGTGTACTCTGATCCTGGCAGCAGGCCTGACTCCGGTGCCACTGCCACCGTTTGTGAGGCGCTGTCGTAGCCAGCACTCACCGGTACCAGGATGCCTCCCAGGCGCAGCGAGAAGTTGGCATCGAGCACCGTCGCCTCATCGAGAGGCTCGGAGAAGCCGATGACGATGGTTGCAGCCGGACCCGCTGCCACATCCTCCTGCTGGTCGGCGGGCTGACGGGACAGGATCGACGGCCGCACCGCGTCGACGACGAAAGCGTCGGCAGCGTCGAAGGGCGTCAGCACGTTGCCCTTGCGGTCGACGGCGCCGCGGATCGAAATCGTGGCCGTCCCCGAGGGCGTGGACTCCGTCACGGCCAACTCGCCGCTCCAGGCGTCTCCTGTGTACTGCAGCAGAGAGAAGGGGACAAGCTCTCCACCGATGTCGGCCGTCACCGTGAGGGCGGAATCCGGATCGACACCGGCGTGGGTGTCGGCGATCTCGAGGGCCAGGTTTATCGTCTGGCCGAGCCCTACCTGCCTCTTGTTGAGGACGAACCCCGACACCTCCGGCGCTACCGTATCGATGATAAAGGTCTGTTCCGCCGCAAAGGCAGACCCGGTGTAACCGACATCGATGGTCTGCACCGACCAGAAGTACGTGCCGCTCTCCAGGCCGTTGAGACGACGGGACAGCCCGTGACCGGTGTTGCCAGGAGCGAATGTACCACGACCCGAGATGACGTCGTGGTCGCCTGGACCTGTGCCCACGCGAACGTTGTAGCTCAGGCTCTCCGACGGGGGAGGAGGTTGGCCGTCATCAGAGGCCGGTTGCCAGCTCAGAGACACGGTATCGCCGCTGGCCTCAGCGTCCAGTCCGGCCGGAACGCTCGGCGGGAAGTTGTCGGCGGCGACGAGGTTATCGTTGACGGTCGTGGTCGGGGCTCCCCCGGCGCCACGTCCTGAGGAAATCAGGTCGAGGTCGCCGTCACCGTCCGGATCGGCCATGGCGATCGCGGCACGATCGACGCCGACCAGGTCGGTCAGTGGCTCGAGGGCGAAGGCCGAGTCAGGCAACGCCAACTGTCCGATCGTGTTCTCCCAGATCTGCAGAACCGAGGTCTGTCCGACGTTGCCGGCGAGAATGAGATCAAGGTCCTGGTCATTGTCGTAGTCTGCCCATGTCACATCTCCCGCCTGGATTCCGGGCAACCGGACCTCTGCGTTCGTCGTGAACAGGCCCGAGCCGTCATTGTCGAGCAGCGACGTGATCAACTCGTCGTCCGTGGCAATCCCGCCAATGACAAGATCGTCATCACCGTCCCGGTCGTAGTCACCGAGGGCGAGGTCGCTGGCCTCGACACCGGGAAGACCTGCACCGGCGTCGATGAGGCCGTCCGGGCCGTTGCGGTAGAGGTCGGTGCGTCTTTCGCCCGAGGAGGACTTTCCGGACACGACGAGATCGAGATCGCCGTCCCCGTCGACGTCGCCAAGGACCAAGTCGCCGTTGTTGAGTCCGACCATCTCGTCCCCGCGATCAGCAAAGCCGCCGCTGCCATCATTGATCAAGAGGACCGTGAAGGAGAGTTGAACATTGCTTGCTTGGTCAATGACGGCGCTCTGCCCTGACTGTAGTAGATCCAGATCACCGTCGTTGTCCATGTCACCCCAAGCGACAGAACTGGCGTCCAGGCCCGAGGCGAAGGGGATCGCCTCGAAGGAGAGGTCGTCCGCAGTTCCCGAAACGCGGTAGAGGATGTCGTGCCGATCGTCCTGGGCGATCTGACCCGATGTGAACAGGTCGAGATCGCCGTCACCATCGTAATCGCCCCAGGCGAGGTCACCCTGAGTCAGAGGCGTGAAATCCCCATCGGTGGCCGGCGTGAGGGCGCCATCGCGGTTGATGTAGGGCAGCAGGAGAGCGTCGCCGGAGCGGTTCGTCCCCATCAGGGCCAGATCGACGTCCCCGTCGCCATCCACATCGCCCCAGCTCATGGCGGAGTACTGCATGCCACGGAGGCTTTGGCTGGAGGACACGAAGTCCTGCACGACAAACTCCCCATCGGTGAAGGACGAGCGTGCCAGTCCGCCATCGACGGCTTGCACCGACCAGTAATACGTATCAGGCAGCAGCGGACGCTGAAGCGTGAAGCTTGTACGAAGGCCAGTGTTGCCAGGCTGCACGCCCACCGCAGCCGAGAGAATGTCACCCTCTTCAGGCTCAGTGCCAATGCGAATGTTGTAGCTGGTAACCGGTGACTCCTGATCGACGGCGGCCGGCCAGCTGAACAGGGTGCGCTGGCTGGCGACCACGGGCTTGTTCAGGCTGGTGGGTGCCGCAGGGGGCTGGTTCGACTGAGCGACGCTGTTGGCATACAGGACGGTCCGGCGAGATCCATCATTGTCGATTCCGCTCAGGAGCAGATCGACGCGGCCATCACCATCGTAGTCGCCCCACACCGTTGCCCCGCCCGCGAGTCCTTCTACGCCGGGCTCGCTGGAGACGGCGGAGATGGTCCCGGCATCGTTGCGAAAGACGAAGGCACCGCGAGTCGACCTGACGGTGCGACCCGACGCGGCAAGATCGAGGTCGCCGTCGTTGTCGAAATCGACCCAATCGAGGCTTCCATCAACCCGCAGGAAGGCATTCAGGGAGAACGTGGGATCGACCGTCAGTGTCCCCGCGGGTTTGTTCAGGTAGAGCTGAAGAACCGTCCCCCAGTCTTCGGTTCGCCCGGATTGTGCCAGGTCGACGTTGCCGTCATCGTCATAGTCTCCCCAGGCCAGCGCGCCGCCGTTGACCTTAGTGTCCGCTGATAGTTCGTCGTCCAGAGCGAGGCTGCCCGTGGGCCCGTTGCGGTAGAACTCGGTGACGCGCCGAATGCTGCCCTGCACGTTTTCGCCCGACACGGCCAGGTCGAGATCGCCGTCGCTGTCGTAGTCTGCCCAGGCCAGCTCTCCGCTGTGGACGTTGAGCAGCGCCTCGCTGTTCAGTTCGTCAGCGGAGAGACTCCCCGCGTCGTTGGTGTAGAGTCGTGTCGAAGAGGCACCCAGGACGTCCATGCCTGACACGACCAGATCGAGGTCACCATCGCGATCGACATCACCCCAAGCCAGATCGGCATACCGTACACCTTCGAAGCCGGAATCGTCGGACTGGTTGACGTCAAAGGTGAACTGCTGGCTGCCGGCATCGGCGCCGGGCTCACTGAGATACAGGCGGAGGCTCTCATCGCCGTTCTCGTCCCATCCTGCCACGGCCAGGTCGAGGTCGCCGTCGCTGTCGTAGTCAGCCAGCCCGAGGTCGCCGAAGTAGACCCCCACAAGTCGACCCGTCTGGGTTACGTCTTCAACCAAGTCGCCATCGTCGTTGCGCAGCACCCGGGCGATCCGCAGGCACGTGCCATCGGCCTCGGCGGTTTCGCCGATGAGGATCAGGTCCGCATCGCCGTCGCCATCGTAATCACCCCAGACGGACTCGCCGGCCCAGACCCCGGGCAGATCAAGGCCCGAGTCCTGCAGGTTCTGCGTCAGCGCCGGTCTGGCCGACAGCGTCAGCAGACCGGTCACCAGGCACAGACCGGTCCACCGGCCGAGAGATGGTGCGAGCATGTTATATGGTAGCCTGGGCATGGACCTGTTGGTTTGGAGGCGAACTGCGGCGGCGCCAAAGATAGCACAGGCTGGCAACCCCGCCAACGGACCACTGGTCACTTCTAATCCTTGATCAGCCGGCTACCGAGATCCGTCGTCGACCGGCCGGGAACGTGGCAGAGCGTCTGCACTCTTCCACCCGACGCCTCGACGATCTCCCGTCCCACGACATCCGCCACGTCATAGTCGCCACCTTTGACGAGCACGTCCGGCAGTATTTCCCTGACAAGAGGCTCGACGCTGGTCTCTGGGAAGATCGTCAGGAAGTCGACGTCCTGAAGTGCACACAGGAGGGCGGCGCGATCCTCCTGCGGGACCAGCGGCCGACCGGGCCCCTTTACCCGGGCTACGCTGGCGTCGCTGTTCAGGCCCACCAGCAGCAGGTCACCCAGGGCTCTGGCCTGCTGCAGATACTCCACGTGCCCGCGGTGCAGCACATCGAAGCAGCCGTTGGTGAAGACCAGCCTCTGGTCGTGACGTTTCCACTCGGCGCGACAGGTCAGCAGACGGGAGCGGGAAAGCAGCTTGTGCTTGTGCATGGGCACACGGCTCTCACACAGAGGCCCCCCGCGGCGGATGAACCGCGAGAGGCCATGTTAATGAATACTGGGGTGGATGACGGGATTTGAACCCGCGGCCTCCAGGACCACAACCTAGCGCTCTAACCAACTGAGCTACACCCACCACATGTCGTTCTGGCGTGCCCAGCAGGACTCGAACCTGCGACCGTCTGCTTAGAAGGCAGATGCTCTATCCAGCTGAGCTATGGGCACTCCCCGCTGCAATCGATGCGGGCGAAGAGAATAAGATAGGGACTGCCCGTCGATAGGAGCAACATTTCCGTCACCCCATGCCTGTCTCCCGGGGCCGCCTTCTTGCCCGGCGCCACCGCGAGCCACAGGTTATCGAGTTCTGCCCCAGGACGCCCGCTAAGATGACTGACCATATCCCTTCCCAACCCACCGAGCCCCGGCACACGGTGCTGTTGGTCGACGACCAGGCCGTCGTCGGCGAGATGGTGCGTCGTATCCTCCGTGCCGCCGGCGAGAGTGGGTTCCATTTCTGCTCGAGTGCCGAGAGCGCGTTGGACATGGTCCGCCAGTTCCGCCCCACCGTCATCCTGCAGGATCTTTCGATGCCGGATGTGGACGGCCTCGAACTGCTGGACCGGTATCAGAAGGACGTGGCACTGAAGGATATTCCCGTCATCGTGCTGTCCGGGAAGGAAGACCCCCAGGTCAAGGCGGTAGCCTTCGCCCGAGGGGCGAGTGACTACATCGTCAAGCTGCCGGACCCGGCCGAGCTGGTGGCCCGGGTGCGGCGGCATTCACTGGGGTACATCCATCTGCTGCAACGCCGTCGCGGCGAGCAGGCATTGCGGGATGCCGAGCGCACGGCGCGCCAGGCCGCCGAAGAAGCGTCCCGGGCGAATCGCGCCAAGAGCGTCTTTCTGGCAAATATGGGGCACGAGCTGCGCACACCGCTGAACTCCATCATCGGTTACGCCGAGGTTCTCAAGGCATTGCCGGAGCTTTCCACCGAGGCCACTCGCGCTGTCGAGCAGATCGCCATGGCCGGGGCCGATCTGACGCACCTCATCGAGCGCATTCTCCACGTGTCCCAGATCGACGGGGAGCCCGACCAGGTGGAGCCAGCCGACTTCGATCTCTCCCGTCTGCTCGATGAAGTCTCCGTCGCCTTCCAGGCGCGTTGCGCCCACAAGGGGCTCGAGTGGAGCCTCGATACGGCCAAGAACGTCGGCACCGTGCGCGGGGACCCCGCCATGCTGCGCCAGGTCCTGGTGCAGCTGCTCGACAACGCTGTGAAGTTCACACCAAGCGGGCACGTCCGGCTGACGGTGGCCGTCGTCGGTGAGGGTGAATCCCACCGCTTCGATGTGGACGATTCCGGACCCGGAATCTCACCTGAGCAGCGCCACGGTCTCCTGGAAGCTCTGCAACAGGGCGACGAGGCCAAGGCAGAAGTCGTCACCAAGGGCGGGCTCGGGTCGGGGCTGAGTCTCGGAAGGAATCTGGTAGTCGCTATGGGTGGGCGTCTCGAGATCGACGGCGCTCCGGGAGGCGGCACAAGGGTTACATTTCATCTGCCGCTGGCCAGCGGCCCGTCTGGTACTCCCCAGGAGGGGACGGTGGGAGATCGTTCCGAGACGGAGGAACCGTTGCCCCACGTCGGACTTCCCGAGGATCTGGCTGCCGCCCTTGAACAAGCCCTCGCAACCCGCAGCATGACCGACTTGAAGAAGTGCATCACCAGGGTCGGGAGGCTCGGCCCCGCCGGACATCAGCTGGCGGTCCGTCTGCGTGAGCTGGCGGCGCAGTTCGATTTGGATGCTATCGCTTCTCTGCTGAGAGAGACTTCGACATGAATGAGCCACCCGCCCTCGATCTGAAGGGCTGCAAGATCCTTGTCACCGATGATGTGCCGGCCAATCTGGACGTCCTCTTCCAGGCACTCGACGGCGAGGGGTACAACGTCCACGTCGCCTCCGATGGCGTCACCTCGCTGGAGGTGGCAACTCACTCCCATCCCGATCTCATTCTGCTCGACGTGATGATGCCGGGAATCGACGGCTATGAGACATGCCGTCGTCTGAAGGCCGACCCCGCCCTGCGTGGGATCCCGGTGATCTTCCTCACGGCGCGGGATGACCTGGAAGGGATCGTGGAGGGTTTTACTGCCGGCGGCGAGGATTACGTCACCAAACCCTTCAAGAAGGAAGAAGTGCTGGCACGGATCCGCACCCATCTCGAGCGCGCCCTGCTGGCACGACAGCTGAACGAGCTGAACGCCCATCTCGAGCAGAAGGTGGAGGAGCGGACGCGAGAGCTGCAGTTCAAGGTGGCCGAACTGGAGGGCAAGGATCGTATCGCCCAACACCTGCTCACAGTGCACTCTCTGGACGAGACCCTGGGGCTGGTACTCGAAGTGCTGTCAGAGGTGCTGCTGGTGGAGCGGGCCGTCATCTACCTGGACGAGGACGCCGGCCTGACGCCGGCCGCGGCAATCGGTTTTTCCGGTAAGGCTCCGGTGACCGATGCCTCCGCCCTGACACAGCACGGCGGGGACGTCGATCCGGCAGCGGTCGCCCAGATACGGCAGACCCGGGAGCCGGTACGCCAGTCCGAGCCCGAGTCAGCGCTCATCCCCATCCATGCACAGCAGGAGCTGCTCGGCGTCGTGCATGTCTTCGAGCGCGCCAGTGGCCGGCCCCTCGGGGACGAAGACTTGCGCACCCTGGGCAGCTTCGCCCTGCAAGCGGCGGTGGCAATCCGCGACGCCCAGATGCGACAGGACCCGGACGAATGGAAAGATCAACTGGAGGAGGTCCTCGAGATCGAGCAGGAGATCGAGGAGACGGGTGGGTCCCGGGAATGAAGCCGACCGCCATCTCGTGAATGTCCGGGTCCCCATAGACGAGCTGCTCGTCGGCATGTTCGTCGAGGCCGGGGTGAAGACGCTGTATCGCGAAGGCGAGATGCGTCACTTCCTCGAGCCCACCGACGCCACGTACCTGGAGCCCACCAGCAAGCGGTTGCGGCTCATGAAGAAGAAGATCGAGCTGGTGACCACCTCGGGGGGGATGCTTCTCGGCTCCAGGAAACAGATCGCCGCACTGAAGCAGATCAGCATCAGTGAAGTCGTCGTCAACACCGACAAGAGCGACATCCTGCCCGGGAGCCAGACGGCGTCCGCCGAGCCGGATCCGCCCCCGAAGGGCAAGGCGGAGACAGAGGCACCCCGGCGGCCCTCACCACCCCAAAGAGTCGACATTGCCGGGACCGAACGACGCCGGAACTTCGGCCCCAGCAACTCGGGCTGGATGAAACTCGAGGTGA
>DASCMS010000034.1:0-2761 GCA_036011085.1 Candidatus Latescibacterota bacterium
CGTGGGCGAAGATGGGTTCGGCCATGGCTCTCAGCGGCGGATGAGGCGGGCCCAGTAGGTGCCGCCGTCGTCCTCAGCGATCAACTCCGCCTGCCATGAGTTACCCCCAGCCAGCTCTACGAGAGAGGAATAGTCTGCATACAGCCAGTCGAACTCGGCACCGCGGGCCTCGCCGTAGTGGAGACGGAAGCGCGTTTCGCCGCGGTATCTGCCACTGTCTTCGAGTTGCCGTTGGTAGGCCAGATGGACCGGCGTCTCGGTGCAGGTGACGTCCAGCGAGTCGGTCAGGATCTGGTCGCCTTTGGGGACGATCCCTGCCAGGTGCCGTAACCAGACTCCCAGGTCGGACAGAGTGCCCGCGATTCCTAGACCGTGGCCGAGCATCAACACGGTGTCGAAGGACCCGGTGCTCACATTGAGCAGACCGGTCGTCCTGGCGTCGTTGACGCCGCGTTCGCGCATGACGGTGACGGCGTCGTCGCAGATGTCGATGGCGGTCACCGCCAGGCCACGATTCTGCAGTATGAGGGAGTGCCGGCCGGCGCCGGCGCCAACGTCGAGTACCGAGCCGCCGGCAAGGTTGATCACCGTTTCCTCCTCCGGCCACTTGGGCTCCGCCGAGAAGAACCCAGCGACGTCGATTGAGCCGGAGTCACCATCCTCTCGATCGAGGATCAGCTCATGCTGCAGCCGGCCAGCGTGGTGGTCGCGCAGAGCCAGCCCCATGGGGGCCATGGCAGCGAGATCAGGCATGCGTCTGCAACATCATCATTGATCCAGGCTGGACCGGTAGAGACGAATCCGAGTGCGCTCCTCCATGAATTCATCCTCCAGTGACCAGCCCCACTCGGCCGCGATCACCGGTCTCTTGTGCGGCGACAGCACGACCATACTCGGCGACAGCAGGGCCAGCTGGACGAGAATCCCGGGCAACAGAGACTTCTCCGGCAAGTGCAGGGCGTAGCTGCAGACGATGAGGCTGAAGGTCTCGCCGGTCAACGCTCCCGCGGCGATCTGCTCGAAGGACAGGGCTCTGGCCGGTTGACCCGTTCGGTCCTGATACGCCGCACCTGTGTGCGGATCGATGCCCTCAATCCGCGGATAGCCGAGCTGGCGCAGAGCCAGCGTCACCTCACCCGAACCACAGGCCAGGTCGAGCACGTGGGTTGTATCCACCTGCCACCTGGAATGGGCACGACGCAAGGCGGACCGGATGGTGGCCTCGTCGGGGTTGCAGTACTCGTCGCCGAACTCCTGGTAGAAGCCCTCAACACCGTAGCTGTCGTAGCGCCGGCGAAAGCCGCCATCTGCCGACCTGGCCGTCACAGGAACCGCTGCAGCATGTGGGCGTTGGCCAGGGCGGGTGCCATGTCGAAGGTGCCCTCGTCCTCCAGGGACCAGGACGTGCCAAGGATACGGTCCAGGAAGGCGGCTGCGGCCAGCGTGGCCGACGGACAGTCGAGAATCTCGCTCAAAATGTCGAGGCGGAGGCGGGTCATGTCGGCGTGCTTCTCCGACGACCCTTCGGGCAGCCGGTTGTTGAGGAAGCGTGCCGGCTGATAGGCCCGAGGACCGATCACCCCCTTGGGATCGATGGCGAGCCAGCCGCGCTGCTCGTCGAGGAGGATATTCTCGTGATGCAGGTCGCCGTGGAGCAGGATCTCGGTGGGTTCGTCTGTCAGCAGTTGACGGAGCAGATCCTCAGCGGTCTGCATCAACTCCTCCGGCATGGTGCCGGCCAGCTCGGGCGTCGTGCGATTGCGCGTGAAGGCTTTCGCCACCTGGTCTGTGAGGTGAGGCATGCCGTGCTCCTGAGGCACGGTCACCGGCAGCTCCCGCATGATGGCGCCGGCCAGGCGGGTCTGCTCAGCGTCGTCGCAGCCAGACTGAAAGAGCATCGTTCCCGGCTGGACCCGGTCCATCAGGATCGCCCCCAGGTCGTGATCGCTGTCGATGAAACCGACCGCCGCCTGGCCGTCGTAGGCGCGCAGGGCCTCCATCTCGGTGTACAGGTCGTCGTGGGGGACACCGATCTTGAGGGCCACCGGGCAATCCTCGGCGGTGGTGGTCAACTCTATGTAGTTCATGCTCATGTGGGGCGCCGGGATACCCTCGGCCAGATCCCATCTGTCCCGGCAGGCAGCGGCGACTCCGGGCAGCCCGGGCAGCCAGGCCCGTGCGCGGTCGCCGAACACTCTCTCAGCGTTTTCTACGAGCTTCTGCGGAATGTCCATATCTGCCAAGGTGATGTCGCCGCATGGACAGTGGCAAGCTTCAGTTGCATGGGGCGCACCAGGTACGTATGGTCTCGATCAGGAGTCGAGGGGTGCTTGCCGTCCGTGCGAAAGCTCATGATGAAACAGTCAAAAGCACTGCTTCGAAGCCAAGGAACCAGGGACGAGGACGGCCCGGTCCTGGAGGCCTGCGAATCTCACGCGGTCAACTGGAGCACAGAGGACCACGGTGGACTCTCATTCCTCCGGCCGAGCAAGAGTCGCGATAACTGGTCTCGGATCGAGGCCCTGGGCGTGTCTCTGGAATGGTCGAGAGTGGGTCGGATCAAAAAGACCCGCCACGGCTGGGAGTGGCTGATGGTCACCGCCTACTCCACCCCCCGACAGGCGATGCAGGAGATCCGTTCCTTCGGTCCCACAGAGAGCGGGGGCTGGGTTGCCCGCCGATCCGCTGACTACGAGACACGCATGCGAGTCATCGAGTTTCTGCGGCAAAACAGCACCTGTTGTCGCCTGTTGTTCGACAC
>DASCMS010000035.1:0-89222 GCA_036011085.1 Candidatus Latescibacterota bacterium
TCTGAGGACTCAGCGGAAGCGTGTGGCCGAACAGAGGCTACAGGCAAAGACGTGGGAGGATCTGGATCTGATCTTCCCCATGGACACTGGCAAGCCCTATGGTGACCACAGCATCCGACTCCGCTTCCACGAGATGCTCAAGGCTCTGAACATCCCGCGACGGCGGCTGCACGACATCAGGCACACGTGTGCGGCTCTGATGATGAAGCGAGGGGAAACCGTCTTGGCCGTTCAGAGGCAGATGCGACACGCCTCAGCCAAGATGACTCTCGATGTCTACGGCCACCTATACCCCGAGGATCACGTCGAGGCCGTGGCTCGCTTCGATGAACAAATCAGGGTGACCAACATCTGACACTTATCTGACGCCACGACCTCAGAACGTAGATGCACCGAACGAATACTGGACCATTCTCTCTCTGTATTCGGCTACCTGCGACATTATTCGCATCCTCTACACGGATCTGTCAGTGCTGCGAGCCGGGGGAGTTTCCCGTGACAACGCGAGCGGTGGTGTCGAAGGCGATTCTGCCTTAACTGAGCACCAGCATCCAGTCAGCGGGTGAAGATCGTGCCGCGCACGTAGTCACCGTCGTCAGAGGCGAGGAAGGTGAGAATCTTCGCCACGCCGACCGGGTCGCCAAGGGATCGACGGGCCTTGTCGACGGCGGCATCGGAATCCTCGCCGCGGGCGGTGGCACCCTGAGCGACGTTGAGCAGCTTCAGAGGCGTGGCGATGCCGCCGGGACAGATCACGTGAACGCGTGTTCCGGTGGCTCCCAGGTCGCGTTCGAAGTTGTACTGCATCCCATGCATCCCGGCCTTGCTGGCGGCATAGGCGTACGAGGAGGAGCCACCCCGTACGCCGGCGCCTGAGGCGATCAGGAGCAGCACGGAACGCTCCGCCTGACGCAGCCAGGGCGCGGCGAACTTCGTGCTCAGGTAGGTGCCCTTGAGGTTCGTATCGAGGGTCGAGTCCCATGCTTCTTCCTCGAGATCGGCGATGCCGTTGTAGGCCCCCATCAGGACGCCGGCGGAGCAGACCAGCACGTCGATGCGGCCATGGGTGGCGCCGATGCGGCCGAAGACCTCGGCCGTCTGTTCCGCGGACCGCACGTCGAGGGCGTGGAATTCGGCACGGCCACCTGCCTGGCGGATTCGTTCCACAAGTACTTCGCCCTCGGTCGAGTTGTAGTCGACGACGATGCTCAGGGCGCCCTCGGCACCATACATCTCACTGGCGGCACCGCCGATACCGGTGGCACCGCCGGTGATGACGGCGACTCGATCCCGTAGCCTACCCATTTCGATTTCCCTCTATCGTTTCCGTTGGTATCCGTTGTCTGAGTTGCAGGACGCGTTCCGCCGCCTCGTCGATACGTCTGTCCGGCAGTCGGCCGCTGACGACGAGTTCGACGATGAGGTCTGCCGTGCGTTCGGTGATGTCATCCTCATAGGAGGTCTGATTGGCCAGGGCCAGCACGTCAACGCCGGCCCCGAGACAGCGACAGATGGCTTCCTGGAAGCCGAACTGACGCGAAATGGCACCCATGCCCATATCGTCGGAGATGACAACACCGTCGAAGCCCAACTCGTCACGCAGAAGTCGGTCGATCACCACCGGCGACAGAGTCGCCGGATAGTCGTCGTCGAAGGCCGCGTTGAAGACGTGCGCCGTCATGACGGAATCGACGAGGCCCTGCTCGAGAAGGCGGCGAAAGGGGATCAGCTCGTCGCGCGACCAGGTCTTGGTCACATCCGTGAAGCCAACGTGTGAGTCCTGGCGGGAGCTGCCATGTCCGGGAAAGTGCTTGAGGCAGGTCAGGACCCCGCGGTCTCGATGGGCGCGGATGAAAGCGGCGGCATGAGCGGCAACCTCTTCGGGATCGGAGGAAAAGCTGCGACCCTTGCCGGCGATGATGGGATTGTCACTCCACACATCCACATCAACCACGGGCGCCAGATTCAGATTGATGCCGGCGGCCACCAGGGTGTCGGCCAGAGCGCCAGCGGCGGTCTCTGTGATGTCCGGATCGCCGCGGCCGCCCAGATCGCCGGCCGAGGCCACAGCGGGGAAACCATGGCGCTCTTTGAGGCGGGCCACGAGACCGCCCTCCTGATCCAGTGAGATCAGCGGCGGCAGGCCGTCAGCTGCCGCGAGACGAAGGCTGTCGGTGAGGGCGCGGACCTGCTGTGGCGACTGGACATTGCGCTCCGATGAGCCGGTCGGGCCGTCGACATCGAAGAGGATGATGCTGCCCAGGCCGCGTTGCTGCAGGTCGGTGATCACGGCATCGGCCTCGCTGACGGCGAAGCCACGGAATCCGCGCATGACGAGCAGACCGGCGCGGTGTCGCAGATCCTGCTGCGGAGATCGGTCCATCACCCACTCAAGAAAGGTCGGACAAAGGCCGCGACGGCCTCACCGAGCAGCCGACTGCCCTCGTCGACAAAGTGCACACCGTCCTCCTTCAGCAGGCGTGTACGGCCGGCGTCGTCGATGACGGCATGCAGGTCATCCACCGGGATGTTCCTCTCGGCTGCCAGCTCGAGGGCGACCGAATTGTAGGCGTCCACATCAGCGGTCAGGCGATCGAAGCCCTTGTTGCGATGGTGCAGGACCTCGTCGACCGGGGTCGTCGTCGCCCATATCAGCCTGGAGCCCATGGCCAGGATCTGATCGAAGATCGATCCCAGGTTGCGACCGTAGTCAGCAAGCCCGACCTGGGCGCGGCCATTGTCGAAGGGTTTCTTGAGGTCGTGCAGCCCACAGTTGAGATGCACCACACAGGGTGAGCGCACCCCGACCCACTGGTCGAGGTGCGCCAGCACATTGGCTGAATCTCCCCCGTTGGCCTCCGGACTCCAGATGTCGGTACCCGGAAGGTGTTGGCGCACCGTCGCCTGGTATCCCAACCGGATGGAGTCACCGATCAATACGAGGAGTCTGTCTGTCTCCCCTGTACTCACTGCCGCGGTTTCCACTCCTCGTAGTACTCCCAGTTGACCACCTCCTGCAATGCCTCGAGCTCATGCGTGCGCTCCCGCAGGGCACTGCGCACGACGTCACCGATCGACAGCATGCCGATGAACTCGTCGTTCCGTTCGATCAGCAGGTGCCGCAGACGCAGGCCGAGGAATTTGTCCATCAGTTCGAAGGCGGTGTCGCTGTAGGGGGCGAAGCGCAAGCCTCGAGTCATGACCTGACCGATCGCGGTGGAGGCCGGGTCAAAGTCTGCGTCGATGGTATTGCGCATCAGGTCGCGTTCCGTGTAGATGCCGACGACGCGTGATCCCTCCTTGATCAGGATGGAGCCCACCTTGCTCTCCACCATGAGACGCAGCGCTTCCAGTACTGTCGCGTCCTCAGCCACCGAGTACAGCTGTCCGCCCTTCTCCTGAAGGATCTGCTCCGCCGTTTTCATATCCGACGCCATGACAGACTCCTTTCGCAGTGTGGAGTGGGCGGCCAAGATACGGATTCGGCCGCCAGTTTCCAACGATCAGACGCGACGAAGCAGAATCAGGTTGTGGTGGTCGCGACGGACCTCGAAAACGGTGCGCAAGGCGTCACCGTATGGGCTGGCCGAAGCGGGCTGGCCCTGGATCGTCTCGACATCGATCTGCCGCACCGGGTGTACCGGTCGTGTCAGCAGGTGATCGAGGGGAGCCAGATAGCTTGTCAGGTAGGTGTCGTCAGGGGGGGTGTGAAAGGTCAGCTGACTGCCGTGGCGGATCGACTCCAGTACGAGCCGCGCCCCCCGGTACACCAAATGTGTGCTCGGGACACGTCGCGGCAGTGTGGATCGCAGGTCGGCCAGCCCGAGCCCACATACGGACGCTGGGTCGACGGCGTTGATCCAGAACACGGCGTCCTCGGGCAGCCCCCGCGTCAGCTGGCGAAAGGCGCGATGGCTGGCGAACTGTGGACCGGGGATACCGTCGAAGAAACGTCCTGCCAGGATTTCCCCCGACAGCTCCATCAGCCGCAGGGAGCGAAACAGGCGGTGCCAGCGGAAGGCGGGCAGCTCGCGCTGGGTCAACTCGCGGAACAGGACGCCGTAGCGGTCCAGCAGCAGGCGCACGCGATCCTTGTTGCGTTCTTCCTCCTCCAGGGGATCCCCGGCGGCACCGGGTTCCGGCAGCAGGCGCCAGCTGCCCGGGTAGAGCGTGCCTCCCTGCCAGCGCCCCCCTGCGGGACGCCGCGACAGCAGAGGACGACCCCCATGCTGGCGTCGTGCGGGAGGACCGGTGGCTTCGGGGGGCTGAAACTTCGCCTCTGCCCCCCGACGCACGGCAGCAAAGGAGTCATTGGTGACGCGGCCGGCCCACACCCCCTCCCACAGACGTCGGATCAACTCGCCGGCGTCGAGACCCGTGGCGCTCTGCAGCGTGGTCAGGTCGTAGCGGCCGAAGGGATCGGGGAACAGAGAACGTAATGCGGCCACATCCACCGCTGCCTCATCGTCGTCCGACGTTCCCAGCAGATCGAGATCCGCCTCGAAGCAGAAGGACAGACGCTCGGGGCTGCAGCCCACCCAGCGCAGTACACTTTCCTGCAGCACACCGTCGAGCAGATTGCCGGCATATGCCCGCATGCGCGCCGGCAGAATCTCGGTTTCCCAGATGGTGGCAGGCGCGCCGTAACCCAGCAGTGGTTCAAGGCGTCGGCGCAGGGCCTCGGTGTTGTCGCCGGGCTCGTGCAGCCCGTGGGCGACTCCGAAAAACAGCGCCAGATGCTCCACGGGCAAGGCCTCGAAGTCCGGCGAGGCGCTGGCGCGATTCATGCGCAGCAGGGACTCGAAGTTCCCCGCATCGCACAGCTGATCAGCGTCGACGCCGTCGACGAGGAGACCGATGATCACTGCCTGCTCAGCGCTCAACTCATCGAGGATGGGCAGCAGCTGCGCATCGCGCAGACCGAGGGCGGTGCTCAGCCTCTCAGCGGACATGGGTCCGTAGTAGGCGAGCCAGTCTGCGATGATGCCGGCGAGAGGATCACCATCCTCCTCATCCGACAACGGTTCCACCACGATCTGTTCGTCGCCGTTCAGCGCCGTCACGACAGCCTGGTCCCACCTGGGCAGGGCGGCAGCCAGTCGCGGCAGGGCCTGGCGTGCCGCGACTGCCGCCTCGTCGAAGCCGGGAGCCTCGATGCGCACCAGGCGATCATCGCAACCAGCGACGACATCCGGCTCGACTGCGGCCGCCAGTGCATCACGTTGAACGGCGGCAGCCAGCGACTGCCACTCGGCCCATGGCAGCAGGAGTCGCTCGTCCACCCAGTCGACGAGCTCCCGGGGCTCGGTGGGGGCGTAGCCCTCGAACAGGCGCTGGCGTTTGTGCTCGAAGCGCTGCACGATCTCGGCCGGGACCGTGGGGCGCAGCTCCGGGGTGAAGACGACCTCGCGCAGCAGATCTGGACGCAACTGAGACGCCTGCCGTCCCGCTGCCGCATCATCTCTATACATGTAGCTGTCGACCTGGCCGAAGGCGACGGCCTGGGCGAAAGGGCTCGGCCGCGATGTGCGCACTTCCGACCACTCGATGGTGCCCGCCTCGAGTTCGGACAGGACCAGACGCAGGGCCGGCATGTCGAATTCGTCCTGCAGGCAGGTGCGCCACGACTCGACGAGGATGGGGAAGTCCTCGTAACGCATGACGGCGTCGAGCAGTTTCTTTGACCGCAGACGACTTAGCCATAGCGGCATTCGCTCCGACATGCTGCGCCTTGTCAGCAGCAGCGCGCGTTGAGCACACTCGCGGAAGCGGGCGCCAAAGAAACCGGAGGCCTCCAGGCGTGCGCGCAGCAGCTCCTCGACGCGACCGGAGTGCACCAGAGACAGGATCTCGTCGGCATCGGTGTCGTCAGGCAGGACGACGATGATGCAGTCATTGGTGGGGTATACCTCCAGGCGGCTGTGGAAGCGCTCCTCCCAGGCGGCGTCGAGGGCGAGAGAGTACGGCTGGTTGACGCGGCCACCCCAGAAGGTGTGCAGGATGACCTGGCTGCCCATGTGGCCTGCGGGGCCGGCGGCAACCTTCTCGACGAGGATGTGGTGGCGATGAGGCAGCGGCCCTTCGGTGGCTTCGCGCTGGCGCCGCAGGAAGGCGAGGAGCTGGTCGGCGGCCACATCCTCCATGTGATGCTGGTCGAGCAGACGCTGGCGGAACTCCTCAGACTCCAGCCCCGCCTCGGCATCTTCGAGAAACCGGCCGATGGCGTCGGAAAAGTGGAAGTCGCGATTGCCGCCCTCCCCCTTCCAGAAAGGCAGGTCCACCGCCTTCGGTGAAGCCGGTGTTACGAAGACGTCGTTGTGGGTGATCTTCTGGATCGTCCAGTTCTGTGTGCCCAGCGTAAAGGACTGGCCCTCGGAGGATTCCCAGACGAACTCCTCGTCCAGCTCGCCCAGGACCGCGTTGGAGTCGGCCAACCGCAGCTGGAAGTAGCCGCGATCGGCGATGGTGCCACCCGACATGTAGAGCTGGTACATGGCGCCCTTGCGGGCCTGGGCGGTGTTGTCGAGGCGATCGACTGTGATGCGTGGGCGCAAGTCCCGGATGCGACTGCCAGCATATCGACCGGCGAGCATGTCGATGACGAGGTCGAACTGGCGCCGGCTCAGGCTGTGGTAGGGGTAGCTGGTGCGTATATCGTCGTACAGCTCGTCGAGGTTCCAGGTTTCCACACCCGTCATCGATACCAGCACCTGGGCCAGCACATCGAGGGCGCCGGTCACCGGGAGGATCTCCTCGATGTCGTGTTCGTCGATGCGTGCCGCCAGCACCGCCGACTCGAGAAAGTCGTGCGAGTGGGTCGGATACAGAGTGGCACGGCTCACCTGCCCCACCTGATGTCCGGCGCGGCCGACGCGCTGGATGGCGGAGGATACGGCCGGCGGTGACTGCACCAGGACCACCTCGTCGAGGGCGCCGATATCGATGCCCATCTCGAGCGAATTCGTCGCCACGATGGCCTTCAGGTCGCCCGCCTTGAGACGGCTCTCCACGACCTCGCGGATCTCGCGCGACAGCGAGCCGTGGTGGGCGTAGGCCAGCGGCCGTTCCCGCTCCTGGTTGAGGAAGCGGGTGATCTTCTCGCATTGACGTCGTGAGTTGGAGAAGACGAGGGTTGAGCGGTTGCGGTCGATGATGCCCTCGAAGTCGGCGATCAGGGCGGGCCAGATGGAATCCTTGTCCGTCTCTTCGGTGCCACTTGCGGCCTCCTCCGGGAAGCGCACGGTTACATCGTACTTCTTGGTTGCGGTCGACTGCATGATCTGTACCGGGCGCGGCTCATACTCGGCCGCTCCCGCTGAGCCGCCGACGAGCCGGTAGCCACCGACGAACTCCGCGACCCGCTCCAGCGGCCGGACTGTCGCCGACAGGGCAATGCGCTGAAACTCACCCGACAGGCGCACGAGCCGGTCGACGGCGGTCATCAGATGGACACCACGCTTGCTGCCGACAACGGCGTGGATCTCGTCGAGAATGACGGTCTGCAATCCGGCCAGCAGACCCCGGCCACCCTGGGAGGACACCAGCAGATTGAGCGACTCCGGGGTCGTGATGAGAATCTCGGGAGGCTGTCGCAGCATGCGACGGCGTTCCTCCAGGGGCGTGTCACCGGAACGCGTCAGGGCCCGGATGTTGGGGAAGGGGGCGCCGGCATCGGCGAAGATCTGACGCAACTCCTCCAGCGGCGTCAGCAGGTTGCGACGGATGTCGTTGTTGAGTGCCTTCAGCGGCGAGATGTAGAGCACACTCGTCGAGTTCTCGGGCCAGTCGCCCGAGACGAGGCGGTCGAGGGCCCACAGGAAGGCGGTGAGGGTCTTGCCTGAACCGGTCGGCGCCGTCACCAGGACGTCGTCGCCGGCAGCGATCCGTGGCCAGGCAGCAGCCTGCACATCGGTGGGCGACCCGATGCGCTCGGTGAACCACTGGCGTACCAGAGGGTGGAACAGATCGACGGCGTCAGCCGGCGGTGCGGCAGTCGTGGTAGTCACATCACTACAGCCAGAGAACGACGATGATACTCATCAGGATCAGGTAGATGAGCTGGTAGGCGCCGTCGAGGAGCCAGGCGCCGATGGGGCGGTCGGAGTAGAAGTTGGCGATCAGGCCGACGGGACCAACGAACCCGCCGAACACGAGCAAGGCCAGCTTCAGAGCTTGCGGGATCGTATCGAGGATGATGTAGTCAGCCAGAACCGTCAGAGCTGCGGCCGTGAGGCCATTGCAGACGAATGAGACGACGTACGCCTTGGAGGCATCGGCCTTCATCTCATCGAGTTCGGTCTCCGACTTGCTGCCGTACCCATTCAGCCGCAACCAGGCCTGGTTGAACAGCACCCCATACCACAAGGCCCCCAGGGCAAAGGTGACGACAGTGGCGACGAGGATGGCGAAGGGATTGAACGAAACCAGGCTCATAGGGACCTCAATCGTTCTCGGGACGAGGGGGATTGCCCCAATGACCGTCGGGATCGTCGCCGCGCAGGACGACACCTTTTCCCGCCCAGCCCTGATAGGCGCGCACGTCGGTCGTGCAATACCGCAATGTCAGACCGCAACGCCGCCGCTCGGAATCATTGGCGCCGGATCCGTGTAGCAGGAGATCGGAGTGCAAGGACATCTGCCCCGCCTTCAGCTCCGCGTGCACCGCAGCACCGAAGCGATTCTCGGCCTTTTCCACCGTCTGATTGAGCACGTTGTTCTCCGCGGCCTGGCTCTCGCGATAGGGCAGGTGTCCGTGGGTGTGCGAGGCAGGAAGGAAGCGCATGCAGGCGTTGGTGGCATCGGCATCATCTATGGCGAGCCACACAGTTACTGTCTTTGACGGCGTAATCGGCCAGTAGCTGGCGTCCTGGTGCCAGGCGACGGTTTTGCCGTCGTGTGGCAGTTTGCAGAAGAAATGCGAACCCCAGCCGACGATGCTGTCGCCGAGCAGGTCGCCAACACAGTCGACGATGCGCGGATCCGTGAGCAGGTCGTAGGCGCCACCGTATTTCATGTGTGCTGTGCTGATCGAGTACTGGTCCTTGCCCTCGGCCAAGGCCCGCGACAGCAGGCTGTCGAAATACGTCCGCGCGGCGGTGATCTCAGCCTCGGAGCACAAGCTGACGGGCAGGATGTATCCCTGCTCGTTGTACTGATCGATCTGTTCGCGGGTGAGTCGGCACGGGTTGTCGACGCCGCGTGGGCGGAAGGCGAGGTCGCGCTCGACCTCGCCGAGGACCTCGTCGTCGATGGCGGAGTAGTGGGTGGGCGTCTCGGGCATGGGGATACGAAAGGAGTGGTGTGTTACCTGGGCAAATGGCGACATCCTGTCGCCTGGAGTCGGCCTGCGGCCGACGTCCATGAGGGTGGTCCTGCAAAGGCGACATCCTGTCGCCGGGATTCGTGATTCAGCCGGTGCGGCGTCCTGCCGCAAGGCTCAGCACGTGATAGGCGACGATTCCCAGGCTTACGTGCACGTTGAGGGAGGCGCCTTTGCCGTGCATGGGGAGGAACACGGTCTGGTCGCAGGATGACAGGGTTCGGTTGGTGACGCCGTGGTCCTCGTGGCCGACGACGAGGGCGACACGTTCACCGTAGTCGGCTGTGTCGTAGGGCATGGCGGCGCCGGTGATCTCGACGGCAGTGACACGGTAGCCCTCGCCGCGCAGCTCGTCGACAGCGGTGGGGGCGTCTTCGGCGTACTCCCATTTCACTCGGCGCTCGCGACCGCGGCCGACCTTCTTGATGAGCGGGTGCGGTGGACACGTCGTGATGCCGGTGAGAATCATGCGGCCTACGCCGCAGGCATCGGCGATGCGGAAGGCGGAGCCCACGTTGATCGGGTCCTGCATGTCCTGCAGGACGAAGACCAGGTCGACGTCGGGACGCTGCACGCGGCGGAGGAAGTCGGTGAGGGGTTTGCCGCGAAGCTGGCGGGGCGGGGCTCCTTGATCGGGGGGCGTCGCCACTAGAATGGAAGCCCGGTGACCATTGGCTCGTATTCGTGGCGTGTCCAGAAGCGCAGAATGACCGTGGGTGTCGACATGGTGTGATCTCTCCAGAGCCGCGCGGCTCTCGCAGTGCTCCCAGGAATATAGTCGTGGCCGGAGACGCACTCCACAGGGGGAATCTGTGCCAGGACGTGCGATCGGCATGCAGATCTAGTACGCCGCATGACGTCCTGACGATCATGCCTTCAACCGAGCCCCACGGTCATCTGCGCCCTGCTTGCCCCCCAGTCGAAGGCGCCCGTATCCTTGCCGTGTGATGACGCAAGCCGGTCGACAGGCACACAGATTCGCCGTGCCGTTATACTCGTTGTTCGTAGCGACCGCTGCCCTGCCGGTGCTCCGCATCCTGGCAGGGCTCCCCCCAGCCCTCAGTCCACTCGCGGATGGTGAGGGCGTCGAGGACATGCCACCGATGGCATCTTTCCTCGTCGAGTCCTTCGCCACCTTGCCGGTGGCGGGCCATGCCCTGCCCTGGTCGTTGCACTGCCTGGCGGCGACGCTGCTGGCGAGGGTGTGTTTCATCCAGACTCGCTCGCTGCCGACGGCGCTGGCCTGTGCCCCTCTGTTCCTCTTCTGCGGCTTTCACCTTCAGACAACCGTCAGTCTCAGCGGCGTACCACAGAGTCTTTCGCTGATCTGTGTTCTGGCTGCCCTGTTGCTGAAGGCCACTGGGATCGCGAGGTCGTGGGTGCCGGTGGTCATCGTGGTGTTGGCAGGAGCCCTGGTCCATCCGATGACGTGGATGTCTCTGCCGCTGCTCACGTGGGAGCTTCACGGAAAACTCGGTCGCGAGCGGGCCGTGGTGGTTGCCGCAGGGACGTTCGTCCTGGCAGGACTCTGCATGTGGGCCATGCCGGGGGGTGAGCTTCCATTGGCTGCAGATCCGTGGGACCGCGCAACGACGCTGTTGCACTGGTGGTGCCGGCTGGTTCTCGGCTCCTATGTGCTTCTGGTGCCAACCTACGTCGAGTTTCCCTGGGAGCCGGCATTGGGTGCCCTTGTTCTTCTGGTTCTGCTGACGGGGATCTCGAGTACCCGATTCGCCTGGTGGTCCATGTGGGTCGTGTGTCTCATCCTGCCTCTCAACGGTATTTCGCCGGTGGGGACGCCTCAGTCGCCGCTTTCCACCGGGATGCTGGCCTATCATGCGGTCGCCGGTGTCGCCGTCCTGCTGGCGATGTTGCTGGCGGGTCTGGTGAGGGCCCGCTCCGGCATCGTGATGACGACACTGGCGGGACTACTGTTCGGCGCGACGCTCGTCAGCGCCGTGTCCCATCACCAGCGCCTGGCCAATGTCGCCGTGTTCAGCGCGAACTTGAACCAGCTGATCCACGAACCCTCACCCGCAGCGGCCAGACAGGTGCGGGGCGCGCTGAACAGAGGCGGGCACGAGGTCCCTCGGCAGTCGGGGTACCTGCAACTGTTCTTTCATGCTCTCGAGCAGACCGGCGAGCAGCGCCCCGCTGACGTGTTGCTGAAGGCGCGGCAAGACCTGCCAGATGCAGAGGAGTTTCTCTTCATCGAAGCGGTCTACCACTCCATCGCCGGAGACGCCGAGCAGCAACAAGCGCTGCAGGCAGAGATCCTCTCCTGGGGAACGGACCCGGGCAGCCTGATCGACGGGCTGATTCGCTCAACCTTCTCCGGCACAGGCTACTACTTCCTGGGGCTGGATGACATGGCAAGAGCTGAGGCTGCCTTTCGTGGTGCCCTCGTCTTCGCTCCCGGCGATCCGGAACTGACCAGCCTGCTTGCCCACGCTGTCAACACCAGCGGCAGAACGGAGGAAGCGGCACGATTGCTGGAGGCCCTCGTCTCGTCCGGAAAAGCCGACGAGAACGCGATCATCGTTGCCGGAAACCTGCGCCATGCCGTCGGCCATTACCTGCAGGCCGTGCACCTGTGGGAACGCCTGGATTCTTTGCCGTTACAGACGCGCATGCTGATGGCACAGACCTGGCAACTGGAGCTGCAGCAGCCGAAGCGAGCCATCCCCCACTGGCTCCAGGCGATCGCGGATGGGGCCGGAGTGAACGCCTATGGACGCATTGCCAATGCCTACGAAGAGACCGGCCAGCCTGAAGAAGCCTCACGCTGGCATGGGCGAATCGTCACCGATTTCCCGGGTTCATCAATCGCACGCCAGATCCTTGGGGCCCCGAAGTGATGTCCAGGACTCGGCAGGGCATCATGACCATGTTGGCGTCACTTCTCGTGTGTGCAGTCACCGTCGAGGGGTTGCTCCGGCTATTCCCGGGGATGGGGTTTCGCCTCGCGGACCCCTCCTTCTTTACGCTGGAGTCTGGTTTCAGCTACCATCCCGATCTCGGCTACACCTTGGTACCCGATGCCGTGGAGTCCCGTTCCTACCGGGACGATGACTGCTCCACCCGTCACATCGAGGTGCGCACGAATCATTTCGGACTCCGCGGTCCGGATGTTGTCGCCGATGGGCGTCCACGGATCGTCTTCATCGGTGATTCCTTTACCGAAGGGTATCACGTCGACGAACCGGAGACCTTCACAGCCGTGACTGGCGACCTGCTGTCCGGTCGGGTCGTCCCGATCAACTGCGGGATCCGCAACTACGATGTCATCCAGTATATGCACATGCTGCGCTTTGCTCGCGAGCATCTCGAGCCAACGATGATCATCGTCGGTGTGTTCGTCGGCAACGACGTCGCGGGGTACAGCCGGTCCGCCTACTACCCGCCGATGACCAGCGTCGCAGCGATGCGCTCCCTCCGTTCCAGTTCGTATCTACTATCATGGTTGGCGCGTGTCGGACGGACCCCCTCTGACGACACCCAACCTGCCAGGGCGCCCGAAGCGCGCCATCCGCTGGCCGGTTCCTTACACGATCTGCGCACCGGCCCCGATTGTGGCGCCGAGGTCATGCTCGACCACGCCGACAACTACATCCGTTGGCGCAGCACCCCCGGTCACGGGCCACAGTATAGTGACCCCATGCAGGCGTACAGCAGAGCTGACAGGACAGCCATGGTCCTTGCCGATATGCAGGCGGAGTTGGGTGACACCCCGCTCCTCGTCCTTATCATCCCGGAGAGGATGCAGGTCAAAGACGATGAGTGGCGATGGCTACAGGAGCACCTGCCGGATCGCTTTGTCGATCGACAGGGAACGATAGAAAAGCTGGCGAGAGCACTGCGGCGGCGTGATGTCGACTACACCAATCTGCTGGACGTAGTCGATGAGAGCTGCTACCTGCGATTTGATGGTCACTTCTCTACCGTCGGCCATCGGCGGGTGGGTGAACACGTGGCGCAGCTGGTGCGGACACGGTATGCCACTGCCCTTTCTCCCGGTTTCTAGTGCCCCGTCGACTGGCTCAGGACACCGATCCCTGTCCCAGTGGCTTGATGATCATCTCCGGGATGACGACGCGCGACGGCAGTGTCGCCACGAACATCACCGCCGTCGCGATATCCTCCGGCTGCAGGATCCGCGCTTTGTGCTCGGCGGACACCTTCACCGGTCGTTGATCGAGGATGGGTGTGTTGATCTCGCCCGGGGAGATGACGCACGACCGGATGCCGTGTCTGGCTTCCTCCAGGTCGACCATCTTCGTCAGCACCGACATGGCGTGCTTGGCCGCCGAATAGATGACACCGCCGAGCACGCTGGGGGCGGTGCCCGCCATGGAAGACACGGCGAGGACGAGGCCGCCGCCCTGGCGACGCATGTGGGGCAGCACCTCGTGTACCGTGTTGAAGGCTCCGGTGGCGTTGACGTTCAGCACCAGATCCCAGTCCTCGGGGGAGAGCTTCTGCAGGGAACGGTCGGCGATGTTGACGCCGGCATTGTTGACGAGAATGTCGATACGACCGTGACGCTCTATCGTGGCCTCGACGATCTCCTTGACCCGCGACCTGTCGGTGACGTCACCGGCTTCCGCATGTGCGCCCTCGCCGACTGCGGCGCAGGCCGACTTCAGCTTGGCCTCATCGCGGCCCATGGCGACGACCTGCGCGCCCTCGGCGACACAGGCGGCGACGATGGCTTCGCCCGCGCCGGAACCGCCTCCGGTGACGAGGACAACCTGTCCTTTGAGCTTCATGCCAATATTCCCTCTCCAAAGACCTGGGTTCGATTCATGATCCGTCGTTGCTCGTCGGGAAAGGCCAGGCGACGATGCATGGTAGGACGGTTGTCCCACATGATGAGGTCGCCGAGCCGCCACTCGTGAGTGTAGATGAACTGTGGCTGATCCATATGGTCATACAACTCGCGCAGGAGGGCGTCACCCTCGTCTCGGGCCACGCCTTCGATGTGGCTCGTCAGGTGTGGATTCACGTAGAGGGACAGAACGCCCGTCTCCGGGTGGGTGCAGACCACTGGGTGTATGGCAGGCTCCGGCGGGTTCTGCTCCTCAACATAGTGCCGGTGTACTGCGCGCAGCGTGCGCAGGTGGTCCTGACGCTCCTGCGGCAACGCGTCGTACGCGGCGCGACAGTCGCACCATTGGGTCTGTCCCCCAACCGCTGGGATCTCGACAGCGAGCAGCAGTGAGATCGTGCCCGGTTCGTGCAGGTAGGACAGGTCCGCGTGAAAATCGATCCGCTCGCTGCCGAGAGCGCCGATGGGCTCACCGTTCTGCTTCACGTTGGAGATGATGAAGACCTCCTTCACCCGGCGCTCACGTTGTTGGCGCACATGCTCGACGGGTGTGCCGAAGTAGCGGGTGAAGCGCACCTGATCTTCGTCGGTGATGTGCTGATCGCGGAACACGAGCACGCAGTGGTCGAGCAGGGCCTGCCGCAGGTCGGCCACCTGGTCCGCAGACAGATCAACCGACACGTCGAGGCCGAGGACCTCGGCCCCGACGGGTGCCGTCGCCGGCAAGACCTCGATGGTATCCGTCACGCCCTCAAGCCTGCACGTTGCAGGTGTCGTAGGAGGCACGCATCGATTCGATGGCGTCACCCTTCGGCGAGTACTCGTGGCCGACGAAACCGGTGTAGCCCGAGCGGGCGATGGCCCGCATCACCGGCGGATAGTAGATCTCCTGCTCTTCGTCGAGGTCTTTGCGACCGGGATTGCCTGCCGTGTGGTAGTGGGCGATCCACTGATGGTGGTCGTCGATCGTGCGGATCAGGTCGCCTTCCATGATCTGCATGTGGTAGATGTCATAGAGCAACCTCACCCGCGGTGAATCGACGGCCTGGCACAGCCTCACACCCCAGGGGGTGCGATCGCACTGATAGTCGGGATGATTGACCTTGCTGTTGAGCAGCTCCATACAGAGGTTGATGCCCTTCTCTTCGGCGTACGCCTTCACGCGCAGCAGACCTTCCACACAATTGTCGAGCCCTTCCTGCTCCGTTTTGCCTTCGCGGTTCCCCGAGAAAGTGATCAGCGACGGGATCCCGTGCTCCACCGCCAGGTCGATGTTCTGCCTCAGCTCCGCTTCGATTCGACCGTGGTTCTCCTTCTTGTTGAGACCATCGGGCAGCGACGCATGGCCGACGATGATGGCGATGTCCATGCCGGCATCCTTCACCGCCTGCCAGTGCTCCTGTGGCAGCATCTCGATGGAGGCGTAGCCAATGTCGGCGGCGGCGGCGATCACTTCCTCCGGGGTCCTGGTCCGGGCAAAAGCGCCGAAGCAGAGGGACTGGCGAATGGTGGTCACAGGGGATCCTTTCGATACGGAGCAGATGGCCGACAACGGCCGGTACAAGCAAGGGCGGGGCCTTCGGTGGTGTCAATCACGGGCAGCCGCCAGGTACTGCAGCTGGAATCCCGCCACTTCGTCGTCGGGTGCGACACCAAGAATGGCACGATAGCGCTCGATGGCCGTGTGGGTGTCGCCCTTGATGCGGGCCAGGCTGGCGAGACTGTGCAGCAGATCCACACGCGAACCGAGGCGCTCGAGCAGGGCCAGCAACCGCAGCTCCACATCGTCGAACCAATCAGGGTACGATGGTCCCTGAGGCGGGCTGATGGCGCGTCCCAGCAAGCGGGCGCCGACACCGACAAGTCCCATCAGGCCGCCACCTGTCGGACCTCCTCCGAGGGACAGATCCGGCTTCACTCGCGCCAGGCCTCCGGCGACGGCAGACATGAAGGCGGCGGCCGCCTCCTCGTGACGACCGAGCTCCAGCAGCACGACACCCCGGTTGTAGTGGACGGCGTGGTTGGCGCCATCGGTCTCGGCCAGCTGGTCATACACGGCCAGCTCACCGATTGCGTCGCCCGCTTCGTCACGATCCCGCGCCTGTTCGTGGAGCCGTCGCACGGGGGCCGCGCCGATGCCGGCGACCTCGAGGGCCAGCGCCTTCTGCGCACCCGGCACGAGGAGTGCGACGGACTCATCACCCGGGGGGGTGAACAACGCAGGGCGCACGACATGGGGCACGTGGGCGGCGGCCAGTCGGTCGGACAGGGCCAGGATGCCGGCAGCGTCACCGCTGGCCGTCAGCGTCTGCCAGTCGTCGAGGTGATGCCCCTCACCGGCCGCCTCCCGCCAGGGCTGCAACCGCAGGAAGTGCTCGAGGACGAGTCGTGTCGTTGTCGTGTCGTCGAGGAGATAGGAGAGACCGTAGTGATCGTCGGTGTACAGATGCAGCACCCAGCCCCAGCCCTCCCGCTGGAGGACGAGGGTTTCACCGAGACGGTGCGTGAAACTGGCCACTGCACGGCGTGGCACCCTGTCGCTGACGAGGGCGACGGCGTCAGCGATCCGGGTCTCCCCCTCGCGAGTGGAGCCGGCGCGTACGGTGACACGGTCGATGCAGGCCGCCAGGGAGGTGTCGCGACGTTCCAGTTCGGCTTCCGCCTCGTGGACGAAGGCAGAGGAGTTGTCGTTGCGATCGACGGTGAGGTTGCGCACCAGCTCCGTCTCGCTCAGAGCCTGACAACGTTGGCGCAGCAGTCGATCCGTCGCCATGGGGATCAATGCAACGGCAGTCGGCGTCGGGGTCGGTCCTCGTTGTGCAGGTGCGTGCGTCGGAAGACACCGACCACCGCACTCACCGCCCACCAGATGACGATGAGAACACCGGCAAGGATGTAGGGGAAGGCTCTGGACTGCAGCAGGCCTTCGACCTGATCGAGAATCGTGTCGACTGTCAACATGAGCACCCGGGGTGAGTATAACGGCGAAGGTTCGACCGGACCAACCGATGGCCACCGGGCTCTCTGTAGCTACATTCTCCAGCAGCCCATCATCAACAACGACATGTGAGGTGCTGTCCCATGAAGAGTCTCCGTCGCTGCATGATCGCCTCTGGATTGTGCCTGATCGCCGTCGCTGCCGGTCCTGCCGCGGCGGGGTCCGAGGGCGCCGCCCTCTACCAGAGCAACTGTGCCCAGTGCCACGGCGCCGAGCTGCAGGGCGGCAACGCTCAGAGCCTGGTGGACGGTGTCTGGCAGTTCGGCGGGGGACCGTGGGGTATGGCCAACACGATCCAGCAGGGCATCACCCACCTCGGCATGCCTGCCTTCCGCCTGACGCTTTCCCGCGAAGAGATCGACGCCATCATCGAGTTCCTGCAGGAGCAGGAGAAGGCCTACGGTCCTGCGCCTCGACAGCTGCCGCAGACGCTGCAGTCGCAGGAGTATGACATCGCCGTCGAGGTCTTCGCCGACGAGCTCGAGATCCCCTGGGCGATCGACTTTCTCGATGCGCAGACAGCGCTGATCACCGAGCGTCCCGGCCGCCTGCGCACCGTGCGCGATGGTGTGCTCACGCCGACGCCCGTATCCGGCATGCCGACGGTTCTGCACGAGGGGCAGGGCGGCTTGATGGATGTGGCCGTCGATCCGGAGTTCGGTGACAACGGCTGGGTCTACCTGGCCTACAGTCATGCGCTGGACAGCGTGCGAGAGGGAGAAGAGAGCCCGCCGGCCATGACCCGTATCGTACGCGGTCGAATCGTCGCCAACGAGTGGACGGATCAGCAGGTCCTCTTCGAGGCACCCCACGAGACGTACGTGCCGACACGTTATCACTACGGGTCGCGCATCGTCTTTGACGAGGCCGGCACCCTCTACTTCTCCATAGGTGATCGAGGTCGACGGCCGATGGCGCAGGACCTGTCCCGGCCGAACGGCAAGGTGCATCGCATCCACCGCGACGGCACGATCCCGACGGACAACCCCTTCGTCGGGCTCACCGATGCGCTGCCCAGCATCTTCAGTTACGGCCACCGGAATCCCCAGGGACTGGCGGTGCATCCCGAGACCGACAGACTGTGGGATTCCGAGCACGGACCCATGGGCGGCGACGAGGTCAACGCCATCCGTGCCGGCAGAAACTATGGCTGGCCGGAGATCTCCTACGGGCGACACTACGACGGCCGCATTCTTACGGAGTTCGAGGGCAAGCCGGGGATGGAGCAGCCAGCGTGGGTGTATCGGCCTTCGGTCGCGGTCTGCGGTCTTGACATCTACCGCGGTGACCAGTTTCCCAAGTGGCAGGGACATCTGCTCGTGGGGGCTCTGAAGTACGAGTCGGTGGATCTGCTGACCGTCGTCGACGATCGCGTCATCCACATCGAGACGATCGTGAAAAACCTCGGGCGTGTTCGTGATGTCGCCATCGGTCCCGAGGGGGCCGTCTACATCGTGCTGAACGGTCCGGGTCGGGTCATCAGGCTGACGGCGATCGTGGATCGGATCATCGCTTCGCAGTAAGCTGCTGAGAGTTCAGTCGCGGTAGTCCAGCGGCGGGTCACGGTCTCCCAGCAGGGGCGCGTAGTCGAAGCTGTGACCCCGCTGACGGTCGAGTTCGGCACGTGCCTGTTCCAGCGTGGCCGGATCCAGGAACAACGACCCCGCCGTGCGGGCAAGGGTCTTGCCGGCTACGAGCATACCCTTCACGCCGATGGTGGTACCGCCGGCCGCCACCGCCTGCCAGCTGTGCGCCGCCGTGCCGGGTACCCACGTGGCGGTGCTGAGCCCTGTGGTCGGCACTGCCCAGCTCACATCACCGACATCGGTGGAGGCCTTGCCTTCGTGGACTCGCCAGGGCTGTACCTCGGCGGCTGCCGCCAGATCTACGTCCATGTCGACTGCGCCGAAGGTGGCGCGCAGAGATTCGGCAAAGGCCCGCTCGGAGTCGTCATAGAGCACGCCGCCCACCTGCTGCAGGCTCTGGTCCATCACGTGCGACAGGACTTCGTTCGGCAGGACATTGTAGTTGCCGTGGATCACCTCGTGTTCGACCGCGGTACCGGTGCCCATGGCGGCCCCCTCGGAGGCGGCCACAACCCGTTCCCAGATGCCCAGCAGCCGGGTGACGTCCGGGTGGCGGACGTAGTAGAAGACCTCGGCGAATTCGGGCACGATGTTCGGTGCGGCGCCGCCGCGAGTGATGACGTAGTGGATACGCGTGGCCGCCGGGACGTGTTCGCGCATGAGGTTGACCATGTGGTTCATGGCCTCCACGCCATCCAGGGCCGAGCGCCCGCGCTCCGGGGCGGAGGCGGCGTGGGCGGCGGCGCCGCGGAAACGGAACTTGGCCGACTTGTTGGCCAGCGTCGTCGAGGCCCAGGCGGTGTTGCGGTCGCGCGGGTGCCAGTGCAGCACAGCGTCGGCGTCATCGAACAGCCCGGCGCGCACCATGTAGACCTTGCCGGAGCCGCCCTCTTCGGCAGGCGTGCCGTACAGTCGGATCGTGCCCGCGCTGCCTGTGCGCTCGAGCCAGTCGGCGGTGGCCAGTGCCGCCGCCAGGGATCCGGCGCCGAACAGGTGATGTCCGCAGGCGTGACCGGGGGCGTCGGCGACCACGGGCTGGCGCTGAGGCACCGCGGCCTGCGACAGTCCCGGCAGAGCATCGAATTCGGCGAGGATGCCGATCACCGGAGCACCGCTGCCGTACTCGGCGATGAAGGCGGTGGGGATGTCGGCGACGCCGGTGCGGAGGCGGAAGCCGGCGGCATCCAGGTGTTGCTGTAACAGCGCCGCCGAGCGCTCCTCCTTGTAGCCCAGTTCCGCCCAGTCCCAGATCTGCAGGGCCACATGGGCAAACATGTCTGCCCTGGCATCTATAAAACTGTCGATGTCTCCCGCCGGCTTGCGCGCCGACACCGGGGTCGTGAGCAAGAGCGCCAAGAAAACGAACGTGAGGATGGCGCGGTTCATGCGCTGGCTCCGGCCGACGGGAAGATCAGAGCTCCCTGCAGCTCGGTCCGGGCCCGGAACAGACAACCACCAGCGGTGACGTAGAGGGTTTGCAGGTCGGCGTCGCCCCAGGTGCAGTTCGTCGGCGCGTGGGCCATGGGGTGGGTGGCCAGCACCCGACCGCTGGGAGTGAAGACGTTGATCATCGGCCCGGGGCCGCTCTGCTCCCAGCCCGAGGTGGCGACGATGTTGCCATCCTTGTCCAGACACATGCCGTCGATGCCCCGATGGGGGTGGAAGTTGTGCGGCGTCTCATGGGGGCCGCTGATGCTGCCATCGGCGTCGAGAGGGTAGGCGCGCAACTCTCGGGGGTCGTCACCGTGAGCGCTCTCGGCGACGTAGAGGGTGCCGCCATCCGGGGAGACGAGCAGACCGTTGGGTTTCTTCGTGTCGAAGGTGACGCGCGTGATCGCCCAACTGTCACCGTCCGCACCCTCCGGATCGAGACGGTAGACGGACTGATGGTCGAGCTCCAGATCGTCCGTCCGAGAGCCGTACCTCGGATCGGTGAAGAAGATGCGGCCCCTGTGATCGAAGGCCAGGTCGTTGGGGCTGTTGAGGCGCTTGCCCTCAAAGTGACTCGCCAGAACGCGACGTGTGCCGTCGGCATCGTAACGAGCGATACAGCGACCGTCACCACCCCCTTCGCAGGCGTGCAGTACGCCGTCACCATCGAACATCAGGCCGTTGCCCTGGTTCGTGGCCGTGCGGAATTCGTCTGTCTGGCCCGACGCCGGGTCGTAGCGCAGCAGCCGGCTGTTGGGAATGTCGGAGAAGATCAGGCCGTTGCCGTCCCACGCGGGACCTTCGGTGAAGTCGAAGGGCCCGGCTACCTGCTCGAACTGCCAGTCACTCATGGTCTGTTCTCATTTCTCCCAGCAGATTCTGCACGACGGCAAAGCTGCGCCGGATGGCGTCCTCCGGATCGGGCAGGTCGCTTTTCATTTCCAGGCTCACCGGCCCTTCATAGCCGACAACGTCCAGCACGGTGAACAACTCAGCGAGCGACACTTCTGTCTGTAGGCCATCGGTGAGGGCCAGGTGCAGGTCGTCAACGCCGTCATTGTCATCGAGGTGGACGTAGCCCAGGCGGTCGCCGGTTGCCAGCAGCACCGCTCGCGGATCCTCGCCGGACATCTGGGCGTGGCCGATATCGAACAGCAGGTAGAGGTTGGGATGGGCGAGCAAACGGAGGAACCCCAGGGTCGCCGCCACCGTGGGCATGGCTGTGCCAGGGAAGTGCTCGATACACAGCCGGACCCCCAGGTCGGCGGCGTGATCGGCGAGGCCAGGCAGCAAGTCGGCATATCGTTCAAGGGAATCGTCGTCCACGGGGGCCTCGGGCACGATATAGGCACAACCGGCTCCCAGATCGGCGGCGTGGGTCAGCGCTCCCCGGACATGATCCCGGGCAGCGGCCACAGCAGCGCTGTCGACCGAATCGAAGGCGGCCCCATCGGGCATCTCATGGGACGCGGCGACGCAACAGACGTCGAGGCCGAGAGCGGCTCGAGCTTCGCGGGCCGCTGTGGATCGCAGAGCGCTCGGGCGGACATCGACGGCGGACAGCCCGATGTCGTGCAGACGCTGAAGCGTTTCTGGTTCAGGAGTCTCGAGGGCCCAGGCACAGCAGGACAGAGTATGAGCCACACTCACGATGCCACCCAGTGTCGGTAGAGCGGCTTCACAGCCACAGGAAGGGCCGCGTATGTCTCAGGCGACAACTGCGGTTGGGCGTAGCTCTTGCCGTCCGTCTCGACCACCATGGCCGTGTGTTCAACGGAACCCGGGCGTGTCGGTTCGAGGTTCAGCCACCACGGAGCGTAGCGGACGATCAGGGCGACCCGATCGGCATCTGATCGGTTCGGCGGGACCGCGTGCCACAGGCGGCTGTCGTAGAGCAGGACGGTGCCGGCCGTGCCGACGGCGTGGAACTCCGTCGGATAGGGTGCGTCGCGGTCGATGCCGCCCAGCGTATCGGCGGAGGGGTTGCCTTCGTAGCGATGGCTGCCTGGCACCACGAGGGTGCCGCCGTTTTCGGGGGTGAAATCGGTGAGCATCCAGATCGAGGCCAGATGCAGCAGGGTGTCGGGGTATGGCGCCGGGATGTGGCTGGCATTCGTCTGGTTGTACGGCCAGTCCGCGTGCCAGTAGCCCCGACCGCAGCCGGGATGGTTGATTACGCAGTCGGTACAGCTGATGCGCACATACTCGCCGAAGAAGGCGTGGGCCACGTCCATGATGCGGGCGTCGGCGAGCCACGGGGCAAAGGCCTGGGTCTCGTTGATGATGCCACGCGAGCCCGACACGCCCTCGACGCCGACACGGTGACCCTTGGCGCGGATAGCCGCCTGGGTGGCAGCCGATGCCTCGCGTTGACGCAGCTGGGCCTCGACGACGGCGGACCGCACGTCATCGGTGCGGTCCGCGGGGATCAATCCTTCGAGGAGCGTGAAGCCGTCCTGGCGGATCCGTCGTACGGAGTCGACGGTCTGTTCCTCGGTCTGCATCAGTCGATGATCGCCTGGTAGGCGAGGTTGCGGAATTTCACCGCCACCTCGTCATGGAAGGGATACCTCTGGGCCATAACGACTACCACCAGCTCCTCTGCCGGGTCGATTCAGAAATGTGTACTGAAGAAGCCGCCCCAGGTGAAAGCGCCAGGGGACGACAGCTCGCCGAACTCTCCGGGATCCCGGATTACGGCAACGCCGAGACCAAAGCCGTAGTCCGGCAGCAGCGTGCCCACGTGATCCGACGCCATGAGCTCCACGCTCTTGCGGCTCAAGATCCGCTTCCCATCGAGCTCGCCGCCGTTGGCGAGCATCTGAGCGAAACGCCCATAGTCACCAGCGGTTGAGCACAGGCCACCGCCGCCGGCGTAGTAATGGGTCGGGCCATCGGTCGGGTAGTCGATGGAAAACCCGAGTGTCTGACCCATCATGTAGGTTGAGTCGGCGACCATCCGCTGCAGGGTGCCTGCAGCGTTCTTCGAGTAGACCGCGGCGAGTCTGGCAGCGCGCTTCTTGCCGAGGTAGAAGCCGGTATCATCCATCTCGAGGGGGTCGAAGATTCTGGACTCCATGTACGAGAACAGATCCTGCCCGGCCACCACCTCCACGAGTCGTCCCGCCACGTCGAGACCCAGTCCATAGGTCCAAGCCTGCCCGGGGCTGTGGACGAGAGGGATCCGGGCGAGCCGGCCCATGGCATCTGCGAGGGTGCCCTCCACCTGGTGCAGACCGTGGGGGATCTTCTGTTCCCAGAGCTGGTCTCCGACGCGGTCATTCCAGTGGTAGGTCAGACCGGAGGTGTGGGTGAGAAGATCGCTGATCCGGATCGGCCGCTGCGCCGGAACTGTGGCCGAGTCCACGACGGCCCTCAGGCTGTCGGGTACCAACACCCGCACATCGGCGAACTCGGGCAGGTAAGCGGACACCGGGTCCTGGAGGCGGAAGGCGCCCTGTTCGTAGAGGGCCAGAACCGCTGCTGCCGTAACCGGCTTGGTCATGGAAGCGATTCGGAAGATGGCGTCGCGGCCCATGGGACGGTCGTCGTCGGCCCGGCCATGGGCTTCGAAGTAGGCGACATGACCGTGGCGCACAACGAGGCCCACAGCACCGGCCAGGTCGCCCTGGTCGACAACGGCCCGCAGCAGGTTGTCGGCGCGCTGCAGGCGCTTTCCCGAGAGTCCAACGTCCGCTGGCTCGGCACGGGGCAGGTCGGCGGCGAAACCAGCCCCTGCCAACGAGAGGGCGACGAGTACGGTGAACGTTACGCGGCGGGGGTGAGGTGCCATACCATCGGTCCTGAGGGGTTTGGGGAGCGGCAAAGATAGGCGGAACCCGCGCATCGGAAACACTACAGCGTGCGCAAGCACTCCAGCAGACAGAGTTGCTGCTGCAGATCCGGCGTCGCCGACGGTCCACGATTCATGCTGAACTCCAAACCCAGGCGTTCGAGCAGTACGGCAAGCGCGCTGAACATCTCCTGTTCGGGATGCACCGTCTCACGCAGGTGGTGAATGAGCTTGAGCGTGCGGAAGCCATCGAACCAGCGGTGAAACTGACCGAGAAGGGCCTCCCGAGTGGAAGTCTGGGCCGCGATGCGGTCCCACGAGCGGACAAAGTCCTGCTGCTCGAGAAACGTTCCCAACTCGGTGTGCTGCGCTCTCGCTGACGCCAGTATGTCGGCCGCAGGTCGGGCCGGATCGCCGGTGGCCATCTGCAACCAGGCTCTGATCACCTCGTAGCTGTCGGGATGATACAAGCGACACTCGCTGAGATCACCATCCAGAAAGCGCTGCACGAATTGCCCGGTGCCGAAGGGAGCTCGCTGGGAGGGACGCGCGGACGGTCGTACCACTGTCCCCGTCAGTCCTTCGAGCTTCCCCGTCTTGGCCAGCTGCTGCAGGTAGTAGAAGTCCTCGCCCGCCAGGCGTCGATTCATGCCGGAGACCGCGGCGTAGGCCTCAGCGGTACAGGCCATGGTCGAACCGATGGTGTGGTGCGCGTACGGCGAACCAGACCAGGCCAGATGCAGAGCGTGGTAGCGCAGGTACAGCTCGTACGAAAGGATGGCCGCCCGTTCCGCATCTGAACCTTCGACAGGGTGGGCATAGGGCAGCACGCAGGCCCAACGGGAGGCCGGCGGCTCGAAGAAGCGGTGGAGGACGCTGAGGTATCGTGCGTCCACGCGGGAATCGCCATCCAGACTCACGAGGGGGGCGGTGAGTCTGTCCTGTTCAGCGAGGATCCTCAACCCCTGGTCCAGGCCGATCTTGCGGGCCATGCCGACGCCATCCTTCACCGACAACTCACGTCCTGGCGAAGAGGCGTCGATCCACGCTACAGGCAGCGAATCCTGATCCCAGCCATCAAGGGCCCGGAGGGTCTGCTCGTTCTGCGCGATGTCCTGTTCTACCGCATGCTCCGGCGCACGATTGTTGACCACGGCGATGACGAGGGTTTGTGCACGGTCCTCCCCATCGCACTTCGCCAGATCGCCGAGCGTATCCAGGATGCCGGGGAATTCGGCCAGCACCGGGATGACGATGATGGACCTGCACGTAGTCGGCACAGCGCCCTGCAACGGCCAGTCGTCAAGTGCGGTCCGGCGTTCGAGATAACGTCTGACGGTGCGGTTGGTTCGGTTCATGAGCCGGGATCATAGGCAAGACCAGTGATCAGCGCACGGGTATGGAATCCCCATGCCAGGGAAATGCGTATCCGGGCTGACGGTCGAACCGCCGCATGCCCAGATTCAGCGTCGTCTCCGTCCCTGGCCGCATCCGCAGACGCAGCCAGGGGCCGTCGACAGCCATCGGCTGGACACTGTCATCGGAGACGACACGCACCTCAGAGAAGGTGTGCTCGCCGAAGCTGCCGGCGCCGATGATGACATCACGAGTATGACGGACCGAGAGATTGACCAGGCTCACCGTCACCGAGCCATCCCGCAACTCACGCACGAGGGCGGCCACGTCCGCCGGTAGCCCCGAGCGTCGGTTCTCGGCGTCGTAGTAGCGTACCCGTCCCACCGCCAGTCCACCCCAGTAGACGGTCTGCGGTCCACCGGTGGTCAGGTGCACGAGGGCCTCGGTGAGGACGGGATTCACCTGCTGCCAGTGATGGACGTCCATCTTCGTCAGATCCTGCTCGTCGGCCATCACAAGCTCCAGCCGACGACAGACCTCGCGGTAGTTGGCCTGCAGGATCTCCTCAGGGTAACCCGGCAGCTCCCCGGCGAGCCAGCGGGTCCAGGCACGGTCGTCGGGCGCCCGCGGACCGCGTGACGTCACCGTCGCCCAGCCCCGTTCGTCGCCGGTGCGGAAGCGCTCGAGGCGTTGCCAGTCGGCGTCGGCCATCGACGCCGACCACAGGTGAATGACATGGTGCGGGTGCACCGGTTGATGGTTGGTCCAACTCGCTTCGGTGGTGTGGTTGTGGGGGACGAGGAGCTGACCGTCGTCCCCCGTCGTCGATTTCTCCAGCAACAGGTCGAGCCACAGACGCGGCAGGTCCAGATAGGCCATATCGCCGGTGATCAGTTGCGCTGCCTCCGCCGCGATGGTGAGGGCGCAGCCCATCATCTGATGGCCGTAGAGCCCGGTCCAGCCATAGTGTCCACCCCACCACTGGCCGTCGCGATGTTCGCCGATCTGACCGGAGGGCCCGATGTTGTCGGGCAAAACCCCGTCGTTGGCGCGGGTGCGCTCGATCCAGGCCTCGACGTAGTCGACGATCCAGCGCCGGTAGCGCTCGTCGCCGGTGTAGAGAAAGGCGGTGGCCACCAGCGGCACGGTGCCCAGGTTGACGACCACGTCGGAGCGCATCACGACATGGTCGAAGCGCTCGTGAACGCGTTGGCGAAGCTCGGCGTCTTCATGCCACCCCTCGGGCAGGGCGGGAGCGCCGGGACCCAGAGTGGTGTGGCCATATTCGAGGTTGTATCGCACGTCGCCCCAGCGGGCGTGGAACAGCGGTCCCCTGCTGCCGGAAAACGGCGAGGGGATCGTGCGCGTCACCGGGTCGTAGTTGCGGACCTCGGGGTTGTCGCCGGTGTAGTAGCCGGCAAACCGGCGGGCCCGATCGACGTTGTCACGCACCGTGGGGTCGACCATGCCGAGGGCGTAGAAGTAGATGTAGTTTTCGGCGTTGTGGAACCAGTCGTCGTCGTTGACGAACTCGTCGGTGACGCGGCCGTAGTCGACGGCGAGCTGTCTGGTGATGGCGTTCCACTCGACGAACGACTTCTCACCACAGTAGTCGCTGCCGCCGAGGGCGTGGTACTGGGGCCAGTTGAAGAAGGCTTCGTACAGGTCGTCGGCCCAGACCCCGTCTCCGGGATATTCCTCCTGCCAGATCAGGGCGCCACCCGGGCGGGTGTACCTGTCGAGAAAGACAGGAGCGGCCTCGTCGATGGCGTCGATGAGACGGCGTTCGAGCACGGCCCATGCCGGAGGTGTCGTCGGTTGTGTGGCCTCCAGCAGGGGGAGGGGTACTGCGGGGTCGTCGGACATGGTACCTCAGCGGGTCAGGAGGGTGCCGTTCATGCTCGCCCTGGGTCAGGCAGGAGGTCATGGGGCCCCGCTGTCGCGGCGGCTGCGGTCAACTCGTACACGTCTACAGACTCGCGGCGACCCTTCACCTGCGTCTCGCCGAGAGGCCGGAAGCTGAAGCCAGTCCCGACCAGCATCCGGGTCTGGGAGCTCACCAGCGTGTACGTGCCGAACTCCTTGTTTGCCTGCTCCAGGCGCGCGGCGACGTTCACCGTGTCGCCCATGGCGGTGTAGTCGAAGCGCAGGTCGGAGCCCATGTTGCCGACCACCGCCGAGCCGCTGCTGATGCCGATGCGCACCTTCAGCTCGGGCAGATCTCGTCCGACCCACTCCTGGCGCAGCTCCATCAAGCGAAACTGCATGAGCATGGCGGCGCGACAGGCGCGGATGGCGTGATCTTCCTGAGCCAGAGGAGCACCGAAGAACGCCATGATCAGGTCGCCTTCGTACTTGTCGATCGTGCCGCTTGCGCGCGCTCGAGCCCGTCAGTGCGAAGACCGTACGGCTCGATTCGATCAGGCTGTGGACGATGTCGAGCAAGGCCGGCGCCTTCTGCACCTCGTCGATCACGACGGGGCGTCCCTCCTCGTTCCCCATGACCAGCTCGCGCAGTCTTTCGGGGCGCGCCTGGTATTCGCGTTGACGGGCGGGGTCGAGAAGGTCGAGCCACAATGCGTCCGGGAGCTGCTGCCTGAGCCAGGTGGACTTGCCGGTGCCGCGGGGTCCGAACAGGAAGAAGCTGTCCGAAGGCAAGGCCAGGAAACGCTCTACTATATCCATTTTTGGTCCAATTTTGGAGTTTACTGCTCCAAAACCACCGTCTTCTGTCCATCACAGTCAAGAGATCTTCAGAGGTCGTCACGGGTCCCTCCGTCTCACGATCAGCGCGTCGTCTCGACGATGACGTGGTCGGTGGACCACCCCGTCGTCGGCAGTGGTGCCTGCTGCAGCGAACCAGGGCTGTCGTCACCCGGCGCCCCGGCGGCATAGACAGCAGCCATGTCGCGAACCAGGCTGTCAGCGAAGCGTTCCCCGGCTTCGATGCTGCGTGTGCCCATCATCGACACGCCGAGACTGGCCAGGTCCAGCGGCTCCAGCGTGGCCACAGCCTTCACAAGCTCGCGACCGGGCGGCCCACTTGCCCGGATGCGGAAGGGCATGGCTCCAGCGGTGCCGGTCTCGTAGACCTGGCCGGCACGCACACGACCGTCGGGACGGTGCTGGTTGGGGAACAACACCGTGACCTTGCCGCTGGTGCCGACGTTGACGAGGGTGACGTAGCAGTCGCGTTCGGCGGTGAAGCGGAAGCGGATCTCGTCGCCGATGCGCGCGTGGACGACCTTCTCGCCCCTTGTGTCCTTCGAGAGAGCCGCACCTGACGCCACCGTGTAGGCACTGAGGGACAGCCGGAACGAAGGCGCCGGGTTCTGCAGGCCTTCGAGCCGCTCAAGGATGTAGGCGTTGGCCAGGTGCGGCCGCAGTCGGTCGACCAACTCGGGCAGGACTCCGGCCGTCTCACGCACCCGCGGCACGCCGTCGAAGACGAGAGCTGCCGTCAGCGCGCCGGCTTCGCGGCCTACCCTCAGGCGCAGGGCGTAGTGCTGATCCGGAGCGGTGACCTGCACGAACTCCAGCACCCCCAAACCATGGCGCAGTGACCGGCACAATTCATCGTCGTCGCACTCCAGGCGTACCTGCAGCCGGTCCAGAGTGACACCGTGGGAGCGACGCACGACGCGGTCACCCGGTGCGGCCACACCCCGGGTCAACTCGCCCTGAGACCAGTCCTGTTCGACCCGGGTCACCGTCACTTCGGCGGCGGCGGGCTCATCGTTGCTCCCCCCGGAGAAGACGTCGAACTGCGAGCCGGGCGTAACGCCGTTGGCCCATCCGACGCCGATCCGCACCTGTCGGCCGGCGACCCAGGTCACGACAGCCGCGGCCGGATCGCCAGTATCAGCGGCTGACAGCAGCGGCGCGTCAACGTCACCCTCGACCTGCGGTGTCTGGTAGTACTTGCCCGCCATGTCCCGACGCACCCGTTCGATCAACTCGCCGTACGTGGTGCCCGCCGGCGCGCGACGCGCGTTCTCCACAAGGTTCGACGTCAGGGCCCCGGCATAGAAGCCGTCGCGGATCCAGGCGTCGGCCGATGTCTGATCGGCCTTGCATCCCGAGATCGTCACCCGGGTGCGCTCGGCCGTTGCCGTCGCCGCCGTCGCCTCCATGGCCGCCGGCGTCTGTGAGTCGGAGCCGCTGTGAAACGAGGCCAGGAGCGCCTGCGGATCGGGAGCTCCCAGGCCTCGTGTCCCCCTGTGCTGCGACTCCCTCTTCAGGCGAATTCCCTTACGGTCTGTGGCAGACTCTCGGTGGACGGTGGATCGGCGATCAGCACGCGACCGCAAGCGATCGCTTGCGTCTCGACGGCGCAGCGCCGGGCATCGTCCTCGATCGACTCGATGTCCTCCACATGGGCGGCGCCCAGAATGCGACGCAGCATCTTGACGCCGGCAAACTGGAGCGCCTCCCGCCAGATGGCCGGCAGCCTCGAGGGGCGCTTGAACTTCTCTCTATAGGCCCGCCAGCAGTCCTCGATACACTGCATCAGTGCCATCCGGTCGTGTCCAGCGTGGGCATACCAGGCGAGCAGGTAGTTGGCCACCAGAGCCCCCACGTCGAAGGCGATGGGGCCGTAAAAGGCGAACTCGGCATCGATCACACGGGCGCCCTGCCCATTGACCATGACACTGCCCGTGTGCAGATCGCCGTGCACCAGGCCTTCCCGCGCTTCATTGAACCGACCACGCAGACGTCGGATCTCGGCCAGGAGTTCACTGTCAGCCCGCACGTCATCGACGATTCTGTCCAGGCCTTCGGTGTGCCGGTTCGTCGGATCCTGCCGAAAGGGCTTGGTGAACACGTAGTCAGACGTGATACCCTGCATGTCGGGATTGTGGAAGTCCTGCTGGTAGCGCTCCCGCTCCTCCGGTGACACGGTCTCCGCCAGAGTGGCGCGGTGCATGGTCGCCATGAAGGCACCCACGGAGGCTGCCACCTTCGGTTCGATCTGGCCGGCGATGAGAGCGTGGCGCAGGATCCTATACCCTCGCAGGTCTTCCATGAGAAGCACATGGGCATCGGCATCGAAGTGCAGAGGCCTGGGCACACTGCCCGGGGCCAGCCTGTCGTAGATCACCATCGCCCGGGCCTCGATGGTGACCCGATGCTGGGTCAGGCAGTACTCCGGACCGAGGACCTTTATGTACGGCGGCGCCTGCTTCACGATCAGCGAGCGCTCCGGGTCGTGATGGCGCCACACGCGGAAGACGAAATTGAGGTTGCCGTCACCCACCTCCTCCGCCCGCAGTGGACCCTCACCCAGCAACCCCGTCTCGGCGACATAGTCGCACGCCACACTGCAGGTCCAGTTCATCGTGTTGTCGGTACCCCCTCCTCGAGCCCTGCGGCACTCGTCAATTGTGAATCACAATCAGGGGGAACATACCCGATTGCGGGATGGTCCCGTCAAGCCACTGGGGTCGGCGGTGTTGCCCAACCCGATGACGAGCCGTTAGATCCACCGTGCGGCATACCGCCGCGAGATCGGATCGGACTCTTTCGATGCCAGAACTGCGAGACAGGATTCGCGGATCGGTCCTGGGCCAGGCGCTGGGGGACGCCCTCGGGGCTCCCTTTGAGTTCGCGTCGCCGGGAGCGGTGCGGGAACAATCCGGCCAGGACTGGATCGACAGGCTGTGTGCCTTCACCGGGGTGACAGGACCTCACGGGCCCTGGCAGTCGCCGGCACCACCGGGAACCGGCACCGACGATGTGCGCTACAACCGGCTGTTCATCGATCTGGTGGCCGAACTGGGCGGACGGATGCCTGACGAGGCCGAACTGGCGGCCCGGTTGCTCGACGTCCATGAGCGACCGGAAGAGTGGTTTCCCGGGTATGGTGAGCTGGCCCGCGCGCAGTTTGAGATGTGGGAAGGCGTGAGTCGCGGCAGACTGGGGCAGACCTCACCCGCACATCCCGGCATCTCGCCTGAGATCCTGGCCACCCGCAGCGTCGGCCTCAACTACCCGACCATGGCAGGGCTGCTCGTCATGCCGTCCGCTGGACTGCTGTATCCGGATGCCGCCGACCAGGCCTATCGAGCCGCCTACGAGGCTGCCTTCTTCGACATTGCCTACGCCCGCGAGGCGACGGCCGTGTTCGCAGCGGCCCAGAGCCTGGCGCTGGCCGGTGGGTCACCAGCGGGTGTCGTGAAATCCGTGCTGGCCATGGATCCGCTGCACCTGGGAGGCTACTTCGGTGGACCTTTCCTCAAGGAGAACCTGCCCCGGCTGCTGCAGAAGGCCGATGGCCTGAGGGGGCACGAGCTGGCCGCCTGGTTGTCCGCGGAACTGCGCCATTTCAGCGTCTTCGATCCCTATCGGGCGCTGGCGATCGTGTTCGCCGCGCTGCTGGCCCACCCCGACGAGCCGATGATGGTATTGCAGGTGGCGGTCAACCACATGGACGTGGACGATGTCGGTGCCGCCCGTCGACTTGCCGATATCGATTGCTATGCTGGGATCGCCGGGGCCCTCGTGGGTACACTGTTCGGTGATGACGAGCTGCCAGCGGATATGGTGGAGCAGGTGCTGTCGGCCAACAAGGCGGTCTACGGGATCGATCTCAATCAAGTCGCGCAACGGTTGATCACGGTCGCTGCGCCATGACCGCGTCCACCGGACGGCGTCGCTTCGGCACGTTTCTGGGAGTCTACGTCCCGAGCGTGCTCACGATCCTCGGTCTGGTCATGTACCTGCGCTTCGGGTGGGTGGTGGGCAACGTCGGTCTGGCATACACCTTCGCTATCGTGCTGCTCGCCAGTTCGATCACCTGCATCACTGCCCTCAGCGCCTCGGCCATCGCCACCAACATGCGTATCGGCGCCGGTGGCGAGTACTTCATGGTTGCCCACAGTCTCGGTCTCGAGATGGGTGGCGCCATCGGCATTCCGCTGTTTCTGTGCCGCACTCTGAGTATCACGTTCTACTGCTACGGTCTCGCCGAGTCGGTTCTTGGTTTTGATGGTCAGCCCATCGATCCGCTGCAGGAAAAGCTGCTGGCCGCCGGTCTCATCATCGTCATCACCGCAGTCTCGGGTGCCAGCGCCGGCCTCGCGCTCAAGCTGCAGCTGCCGATCCTCGCCATCGTGGGTCTGTCGATCGTCGCCCTGGTCATCGGCGTCGGACAGGGCGATCTGCACGCACCGGAGTGGACGGCGACGTACCGCACGGCCCCCGGAGGCTTCTGGTATGTCTTCGCCGTGTTCTTTCCGGCGGTCACCGGCTTTGCCGCCGGCATCGGCATGAGTGGGGATCTGCAGGACCCACGACGTTCGATTCCGCGCGGCACGCTGGCTGCGGTTGCCACCGGGACCGCCGTCTACCTGCTGGTCCCGGTGCTGCTGGCAACAACGGGACGCATCGAGGTGCAGGATCTGGCCGATCCTGCACGTTTCGTCTGGGTCGACATCGCCTTCCTTGGCGCCTGGCTGATCCTCCCCGGAGTCTGGGGCGCCATCCTGTCGTCGGCCTTCGGCAGCGCTCTGGGTGGTCCCCGCGTGCTGCAGGCGCTGGCTCGTGACGGACTGGCGCCACGGTTTCTGTCTCGCCTTACCCGCAGCGGCCAACCCACCGTAGCGACGCTGGTCAGCGGCGCCATCGCTCTGGTGGCCCTCAGCCTCGGCGAACTGAACGCCGTGGCCCGCTTCGTGTCGATCCTGTTCCTCACGCTCTACGTAGCGATCAACCTGAGCTGCGCCATTGAAGGTTTCACCGGAGATCCGTCGTGGCGTCCCACGATCCGCCTGCCGCCGCTGGTGAGTCTCCTCGGCGCTGCGGCAACTGTCGCCATCATGTTCCTCATCAGTCCCGTGGCCTGTGTCGCCGCCATCTGTCTGGAACTGCTGCTCTACATAGGCTTTCGACGACGAGCCCTGCGACGACGCTGGGGAGATGCCCGTGCCGGCTTCTGGGCGGCCCTGGCCCGGTTTTCCCTGATCAAGCTGTCTCGGCACCGCTCCGACCCGCGCAACTGGCGGCCGTTGATCCTGCTGTTCTCCGGAGACCCGCAGCGACGGGCCGGTCTCGTACGCATGGCCAACTGGTTCACCCAGAACCGCGGTCTGGTGACGGCGTGTCAGATGATTCTGGGCGATCTGGCCACGGAACGAGGCGAGATCGAGCGCCGGGAGCGGGAGATGGACGAGGCTCTGCGCCACGAAGGTCTGGTGGCCTTTACCCGGGTCGCCGTGGTGCCCGATTTCGAGCAGGGCGTCATGGGGGTCACTCAGGGAAGCGGGTTGTCCGGACTGCGCGCCAACTCCATCATGTTCGGCTGGCCGGAGAAGCGGGAGCGCCTGCTGGCCATGCTGCGCATGTTGCGGGCGGCGTCGAACGCCGGCCGGTCGACGCTGATCACGCGACTGCAGGATCCGGTGGTGCCACTGCAAACGCCGCGCATCGACGTCTGGTGGCGCGGCCGGCACAACAACGGCGACCTCATGCTGCTGCTGGCCTATCTGCTGCTGATGAACGAGGAGTGGAAGTCGGCACGCATCGCCGTACGCACCATCGTCGATGACGAGTCGCAGCGTCGGGGCATGGAGCAGAGCCTGGCGACGCTGATCGACGAAACACGCATTCCCGCCGAGCCCGAAGTCATCGTCCGGGCCGCCGGTGGCGGTCTGGTGGAGACGATGCACGAACGCAGCGCCGGTTCGGACCTGGTCTTTCTCGGACTGCGCGATCCGGAGCCGGACGGCGAACAGGAGTACGCCGATTCTCTGCTGGCGATGATGGACGGACTGCCGACGGCGGTGCTGGTCCGCAGCGGCGGGGAGTTCGCCGGGAGGCTGATCTAGTGTCGTGTCTCAGAAATCCGTCAACATCCGGCCGCCGAGCCATCCCGGATCGCGGCGTTGCGCTCACTCTGTGTATCCCACCGATACGCATCGCTCGCGCGCCTTGCGACCCGAGCGTCTCGACGGCCGGATTTCGTCGACTTATCTCTGAGACACGACACTCGGCCGCGATCAGATCTCGGCGTAGACCTCGAGCACATTGCCCTCCGGATCGGCGAAGTAGACGGTGCGGTGTCCGCGCCACTGATCGGTGGTCGGTTCCAGAACGGTCACGCCCATGGCGACAAGCTGCTCATGGCAGGGCTCGACCTGTTCGGGCTCGACGCGGAAGGCAAGTTGCAGCCCCGGTGACTCCTGCCGGGCGCCGACGCCGTCGTAGCCACGGGTGCGCTGACGCAGGCCGAGCAGGACACCGCCGGCACGCAGTGACAGACTGGTCTCCGATTCGGAGTCCACTTCGAACGGGAGCAGGTTGCGGTAGAAGGCTTTCATGCGACCGATGTCGTCGCAGAGGATGATGACATAGGCCAGTTCACGAACGGGGGCGAGCATAGTGGAATCTCCATCTGTTGTGGAACTCAGCGGACCGACGCTGAAGACAAACCTGCACACGCACACGAAGTTCTCCGACGGTGCTTTCCCACTGCCGGAGGTGGTCGCCGCGTACGAGGCTCTCGGCTACGATGCGCTGGCCATCACCGACCACAATCGCTGGCAGGACCACACCCAGGCGTCGACGGACAAGCTGCTCGTACTCAGCAGCAACGAACCGTCCATGTCGCATGGGGAACACGCCCTGGCCACCGGGGCGCACGCGCCGTCTCCGGTGGATGCCGGCGAGCGCCCCCGCGAGCGCATGCAACAGGTCATCGACTGGGTCAATGAGCAGGGCGGCCTGTCGACGGTCAACCACCCGACGTGGACGGGCATGTCGGTGGAACGGCTGCTCGAGCTGCAGCGCTTTGACTCGATCGAGATCTGCAACTCCGGCTGTACCGGCCACGGGAGCGAGTATTCCATCACCCACTGGGACGAGCTGCTGCGTCGGGGCCGCTGTGTCTGGGGCCTGGCCACCGACGACAGTCACTCCGACTGGGATCGTGGCCTCGGTTGGGTGGAGGTCTTCGCCGAGCGCAGCGAAGAGGCGATCGTCAGGGCGCTGAAGGCAGGGCGCTTCTACGCCAGCACCGGACCGTGCATCGAGCAGTTCTCCTGGGACGGTGAACGTCTGTACCTGCAGACCGAACCGGTGCAGGGGATCGCCTTGATGTCCGCTATCGGCCCGGTGGCTGTCGCCCACGGCGGCAACGGTACGGTAACCGAGCTGGAGTGGAAGGTCGGACAGCGAGACTGTCGTTATGTGAGGGCGGAGCTACACCGCCACGACGGCAGGAAAGCCTGGGGTCAACCGGTGTTTCTGGATTGAGTTGCCGGCAGACCAGGCGGCAGGGGCGGTTTACCAAGGATCAGATCGGCGGCTTTCTCGGCAATCATCATCGTCGGCGCGTAGATGTTGCCGTTGGTCACGTAAGGCATGGCCGAGGCGTCCACCACCCGCAGGCCTTGTGTCCCGTACACGCGCAGGCTCGTGGGATCCAGCACCGACATCTCGTCGGTACCCATCCTGCAGGTGCAGGACGGGTGATAGGCGGTCTCCCCGTCCCGTGCCACCCAGTCGAGGATCTGCTCCTCCGTCTCTACCTGCCGACCCGGTGAGATCTCCCCGCCACTGAACTGTCGCATGGCCGGCTGCTCGAGGATGCTGCGAGCGCAATGGACGGCTTCCACCCACTCGCGACGGTCCTGGGCGGTGGAAAGGTAGTTGAAGCGCAGCTTCGGCTTGTCGGCCGGATCAGCGGATCTCAGCTGGACCGACCCCCGGGCGTCGGACCTCATGGGTCCGATGTGAACCTGATATCCGTGCCCCTGTGTCGGTGATGTGCCGTCGTAACGGATGGCCAGCGGCAGGAAGTGGATCATCAGGTTCGGCCAGGCGACGGTACTGTTGCTGCGCAGGAAGCCTCCGGCTTCGAAGTGATTGGTCGCCGCCGGTCCCCGCCGCCACAGCAGCCACTGCAGACCGATCCAGGGCTGGTTCCGCCATCTCAGGGCGGGCTGCATCGAGACCGGCTTCGTGCAGGCATGCTGGACGTAGACCTCCAGGTGATCCTGAAGGTTTTCGCCGACGCCCGGAAGGCTGATCACGACGTCGATCCCGAGCCGGCTCAGTTCGTCGGCTCTACCCACCCCCGAAAGCTGCAGCAACTGGGGTGAGTTGATGGCCCCGGCGCAGCAGATGATCTCGCCGGCGTAGGCTCGCGCAGTCCTGCCACCGACCGTGTACTCGACGCCGACGGCACGCGTACCCTCGAACAGGATGCGCCGGATGAAGGCGCGGCAGGTGACCTGCAGGTTCGGGCGGCCCATGACCGGATGCAGGTAGGCCCGGGAGGCGCTCAGGCGACGTCCCCGGTGGATGTTGCGGTCGAAGGCGGCGAAACCCTCCTGGGTCTGCCCGTTGACATCGTCGGTGAGCCGGTGGCCGGCCTGTTGCACGGCTTCGAAAAACGCAGCAAACAAGGGGCTGGCCGCGGGGCCACGTTCCAGCACCAGAGGACCATCCGATCCACGGTAGTCATCGCCACCGGCAAGACAGGTCTCCAGCCGCCGGAAGTACGGCAGACAGTGGGCGTAGTTCCAGGCTCTCATGCCGGGATCGCCAGCCCACCGTTCGTAGTCAAGGCGGTGCCCACGCTGGAAGATCATGCCATTGATGCTGCTGGAGCCGCCAAGGACCTTGCCGCGTCCGTGAGATATCCGCCGGCCCTGCATGTGGGGTTCCGGCTCCGACTCGTACATCCAGTCGTAGCGCGGGTTGCCGATGGGTACGGACAGACCTGCCGGCATGTGGAGGAAGATGTCCCACAGAGAGTCTCGACGGCCTGCCTCCAGCACGAGTACGCTGTTGGCGGGGTCGGCGCTCAGCCGGTTGGCCACGGCACAGCCGGCGGAACCGCCGCCGATGATGAGGAAGTCGTGGGTCATGTTCCGGTTAAGGGACGGGGAGTTTCCCCGCGGCGGCAAGGGCCGAGCCGGAAGCTACCAAGCCACGACTCGCAGGGGGAGGAGCGGTGTCATACCATTCTCCACCTGCAGACACCAACCCGTACGAGGGGACACTTCCATGAGTGCGAGCAGCAAGGCCCGAATCGGCTTCATCGGTGCCGGCTGGTGGGCGACGAGCAATCACATGCCGCTGCTGGCAGCGCGTGACGACGTGGAACTGGCGGCCGTCTGCCGCCTGGGCGCCGACGAACTGCAGCAGGTCCAGGAGCGCTTCGGCTTCGGCATGGCGACTCAGGACTATCGCGAGCTGCTGGAGGTCGACCTCGACGGTGTCGTCGTCGCTTCGCCCCACACTCTCCATCACGAGCACGCCAGAGCGGTGCTCGAGCGCGGCCTGCACCTGATGTGCGAGAAGCCGATGACGACGCAGGCAGAACACGCCCGTGAGCTCGTGGAGCTGGCGCAGGCACAGAACGTGGCGCTGCTGGTGCCCTATGGCTGGCACTACAAGCCCTTCGTGCAACGGGCCAAGAAGCTGATGGATGACGGCGCCGTGGGCCGCATCGAGTACGTGCTATGCCACATGGCCTCGCCGATTCGCGGTCTGCTCAGCGGCGACGCCCTCGACCTCGACGACGTCAGCGGTGGCTCGGAAGCACCTCTGTTCTCACCCGATCCAGCCACCTGGGCCGATCCCGAACGTGCCGGTGGGGGCTACGGGCACGCGCAGGTCTCACACTCCTCCGGCATGCTGTTCTGGCTCACCGGGTTGCGCGCCGAACACGTGTTCGCGGTGATGTCGGCTCCCGGGGCGCAGGTCGACCTCTACGATGCGGTGACCGTGCGTTTCGCCGAGGGTGCCATCGGTTCGGTCTCAGGTGCAGGCAACGTACCGACGGATCAGACCTTCCAGGTCGATCTGCGCATCTTCGGTGAGGAGGGTATGCTGCTGCTCGACTGTGAGCGCGCCCGGGTCGAGCTGAAACGCCACGACGGCGCCCACGAGATCATCGATGTCGATCCCGCCTCGGGCGGCTATGAGTGTGACGGACCACCGGCGAACTTCGTCGATCTCATTCTGGGCAGGACAGAGACGAACTGGGCCCCCGGAGAAGCGGCCATGCGTGGCGTGGAGATGCTGGACGCCGCCTACCGGTCGGCGGCATCGGGACGGGAGGAGAGGGTGTAGGGAGCCGACCTGCCGGCACAGGGCCGATCAAGCCGCCTCGATCTCACCGACATCGAGGCGGAATCCGCGACCCTTCAGCTGGTTCTGCAGGTCGGTGACATCGAGAGCGTCAGGGGTCGTGTCCAACTGCGCCGCCATCGCTGCCGCCGTGCCGCTCACTTCGCCGGTCATGGCCGCCGCCTGAATGACGCGCGTCACCTCCCAGGCCTGGCCGGCGCTGGCAATGCAGCGCCCCGCCGCCAGCAGGCCGCGGACCTGAGCGGGCAGTAGCGCGCCGAAGGGTACCTCCCAGACGTCGCGGCCCCCACGCCAGTCGGCCACCAACCCAACACAGTCATCGAAGTGCTGGTACATCTCCCCATCCTTCAGGCAGCGTCGCCCCTCGATCCGCCGGGTCGTGCGCACGTCGACCATGGCCGGAAGGCTGAGGGGATAGGTGTCCTTGCGCCCCGTCTCACCCAACTCCTGCTGCTTCTTTCGGTAGTGCTCTCGGAGCAGACGACGGCCCTCGAGAGCGAACCGGCTGACGTCCTTCCCCCGCGTACCGCTGAATTTCCTCATGCCCTCGGGATGACCTGCACCCACATCGCTGCCGCCGACGGTGACGAGTTCCAGCAGCAAGCTGCCGTCCCCGGATCCGGCGGCGCGCCCGGCCCGGTCCAGCGAGGCGCCCAGCGCCCAGAGAGACAGGTAGTTGTCCTGCTCGACGCAGGCGGCCCCGGCGCGGAAGGCCACGTCGGCATCGCCGGTGGCGTCCACCAGGCAGCGGGCGCTGAGCCGCCCTCTGCCGCTCTTGTTTTCCACTTCGATGCCGGTGACCCGGTCTCCCTGAACCACCGTCTGGCAGATCAGCGTGTCGTACCAGATTTCCACGCCGGCGCCGGTCAGCTCTTCGTCGAGGGCGAGCACGAGAGAGGCTGGAGAGAACCGCGAGCCGAAACGGCTGCGGGTCTGCGGGTCTCGCCAGTCGGGTGGGATGTCTCCAGGGCCATACCTGAGCGCGGCTCTCAGCAGCTGTTCAGCGATGCCGAACGTGACCTGCTGACCCCGACTGTCGCTCAGGGGCAGATAGGCGAGCACGTTGCCGGCCGTGGCCAGGCCACCGGGAAACACGGTCTTCTCCACGAGTGCGGTGCGCGAGCCCGCCCTGGCCGCAGCCAGGGCGGCTGCGACGCCGGCGACACCGGCACCGGCGACGATGACGTCGAAGTCAGCGGCAAAGGTCTCTCTCATGCTTCATAGTGTAACGCATCCTGTGCCTGACCCACCACGGTTGACACCGTATCGGATTGCCGCATGTTGGCCGCCATCGACAGGAGGAGTCTCATCTGATGCAGCGGATCGAAATCTCCCAGACTGCCTCGCCACCGGCGTGGGCGCTGAAGCAGCGTCGACTGCTCGACGGTATGCCCGTGGCGGCCCAGACATTCCGCGACAAGTACGTGTCCCGTGGCGGGGGACTGCGTCGGCACGGCAAGCTCGACGACGACTACGAGTGCTTCACCAGCTGGCCGCTGGCCTACGTCATCGGTGGCGACGAGCGCCTGCTGGACTGGAGTCTGGAGTCCTGGAACGGCATCACCCGTCATTGGGCGCACGAGGCAGATGCCGTGCACCGCGAGTTCGTGCGTGCCACCGACATGCTGCATTTGAGTGAAGGCTACGTGGGCCTGCACAACTTCGGCCTCGCCGATCCGTCGATCCCGGAAAACGTGGAACGGGCCCGGCGCTTTGCCAGCTTCTACACCGGCGACGACCCGGCTGTCGACAACTACGACTCCAAGCGACGCCTGATCCGCTCACCGATCACCGGCAGCGACGGCGCCGCCTTCAGTTCTTCAGCGACGTACGTGCTCAACTACGGGCACGCCTCGCTGCACCCGGTACTGACCGACCTCGAAGCCGGCTGGGATCAGGACGAGGGTCGGCGGCAGGAGGTGCAGCGGCTCTACGACGAGGTGGTGGTGCGCGGTGATGTGCCGATGAATCTGGCCATCTGCGGCCTGGTGACACACGCCCACCTGCTCACCGGTGAGTCCGATTTCCGCCAGTGGGTGCTCAATTATGTCGACGCCTGGATCGAGCGCACCGAAGCCAGCGGCGGCGTCATACCCGACAACGTCGGACTGTCGGGGAGGATCGGCGAGACGCGAGACGGCCAGTGGTGGGGTGGCTTCTTCGGCTGGACCGGTCGCTACTCGGTGTGGATGATCTTCCACGCCCTGGCGACCGCCGTGGAATGCGCCTGGCTGCTGAGCCGCGATCCGAAGTATCTGGCCTTCTACCGCTCACAGGTCGACTACCTGCTGGACCGAGCCATCGAGCGTGACGGTGATCTGCTGGTGCCGTACAAGATGGGTCCTGACGGCTGGCACGACTTCCGCCCTCTGGACCCTTACATCGTCGGCCACCTGTGGCACCTGTCGATGGCCCCTGAGGACTGGGATCGTCTCGAACGTCTGCACGCGGGGGCACGCCATGGCCCGCACGCCTACGCCTATGCTGACTCACCGCTGGCCCCGGCGCCGGGGGCCGAGAAGTGGCGCCCCGATGGACCAGCGGACTGGAACCACGTGTGGCCGGACCTGTCGGGCAACAAGCTCGTGGAGAACGAGCCGGCCCATCTGCGCTGGCTGGCGGGGACCAACCCGGAGTGGCCCGAGTCGATCCTCGATGTCACGGCGGCCCAGGTGCGGCTTGCCGTCGAGCGTCTGCAGGGTGATGACTACGAGCATGACTGGCGCAGCCAGACGGTGACGGCGCAGAATCCGGTGCTGGCTGCAGGCCTGGCGCAGATGACGATGGGAGCGCCCTTCCAGGGCTTCAATGGAGGTCTGCTGGTGGCGCGTCTGCGTTACTTCGATCCGGTGCGCCGGAGGCCGGGGCTGCCCGAGAACGTGGCAGCACTGGTGGTGAGCCTGTCAGCGGAGCGCACGGTGGTGCAGCTGGTGAACACGAGCACCACGCAGGAGAGACGGCTCATCGTCCAGGCCGGGGCCTACGGCGAGCACACCTTCGCCGACGTGACCTGGGGGGACGGCGGGAATGACGGTCGTGTCAACGTGAATGGGAAACACCTGGAGGTGGTGCTGGCACCGGGCAGCGGGTCACGCCTGGATATCGGCACCAGGTGCTACGTCAACGATCCGACGTACGATTTCCCCTGGTGACGGAAGGCAGGGCGGTGTCACCCACCGGCATCTCCACCTCGAAGCGGCAACCCCCGCCGGGCGCTTCCAGGCATGAGACCTCCCCTCCGTGGAGTCTGGCGATGCGGCGCACCAGGGCCAGTCCGAGGCCATACCCCCTGCCGCTTTCCGCCGTGCCGTCCGGACGGTAGAACGGCTCGAAGATGCGCTGTCGTTCCGCCTCGGGAATGCCGCGACCCTGATCGGTGACCCGTAGACGGGCACGATCACCTGCACGCTCCACCGCAACGGCGATGGATCCGGTGTCACCGTGACGCACCGCGTTCTCCACCAGGTTGCGCACGAGGCGGCGCAGTAGTCGTTCGTTGCCACGGAGCGCCACCGACTCGCCGGCAACGTCCGCCTGTGCCAGCGCCGCTTCCTCGGCGGCCAGGGCCAGCAGATCGACCTCATCGTTGCGAGCATCCAGCTCGTGGAGCGTATCCAGCCGCGATGACAGCAGGATCTCATCGATCAACTCGTCGAGCTCCTCAATGTCGGCCGCGATCTGTCCACGCAGATCGTCGCGCCCGCCGCCGCTGACCAGTTCCATGGCAACGCGCAATCGTGCCAGCGGCGTGCGCAATTCGTGCGACGCCCCCATCAGTGCCGTGCGCTGGGCGTCGACGAGCTGCTCGATGCGGGCAGTTGCGGCGTTGAAGCTGCGGGCCAGATCGGCCACCTCGTCCCTGCCTTCGACCTCGACGCGGGCGGACAGGTCGCCACTGCCGAGATCTTCGACGCGCGTGCGCAGCCGTTCGAGTCGACGGGTGAGACGGCGTGTCAACGGGGCCGCGCCCAGGCCGATGGCAACGGCCAGGGTGGCGACCATGCCGATAAAATACCAGAGCTTGTGGGGCTGATGGAAGATGACCAGAGCGAGAATGCGACCGTCCGGCAGTGTGTGTGGCAGCGTAATGCCCGGGCCATCGATGTCGTCCGACAACTCGACATCCTCGGACGTGCGGTGCACCAGAGCGAGGTCGGCAGACCACAGCCCGACGGGCGTGCCCAGCAGTTCGGAGAAACCCTCGATGGCCTCTCTGATATCCTCCGCTGGCGCGTCGTCGGAGGGGACGTGGTCGACCAGCAGCGCCAGTGCGCCCTTGCCGAAACGCGTTTCCTCCTCGCTGTCCTGCACATGCCAGGCGATGCTGGAACAGAGCGAAAAGAGAACCAGAACGAGAAGGATTGTGGCGTGGATCTGGTGCGCCAGGTGCCGCATGCCGGATACCTTGCGCCTGCGTACGAGATGGATGGTGACGCCAACACCCAGCACGAGCAGGGCAAAGACGGCGATCCCTGCCACCGTCAACCCGACTTCCATCATCTCCATCTTCAGTCCTGTTCCTTCGCGAACACGTACCCTGCACCACGAACCGTCAGCAAGCGTCGCGGTTTCTTCGGATCGTCCTCGATGGCGGCACGGATACGGGATACGTGTACATCGATACTGCGGTCGAAGGCTTCCACAGTGGTTCCCTTCAGCCGATTCATCAAGTAGTCGCGGGAGAGTACGCGGCCGGCATTGTCAGCCAGAGCCAGCAACAGATCGAACTGATACCCCGTCAGGTCACACGGCTGGTCATCAACGCTGACGACCCGCGCATCCGGACTGATCTGCAGGCGGCCGAACAGACGAACCGTCTCGTGACGCACCTTTCCCGGTGTGTGGCGACGGAGTACGGCCCGCAGTCGAGCCAGCAGTTCACGCGGACTGAAAGGTTTCGGCAGGTAGTCGTCGGCGCCGATCTCGAGGCCGACGATCCGGTCGGTCTCCTCACCCCGGGCGGTGAGCATGATGATGGGGATGTCGGAGTCGACGCGGACCCGCTTGCAGATCTCGAAGCCGTCGCCATCAGGAAGCATGACATCGAGCAGCAGTGCATCGTAGGCCTCCTGCCGCAGGCGGGTCAGGCCCGTCACAGCCCGTCGTTCGATATCGACGGTGAAGCCGCCGCCGGCGAGATACTCCGCCACCATGGAAGCCAGGGCGCCATCGTCCTCGATCATCAGAATTCGCTGAGCCATGATTCTCTCTTCCGGAGTCAGCCTCAAGCCGCTCGATCTTCCCGGCACCCGAGAGACGCCGGGAAGGGTCATCGAGAGCCCGCGCGGCTCTACAGGTGACGCTGGCGCATGTGTTGGACCATCTCTGCCCGCTGCTCCGGTGTCAGCACCTCGAACATGTCGAGCGCGGCATCGACCATCCAGTCGGAGGCGGCATCGGCGATTGCGATTTCCGCCTTACGCAGGCGCTCGATCTCGGCCCGGTCGATGGAATCCTGAGACACGGCATCGAGCAGCTGTGCGTGGTGCAGGTGATGCTTCTCACGCAGAGGATACAGCTGCTGCACCGATTCATCGACGATGGTCTGAATGCGCTGCTTCTGGTCGTCGGTGGCGTCGAACTTGCGCAGCATCCACTTCGCCGCGCTCTGCGCCCGCTCCCTGGCCTCTTCCGGCGAACTGACGTCGTGCAAGCCGTGGCCGCGATGCCAGCCATGGTGAGATATGCCGCGGCTGCAACCGGCGACATATGAGCCGATGACACCGACGAAGCCCGCGAGCGTGGCGCCGATGCAGAACCGCCACAGGCGGCGGCTGGGAGCAAGACGGGTAGCTGTCATGGTGGACCTCCTCGGTCAGGTGGGGGCAGCATTGCTCCCCACACGACACCAATCTGGCCAGGTGATCTTGCGTTGGTTTGTCGCCCAGGTAAAGAAGTGTGAAGTGGTAATCGACAGGAGTGTTCAGGCGACTTCCTTGAGCACCTTCGCCGCCGCCGCCGTGGTCTGGTCGATCAACTCCTCGGTATGCGCCGTCGAGATGAATCCAGCCTCAAAGGCCGAAGGCGCCAGGTAGATCCCCGCCGCCAGCATGCCGGCGAAGTAGCGGGTGAACAACTCCGTGTCGGCCTCCTGCACCTGGGTATAGTTGGTGACCGGCCCCGGGTGGAAGTACATCCCGACCATGGATCCACACTGGGCGATCGTTGCTGCCACGCCGGCGTCGGCGGTAGCGGACCTCATGCCCTCCACCCAACGGGCGCCGAGAGCTTCGAGCTGGCCGTAGGGATCGGTGTCAGCCAGGTGGCGCACCGTGGCCAGGCCGGCGGTCATGGCCAACGGGTTGCCGGACAATGTGCCAGCCTGATAGACCGGTCCCGACGGCGCCAGCTGCGCCATCAGGTCGGCACGACCGCCGAAGGCCCCCACGGGCAGACCGCCACCGATGACTTTCGAATAGGTACTCAGATCGGGGGTGATGCCGAAGCGCTCCTGGGCGCCGCCGAGGGCGACGCGGAACCCTGTCATCACCTCGTCGAAGATGAGGACGATGCCCGTCTCGCTGCACAGGTCGCGTACACCCTGCAGGTACCCCTCGTCAGGCAGGACGAGTCCCATGTTGCCGGCAACAGGTTCGAGAATGACGGCGGCGATCTGGTCGGCGCCGATGCCGTCTACCGTCTGCCGCAGCACGTCGAGATCGTTGTACTCGATGCTGACCGTGCGCCGGGCGATATCGTCGGGTACGCCGGGGGAACCGGAGATGCCGAAAGTGGCCACGCCGGAGCCGGCCTCCACCAGGAGTGAATCAGAGTGCCCGTGGTAACAGCCGTTGAACTTGATGATCACGTCGCGGCCGGTGGCGCCGCGAGCCAGACGCAGGGCGGTCATGCAGGCTTCGGTGCCTGAGTTCACCATGCGGACCATCTCCAGCGACGGCACGACCCGGGTCAGCAATTCTGCCATCTCTACCTCGAGATCGGTGGGGGCGCCGAAGCTGGTGCCCCGATCGAGGACGGCGCGCAGAGCGTCGATGACGACCGCCGGACGGTGACCGAGCACCATCGGTCCCCAGGAGCCGACGTAGTCGATGTAGCGGTTGCCGTCGGCGTCGGTCACGTGAGCACCGTCGGCGCCGGCGATGAAGAGGGGATCGCCACCCACCGCTTTGAAGGCGCGCACGGGACTGTTCACACCACCGGGGATCACACCCGTGGCACGCTGGAAGAGGGACCGGGAGTTGGAAAGGTCAGAACTCATGGCAGGAGAGGCTCCGGGGTGGGATCGGGTACGGTAAGGACGTTTGAGGAAAACCTACGGAAGCGGCTCGTCCGGGGACACTCAACGACCCGGGAACAGGGTGCTCTGCACGAGGGTGATGTAAGCGTCAGCCACCCTGCCTGAGAAACCCCGCTTGATGAAGTCAGCACGCAGCGTTGCCGCCGGCGTCCCGGCGGCGAGCCGCACGAAGGTGTAGCGGATTACGTCACGAGGTGATGATTTGACCGTGACGTCGCCGGCCTTGGCGCCCGGTCCCTCGGCCTTCAGCTCCTCGATGAGGGCCCCGGCATCGAGGGGTTCTTCGGCTCGAGGTGTCCTGGCAGGCTTGTCATCGCCACCGAAGATTCGCTTCCAGATTCCCATCCGCATCCTCCGGTCAGTTCGTTTACAGGATCGTGACACGCCGTTACCTTCGAAACATCCGTTCCCGCACTCTACTTCTTCGACAGCATTCCCTCAAGCCAGCCGTTTCATAGAATGGCCCGGATCCCCCTGCGCTCGCGTGCCTGGCACGGCGACGAACAGATCGAGTTGCCCGTCCCGGACGCCTGGCATGTGGACATTCTCGGTCCGGCCGACGCGCCGGAACTGTCAGAGGAAGGTGTGCGTCAGGCGCTGTCCCGGCCTCATGCCGGACCGTCGTTGACCGAACTGGCAAGAGGCAAGTCCACGGCGCTGCTCGTCATCGACGATCTCGGCCGGCCGACGCCGGCGCACCGCATCGTACCGCATCTGCTGGTGTTGCTCGAAGCCGCCGGTATCGGCGCCGATGGCATATCCTTCCTCGTGGCCACCGGTTCGCACCGCCAGCTCACACATCAGGAGGCTGAGCGCAAACTCGGCGCCCACATCGTTGCACGTTATCCGGTGCACAGTCACGACGCCTTCGACGACGACCTGTGTGACCTGGGACGGTTGCCCTCGGGTATGCCCGTCATCGTCAATCGGCGTGTACTCGACGCCGATCTCGTTATCGGCGTCAGCTGCATCCTGCCGCATACGCTGGCCGGTTTCAGCGGCGGCGGCAAGATCATGTTACCCGGCTGCGCCGGCATTCTCAGTATCTCCGAGCTGCACAGTTTCGAGGCCAAGCGCCAGCGGGCCCAGGTGGAGCCATCGCCGCGACGTCCCGACGCCCGTGACGTCATCGAGGCCTTCGCTGAACGCGCAGGTCTTGCGTTCTCGGTGAATACGGTGATCAACTCCCGGCGCCAGGTAGCCGCCATCGTCGCCGGGGACTTCCGCGCGGCTCACGCCGAAGCGGTGACCCGTGCGGTCGAGGTATACCGGACAGAAGTCCCGGACGAGCTGCGCCAAACGGCCGACATCGTCATCGCCAACGGCTATCCTCTCGATGCCGATCCGGTGCAGGTGTCGAAGTCGCAGTGGCCGCGCAGGTTGTTTCCGCAGGCGGACATGATCCTCTACGACCCGGCTTGTGACGGCATCGCCTACCACGGTTGGAGTGAATTCCAGAAGGCGTCGGTGACGAACATGATCTGTGGCACCATCAGCGAGGCGCGTACCGACGGGCGGTATCCTGCCCCGCTGAGCGCCCTGTTGGCGCGACCCCTGCTGCGCCGGCTGGGACATTGGCGGTTGCGCGCCGAGGCGGAGCGTACCGATGTCAGCTACCGGGCGTATCGGGAGGAACGCGGCACGATCCACACCAACACCATCGCCAAGCGTGTGATGGCCAAGCGGGCGCGGCTGGTCATCTGCTCCGCGTCCTTCCCGGAGTGGAAACGGGTGGTGCAGTTTCCCAACAGCGTGTTGTTACCTGACTGGGAGGCGGTTGCGGCTGCCGGCTATCTGCCCGATGAACCGCGTCGTGTCGCCGTCATCCCCTGCGCCCCGCTGCAGATCCCCGCCTGATTCAGTCCCCCTTCAGTCCCCCTATGCGCCGCCGGATCGATCGCCAGAATCGAGCCAGCAGCATGCGGTCCTCCAGCTCGAGGCGCAGGGCGGCGAGTGTCGCCCCGTAGGTGACGAGGAAACCGGCACTTGGCAACACGGCCCGCCACAGCGGCTCGACAGCAGCGTCCCGCAGGAACCACGCGGGCACCGCGGCCAGGCAACCGCCCAGCAGCGGCTTGAACTGCGAGCGGCGGAAGGGCAGCACCTTCCGCAGGGCGTAGACTTCACCGACACGCAGCAGGGCCACCACAACCATGGCCACGGCGGCGCCAAAAGCGGCGCCTACGATTCCGTAGATCTCGATAAGCCACAGATTCAGGGCGAAGTTCAAAGCCAGCCAGATCACATTGTTGACCAGGTTGACGCCGGGCCGTCCAGACATGGCGAGCAGTGGTTCGGCCACGGCGAACACACTCTGGATCATCATCCCCACACAGAGCACGAACAACACTTCGATGGCCATCTGCAGATCGGCGGCGACGGCGAGTTTACTCGAGCCCAGCAACTGCAGGATCGGATCAGCAATCAGCAGCATGCAGACGGCGATGGGCAGGTTCACGGTGAAGATCCAGCGGGTCACCGTGACGAAGCGCTTCCCCAGTTCGGCGTGGCGCTGTTGCAGGGAAAGCTCGCTGACGACGGAACTGAAGATGGCGTCGAAGGCCTGCGGCGCCTTGAGGACGGCGCTGGCAAGACGACGGGAGAGGACGTAGATGCCCACGGTGGCGGCGTCGGTATACTTGGCGAGCATGAGTACATCGAGCTGCACCAGCAGGGAGTAGACCAGATCCGTGAGGGTTACGGGCAAGCCGAAGCGAAGCATGGCCCGTAGCGGCGTGGGCCGGCCGATGGCCGCGGCGCTGTCGCCGAAGGAGAAGTGTCGGCGGAAGTAGATGACAGCGTGGGCCAGATTGCCGACGGCCATGGTCAGCTGCACCCAGGCGATGGCCTCCAGGCCGAAGCCGGCCAGGCCGACGGCGGCGCCACCGATGAAGAGGATCAGCGGGCCACCGACGGAGCGTACGTAGACCTCGTAGCGCATGATGCGCAGGGCGCGCGTGGCCGAGGTGAGGACCCAGGCAAAAGCGACAAAGGGGGCGGTGAAGGCCATGATGCGAATGGCGCGGGCGATGGGCTTCTGGTAGAAGGCGGCAATGTGATCCGCCGCAAGGTGAGCGGACAGCACGACGGCGCCACTGGCGACGGCGGCGATCAGGAGTCCCGCGCCCAGGGCAGCATGTTCGTGGCGGCGCTCCGAGTCCGGCACCGACCGCGCCGCGGTGACATAGTGCACGACACTGCGCAGCAGGCCGAAGCGGGCCAGTTTGTTGAGGGTGCTGCACACTGCCCAGGCCGTCGTGTAAAGGCCCTGTACGTCGGCCCCACAGAGCAGGGTGATCACCCACAGGAAACCGCCACGTGACAGGCGGGCCAACTTGCCGACAAAGACGACGAGGGCACCTCCCGCCAGATCGCGGATGTCGTCGTCTTCGCTGCGCTCAGGGGTCAGCGCCGACGCGAGGGCGGGATCTACCTCGGCCACCAGTTATCCCGGTGTCCGTCGACGACGGTGAGCCAGTCATCGCGGTTGAGAGTGTGCAGGCGGTTGGCGCCGGCCAGGGCTCCGGGTTCCAGAAACATCTGTGGACATTCGCGAAAATCTGTCGGCGTCAGTTCGAGCACCTCGTTGATCACCAGGGACCGGCCATAGCGCACACCACAGTCCTGGGCCGGACGGTATAGAAGTCCCCCGCTCTCGAACAGGCTGCCGGCCGGACGGGCCGAGCGTGGATCGGAGACGACGGGATTGGCCGGATGGGGCGTCCATGGCCCCAACGGTGTGTCAGCGTAGAACAGGTGCAGCTCCTCGTGCGTGGAGACGCGGTCGTCGCCGATGTTGGCGAACAACCACCAGCGATCGGCGCCTTCGTGCAGCGTGGCATCCACGAGCCGCACATCCTGCATGACGACGCATTCCCGCTCCCAGTGCAGCGGGTAGTCGACACAGCGGTAGAGTTCAAGTGTACCCGCGGCGGAAGATTCAGGCAGGAGCCATCTCTCTCCCTGCCAGCGGAAGAGGAAGGGGTGCGACAGGTGCCAGGGATGCTCGAGAACCGCGCCGAGTCGGCGCCAGGTGCCGTCGCGCTGCAACTCGATAGCGGCGAGGACTCCGCGTCCCAGTGCGTACGGCCACTCCTCAACAAAGATCACCGCCTGGTCACCGTCGACGACGGGGAAGGGGTCGGCCCAGAACCGGTCTTTCGGGGCGCACAGTCGTGTCATGTGTCCGAGATCGGGCAGCGGCTGCTGGCCGGCATCGATGCTGCAGGCGACGAACCACTCATTGCGCGCCAGCAACCGTCGGAGCCCTGTCGTCACATTCCTTCCCGCTAACCGCAGGCTACCGGACACAGCGGTCCGGCCGGAGAGGGGCTGCGGCGAGGACGGGAGAGCCAGGTCGAGAGCAGTCCGTCCCGCCATCAGATCACCCAGGGCCCGCGACGGCAGGGCTGCGGCTCGCCACAGCGCCCTGGCCCGGGTGGTGGCCGGCGATCCCCGCTGTACGCGAGACCAAGAGGCCCGCAGGACTTCGTCACTGCCCACACGGTGCACGGCAACCGGAACTGCCCCTGTGTTGTCGAGGGTTTCCTGCAGGCCGACGTCATCGTCGATCAACAGTTCCCAGGATCCCAAGCGTGGCTCCGGTGACATCGAGTTCCCCGCCGCGGCCACACCGACATGGAACACGACATCGCTATGGGTCAGTTCCTCGACAATGTCGACACCCGTCAGGCCGGACAGCGGTCGAGGTATGTCCGGATCCGGCGTGTCACGGGCGCCGCCCAGGGCGGTGGCCAGGCGCCCCCAACCGGATGGACGCCGGGTGGTTGTCGCCAATGTCTGTACGGCAACCCGGGCCCCCGTGGCAGCCAGCGCCACCACGGCTTCGGCGATCCACGCAGCCGGCGCTGTCGACGGCACGACGACACCTACCCGCAGGTCGGCCTGATCAGGGACGGGCATATCCGTAGCGTTCCAGCAAGGGGCCGGCAACCCGCTCGATCTCGTCCACGTCCGGCACGGTCAGGCGCTCGAGGCTGTCCTCGTTCATGTCACGAATGGTGGAGCGTACCCCGTGGATGTCGAAATCCCCCGAGGAACTGTCCGCCACCAGGGGCTCCAGTTCAAGGAACGAGGTGACGCGCGCCAGCTGTCCGGCGGCGTCGGCCGTCAGCTCCTCGTAGCGCACCTCCAGCAGATGGTCGAGTCCGGAGGCGTCCGCCTCGACCTGCTCCATCGAGCAGCGCCACTGCTCGGCGCACAGTTCGAGAGGGTAGGCATCACCGAACTCTTCGTGGCCGAAGCGCCGCGGCTGTCCCTTGCGCCGGAGACCCTCGGCCACGGCGTAGCCGTTGCGCACCAGATGGATGATGTAGGCGGGGGCGAAATGGGTCTGCAGGAAGGGGAGTCGCGCTGTATTGGCGATCGACTTCTCCAGCACGATGGCAGCGGTCGAGGGCAACACCAGGGACCAGTGTCGGCGGATCCGCGCCGCGCGCGACGTCTGTGATGAGTCGGTCGACAATCGTACGTCGTCCACACAACGGCACCACATACGGTGCCAGCCCGAATCTTCGGGGCGGGGCAGAGCGTCGGTGAGGCGCACGCCCTCCGACGGCAGGGCGTCTATCCGGGGATGCCGTCCGAGCAGATCACGCAACAGGGTAGTGCCCGAGTTGTAGCAACCGACGATGAAGACCCATCGTTGCGGCTGCAGATCGTGGCCCATGGGAGACAGCAGACGTCGTGCCCAGGTTCGTTTCAAGAGGCCTTTGAGAGATCGTCCTCGAACCGGACTCATGAGGCCACCCTGTCCGGCGGCAGATGATCACCGGCGACGACGGCACGGATCACTGCCAACGAACGTTCCCCCAACATCTGCAGGCCAAACTCTCCCTCCACCCAGGTGCGAGCCGCCCTGCCCATCTGTTGCCTTGCTTCGGCATCACCCATCAACGCCACGATGCGGGCCGCCGTGTCCTGCGGGTCGTCGGGCTGCACGAGCCAGCCGGTGACGCCATCGGTTACGACCTCAGGTGTGCCGCCACTGTCACTTCCCAGGCTCGGCAGACCGAAAGCAGCGGACTCGATGAAGACGTTGGCCAGACCTTCGCCGACGCTGGTCAGGGCAAATGCGGTGGCGCGTCTGTATTCCGAGAACAACTCAACCGAGAAGGGCTGCAGGGGACCGGCAAAGCGCACGCGGCGGCTGATCTGCAGTTGCTGTGCAAGCTTCTCCAAACCGGCTCGCTCGGGTCCATCACCGACGACGACGAGGTTGAGATCGGGCACGTCACGAAGGGCGATGGCCACGGCCCGCAGCAGGACATCGACGCGCTTCTGTCGGGTCAGACGGGTGACGGTCAGAAGGGTCGAGGGTTCGCGATCGAACTTCTCCAGGCTTGCACTCAGGCTGTCGAGACGCGCCAGGTCGAAGGCGGAATGGCTGACGAAGAGGCGCCGCTCGTCGACGCCCTGCCGGATGGCGTAGGTGCGCAGGTCGCGGCAGGCGGCGGCGATGCCGGCAGAGCGTCGATAGGCGCGCCGCTGGATCGCCCCCTCCAATCGGCGCCAGGGACCCCGTGCCGGCAGACGGGTGCGGATGTCGCTACCACGGACCGAGGTGATCAGGGGGCAGGGAAGCTCCCCGACCAACCCCGCCACACGGGTGCCCATGCCGTTCGTCGTCCACAGGCAGTCGGGGTGAAAGTGATCGAGATGGGCGCGTAGAGAGCCAAGACTGCGGGCATAACGTCGCGCCACGTTGCGCGTGTAGGGGATTCGCGTCACCGGCAGGGGCAGTTCCTCTTCATCGGTCGAGTTCGAGGCCGGTGCCTGAGTGAGGACGGCAACGTCGACTCCCTGATCCTTCAGTGCCAGCGCCAGGCAGCGGGTGTAGATGGCGGTGCCGGCCGCCGATGGCGGGAACTGGGTGCCGAAGAGCAGGACGCGTGCCACCGGATCAGACATCCGTGGTCACGCGGCGTTGCCCGGTGAGCATGATCCAGGCCGAACGCACGCCGTGGAACGCGAAGCTGGCAACCATGCCGGCCGCCATCCAGTCAAAGGCGCCGGCCACCGAGTCGATGGCGGCACCGACGGTGAGTATCAGCAGATGTATGTTGCGGCGAGCGGCGATCAGGTGGAAGGCCGCGTCCAGCGGTCGGGCGTCGAACAACTCCACGCCGGTGAGCTTGCGGAAACCCCCGGTGAGCAGCTTGTCGGCCAGGAAGGTGCCTACCAGCAACCAGCAGGCGATGCTGGCCGGCGTCGGGGACAGCAGCTGACCTGCGGACAGATGCCAGCCCAGGGCCACGAACCACAGGCCGAGACCAGGCATGGCGGCGGCGTGCTCGAGACTGCCCATGGCGTCGCTCAGGTTGACGGTCAGGCGGGCGAGCTTGCCGTCCACCGAGTCGAGGATGACACCGATCCAGGCGCTGAGAATACCCCAGCCAATCTGGCCGACGGCAAAACAGGGGATGGCGACCCAGATGCCGAGGATGGACAACACCGTCAGCAGGTTCGGCGATACCGTCGTACGGCTCAGCCAACGCGTCGTGAAGCGGACGAAGTGGTAGTAGCCGTAACGGGCGACGGCGTCGATGACACCCTTGAAGGTGCGGTGGAAGAGCAGGCGATCCACACGACGCAGGTCGTCCCCATCGGCGACGCGCACCATGAAGGGCACCATGGTCAGACGCAGGTCGGCGACGTAGGTGGGGAGCTCGTCCAGGCGGGTGGTGTCAACATCCGCCATTTTCGCGAGGCGGTCGCCGGGGGTGGCCGCCGCGAAGGTCTGCAGGTCTGCAGCAGAGAGGCAGGCGGCGAAGGCTCCCTCACCAGTCACGACGTGGCCCGGCCCGGCGAGGATCAGGTGGTCGATGACCCGGTCATCGTAGACGACGTCGCCATCCAGCACGAGAACGCTGGCCGCCTCGGTGCCTGCCAGAGGCTGACTCCTGTCTGTGGCATGTTCGACGCGTACGTCGATGTCGTGGAGACGATGCAGGTCCGACCGTGGCGAAGCGGCGCCGGGGTGAGACTCAGGGCCGACGAGAACGACGGCGTGACGCAGGCCGCGCCGGGCGCCCTCGCGCAGCAGGCGTTCCACCAGACTCATGCCCCACAGAGGCCAGCCGGCGGCGGGCCGAGTGGCGTCGATCCACATCAGCGGCGCCGGGGAAGGTTCGGTCATCCGCAAAAGGTGGGGGGCATCCCGGGATCTGGCAACGTCGCAGTCGTACCCGGTACCTCAACCTCTCAGGGTGTCGGTGCGTCCGCACGCAGCAGCCCTTCAGCCTTCAGCTCGGCCCACAGGTCGGACGGGATCGAGCGCCCGTACGCAGCCAGGTTCTGCTGAACGTGGTCAGGCTGGAAGCCGCCGGGGATGATGGCGGCAACCGAGGGATGGGCGAGAGCGAAATGAATCGCGGCGCAGGGCAGGGCTACCTCGTGGCGCTCGCACACGGCCTGGATGCGGCGCGTCTTCTCCAGGATGTCCTCCGAGGCGATGCCATAGGCATAGCGGGCGCCCTCCACAGGACCGGTGACGAGGATGCCCGAGGCGAAGGGGGAGCCCAGGACGATACCGACACCCCGCTCCTGGCAGAGGGGGAACTCTTCATCCAGCACGGCCTGGTCGAGGAGGGTATAGGGCATGGCGACGATGAAGAAGTCGAGATCGACCAGGTTCAGCAGCCGGGGGATCGCCGACGACACGTTGATGCCGGCGCCGATGGCGCGGATGCGTCCGTCCTGTTTCAGCTCCTCAAGGGCTCGCCAGCCACTGGCGCGCAGCTGCTGCTCGTAGGCGCTCAACTGAACGTCCTGCCAGAAGAACTGGTCCAGGTCGTGGATCAGAAGCAGATCGATAGAGGCCAGACCGAGGCGCTGGATGCTGTTCTCCCACGAGCGCATGACCCCGTCGTAGCTGTAGTCGTAGTAGAAGTCGAAAGGCAAGCCACCGGCCCAGACACCCCTGTCGAAGGAGGTCAGGTCCCGGGTCGGAGTGAGCACACGACCGATCTTCGTGGACAGGATGAAGTCATCCCGGCTCTGTTGACGCAGGAAGTGGCCGATGCGGTGTTCGGACTGGCCGTAGCCGTAAAACGGAGCTGTGTCGTAGTAGCGGATGCCGCCATCCCAGGCCGCACTCAGCGTCGCCTGTGCCTGCGGCTCGGGTACCGTGACGAAGAGCTCACCAAGGGGTGCGCCACCGAAGCCGAACTCCGAGACCTCCACATCGGTTTCACCAAGCCTGCGCTTCGACGGGGCCTTCATTGCCTTGCCTCCCTGAAGGTTTTCAGTCCTTGACGATCAGATTGAGCGCAAAGGACACGATGGACACAACGAAGCCTCCGACCAGCGCCGAGAGCGGGCCGTCGACAGTGAGGCCCGAGACCAGCCAGGCGGCCAGGCCAAGCATGCCGGCGTTGACGACGAAGGTGAACAGACCCAGGGTCAGTAACAGTGCCGGCAGGGACAGCAACATGGCGACGGGCTTGATGAAGGTGTTGACGAGGCCGAACACGGCGGCGACGATGACCACGTCCAGCGGCGATTCGGCGAGGTGGATACCCTCGACGAAATGTGCCGCAGCCCAGAGGGCGGCAGCGTTCACGGCGAGGCGCAGCAACAGCGACATGGACTCTCCTCACTCGCTCGGCTCTGCCGGCTCCTGCCAGCGGCGGTTCTCATCGAGCAGCCACGACCAGGGCGGACCGTAGGGGTGGACGAAACGAGTGGCCCCGTCTGCATCCACCAGATTCCGCCCCTCATTGGCCCATTGGAACAGCGAGCCCTCCAGATTGCGCACGCGGGAATAGCCACGAAGGCGCAGTTTGTCGGCAAGTCCACCGGAGCGGTACCCCACCGAACAGTAGGTGACGATCGGTGTATCGAGGGATGCCTCCGCCAGGACGGTGAGGGCGGCCTCAACCGTCAGGGCGCGGACAGCGCCGGCCAGGTGGCTGACGGAATACTCATCGTCGCGACGCACATCGAACAACACAGGCTGCACTGAATCGGCCTGTGACCACCAGGCCGCCAGTTGTTGAGTGGTGATGATTTCGACCTCGGGATAGCGCAGTTGGATGCCCTGCTTCACGGCTGACCATTCGACGGCGTCGATCGCGGTCGTCGTCACGAGCAGCACAGCTGGCAGGCAGGCGGCGGTGATACGAGTCACGACTCGTCGGCCGCGGCTTCTTCCGGGACGGATTCGCCCTGCAGGACCGAGATCTGTCGTCGCAGGTCTTCTTCGAGGGCGGCATGGTCCAGCAGGACGGCGGTATGCTCGGCGACGAGGGACAGCAACCGGAGATCCTCGTCGGGAAGCACCGGCCCGCGCCGCAGGAAGACGATGAGCAGGCCCCACACGCGGGACGGCGTAATCAGGGGCACACCGAGAAGGGCCGTGCAGTCGAGTCCCGGCGCCATGCGCAGGCAGGCGTCACGGACCTGACTGCGATCGTCGGCGACAAAGGGTCGCCTGAAGATCCATTGACCGGCCACCAGCCCGTCCGCCGGCAGGGGTCCACCCACGAGGGCCCGTTCACCCCGCAGTTCCAGCTCCAGGCGGTTGCGCTGCTCATTCCAGCGGGCGATGGCGGCAGCCTGTCCGCCGGCCGCATGGCGGGCGGTGACACAAAGGCGTGCCAGCGTATTCTCCGTCGATTCGCCGGCACTGCCCGTGGCGGCGCCGAGGAACTGCTGCACGTCGGCCTGTTGCCAGGCTCGTGCCAGCCAGGACGGGGGTGCCAGCCCCAGAGCGTAGAGCACGGCGGCTGCCAGCAGACCCACCTGCGTCACGGTGCCGATGTAGGGGAGACCATCGATGAGGCCTGATGCCGCCTGCAGCGCTGCCAGCACCACGACGATGCTGGCACCGGCGCCGAGCAGCCCCATACGTCGGCGTACGACGCTCTGGGCGTGTCGTGCCCCGGTGATGAGGGCCCGCGTGCCGTAGAGCAGGGACAGGGCGAAGATCATCCCGATCGCCACAGCCGCTTCTGTGGCATAGGCGGCGGGAGCGGCCAGCAGCAGTGCCCAGCTGACGAGCACGCCGGCGATGACGAGGCCGCCGATCCAGCGCGGCACCGTGCGAAAGTGATCGACGAGGCGCAACATCAGCAGCGGATGCAGGACGACGACCAGCGGGATGGCGACCGTCAGGGACCCGAGTTTGACGATGCCGCTCGACTGAACCAAGTGCAGCCCAACGCCGACAGCGACGGTGAGCAGCAACAGGGCAATGTCGCGGCGGGCACCGTCGCGCCGGCGGGCCCACTCGACCAGCTTCCACAGCGTCAGCAACAGGATCAGCCCCTGTGCCAGCAGGACGAGGAAGTCGCCGACGCTCATGGGCGGACGGGTCGTTTTGTGTCGTGGTTCATAAAGGTAGACGGAGAATCTACGCCGAGGTCGCCACCGGGCCAACGTCGAAGCCGAAATCGGCGCGCGGCGACTATCCCTTCGGCAGGGATTCGAGGGGCGCGGTCAGAATCCGTTCGAAACGCTCCGGCCAGGACAGTTCGTCGAGAATGTCACGCCAGCGGCCGGCGTGACTGTCATGCGTCAACACCGGCACGAAGGCCAGGCGCAGATAGGTCTTCAACGCCGGCACCCGGAAGTCATCGGTCAGCAGCCAGGCTCGCCGTCGTTCCTCACTCAGGCCTTGCTGCAGAGCCTCGACGGACACGGCCGTCCCGAGTCCCTTGCCGCTGTGAGAAGGGTCGGTACCGACCCAGTGCAGCATCATGCTGTCGTTGCCGAATCGGGGCGACCGCCAACACGAGGCGGTGGCAACGACGGTGCCTGCATCGTCGAGTACGAGCTTGACTCGCTCAGGGCGATAGGGGGCATCAGCCGCCATCTCACGGGCGAAATCCGACTGTCCTGACCGGCGTTCGAAGGCCCTGTCCATCAACTCGTTCCAGCCTGACTCATCACCCGGGCGAAAGTGGCGCACGTGGTACCCGGGAGGCACCCGAGCCGCCGGCAAATCCCGCAGATGCGGTCGTCGCATGATCAACTGGGGCAGCTTCTCAGTCATGGAAGTGAGATCGTCAGTGCCACAGGCCATGTCAAGTCGGTGTATATTCTCGCTGCCATGATTCCACGCCACAGACTCTGCGTCGCGATCCTGCTGCTGGTGAGCGTTGCGGCCACCTGGGCAGAACGGGTGCCGAACCCGTCGTTCGAGTTCGGCGACCAGCTGCCCGTCGGCTGGCGGGTGGGCAGCGGCGATGGCGATTGGCTGGACATCGACGGCGACCGGGCCCTGGTCAGTCGGGGAACCGCGGAGCAGACATCCTTCTGGCGCTCGGAGCCGGTGGATCTGGTTCCCGGGGGTCTCTACCGCCTGCGCTTCTCGGCTCGTAGACTGGACGGCGTCGGTGGCGGTACCGTCATGTCGGGAACGGCTTTCGCCAACCGCGATCTCAGGCAGATCGACTCCACGTGGCAACGCTTCAGCTCCTACTTTGCCACACCGGCCGTGCTTGGCGAGCGGAACTGGTTGCGTTTCGGCCAGTGGCACCTGCCCGGATCGGTGGCCTTCGACGATCTGCGCCTGGACCGTGTCACCGCCGTACATCGACGGATCCGCCAGGGCATGTCTCTGGGCCAGGGTGAGAGAATCGCCGACGGGCGGTACGTCTTCCGGGCGCCGCAGCGTTCAGCCTTGGCCAACCACTCACGACCCCTGCAATCGCACCAGGCCGGCTTCAACACCTACCGCTGGGTTTTCGGGGCCGGGGAATGGGTGACATACCGGCATGACATCGGCGGCTACCGGCAGACGTCGGCTCAGGTCCGCCTCAACGTCAACTACCACACGGGCGGTCTTCTGGTGGTCGAGGCCCGCGGCGACTCGTCCGTGCCCTGGACGCCTGTGGGCACTGTGGATGGGGCACGCACTGCCGTCTTCGATCTGCCCGAGGAGGTACTGCCGGCCGTCGCGGTTCTGATCCGCCTGCGTGCCGCCGGGGCCCGGCCTGTCGGCGCCGATGCCGACCCCGGATCGTTTCAGATAGATGAGTACACATACGAGGCGGCACTGGCAGATGGCCCCCCGGCCGCCGTGGGGAGTACGCATCTGGTGGCTGTAGCCGCCGACCCTGGGCGCTCCTTTGCCGCCGCGCGGATCGAGGCCACCGGTCGTCTGCAGCCGGGAGTGGCCGATACGCTCACCATCCGGCTCGGGCAGGCTCTGCGCGAGGCCGAGTCGCTGCGGACGCGGGTCGCGGTGACCGCCACCGGCGACCTGCCTGACGGGGCGCCCTGGATCCGGCAGGAGCCGACACCGTCAGGCGAGCTGGCACTGCCATACCGCCTCACCGGTACCGGCGATCGTGTCCTGCATGTGGAGCTGGTCGCCGAGTCCGGGCTCCGGTGGCACGCTGAGCTCGACGTTCATACCTCGATTCTGCACGCGGATGCGTACGGCGAACTACTGGCAGCCGATGGCGAGGTGGACGTCTGGTGGGCGTCCTCCGGCTGGAAGGTGTCGACGACGCGACAGGCACCGGCGAACCGAGGCCCCGCGCTGCGGATCGAGGCGGCGCGCAACGAGGCCGAAGCGGCACAGCTGATACTGCGCCCACGACGGGATCTGCTCGACCTCACGGTCCGGGTGACGGACCTGGTCGGCCCGGCAGACTCTCGTATCGATGCCGGCGCCATCGAACTGCTACGGGTGATGACGGTACCTGTGCGTCAGCCGACGGACATTGCCGGTGAAGCCGCCGACTGGCCCGATCCACTGCTTCCCCTTGGCGCTCCCCTCAGAGCGGCCGCGGCTCGGAATCTGGCGCTGTGGGTCCGGGTGACGACACCCCGACAGATCCCGGCCGGTACCTACCGGGGTACCGTACACCTTGGCGCTGACGGATGGTCGCAGGATGTGGGGCTGCACGTCGAGGTGTACGACTTTGACCTGCCGGATCGAATGACCTGCCAGACCGCCTTCGGCTTCGATCCCGGGGCCATCTGGCGCTACCACCGAATCGTTGAAGAGGCTGACCGTCGCACGGTGCTCGGGCGGTACCTGGAGAGCTTCTCGCGGCATCACATATCACCGTATGATCCGGCGCCGCTGGATCGTCCCGTCGTCGACTGGCCAGTGCTGACGGCCGCTGATTCTGTCGCCCACGCCGTCATCGAGCCCGATGTCGACTGGCGCGCCTGGGATGCGGCCATGACCCGGGCCATCGACGAGTATCACTTCAACAGCTTCCGACTGGCGATTCCCGGAATGGGCGGCGGCACCTACATCGACCGTGACGAGCCGGAATTACTCGGATGGCCGGTGGACACGCCTCAGTATCAGGGACTGTTCCGGGGGTACGGTCAAGCCGTGCAACAGCACCTTGAGCAGAACGGCTGGCTGGACGAGGCCTTCGTCTACTGGTTTGACGAACCCGCCCCGCGAGACTACGACTTCGTCATGGACGGGTTCTCCCGTCTGCGTCAGGCGGCGCCCGGAATCACCCGCATGCTGACCGAACAGGTCGAGGCCGCCCTCGTCGGCGGGCCCGACCTGTGGTGTCCGGTGACGCCGAACTTCGATGTCGCCAGCGCCGAGACGCGCCGCGCCGAAGGCGAACGGTTCTGGTGGTATGTCTGCACCGTGCCGAAGGCACCCTGGGCGGGGTTGTTCATCGATCACGCCGGCACGGAGCTGCGCGTCTGGCTGTGGCAGACGTGGCAGCGTGACATCGACGGCATTCTCGTGTGGGCGACGAACTACTGGTCGAGCGACGCGGCGTATCCCGCATCGATGCAGAATCCGTATGTCGATCCTATGAGCTGGCAGTCCGCCTACAGTGCACCCGCCGGCACCCGTCGGCCCTGGGGCAACGGCGACGGGCGGTTTCTCTATCCGCCGAGGGGTGCGTTCGCAGGGGACGGTCCGGTCCTGCAAGGGCCGGTGGAGAGCATGCGCTGGGAGATGCTGCGCGACGGTATCGAGGACTACGAGTATCTGGCCATGCTGCGCCGGCAACTCGAGGAGAAGGCGGACCAGCTTTCGGCTGAAGAACTGTCGAGTTGGTCGGCGCTGCTGACGGTACCGGACGAGATCAGCAGCTCGCTGACCCGATTCACCGAAGATCCGGCACCCATCGAGGCGCACCGTCGTGCCGTGGCGCAAGCTCTGGAGCGTCTTTCACGGCTGTAACCGACAGACTGCCGACCTCGTCAGTCCTGCCCGTCAGGGGCGACGTCGCACCATGCCTTTTCGCCACAGGCCGGACACTGAGTGTGCAGCCGGCCGAACCAGTTCTGGCTCACGAGGTTGCGGACCAGCGTGACGCCGAATTCGTGAGCGCAGGCGGGGCAGGCATAGCGGCGGGTGCGGGCCTGCCAGCCGGCGACGGCGAGGCTGAGGACTACCGAAGCGGCAACGATTCCCAGGGCCAGATTGGGGCCACCGACGGTGTCGATAAGCCACGGACGCGCTGCGATGTACAGAGTCGACACGAGGATCAGCATGAGCGCCGGGCCGCGCCAGGACATGTCGTGCATCATGGCGTTGACCCGTGGGTTACGGTGCCCTGCCGCTGGGGACTGAACTCCCGCTCCCAACGCTCTTCGATGCCGGCGCGCCAGGTCTCGGCGGACTCTTTCAGTTCCTGCGTCAAGCGGGGATCACGGTCCTTCACATTGATCCGCTCACCCATATCGTCCGACAGGTCCGCCAGATGGATGTCATCCTCCGGCGGGGCTTCTTCCACCAGCTTTCCCTGCAGCACGAGCTTCATCGAGCCCCGGCGCATCGCCGTCTGCGGGCCCATCTCCCAGAAGAGATCGCGCGGCGCCGGGTCCTGCTCGTCGCACACGTACGGCAACAGATTCGTGCCGTCGAGTTCGAAGGCTGAAGGATCGCCGCCAGCAGCACTCAGGGCCGTGGGGAAGACGTCCATCGATGCCACCGGCTCAGACAGTACCTGGCCACCGGCCACCGCCGCCGGCCAGTGCAGAATGCCGGGCTCGCGAATACCTCCGTCGTACAGGCTGAACTTGTGTCCCTTCAGCGACCCGGCGCTGCCGCCGTAGTACGGATCGAGGGTGCCATCGAGCCAGTTGCGCGTCTCCCGTGACGGACCGTTGTCGGCGGTGAAGACCGACATCGTGTCCTGCCCGAGCCCGAGCCGCTCGACCTCGGCCAGAATCTGCCCGACGCTGTCGTCGACGGCGGAGATCATGGCGGCCATGATCCGTCGATCCCACGGCAGGTGGCGGAAACGGTCGACGTACTTCTCGGGGGCGTGCATCGGGTAGTGGGGGGCGTTGTACGGAACGTAGAGGAAGAAAGGCTGTTCCTTGCGGGCAGCGTCCCGTACGTACTCGATGGCGTGTTCGGTGATCAACTCGGTAAAATAGCGACCGTCCTCCCAGATCTCTTCGCCGTCCTGCCACAGATCGTGGGTAGGACTGATGCCGGGACCGGGGTTGTTCGCACCCCAGTAGAAGATGTGGGAGTAGTAGTCGATACAGCCGGCCATGTGGCCGAACCAGTGCTCGAAGCCATGGTTGTGGGGGCGGGAGGCTTCCGCCAGTCCCAGATGCCACTTGCCCGACATATACGTGGCGTACCCCTGGTCGCGCAGGGCCGTGGCCAGCGTCGGAACATGAGACGGCAGTCCCGTGGCCGTTCGGTGTCCGGCGAGGATGGAACGTACACCGGCGTTGCCAGGATAGCGGCCGGTGAGCAGAGCCGCCCGTGACGGGCTGCACACAGGGCTGTTCGAATACCAGTCGGTGAAGAGCACACCCCCATGTGCCAGGGCGTCCAGATGAGGCGTGCGGAAATCGGTGCAACCCATACACGACAGATCCCCGTAGCCCTGATCGTCGGTCAGGAACAGGATGATGTTGGGTCGCTTGGTGGGCATGGGCAAGAAGGTAGGCAAGGTCCCGGGTGCGACAAAGGCGGCCATTGCCCGCAAAGGCGGGCCTGCCTACGTTCGGAATCATCGCGGCTCCGTTGGGGGTGGCCTGAGCTGTAACGGGCCTGAGACCACACCCTTCGAACCTGACCTGGATCACACCAGCGTAGGGAAACGGAAACTGTGCCCCGCCGAGCAACAACCGACGGGTCGCGCTCCCCCACGCTGGGAGCGTCGGCCCGTTTTTTCTTGCCCAGACGGGTCGTACAGGAGACAACTGCTCCCATGCGACACTTCTTCATGTTCTGTGTACTGCTGCTTACCGGCTTGGTGACGGCCGCCAGCGCTGACCTGCTCGGCCGTGTCACCGACGCCGCCACGGGGGCACCCGTGGCCGGGGCCAACGTCGCCGCCGACGGCAGAGCCGTCACCACCGACGACGACGGGATGTTCCATTTTGCCGGCCGAGTCGACTCGCTGACGGTGACTCACGTGGGCTATCTGGCCACCCGCGTGGCAGCTGCCCCCGACGCCGTCATCGAGCTCACACTGGCGACGATGCGCCTCGCCGAGGTCGTCGTCCGCGCCGGCCTGACCGAGGAGTCGTTGCAGCAGGCCGCCTCGAGTGTCACCGTCATCGGCGCCGAATCGCTGCGGGAGCGACGGCACTTACAGGATTTGACCGCGGACATTCCCAATCTCAACTGGGCGGGCGGCACGGCGCGCCCCCAGTACTTCCAAATCCGCGGCATTGGCGAGCGTTCCAACTATGCCGGCGAAGGACCACCCAGCTTTTCCGTGGGCACCGTCGTCGACGACATCGATCTCAGCGGCCTGGCCACCGGGGGTGTCCTGTTCGACCTGGACCAGGTGGAGGTCTATCGAGGCCCGCAGTCGACGATCTTCGGTGCCAACGCCATGGCGGGGCTGATCCACATGCGGTCTGCCGATCCCGATGATGCCTTCGATCACGGACTGTCCGCCGGCCTTGGCAGCGACGGCCTGCTGGATGCCACGGGTTTCATCAACGTGCCGGTCAGCGACCACCTGGCGCTGCGGGCCGGCTACTCCAGGGGCCGCAGTGACGGCTTCCGGGACAACCGGAGCCTGGACCGGCAGGACACGAATCGGCGGCGTGAGAGCGTTGCCCGGCTGAAGGGCCTGTGGACTCACGTCGGCGGCGTCAGTATCACGATGACCTGGTTCCGCGCCGACGCTGACAACGGCTACGACGCCTGGGCGCCGGACAACAACCAAGCCCTGCGGACCTACTCCGACCGCCCGGGAGTCGACGCCCAGCGTACGACGGGGTTGTCCATGCGCGCCGAGGCCCCGCTGACCACAGATCTGCGAGCCGTGTCCATCTCGGCGTGGTCGCGCACGGAAGGCGACTACTCCTTTGACGGCGACTGGGGCAACGAAGAGTTCTGGCGCCAGGCGCCCTACGGTTTCGATCCGGATGTCGAGGGCTGGCCCTACGACTTCTTTGACGACATGCACCGCGAGCGCCGCACGTGGACACAGGAAGGCCGTCTCGTGCATGCCGATCTGCCCGCCATCGGCGGCGGCGGTGTCATCGGCGTCTTCCTTCGCAGCCTGCAGGAAGACGCCGCCGCCGCCGGTTACCTGTTCGGCGGCGACGCCGGCGAACTGGTCAGCGCCTTCGACGTGGACGAGGTCGCCCTCTACGCCCAGCACCACCGGCCACTGACGGACCGTCTGCAGCTGAGGCTGACGGCGCGGGCTGACCGCAACCGGACAACCTATGCCGGCGAGACGGACGGGGGGCTCGACGCCATCGATTTCGACACCGGCCAGTGGCTCGGCGGCGGTCGACTGGGGCTCACATACGCTGTGGACGAAACCAGTGTGGCCTTTGTCAGTCTGGCCAGGGGATACCGTGCCGGTGGCGTCAACCAGCATCCGAGGCTGGCCGCTGCCAACCGGCCCTACGAACCCGAGTACGTATTCAACTCGGAGGCTGGTTACCGTTGGTCGAGCGCCCGTACGAGGGCCTCGCTCACAGCCTTTCACGGCCGGCGGTCGTCGCAACAGGTGGAGCTGTCGACACAGCAGGATACCGGCGACCCCAACAGTTTCGTCTACTTCACCAACAATGCCGGCACCGGCTGGAACACCGGGATCGAAGTCGACGCCGACCATACATTAACCGCCGCGATCGGACTGGCCGGATCGCTCGGGTACCTCCGGACCCGCGTTGAGGACTACACGTTTCTTACCGGCGAGGGCGCGACCCTGACTCTTGGCGATCGCGAAGCGGCGCATGCGCCCACCTACAACCTCCGCCTCGGGGTGCACACGACGAGGGATCGGGGAGTGCAGGGGTCCCTGGCGTTCACGGCTATGGACGCCTTCTTCTTCTCCGACAGCCACGACCAGCGCTCCGACGCCTACAGTCTGTGGCATGGCCGCGTCGGCTACCGCGGCGAGGGCTGGTCGGTCAGTCTCTGGGGACGCAACCTACTCGACGCCCGATACGCTGTCCGGGGGTTCTATTTCGGCCTCGAGCCCCCGGCCTACGAAGACACGCTGTACGTCAGCTATGGGGACCCGCGCCAGGTGGGCGTCACCCTGACGGCCCGGTTTTTCAACTTCGTATCGAGGCGCTGACCATGCGGGCTCTCATCGTCGGCAACGGGGAGCCCCCGTCACGCGCTCTGTACGAGGCACTGCTGGCAACCAGCCCGGACCTGCTGTTGTGCGCTGATGGCGGCGCTGACACGGTGCGGCGGTACGGCGGTATCCCCGATGCCGTGGTGGGAGATCTCGACTCGGCCGCGCCGGCCACGCTGAGTCAGACGCCTCGGGAGCGCCGTGTCTGCATCGATGCCGACGACACCGGAACCGACCTCAACAAGGTGTTGACCTACGCTGTCGGCAGAGGGGTGACCGAGGCCGTCCTGGTCGGCGTCACCGGTGGGCGCACCGACCACACGCTGTGGAATCTGAGTCTGCTGAAGACCTTTGACGATCAGCTGCGTCTGCACATCACCGACGACTACTGCCACATCCATCTTCTGTGCCCGGGCAGGGCGATGCGTTTTGTCGCCGACATCGGGCAGCGACTGTCACTGTCGCCGTTGAGCGGGCCGGTGGAGGATGTGTGGACGGAGGGACTGCGCTGGCCCCTGGCGGGGGAGCGACTGACTCCGGGAGAGCGGGATGGCATCAGCAACGAGGTTGTGGCGTCTCCGGCCTCGGTTCGTGTCGGTGGGCCGGGAGACCTGCTGCTCATCGTACAGCGGGAGGGTGGGACGGGCGAGATCCGGTTGATGGATCCGGAGCCGCGGTCACAATAGCGGAAGCAACTCTTTCAGGTTGTGCAGCTGCAATTCGGGCGCCTGTTCTCCCTCCGGCGCAGGCAGACCCCGCGGGTTGTACCAGCACGGAATGAGCCCGGCCCCCCGCGCCCCGATCACGTCATTGCCGAAGGAGTCGCCCACGTAGAGGGTGGATGCCGGCGGCGAGCCGAGCAGCTCGCAGCCGCGCAGGAAGATCTCTGCCGCCGGCTTCCGCGTCCCCCCGTACTCCTCCGACAGAACGATGCAGCGGAAGTGATGGCGGACCCCAAGGGTATCCAGCTTGCGGTACTGCACGTCGGGGTAGGCGTTCGACACGACGCCCACGGGGAGCTGTGCAGCACAGGCAGCCACGACTTCGGCGGCTCCGGCCATGGGCGACGGTACGGTGGGATAGGTCTCCAGATAGAATCCCGTGACGGTGTCCGCGTGGGTCTGATCCATGTCGAGGATCCGCAGGAACACGGCGGATCGCATGCGCCGCGATTCTGCCAGATCACTCACCGTGTAGACGTGATTTTCCGTTTCCCGGTCCGACTGCACCCAGGCTTCGTGCAGCCTCTCCTGCGCCATGTCGCCGAAGAGATCGGGCAAGGCCGCCGGCAGGCGATCAAGGACGAGGCCCTGCGCCCGCTCGCGGTCAAAGAGGGTTTCGTCCACGTCGAAGAGGACGGCGGAAAGACCCACTACGGCCCGTGACGCATGCGGTCGTCGAAGCTGGAGGCACAACGAGTGAGGAAGATGACGTAGAGAGACACGTGGCACACGACACACACAGCCAGCCACAGCCCATCCTGCCTGCCGGCAAAGAGCATGGCCAGTGCTATGATACCGACGGAGAGAATGACCAGCAGAAGGCCCACGGGATCGCCGAGGGGACGACTGCGCCAGATCTGTACGCCGAGACAGGCACGTGTCATCCAGCGACTGCCGCCCGCGGGCTTGGGGAACAGCATGGGCAGCATCATCCACACCGTCATGATGACCATCCCGCCCCACATGGCGCCGAACCAGATGGGGGCGAGCATGGCTGGCAGCAGGACCAGACGGATCCAGCCACACCAGGGATGGGTCCCCCGAACCCAGGCGTCGGCCATGCGCATCATAAGCCGGCTGCTACCCATTTACCGGACCCGTGGTGTCCCGGAGCTGGCGCGCTGGGGAGCCGGGCTCACGATCCTTCGACGGCCTGGCGCAGTTGTTCGCCCTTCGACTTCCACCAGTTGTGCAGGATGTTGATGTCGGTGGCCATGCAGAAGTGACGCACCCCCATGTCGAGGTAGTACTTGGCGCCATCGGGTGAGTTGATCTCGGCGCGTGGCTGAACCCCTGCGGCCAGGCAGGACTCGATGACCCGTTTCTCCACCGCCTTGATTTCGGGCGAGCCGCCCTGGCCAGCTTTGCCAATGCTCATTGAGTAGTCCGATGGTCCCCACTGGACCATGTCGATGCCGCCTACCTGAAGAATCTCGTCCAGTGACTCGACAGCGCCCTGCTTCTCGATCATCAACACGACGACGATGTCGCGCAGGGCCTGCACGTATTCAGGACCACCACCGTATCCCATGTAGCTGAACCGGCGCGTGGCCACGCCGTAGGTGCCGCCATCTTCCGGTGTCTCCGGGCGGGCGATACCGACACACTCGCGGGCGTCGTCGACACCACGACTGTCTGAGAACAGGACGGACTGGAACCCGGAGCCGATGGCCCGGCCCGCGATCCAGGAGCGTGGTTCCTGCTCAACCTTGATCATGGTTCCCAGATCGTGCAGTTCGGCGGCGCGACAGAAATCGTCGAAGGCGTGCAGGTCATACGCACCGTACTCGGCGACGAATTCGACGTAGTCGTACATGCCCGTATGAGCGAGAGTCTCGACGACGTTGGGCCACGTGGTGTGCACGTGGGTGCCGATGGTCGGCTTCCCGGCGTCGAGGAGCTGGCGAATCTTGTTGGGTCGGATGGTGCCTACCTCCCGAAGGGATGTGGAGTTCAGCGGGACAGAAACTTCAGGCACACAGGCGACGGCGTTTCCACGGCGTCGCCCGTGGCCGTCAGCAGGCCGTCGTCGCCGACGCGATACAGCTGAATCCGGTCATCGTTATGGCTGCCCGAGTACAACGAATCGCCGTCAGGCGACAGCACGAAATTGCGCGGATTCGCCGGCACCGGCTGAACGCCGAGAGCGGTGAGCTGGCCACTTGCGGCATCGATAGCAAACATGGCGATCGAGTCATGTCCACGGTTCGAACCGTAAAGGAAGCGCCCGTCCGGTGTGACGTGGATGTCGGCGGTATGCGTCGTACCGGCGAAGTCATCGGGAACCGTGGGGATCTCCTGGATTTCTGTCAACGTTCCTGCCGACTCGTCCCAGTCGAAGGCGGTGATCGTGTTGCTGATCTCGTTGATGACGTAGGCCTTCCGGCGGTTCGGGTGCACGACAAAATGCCGGGGACCGGCGCCCGGCGTGACCGCCACGGACCCGTGATCGAGCAGCTTGCCGCCATCGAGGTCGAGTCGGTAGATGAGGACCTTGTCGAGGCCGAGGTCGGCGCAGAAGGCGAAACGGTTGGACGGATCGACGTTGATGGAGTGGGCGTGCGGCTCCTGCTGGCGACTCGGGTTGACGCTGGACCCTTCGTGCTGACGGAAATCGGACATCTCTCCCAGACTGCCGTCGGTGCCGATGGGATGCATGGAGACGCTGCCGCCGCCATAGTTGGCGCTCAGCACGTAGCGGCCGGAGGCGTCGACCGTGTTGTGGCAGGGCGAACCGCCCGTGGGCTGCAGGTTCAGAAAAGTGAGATCGCCGGAATCGTCGACGGCGAAAGCGCTGACGGCGCCACCCCCATCGTGGGTGTTGGTCTCGGAGACGACGTAGAGGAACTTGCCGGTGGGATGCAGGGCGAGATAGGAGGGTGCATCCTCACAACGGGTGCTGCCGACGATCTGCAGAGCGCCGTTGGCGGAGTCGATGACGCCGCGATAGACGGCCGCCTCCTCGCCCTTCGTGTAGTTGCCGATGTATACGGTCAAGTTGTCTGCCATGGTGCGGATGGCTCCTGTGAGTCGGGCTGGGGTATCGTGCTGATGGGACGGGCGCAAAGTACGAAGGGGTGATACCCTCTACAACTCGACGGCGATGAAGTCGGCCACGACGCGGGCGATGCTGGCATACCCCGCTATGGTGGGATGACCGTCGGCGCTCTCCGGATAGGGGCGGTCGCCATCTTCCAGGCTTCGCCGCAAGGAGGGCAGGGCATCGACACAGGGAACGCCGAGTTCGGCGGCGGTCTGCCGGACACGGGTTTGAAATCGGGTTTCAGCCTTGATCAGCCGCTGCAGACGGGGCCGGTTGCCGGCGTTGATCAGCGGCGCAAAGACGAGTTCCTTGGTCGGGATCCAAAGCACGAGGAGCCGGGCACCAGCTTCGGCACTGCGCTGTGACATCTCGCGCAGAGCGCGGAGGGTCATCTGCAGGCCTTCACCGATGCGCGGATCCGATGTGTCCATAGCAAACAGCCGCTTGGTCACGGTCAGTGTCGTGCGCGCATCAGCGCCGCCGTCGAGAGCATCCAGATAGTCCGGATGCTGACGTGCACGTTGCTGCGCCGCCTCCCAGGTGCCGCCCGCACGACCGGTGAGGGCGGCGGAACCTTGCCCATTGGCCAGATGGCGAAGAAAGTGGAACAATGCGGAATGATCGCGCAGGACGTCGCGCAGGGGCCAGGGCCTGCGCCCCATGCGAGTCACAGAGCGGGCCTGTTCTGCCAGGGGATTGTTGACTTCGAGTTCGGCGATGCGGGATTGCAGCGCCACATCGGGTGTACGCAGGTGGCTCAACTGGCCGTGCCCGTAGACGAGGCTGAAGGTGTCGTACAGATCATTGCCGGCGTAGACGGCAGCCACCACGATCTGTGGCTCCAGGGAGACGACGTCCTCCCAGATGGCCAACCCGTGGATGGGACTGTACCCGGAGCAGGCGATGTTGTACGTCGATCGGCCGCTGAGGGCGGACAGCTGCCGCGGCCAGGAGAGCTCCGCGGGCACGCCGTACCCGTAGGTCTGTGAATCTCCGAGGATGACGACGTCGGCCTGCTCCGGGACCGAGTCATTGCGGAAGCACCATTCGTCGACGTCGGGGTAGTCGGGGTTCAGGCGCCAGCCGAGATGCTCGTCGTGGATCCTGTGGTGGGCGACGAGGACGCTGGCCGGCGACCACAGGGCACCGGCTGTGCGTAGAGCCAACTCACCACAGAGCAGACACAAGCCGACGAAGAGCGCACCCTTGAACAGGCGGGTCAGGGCGCTACCGGGGCGGTCCAAGTGCTCAGCTCCCCCGTCCCTCAGGCGAAGCGGTCGGGGTCGAGCAGGACCAGGTCGAATCCTGGATCCCGTCCACCCACAAGGTGCGAGACGATCTGCCCTGTCACGGGCCCCAGGGACATACCGATCATGGCATGGCCGGCGGCGAGCACGACGTTGTCCCAGGCGCGGGGTCGACCGAGGGCGGCCAGGCCATCGGGAGTGCAGGGGCGCAGGCCGCGCCAGATCTCCCGTACGGAAAATTCGGCCGGATCCCATCCGGGAAGGTACCTGGGCACCGCCCGGACGATGGCCTCGACACGGCGGCGGTTGACGGACAGATCGAGGCCGGCCAGTTCGAGGGTGCCAGCAAAGCGCAGTCGATTCCCGCCCAGTGGGGTGACGCCCACCTTGGCCTCGGTCAGCATGAAGGGTACATCTGGCGCATCCGCGGGAGCTTCGATTTCAACGGAATACCCCTTGGCTGGTTGAATCGGCAGGTTGAGGCCGAGGCCGGTCGCCAGGGATGGACTCCACGCCCCGGCGGCCAACACGAGCTGCTCCGGCTGGTAGGTGCCGCGCGTGGTGTCGACTGTGGTCACGGCGCGGTCCCGGCTGTGAATACGCAGCACCTCCGCCGATTCTACGATCTCGACTCCGGCATCGCGCGCCTTCCGCGCCAGGGCCTGCACGAAGCGGGCTGGATCGAGGTGGGCATCCTGCGGATAGAAGACACCACCGACACAGTTCACGGGTACGTCACCGAGAAAGCTGGCGACGGCGGCCGGATCAAGCTCTTCGCTGGCCAACCCGGCGTCGTTCATATGGTGCCCCTCGGCGACCGCGTCGGCGAGTCCCTCGGCGGTGTCACACACCAGCAGGCGTCCGCGCTCGCCATAGCCGAAATCGAGGCCGCTGCCGGCGAACTCCGCATAGAGGGTCCGGCTGGCAAGATGCAGATCGCGCAACACTGGGATCACGCGTTCCACCCGGGACGGCGTGGAGGCGCGGTAGAAATGCCACAACCAGCGCAACAGATCGGCATCGAGCCGCGGTTTGATGTAGAACGGACTGTCCGGGCGAAACAGCCATCGCAGTCCATGCGCCAGGGCTGCCGGTTCCGCCAGCGGTACGCTGTGGCTGGGAACGACGAGACCCGCGTTGCCGTAGGACGCACCAGAACAGACCTGGTCGCGGTCGAGGAGCACGACGCGGGCACCCATCTGTTGCAGGTACCAGGCGCTGCATATGCCGATGACGCCGGCGCCGACGACGAGCACGTCGACAGCGCGCGGCGTGCCGATGACGGTGGGTGAGTTCATCTGCGCCTCATGCCTTTTGTTGTCACCTTGCCCCCGATGATCTTGTACGCAGGCCCGCCTCCCATCATCGCCTCGCGGGCGAACTGCTGGCCGCAGTCGGGACAGTGCAGGCTGCCGTCGGTGTGGTCTTCGGTGATGCGCCCGGGCCGGATCTTCACCAGGCCGCCATCCCCTCCCTTGCGGTACCGGTACAGCAAGGTCCGACATTTGGCGCAATGAATCGAGATCGTACGGGCGTCGGCCGGTACCCTGTCGGCCATGGTCAGTCGTACACAGCGAGGCGGCTGGCGACCCACGCCGACGGCAGAAATATGAGCGTGCCGACGATGGTGAACCAGAGCGGATGCGGGACAGCGATAAGATTCGTCATCCCTGCCAGGGTCATGACGCCGCCCACCAGGAAGGCGTAGAACGGTCGTCCGCCGACGCGGGCGGCGAGCCAGGCGCCGGCAAACGTACCCAGCGAGTAGGCGATGAGGACCATGACGAGAGCCATGACCGGCATGGCGGCGACGGCGGCGGCAAAAGCTTCACGGTCGGTGGGATCGAGATCCGCCGGCGGCGGGTACATCTGATGACCGATACCCTCCAGCACAAAGACCATGGTCATGGCCAGGGCCAGCCCGCCGAAAACGCCGAGCAGGGCGCGAATCATCGCGCCTCGTCCACCGGCTGCTCGGAGAAGGTGATGTAGGGGAAGCATTCGGGCACGTGACTGTCCCACACGCCATGGGGACTCCAGGCCCAGCCGCCATGGTCATCGGACGGTGCTGCTTCCTTGTATTGATTGAAGCGGGAGAAGTCCATGCGCCACACATCTCCGTCCTTCGGTGGCAGCGCCCGCCCATCGCCATGGGCGAGCCACTTCATGCCCTGCCACGGCAGGGCCAGCTCCACGGACCAGCTGCGGTCGCGATCGGTGTTGTCGTTGATCGTTCCGTCGGCGACGACGGCAGTCTGCAACCCGGGGAAGTCCCAGTTCCAGTAGCCGGTGCGGCCACCCCGGGGATGGGGCTGGAAGCCGACCCCTGCGAAAGGCTTCACCTGAGGATGATCCCGGGAGAACTCGTCCACTTTGCTGTACCCCTTCTTTTCGTAGGTGTCGTCCCAGATGAAGAAGACTTCGTAGATCGTGCCGAACGTGTTGATCTCGAACTCGTAGTAATTGTCCATGCCGGCGATGAAGAGTTCCACGTCATTGTTCTGGTAGATGGGTGCGTCGCGTTCGGTGAGGCTGGCTTCGAGAAAGGGCTCCTCGATCCAGTAGCCGACGTAGAGATACTCATCGTCCCAGAGGACGGCGGCACGTGTGTCGTGAACGCCCGGGTTGCCATTGACGAGATCGGAGAATCGCGGCGAGCGTGGCGCCTGCGCCCACGACGCCTCGTTCAGATGACCGTCCACTACAATTGGCCCCGTGGCACGGTATGCGGTGTAGCGCTCGATGCGGTCATCGGGCCAGGGAAAGGCGTCGGCCATGCGGGACCTCTCTGTCGTCCTAGGTGTATCGGGTTCGGCAGCGACCAGGCTGGTGGTTGACAGCAGGAGAATCAAGGCACCGTGCATGCTCACAGATCAAGCTCACGGATGACCGTAGGATCCTGCCTCAGGGATTCGGCCCAGCGATTCCGCACGTCGGCGAGATGACTGAAGATATCGTGTCGTTCAACGTGCAAGTCGTGGACCTCGCCGGGATCCTCATGGAGATCGTAGAGAGATACCTGGTCGAGGCCGTCTCCCATTAGCTTCCAACGGCCTTCACGAACAGCCCATAGAGAGCCATACGTCCAGCACAGCGATTCGTGAGCAACGGCTGTCGATGACCTGAGGACATTGCCCAACGACGCACCATCAATCACCGGACCCGCTGTTGAGACACCGGCGTGCGTGACCAGTGTAGGCAACCAGTCCATGCTGGAGACCAGCTGCCCGCGTACCGTCCCGGCGGGGTAGGTGCCAGGCCATGAGGCGATACACGGCACGCGGATACCGCCTTCCAGCAGCGTCCCCTTATGGCCACGATAGGGCCTCGACTGGCCACCGGAAAGCGAATCCGGTTCCACGGAGTGGCCGTGATCGCTGAGAAACAGGATGATCGTGTCCTGTGTCAGTCCGTTGGCTTCGATGGCGGCCATGACATTGCCCACAGCCTCGTCGAGCACATGGACACAGGCGGCATACTGTCGTCTGCCAGGGTCACTGATGTGTGCCACCGCTTCGAGGGACGTGGCCGATGGCTGCAAGGGGTAGTGGGGTTGGTTGTAGGGGAGGTACAGGAAGAACGGACGTCCGCTGTTGCGGCCGATAAACTCCCGGGCTTCACGGGTTACCAGGTCGGGGAAATAGACGCCATCCTCATGGTATTCCCTGTCGTCTTTCCACAAGCGATGACCAGCACCAGCTCCCCAACGGTACGTGTGCGTATGGTTGTCGAGGGCACCCACCTTGAAACCGACGAACTCGTCGAAGCCCTGAGCCAGGGGACTGACCTCGGCTGGAACGCCCAGATGCCACTTGCCAAAGATGGCTGTGCGGTAGCCGGCACCGCGCAGCATCTCGGCAATCGTCGTCTCCTCGGCTTCCAGACCGAGGTTGCGCTGCAGCAGGCGAGCATGTTCGCGGCCGGTCAGCAGGCTGGCGCGCGAGGGCGTGCACGCCGGCGCCGTCACGTAGTGGTCGGTGAAGCGAACGCCTCGAGCTGCCAGCGTATCCAGATGCGGCGTGCGCAGATCGCTGGCCCCATAACAGCCCAGGTCGGTGCTGCCGAGGTCATCGGCGACGATCAGGACGATGTTGGGCTGTCGACCGGGAGCTGCGCAACTGCCGAGAGGCAATGCCAGACTGGCGAGGCCGGCGCCGAGCGTGCCCAGGCACCTTCGGCGTGACATCGGCACGGGCTCAGATCTTGTGCCCCCCGCGTCCAGGTCAGCCATTTGCGCGCAAACCTGTGACAAGTGTCCGAGTGACCTCTTCAGCCGCTTCGCGTTCCTGCTTCAAGCTTCTGCCTCCTCCTCGGTCCGCGCTGACGGGCAGGACAACTCGTACGTCGCTCACTTGACCCACTTTGGAGCGTGGTCGTATCTCTCCCAGGCGGCGTCCACGAAAATAACCAATACCGAGTGGAGGGCGACAGAGGATGATTTCGAGGCGGGTAGTCGACGCTGGCAGAGATGGGGGAGTCCTCAAGAGTCTGCTCCTGGCGAGCCTGCCTTTGCTGCTCGCCGGCTGCCAGGATCCACCATCAACGCCGGCCCTGGTGGATCTGGTGAATCCTCTCATCGGCACCGACTCGGAATACGCCTTTTCCCACGGCAACACCTATCCCGCCGTGGCTCTGCCCTTCGGCATGACGTCATGGACGCCACAGACCGGGAAGCGGTTCTCGGCATGGATCTACCAGCATGACGTCAATTCCATCGTGGGGTTTCGGGCCACCCACCAGGCCAGCGTCTGGCGCGGGGACTATGGTCAATTCTCCCTGATGCCGATGAGTGGAGAACTGTCTCCGGACGTCGAGGACCGCCGAACCACCTTTTCCCGGGAAAGGGAAGCCGCCTCCCCCCCGTCTACCGGACGCACCTCGACAAGTACGACATCGACGTGGAGATGTCCCCGACCCTGAGGTGTGCCATCTTCCGCATGACACCGGCGCGGCCCGGGAGTCTATGGGTAGTTTTCGACACCCACGGTGGCGGCGGTTTTTCAATCAACTCGGAACAGCAGCGGGCGACCGGCGTCAGTGAACGGCACTCCGGTGGCGTTGGCGATCGATTCGGATGTCACTTCGTCGCCGATTTTCGGCGTCCCGTGGGAAGCGTCGGCGCCTGGCACGAACGCGATGTGCCGGACAGTCTGGCCGTTCGCGGCGGCTACGCCAGGTTTTTCGCGTCTCCTGACGATCCACTGGTGATCGCCATCGGAACTTCCTTCATCGATGCGGACCAGGCCGCTGTGAATCTCGAACGGGAGATCGGTACGCGAACCTTCGACGAAGTCGAGGCCCTCGCGGCGGCGACCTGGGAGGCAGTTCTCCAGCGCATCCGCATCACCGGCGCCACGGCGCAACAACAGACCACCTTCTATACTGCTCTCTATCGGAGCATGCTGTTCCCCCGCATCTGGCACGAGGAGGGTGCGGACGGGATCGTCAAGCACTACAGCCCATACGACGGCAAGATTCACGAAGGGATCCTGTTCGCCGACCAGGGCCTCTGGGACACGTTCCGCACGGTGTATCCCCTCTGGACGTTGATCTGGCCTGAGCAGGTTGCGCAAATCATCAAAGGCTGGACGAACGCGTACCGCGAAGGCGGGTGGTTTCCCAACTGGCCAAGCCCGGGGTACCGTCAGGGCATGGCGGGTACGCATATGGAAGCCGTCATCGCCGACGCGTACCTGAAGGGAGTGACCGACTTTGACACGGACGTCGTCTTCGAAGGTCTACTGCGCAACGGCAATATTCCCGGTACGGAGCGGGTCGGCAGACGGGGACTTGAGGCGTACCTCGAGCGGGGATACGTACCGAGCGACATCGTAGAGGGTGCCACGAGCCGTACCCTCGAGTTCGCCTATGGGGACTTCTGCATCGCCACCATGGCTCAGGCCATTGGACGAGACCAGGAGGCGGCACAGTTCTTCCGACGAGCCGCCAACTGGCGCAACGTCTTCGACGTGGAGCGGTACTACGTACGCGGGCGTCGAGCCGATGGCGAGTGGGATGAGACGGACCTGTTCAGACGGGGCGGGGCTTTCGTCGAAGGCACAGCCTGGCAGCATACCTATGCCGTGCTGCACGATCTTCCGGCGCTGGTACAGGCGTTTGATGGACCCAAGGCCTTCGGCTTTGTCCTCGACAAGTTCTTCGATGCGCCGCCCGTCTTCTATCCTGGTGACTACGAGTGGGTTCGGCACGAGATGGTGGAGATGACGTCGGCCAACATGGGGCAGTATGCCCACAACAACCAGCAGAGCCACCACATCCCCTACCTGTACAATTACTCAGATCGGCCCTGGAAGACGCAAAGCTGGGTCCGGCGCGTGCTTGACGAACTGTACAGCGCGGAACCCAACGGTCTGCTCGGCGATGAGGATACCGGATCCCTCTCGTCGTGGTACATCTTCAGTACCCTCGGATTCTATCCGGTCTGCCCCGGGAAACCAGAATACACCCTGGGGGCACCACGCTTCGATTCGGTGATAGTCGAACTGCCACAGGGGCGTCGTCTCGAGATCATCGGCCAGGACAACGGCGACGACAGAGCCTACGTGCAGGCGGTCACCTTCAACGATCGACGACTGTCGCGACCTTTCCTCGCGCACGCCGATCTGGCGCAAGGGGGGGAACTGCGGTTCGTGATGGGCGAGCAACCCAAGGAGGATCTCTACGACGTGGATCCTCACGATCACTGAGTGGCCGTGCAGCCCGCGGCAGCCGGCTCTACCCGTTGTGCAGGAAGTGCATGATGTCGCCGTCCTCGACGGTGTAGTCGCGGCCCCGAGTGGCCAGGTGGCCACGATTGCGCGCCTCGGCTTCCGAACCGGCAGCGATGAAGTCGTCGTACTTCATGACTTCGGCACGTATGAAGCCGCGTTCGATATCGGAGTGGATGGCGCCACCGGCTTCCGGACCGCTGGCGCCCTTGCGGATGGTCCAGGCGCGGCACTCGTCCTCGCCGACGGTATAGAAGGACATGAGACCCAGCGCATCGTAGGCGGCGCCGTTGACCCGGTCGAGGCCCGGTGATTCCAACCCCAGGGCTTCGAGGAATTCCGCCCGCTCGGCCTCGTCCTCGATACCGGCAACTTCCGATTCGATCTGGCAGGACACGGCGGCAGTAGCCTCCCCGAAGTCACCTCCCAGATCACCTTCGGACACATTGTACACCGGCAGCACGGGCAGGAAGGTGACCAGGTCGAGGCTGCGTACGGTGGCACGCTCGCTGTCGGTGAGCGTCAATTCCCGAAGACAGCGATTCTCCTCGAGGCAGGCCATGGACCTGTCGAGAACGGCTTTTTCCCGCTCCTGTTCGCCTGTGAGGCCGGACTTGGACTCCCTGGCCAGCCGCTCGAGTCGCTTCTCGACGAGCTCCATGTCGGCCAGCAGCAGCTCGGCCTCGAGATTCTCCCGGTCGCGATCGGCGTTCACCGAGCCGGCGGGATGGTAGACGCCATCATCGTCGAAGGCGCGCAGCACCAGGCACACCAGGTGGCAGCGGCGAGCAGCGTTTAGCCATTCATGTGATTCGCCGCCCGTGGTCGCGTCGGGGCAGAGGACAAAGTTGTTCTCGGCGTAGGTCGTCTTCTTCGGGTGAAAGAGGCCCTGCAGAGCGTCGACGCGGGGGTCGTGAACCCAGGCGATGCCCTCGACGGTCTCGCCGGGTTGTCGACTCTCCGGCACGGGTCGGCCTGTGAGCAGGGTGAACAGAGTACGTTTGCCGGCCTGGGGCAGGCCGATGAGGGCGATCTTCATGGTCTTGTGGGTTCGTTCCGGGTGGTTGGAGGACTCAACAGAGAGAATAACGGCTCCCGGCGAAGAGTGTGCCACCGTATCTTCGCTTGCAGGGCGCCAGGCCCGTACCTGATCCAGCCACGAAAGGTTTGCTCCTTCATGCCCGAGAAGATCCGCGTCGGCGTGCTCTTCGGGGGGCGCTCGGCGGAACACGAGGTGTCCGTCACGTCCGCCCGGTCCGTACTCGACTCGATCGACCGCGACAAGTACGAGGTCACCATGATCGGCATCGACCGCGGCGGACGCTGGCTTGCGGCATCAGATGCCACCCGCCTGCTGTCTACGGGTCGCGTCGAAGGAGACACCGACCTCAAACCGGTCTCCCTCGACTATGTCGGTGGCGGCGAGCTGGTCTCCCTGGACGGCAGTGGCGCTGCCGGCGCCCGGCTGGATGTGATCTTCCCCATTCTGCACGGCCCTCTTGGTGAAGATGGTACCGTACAGGGACTGCTCGAGCTGGCGGACGTTGCCTACGTCGGCGCCGGCGTGCTCGGCTCGGCGGTCGGCATGGACAAGGACATGACACGGCGGGTTCTGCGCACCGAAGGGTTACCACAGGTGGAGTACGCTTCCGTCCTGCGTCGGCGCTGGCGCCGGTCGCCAGTCGAGGTGCGTCACGAGATGGAACGGGACCTCGGTTATCCGATGTTCATCAAGCCGGCCAATCTCGGATCGAGTGTGGGCATCACCAAGGCGCACGACGCGGCGGAATTCGATGTCGGCATGGACGAGGCAGCCCGCTATGATCGCAAGCTTGTCATCGAGGCCAACGCCGGGAACTGTTGTGAGGTAGAGGTGGCCGTCCTCGGCTACGAAGAACCGGAGACGTCGGTGGTCGGCGAGATCGTGCCGGCCAATGAGTTCTACGACTACAACGCCAAGTACGAGGATGAGGACTCCGAGCTGCATATCCCAGCACGCATCCGACCGGAGACGGCACAGAAGGTCCGACAGATGGCGCGCCGCGTGTTTCTCGCGGTCGAAGCCGCCGGCCTGGCACGTGTCGACTTCTTCGTCAGCCAGGATGATGACGAGCACATCTACGTCAACGAGATCAACACCATGCCCGGGTTTACGCCGATCAGCATGTATCCGAAGCTCTGGGAGGCCAGTGGCGTGAGCTACGCGCAACTCATCGACCGCCTGATACAACTGGCCCTGGAGCGCCACGAGGACAGGCAGGACACAACCACGGACAAGGGACGCGCCCATCGATGACTCTCAGACACAGGCGACCTTTCCGGGGAGATCAGGACAGGATCGAGACCGACCTATGACCCTGGCACCGCCGGTGAAGGCCGATACCGTACCGCGCGGTATGATCAGCAACCTGCTGTCGTTGATGACGATGGTGGTGGGATTGATGGGAACGCTGGCAGCCGGCAACCCGGAGACACCGTTCCCGCCGTATGCGTTGACGGCAGGTCCCTGGCTGCTGGCGGCAGGTGTCTTCGGTTTTGCTGGCGGTATCACCAACTGGCTGGCCGTGAAGATGCTGTTCGATCGTGTACCGCTGCTCTACGGTTCCGGGGTGATCCCGAATCGCTTCCGCGAAATCCGGGCGACGATCAAGGGTCTGATCATGACCCACTTCTTCGACGAGGAGTACCTGCGGCGCTTCTTCGAGGAACACGGGTCGCAGCTGATGGGGGGAGTCAGCCTCGAGAAGGAACTGACGGAACTGCTCGCCTCGGATCACGCCGATGCGGCCATCGAAGCGGAGCTCGAGCGGCTCAAGGAGGGGCCGCTGGGCATGATGGTGAAGATGGCCGGCAACGACATGCTGAAGGTGATCATCAAGCAGTTCATGGGCGGTCTGGTGTCGCGGGTGGCGCCAGTGGCCGAGGCCCGCATGCGCGAAAAAGCCGTGGATGTCCCGGCTCTCCGTGTGCAGGTGGACCAGCTTCTCGAGGTGAAGCTGGAAGAGCTGACACCGGAGATCGTCAAGAGCATGATGGAGCGGGTCATGCGCGAGCATCTCGGCTGGCTCATCGTCTGGGGCAATGTCTTCGGCGCGGCCATCGGCCTGCTGTCGAGGGCGATCGCCGTGCACTGGCACATCGGTACCGTTCCCTAGGCTGAACTGATGAACAGGTTTTCTCTCGAAGGGCAGGTGGCCGTCGTCGTCGGCGGCACAGGTGTACTCGGCGGGGCCATGGCACGGGGGCTCGCCGAGGCGGGAGCCAACCTTGCCGTCGTCGGACGTTCGGTTGAGCGTGGCGGCGAGGTGGTCGGTTCGATCCTCTCCCAAGGCGGTCAGGCCACGTTCGTCGCCGCCGATGCCTTGTCACGTGACCAACTGCTGTCGGCGAGGGCGCGCATCGGCGAGGAATGCGGCGAGCCGGCGATCCTCATCAACGCGGCCGGAGGCAACGATCCGCGAGTCACCGTCAACGACGAGCTTGCCTTCGAGGATATCGACCTGGCCGCCTGGAACGACAGCTTCGATCTGAACCTGGCCGCAGGTGTGCTGCTTCCCTGCCAGGTCTTCGGTCCCGCCATGGTTCGCAGCGGCTGCGGCTCGATCATCAACATCGCCTCGATCACCGCCCATGTGCCCCTGTCGAAGGTGGTGGCCTACTCAGCCGCGAAAGCCGCCGTGGTCAGCCTGACACAATTCCTGGCGCGTGAGTGGGCGCCCCATGTGCGGGTGAATTCGATCACGCCTGGTTTCTTCCCGGGAGAACAGAACCGCCGCTTGCTGTATGATGAGACGGGTGAGCCTTCGGCCCGCGGACGGCAGATCCTGCAGCACACACCGATGGATCGATTCGGAGACCCGGAGGAACTCGTTGGTGCGGCTGTGTTTCTCGCCTCCCAGCAGGCGAGCTCCTTTGTCACTGGCGCCGACCTGCGCGTCGACGGGGGCTTCCTGGCGACGACGATCTAGTAACGGGCTGCAAGGCCGCCAGTTGATCACAGCCGGCATTACCCGACATTGAGTATTCAGCAGTTCACCCCTCGCGAGCTCGCGAAATCAAGAGAGAAGCCAGGACAGATATGCCCGCACCGATCGCACTGCAGCTGTACACATTGAGAGAAGCTGCCGCCGCCGACTACGAGGCGACGGTACGGAAGGTCGCAGACATCGGTTACGTCGGTGTCGAACCCGCGGGTTTTCCCGGGACCACCGTCGAGGCCGGCAAGAGGCTGTTTGACGAGTTGGGACTGCAGGTCTGCAGCGCCCATCTGCCCCTCCCTGTGGGCGAGGCTCAACAAGAGTCACTGGAGACAGCAGAGGCCCTCGGAATCACGCGCGTCGTGGCCGGTCTCGGGCCGGACAATTTCGGCACGAAGGACCAGATCAAGGCGTCATGCGACAAGTTCAACGAAGCCAGTGCCAACTGTGTCGAGAAGGGCTACACCTTCGGTATCCACAACCACTGGTGGGAATTCCTCGAGGTCGACGGCGAGCTGGTCTACAAGCAGATGCTTGAACATCTGGCGCCGGAGGTCTTTTTCCAGGTCGATGCTTACTGGGTACAGACCGCGGGGCCCGATCCAGCAGCAGTGATCGCCGAGCTCGGTAGCCGCGCGCCGCTGATCCATATGAAGGACGGCCCGTGCACACGCAAGGAAGACATGCAGGCCCTGGGTGAAGGGGTCACCGATTTCCAGAGCATCATCGATGCCGGCGGCGACAATGTGGACTGGTGGATCGTCGAACTCGACCGTTGCGCCACCGATATGGTCGAGGCCGTGGAGAAGAGCTACACGTTTCTGACCCAGAAGGGATACGCCCGTGGCCGGTAAGGTCCGTATCGGCCTGATCGGCTGCGGCAACATCAGCCCTCAGTACATCAGATGGTGCCGGACCTTCGAGATTATAGATCTGGTAGCCTGTGCCGATATCGACACGGATCTGGCGCAGGCGCGGGCCGAGGAATTCGAAGTTGCTGGTGGCTGCAGCGTCGATGAGCTACTGGCAGATGCCGGCATCGAGATCGTCGTCAATCTGACGGTGCCGAAGGTGCACGCCAGCGTCAACCGGCAGATCCTCGAGGCCGGCAAGCATGCCCACACCGAGAAGCCCTTCGCCGTCGACAAAGCCGAAGGCAGGGCGGTACTGGATCTGGCACAGGAGAAAGGACTGCGTACCGGCAGTGCGCCCGACACCTTTCTCGGCGGTGGCATCCAGACCTGTCGCAAGCTGATCGACGACGGCTGGATCGGAGAACCCGTGGCGGCATCGGCCTTCATGGCCGGTCGCGGACCCGAGGGCTGGCATCCGAACCCGGATTTCTTCTACAAGCCGGGTGGCGGTCCCATGTTCGACATGGGACCCTACTACCTGACGGCTCTGGTGTCGCTCCTCGGCCCTGTCCGGCGAGTCACGGGTTCGGCACGGGCCAGTTTTCCCCAACGGGTGATCACGAACCCGGAGCGCCGTACCGGGGAGCGGATCGAGGTGGAGACCCCGACACATATCTCCGGCGTGCTCGATTTCGCTGGCGGCGCCGTCGGTACGGTGGTCACCAGCTTCGATGTCTGGAGTCACAATCTGCCGAGGATCGAAATCTATGGTTCGGAAGGTTCGCTCAGCGTGCCCGATCCGAACACTTTCGACGGCCCGGTCAGACTCCGGCGTGCCGGACAGGACGACTGGCAGGAAGTGCCGCTGACGCACAGCGTCGAGGTCGGTCGCGGGATCGGGGTGGCCGACATGGCCTATGGACTTCGCTCGGGGCGGCCGCATCGAGCCAGCGGTGAACTGGCCTATCACGTGCTGGAGCTGATGCACGCCTTCGGGGAGGCATCCGACAGGGCGTCCCACGTGGAGATCGAGTCTCAGGTGGAGCGGCCAGCGGCACTTCCCATGGGGCTGCGCGCCGGAACTCTCGACGAGTAGAGGCGCGCCGCCAGATCCTTCGTCAGGAGAACAGCAGCTTGAGGTAGTAGAGCGGATTCGTCATGTCCTTCTTCGGCACGGCGTTGGCCAACATGCCACAGACATGGTTGGCGACGGTGTCATTCCTGGCGGCCTTGCCGATGACGAAGTTGAGCAGGGGACGGACCCGGGCGATCCACTGCATCTGGTGGCTCACCTTCAACTCGTCGCCGAGTGTTGCCCACAGTTCATCCGCATAGCGCTGCAGGCTGGTGGCCGAGGTGTCACCCTCCCGGATGGCTACGGCGCAGGTAGCCACCGCGATGCGGGCGGAGTAGAAAGCGTTGCCGATGCCTTCTCCCGAGAAGGGGTCGATGAGACCCGCCGCATCGCCGAGAAGAAGGAACCCGGGGCCGTGGGCAGGTCGTCTCTTGCTGCCCACGGGGAGATTCCATCCGGCGGGTTTCTCCAGCGGCCGGGCATGACGGAAGCGCTCGGCGAAGGGCGGCCGCCGCAGCACCTGATCCAGTGCCACGCGCAGATCGATACCCCGGCGTTTCATCGCCGCGTGCACCATGCCAATGCCGATGTTCGCCTTGCCCTCCCCCAGGGGAAAGATCCAGAAATACCCGGGGCGGACCTCGTCGGCGAAGTGCAGCTCCAACTCGTCGGTGAGTCCTTCCACTCCCTCGTAGTAGCAGCGCAACGCGACCAGTGAGTGGCGCGGGCTGTGGCTGTAGAGCCCGGTTTTGCGGGCAACGATGGAGTTGAAGCCGTCGCAGCCCAGCACAACACGAGTCCGGATCTGCACGAGGTGCCCCTGTTTGCTCTGCCTGCCCTCTATGCCGACGACACACCCCGCCTCGTCGCGCAGCAGGTCGCTGACGGCGAAGCCTTCGCGTACCTCCGCACCCCGGCGCCGCGCCTCCTTCAGGAGATAGTCGTCCAGGATCTTGCGCTGGATGACCCAGCCACCCATCGGCACATGCCGTCCAGTCAGGGGGTCGTAGTGCGTGCGGTCACGCATGTCGACACGGGCACCGACCGCCGTCGGGCTGGCCAGGATGATGTGGCGGATCTCGGCGCCTTCGAGGCGGGCCACGTCCTCCATCAGGCCCAGCTCGTCGAGGATGGACATACTCTTCCCTGACAGGGCGTCGCCGCAGACCTTGTCACGCGGGAAGGTGGCGCGGTCGACGACGACGGCGCTCAGGCCGTGGCGTGCAGCGTACATGGCAGCCGCAGCTCCGGCCGGTCCGCCACCGACGATAGCCAGATCGTATTCAGGGTCGGTCTTCATGGGTGGGTGAAAGTAGGCTTCGGCTGTATACCAGGCCATGCGCCGTCTTGCGGCCAGCAGCCTCCTTCGTACATTTTGAGACTCTCAAAGTAACAGCCCGACAGCGAGTTACGGGCCTTCAATTCAACCCCACAGCAGCCGAAGAGACCATGGCCGACGAGCATCACACAGCTACCGCCGACGAAGCCCAAGTGGAAGAGCGGGCTTTCCAGACCGAGGTCCAGCAGGTCCTGCAGATTCTTATCCACTCTCTGTACACCGACAAGGACGTGTTCCTGCGGGAACTCGTGTCGAATGCGTCAGACGCCCTCGACAAGATCCGTTTCCGGTCTCTCACCGACAAAGAGATCGTCGATCCCGACGCCGAACTGACCGTCGACATCAACGTCGATGCGACGGCCAAGACACTGACGATCACCGACACCGGGATCGGCATGACCCGAGACGAGGTGAACGACAACATCGGCACCATCGCCCACTCGGGGTCAAAGAAGTTCCTGCAGCAGTTGTCAGAGGAGCCCGACGAGGAGAACAAGCTGAAGCTCATCGGCCAGTTCGGCGTCGGCTTCTATGCCGTGTTCATCGTCGCCGAACGGGTGGTGGTGACGACCCGGGCCGCCGATCAGGACTCGGAGGCCGTCGTCTGGGAGTCCACCGGAGACGGCACCTATACGATCTCAACGACGAAGGACAGGACGGAACGGGGTACCGAGATCAAGGTCTTCGTGCGTTCTGACTGTGAAGAATACCTCGACGCTCACCGTCTCGAGTCAGTGGTGCGTCGGCACTCCGACTTCATCTCCTACCCGGTGAAGGTGGCCGGCAAACAGGCGAACTCGGCGTCGGCCCTGTGGACACGACCACGCAATGAGATCACGCCGGAGAACTACACGGAGTTCTACCAGCACCTCAGCGGCGATCACCAGGATCCTCTGATGTGGGAACACGTGGTGGTGGACGTACCGATCCAGTTTTACGCCGTGTTGTTCCTGCCGCGACAGTCGCCGATGGAACTGCTCTTCGGGCAGGATCCAAAGGTGAGGATCAACCTGCACGTGAAGCGCGTCTTCATTCAGGATGACTGCGAGCTGTTGCCGCTCTATCTGCGTTTCGTGCGTGGCGTCGTCGACTGCGATGATCTGCCTCTCAATGTGGCCCGGGAGTCATTGCAGAACAACCCGGTAGTGGCCAAGATCCGGCAGACGCTGACGCGGCGCATCCTGAGCAAGATCGAGGAACTGGCCAGCAAGGAACCGACGTCCTTCCTGACCTTCTGGGAGAGCTTTGGCATCGTCCTCAAGGAGGGAGTGGCCCGGGATTTCGAGCATCGCGAGCAGGTCAGCAAGCTGCTGCGGTTCTACTCGAGTTTCTCCGACAAACTGGCCGCCGATGCCGACACGCCGGAGATCCCGACTGACGCCGAGGCCGAAGAGGGTGAGAATGCGGCACCTGCGGAGACGCGCACGACGGAGACCGAAGGCCTGGTGGCCCTGCAGGACTACGTGGATCGCATGAAGTCGGATCAGGAGGTGATCTACTACCTGACCGGTGACAGTCGTCAACAGGTCGAGCAGAGCCCGCTGATGGAGTCCTTCCGCAAGAACGACCTCGAGGTGCTCTACCTGACAGACCCGGTGGACGAATGGGTGGCCAACTCGCTGCAGGACTTCGACAGCAAGCAGTTCCAGGCGATCGATGCGGAGGATCTGGATCTGCCGGAAGAGGTCAAGATCGAGGGCGCCGAGAGCACCGAGGATAAGGAACGCACCATCGAGCTGGTGAGTTTCCTGAAGCAGGAGCTGGAGTCACGCGTCGGGGAGGTGAAGGAGTCGAGCCGGCTCAGCGACGGTCCCTGCGCCCTGGTGGTGCCCAAGGGCGGTCTCAGTCAGCAGATGGAACGGATCATGCGCATGAGTGACGAGAACTTTCCGCTCACCAAGCGCACCCTGGAGATCAACCCGCGGCATGCGGCGATTCGCAACATGGGAGAGCTGCTCAAGGCGGACCGTGATTCGGCCGAACTCAAGGAGTGGTCACATTTTCTTGTCGACTATGTCCTGCTCGCCGAAGGCAAGGTCGAGGATCCACAGCGGGTCATGTCACAGATTCAGAAGATGATGAGCTCAGTCAGCCAGCAAGCGCTGCAAGCGCGGGAATAACGCGGATCGGCAGATAGGCGCTCTGTGCACAGATTCAAAAGATGATGAGTGTGGCCAGCGAATCGGCGCTGCAAGCAAGGGGGTAGGTATGAGCACGGCAACCGTATCGATAGACACGGGCCCGGACCTGCGGGCCAGCGCCTTGGCCGCGCGCGAATCGGCACGCAGTCTGGCGGCCACCTCCGGGGACGTGCGCGATGCCGGTCTCGAGGCGATCGCCGTGGCGCTGGAGTCCGAGCGGGAGGAGATGCTGGCGGCCAATGCCGAGGACCTCGGGGAGGCTCAGGAGATGGCCGCCCGCGGTGATCTGGGTGAGCCCCTGGTTGCCCGTCTGAACCTGGCCAAGGGGAAGTACGATCGCGCCATCGAGATGGTTCGCTCCGTGAAGTCGGCAGCTGATCCACTGTGGCAGACGCAGCGCGCCACCGAGATCGATGGCGGTCTCAACCTGTTCCGCGTGTCGGTTCCCATCGGTGTGCTGGGTGTGATCTTCGAGTCGCGCCCCGATGCACTGATCCAGATCGCCGCCGTGTGTCTGAAGTCAGGCAACGCCGTGCTGATGAAAGGCGGTTCCGAAGCGGCGCGTTCGAACCGGGCGCTGGCGGACCTGATCGTGCGCGCCACCGCGTCCGTGCAAGGACTCCCGGCCAACTGGCTGACGCTGATGGAGACGCGCGAGGACGTGAAGCAGATGCTGGCGCAGGAAGACGCCATCGACCTGATCATTCCCCGTGGGTCGAACGAATTTGTCAGCTACATCATGGACAACACCAACATCCCCGTCACCGGCCACGCCGATGGCATCTGCCATGTCTACGTGGACAAGGCGGCCGACCTCGACAAGGCGGTGCGCGTGGCCGTCGACTCGAAGGTGCAGGACGTGTCTACCTGCTGTACCGCCGAGACGCTCCTCGTGCACGCCGATGTGGCGGAGGCTTTCCTGGGGCGCGCCGTTGCCGAGCTGGTCGACGAACAAGTGGAAGTGCGAGGGGATGAGCGGACACGGGCTATCGCCGGAGAACAGGTGGTGGCGGCCACCGAGCAAGACTGGTCCACCGAGTACCTCGACTACATCCTGTCGGTGAAGGTTGTAGACAGTCTGGCCGAAGCCATGGCTCACATCAACCGCTACGGCAGCGCTCATACGGACACGATCGTGACGGAGGATCGCGCCCGGGCGGTGCGGTTTCTGCAGGGAGTGGACGGGTGCTCGGCCCTGGTCAACGCCTCCACCCGTTTCGCTGACGGGTACCGCTATGGCCTGGGGGCGGAAGTCGGCATCAGCACCGGCCGCCTGCACAGCCGTGGGCCGGTGGGCATGGAAGGATTGACGACCTACAAGTATCTGCTGGAGGGTGACGGACACACCGTCGACGACTACGAAGGCTCGACGCCGAAGCCGTACACCCACCGCAATCTGGCCGATCTGTGGAAGGCGTGACCGGTCAGACCGAACCATCAGGCCGCGTTTTTCCCTCGGGGGCCGCTTCGATCAGAATTCCCTGAGCCAATCGATTCCATCCGGTCTTCTCGTTCCACACGCCCAGGCTGGCCAGCCGGTAGGCGTAGCGGCCATCGTCGCGCAGCGACGTTGCCGGGTCGGCCAGGTGCAGGTAGGCCGTGTAGGTCCCCGATTCCAACTCTCGCGGCAGTGGCAACTCGATCTCCATCAGGTACCGCTCTCCCGGCTTCCAGGCTCGGGGATCGAGTCCCGTGGCCAGCGACCAGGAGCGTCCGGTCGCCGCGTGCTGCAGGACGATCTCCACATTGCGCGAATTGTAGAGCGAGGCGAAGCCGTAATTCTCCAGGTCCAGGGCAACGCGCAGACGGCCACCGGCTCGGGCCCGGACGGGGAACTGGCTCTCATGCAGGGCGAAGCGTGCTCCCAACCTGCGCCTGACGTAGTCGAGACAGCCCTGTGATTCCCACTTCTCGAGCACATCAGGATGCCACTGACTGTTGAGGTAGGTGGCGTGGAGAGCGTGCAGTTCCGTCCTCGCCGGCTCGCAATCGTTGAGTTCGTAGGCAGCGCAACTCTCTCCACCAAACACCGTCAGGGCTGTTTCTCCGGTCAGGTAGGCGGTTTCTCCGGCTCGATCCATGCCGCCTCGATCGTAGGTACCCACATCGTTCGCTGACGACAGGAAGCAATCGTTGTGGTGACCGACCCGGGCCACCGGTTCGCCGCTGTAGGCGTTGGCATCGGTCACCGTCTCGAAGCCGCCGCCGCTGGCGAAGATCCGCTGTTTCAGCAGGGGATAGCGCAGGGCGATCATGCGTTCCTCCGGGGTCTGCTCGAGCAGGAAGTGGACGAAGTCCCGGCTCTGTTCCGGGTCTGTGGCGATCGCCGTCGTGTGAAACTCGCCCCAGGGGCCGATGAAACCGGCCTCGAAGAGGGCGATGACGTCGGCGTTGGCGGTAAAGATCGGCCCCAGCTGGGTCACGTGCCGGCGGATGTTGTGGATCGGCGGGTCGGTATAGCTGGTGTAGTCGCCCCCGGGGCCTTCGAAGCCATAGGTGCCGCGCACGATTACCTTCATGCCCTGGTCGCGGGCGGTCTGGAAGCCTTGCTCCACCCTGGCGAGGAAGTCGTTGGGCAGCAGTTCGTCCTGGCGATAGGCCGCCATGGAGATGCGTCCCCAGACGAGGGTGATGCCTTCCTGCTCGCGGATGGCGCCGATGTCGGCAGACAATCCCGGCAGGTCGGCGTAGCGGTAGAAGCCCCGCTCCGGGTTGGGGAAGAGGCTGTCGTCGACCTCGTAGCGGGTGACGATCAGCGAATCCAACGTGCTGCCTCCGATGACAGCGTCATTCTCTGTCGACTGACTGCCGCAGGCGACGTGGAGCAATGCTCCGCAGATGGTCGCCAAGCCAGTGATGGATCGGCGGAACATGGCATCGACCCTCGGGAATCGGTGGCTCGCAATGTGGGCAGCTTGCCAGACGGGCGGTTCAATCTATTG
>DASCMS010000036.1:0-32377 GCA_036011085.1 Candidatus Latescibacterota bacterium
CGAAGATGTATTCGACACCCTGGCGTTCGAGGGCTTCGATAACCGCGTCGGCGCCTCTCATATGGAAGTAGACCTCCAGTTAGGCCACAATGGGCCATTTCCGTACGCATTACGTAACGTTCATAGACAACAATACTCACAAGAGATCGCGATGACAAGAAGAAAACACTCAATGGGGACCAATTTATAGAAAAAAGATCCAGAATCTCAAGTGAGATCTCTTGAGGCGAGACGACTTATGCAAAAAACGGGCCTCAACACCCGTCAGGAACGGGGGCAGAGGCCAGGTTGGGCGAAAAGTGGGTGCTTCTCTTCTCGCTACAGGGTATCCAGCCAGTGCTGCCCCAGAAGGCGCAGCCAGTTGCCGGAGAATATCCCGGAGATGTCCTGTCGGGAGAACCCTCGCTCGGCAAGCAGCGGCACCAGATGTGGCAGATCGGCGATGGTGTTCAGGTCACGGGGAGCCTGTTCGGTGCCGAAGCCGCCGTCCAGGTCCGTGCCGATGCCGCAGTGTCTGCTGGTGCCGGTGAGTTGGGCGATATGGTCGATGTGGTCGACCACGGTCCGCAAGGTGGCCTCGGACTGCTGCTCGCCAGCCGACAAGCCCCGTTGCCAGCCCGGGTCGAGCATCCAGCTGTCGAAGGAAGTGCCGATCACCCCGTCACGCTCCGCTATGGAGCGGATCATGTCGTCGCTCAACTGGCGCTGCCCAGGTGTCAGGGCGCGGCAGTTGTGGTGACTGGCGCATACCGGGCCGTTATAGATGTCCATCAACTCCCAGTGGGCCTGATCGGTCAGGTGTGTGACATCTACCAGGATCCCGGCAGCCTGCAGGGCCTGCAACAGAGGTCGTGCCGGGGGCAGCAGACCCCCATCGGTTGCCGTTCCGTGGGAATAGGTGCTGGTGCCATAGTGAGACAGGCTCACCATGCGCAAGCCGAGGGCATGCCACTCCGGAACCTGATCCGGGCCGAGAATCGGATCGGCACTCTCCATGGTCAGGATCAAGCCCAATGGAGGGCCGCCTGCCTGGTCGGCGCTGTCCGGCCCGTTCTCGAGGCGCTGCCAGAGGTCGGCCACATCGTCGAGTTCGCTGCGTGTACGCAGGATGCGCAAGTGGCCGGCACGCTCCAGAGCCTGGTAGTAGGCCAGATGTCCTCGGCCGACACCATGGCACTGAAGCTGGCTGTACATGCCCGTGCGCGTCGACAGATCATCCGGGTCGAGACGGGACATCACCGTGCCGCAGAGGATGCCGACACGTCCGCGCCGCAGCTCCGGCAGGGTGACGGTGCAGCTGCCGTAGCTCTGTTGAGTTTCCACCGAATCCAATACGCGTACTGAGGTTGCAGGCAGGGTGAGATCACGATTGATCTGCAGAGCGCTGAAGGCGAGATCCAGGTGGCTGTCGAGAATGAGTGGCGTCTGCTCCATCAGACCAGCACCCGGCGCAGGAAGCTGAGCAGGTTGCCATGGGTGATGGCGGCGACATCGGCGCCACCGAGGCCACGTCTCTCGAGCAGGTCCGGCAGCTTCTGCAGATCGGCGACCGTGTCACAATCGACGGGAGCCCACTCGCGGCCGAAGCCCCCGTCGAGATCGGAGCCGATGGCGACATGGCTGTTGCTGCCGGTAAGGGCACAGATATGCTCGATGTGGTCGGCCACCGCCGCCATGGGGCGGGTCGATACCGCCGGGGCCGTCGACAGGTCGTCGAAGTTGATGTCGGGGTTCAGCATGGGCTCGGCCATGACCATGCCGATGACACCCCCGCGTTCGGCGACAGCCTTGATCATGTCGTCGGACAGATGACGCTGTCCCGGGACCAGGGCGCGGCACATGCAGTGGCTGGCATGGATCGGGCCGTCCCAATAGTCGAGCAGCTGCCAGAAGGCCAGGTCCGCAGCATGGCTCACGTCGAGGGCGACGCCGGCGGCCCTCAAGGCGTCGAGCAGGGGATAGGCGCAAGGATACAGTCCCCCCTTCGTGCCCGTGCCGTGGCCCCAGGTGTTGCTGCCAAAGTGGGTCAGACTTACCGAGCGCAGGCCGGCGTCGTACCAGGCCTGCACATCGTCTGGCCCGAGGATGGGGTCGGCGCTCTCCATACTGAGAACAATGCCCACGGACGGGGCCGGATCGGCTGACGCCTTCGCCGATGTGGGCGACCAGGCGCCGATGGCGTTCTCCAGGTCGTGGGCGGTCCGCAGGAAATCGATCTCGCCGGCTCTCTCGAGAGCTTTGTAGTAGTGCAGGTGAGATTGACCGATGGCATGGGCAGCAGCCTGGGTCCGCATGCCATCAGAGAGGAAGCTGGTGGGCATCTGTACCCGTGCCATGATCGTGGCCAGAACGATGCCGACGTGTCCGGCGCGCAGTTCGGGCAGGGCGACCGTGGCGATGCCCATGCCACCCGACCGCGGCGTCTTGCGCAGGGCATCGGGGTGGATCGACCTGGCACCGACGCCGTCGCGATAAACATCCTCACGTTCCCGCAGTGTCTGCACACACTGTGTCAGGTCGCGACGATGGTGGAGCGCGTTGAAGGCCAGGTCGAGGTGGCCGTCGACGATGAGAACCGGTTCGGGTGCGGCCACTTCCAGGCTACTTCCGCACGAGGTATTTCTCGACGATGTCCTGATCGACTGTGACACCGAGGCCCGGACTTTCGGGTACCTGCACATACCCTTCGTCATCGATGGCGAAGCGCTCTCTGGTCAGCTCGTGTCGCAAGGGTGAGTCGGCCATGCAGAACTCGAACATCTCGCCGTGGGGCACGGCGGCCAGCCCATGAAGAGAGGCCGCGATCGTGATGCCACTCTTGAAGCTGTGGTTGACGACCCGGGTGTGCATGCGGTGGGCGAGTCGTCCCACTTCGACCATCGTCGTGAGGCCACACCGTCCTGGATCCGGCTGCACCCAGTCGAGACGACCGTCGAGCATGAGCCTTTCAAAGTCGACGTAGCGGGATTCCGCCTCGCCGGCAGCGATCGGTACGGGGCTGGCATCACTCAGACGGGCGTATCCGGCGATATCCTCGGGATGCAGCGGCTCCTCGAGCCAGAAGATGCCAAGATCGTGAAACTGTCTGGCTCGCGTCAGTGCCGTCTTCCAGTCCCAGACCTGACCGGCATCGACGAGGATATCGACGTTGTCGCCGGCGCCGCGTCTGGCTTCGCGCACCAGCGCCACATCCTCGGACTCGCTCTGTCCCATGGGTCCCCAGCCGAACTTGATGGCGGTGAAGCCCATGTCGGCGTGTTTACGGGCCAGATCGTGCGTGGCCTGGGGTGTGTCGCCGAAGAGGATCGAGCAGTAGGCGCGGAAGCGTGTCTGGTGGGGACCGCCGAGCAACTGGTACACGGGACGGTCGCAGGCTTTGCCGTTGATGTCCCAGAGGGCGAGGTTGACGCCGGCCATGGCATGCGACCCGGCGCCGGTACGGCCGTAGTAATTGGCCGCCTGCTCCATGGCGGCCATGCAGACGTCGAGGGCCAGAGGATCACGACCGATCAGGGCATTGGCCAGACCGTTGGCGATCTGGTGTGACAGGGGCGCTTCGATCACGGCGGCAACCACCGTGGGCGCCGAGTCGACCTCACCCCAGCCCGTGATGCCGGCATCGGTGTCGATGCGGATGAGGCAGGTGTCCTGCGTGCCATCGCAGGCACCGGTTACGTTGGGCAGGCGCAGGACGTGGGCGGTGACCGCCGAGATCTTCAAAAGCTGAACACGGTCTCGATGGACATCACCTTGCGACGGTCGAGTCGGCCGTCGGCGGCACGCACGAAGAGGAATCGTGTGTCCCAGACGACGGCGACGCCGCCGGCCATCTCAAAGCCGACGTCATAGCCGTAGAAGGTATCCTCGGTGGATTCAAAGAAGCCATCCTCCGAGTCCGGTGTGCCGTCGACGTCGAGACGATTGCCGATGTTGTTCTTCTGATAGTAGGCGCTGGCGCGCTTCAGCCGGGGCACCATCGTCAGCAGCTGTGGTGACAGGTCCGCCTCTGCATGCAGCTGTCGCAGAGGCTCATCGGCGCCGACCATATGCTGGTAGTCGGCCGCGCCCCGGGCCAGACCGAACAGGTCGGTCACCAGCCGGCCATAGACGCCGTTGAGGCTCTCGCCGCGACCCAGACTGGCGTCTTTTGGCTGCGCTCTGCCCGTGGCGACATCGAGTCGGGCGCGGTCCACATCGTACAGGTTGTCGAAGTAGCCGGCTTCAAAATCGTCCTGGAAAAACCGGTACTCCAGGCGGCCGTCGAAGGGACCCACCTTGGCCCAGAGCCCCGGAGCCATTACCCCGAATCCCTCCGCCTTGCGGTTGCCGGGCGCCACTCCCTGGGAGTCGGCTGACGCCGGGCTCAGTTCATCATCGTCATCGATCATGACCGCCATCTGGCCATAGATCGTCAGGTTGAGCCTGTCGTCGTCCAGCACGTTATAGCCGGCATCGAGGCCAAGAATGCCGAAGGGGTCTGAACCCACACGATTCTTGTCGAAGGGCGTGCGCCGACGCACGTCCCGATCGACGCGGAAGGCGTCCCCCTCGAGTGCCGCGAGACCGTCGATGACATCCGGCGGCAAGCCGCTGCCGCTGTCGATGTCGATGACGCCGTCGTTGTCATCGTCGGCATCGAAGTCATCGGACACGCCGTCGCCGTCGTTGTCCAGAGCCAGGTCTTCGTCTTCCGGAAAGGCATCGACATCGTCGGGGAAACCATCGCCGTCGCGGTCGAGGAGGCCGGCGTACTGATCGAGGTCGACAACGTAGGTGAGTCCTACTTCGAGTCTCGGCATGGGCCTGTTGAAGACTCGAAGCCCCACCAGCGCCCCTCCTTCCTCCAGATCCTGGAGATTGCTGACCAGCCCTTCGACGCCGAAGCTGCCACCGCCCAGCCCTTCGAGCTGGAAACGGACCCCCGTGTTCTTGACGCCGGGGTACTGCAGCGTGTTACGGTAGCGGTCCATGATGAGCCCGTAACCGAGTGTGACCCGGTCGAGGGCGCCGACGCGGACGAAGACCGGATCGCCGGGTCTCCCATAGCGCACGTAGTATATCTTGCGCAGGAACGTATCAAAGGTCTCGGCCGCGGTGTCGAAGGACCAGCCGCGGCTCTGGAAGTCACCATCTTCACCGATAAAAAGCTCGATATCAAAGGCGACGGCGAGCTTTCCGAAGGGGATCTCGGGACGCAGGCTCAACCGGTACAGCTGACGGTCCTGGACCGTCACCGAACCCATGCTGGCACTGTATTGAGGACCCATCTTCTGGCGAGCTTCCTCGCCATAGCGGGATCCGTCCTTCGACCCGGTGGTGGTGTCCTGGGCAAGAAGAAGAGATGTCGAACTGACGACGAGTATCAGTACGTAGGAGAAGGCGCGCATGTGATCTGTCGATGTCTCAGTTAAACCGCGGCGTATTCTTCAACGGGTCCTGCTGGATTTTCTGTTCGTCCTCATCGATGATGAGTTTGTAGCTGCAGCGTTCGGCATCCTCGCGAACCAGCTCGGTCTGCTCGCCGATGCGGATCTCGACGCCGGCGAACATGTCGCTCACCACATCGACCGTCGTCTTTACCGCGAGCTTGCGCTACAGGTCGGCGATCTCTGCGAGTTCTTCCTGCTGGTTGCGTTCGAGTTCGGCCACTTTGGCGACGCGCTTGACGGCCACGAGCATGGCCTGCTTCTGCTTGGCCGAAGGGCAACGCGCCAGCTTCTGCTTGATCAGGTCCAGATCCAGACGGTCGATGCCCAGCTTCTTCAGCAGAGCCCGTTGTTTCTCTTCACAGGCGTGCATGTTGGCACGGATCTGATCGGCCCGGTTCACCTGATCGGGGTCGACTCCCACCACCAACCGCGTGCTGGCGTTGTATGGTGAGCCGATGGAGCGCGCCGTGATCCCCTTGGCACCCCAGATGAGGCCGCCCACGAGGGCCCGGGATTTGCCTTCGCCCATGCCGGGTACGATGACCTGGCCTCCGGCGCGCACCGAGGCGTTGAAGATGTAGCTGCCAACCTTGATGTCACCACCGGTTCGGACCGTGGCCTCCTGGATGAATTTCGACATGATGTCCCCACCGGCCACCAGTTCGGTGCTGGTGCCGACGACGCCGCGCTGAATGAGAATGTCCTTGCCTGCCGTGACGTAGGCCCCGGCCTCAATGTAACCGCCCACCGTGATGGTTCCGGTTGCCTTCACCGAGAACTGCGACTGCACGGAGCCGCCGATGACGACATCACCATTGAAGTCGATGTTGCCCGTCGAGTAGTCGACGTCGCCCTCGATGTTGGAGATGGGGTAGACACCGATATTGATCCGCATGTGACGCCGGCCCTTGACGGTCTTCAACTCCGAATCGGAGGAGATTCCACCCCCGGTCTCGCAGAAGAAGGCCATGCTGCCGTCCTCTTCGGGTTCGGCGTAGAGTCGAGAGTCGGTGACGACCTCGATGTTGAGGGGTGAGGGAGGCTGCAGGTCCGTCCCGAAGATGTCCTTGCCGGGGGTGCCCAGTTTCGGCGGTATGAGCTTGCCCAGCAGGTCACCTTCCTTGGCGACAGTGGTCAGGTTGCGATCGCGGAAGTCGATGGTGCCATCATCGAGGATCTTCCCCGGTTTGTTCGAATCGATCTGCACCTCCCACTCGAACTCGGCATCACGTCCGCCAACGGGGGGCGTGCCCTGCGCCACGGCGATGACGTAGTCGCCCTTGCGGCCCCCGGCTTCCAGCTCGGCAGCAATTTCGGCCCAGCGCTCTGGCACGTAGCCGTTGACGATTTCGAGCTCGTCGAGGATGTCCTGCATCTCTTCCACCGAAGGGAATCTCGGCGCCAGGTTCTGCGGCAGATTCAGGAAATAGGCCGCCGTGCGGTCGGGGGAGATCCACAGAGGCGAGATGACGTTGACCTCGATGTCGAAACGCATGGCCACGTAGCCGAACTGATCAGCCATGGCGCGCAGCTCGTCTTCGGACGCGGTCAGGCCTTCGCCGACCTCGAGGGGGACCTCCTTGCCCTCATCGGGGACGGCTTCCTCGCCCTGAATATCCTGCCCGGGGACCCCCGACGTGGCGGGAATCTTCTCGACGATGGCCTCACCGGGACGCACGGCTTTGAAGCGGATGCTGCTGTCGCCGACCTCCTCGTCGTCACTCTCGTAGATCTCGCGCAGGGCGTGTTCTATCGCCTCGGGTGCCTTCAGGTTGAGGATGCTCTGCAGATGATTCCACTTGATGAGCTCGTATGGGTCAAATGCGTACTTGATCTGCGCGTCCTCGCCCTGGATCTCGGGCGTGCCCTGGGCGATCGGCACGGTGACGGGCAGGGCCTGCTTTTCACTGAGCCGGGCGCAGATCAGTTCGAGCTGGCGATCCATGATGCCGAACTCGATCCACTTCATCTCCAGCAGATTGTAGAGGTCTTCCTCGGTGGGTACCGGAGGCGGCTCGCCCTGGGGGGCATGGAAGACGAACCGAGCCTCCATGTGATCGGAAGATGTCCAGATCGGGGAGATGACGGTGGGCTTGCCGCCGATCAGTCCCGCATAACCATAGAGGTCGGCTGACGCCGTCATGCCATCCTCCGAGAGGCTGACATGGTCCCCCGGCTCGAGCCGGATATCCTCGACGCGAGCGATCTCGAGGGGCTGGCCAAAGACGTCGATGCCGGGCTCGACCTGTGCCGCCACGATTTCGGAGACGGTGTCGCCCTGGCGTACGATTCTGACCGACCCCTGCCAGGATTTGCAGGCCTCGAGGTACTGTCCTTCGATGGCCAACTTGAGACGTTCGAAGGCAGTCTTGGTCTCTTCCTCGCCAGTGATCAGATCGCGGGGAAGATGATGTACAACTTCCGTGGGCTTGAGAACCCTGGGAGGCTTGCCGCGGGCGACGACGACCTCGAACTGATTCTGTCCACGTGCCGCTTTGCCGAGGGCCGCCCGGATGGCCTCATTGTCGACGCCGTGAGTGATGCCCTCGCGGCGCAGCAACTCGGTGATGTCTTCGTGGGTATTGTCGCCGGTGATACGGCTGACCCTGGCCGTCATGCGATCCTCGCCGACCTCGATGCCGAGAGGTGTGGCCTGCAGGTGGGCCTCGAGGTTGCGGTATTCCTCGAGGTCGCGCCGGCGGCGAGCGGTCCGATCCTGGCGACGAACGTCATGGGTCGACCCGGCCCGCGCTGGTGCCGGTACGTCGTCGTCAGCGCTCTCCTCGCCACCATCGGAGAACAGGTCCGTGAGGTCGTTCTCGGTCAGCTCCTCGTCGGGGAGATCAAAACCAGATCCCTCCTCCTCGAGTAGAGATTCGAGTCCACCCAACAGATCTGCGTCGGCCTCTGCGGCATCGTCCGAGGAAGTGCCGGCGGTCTTTTCGGGGCTCTCGTCAGGCATGTTACCTATAACAAAGGAACGAAGGGGCACCATCTCAAGCGGGTGTGCCCGTTTCGTCTGCGACGTCGAGGCACTGAAACGCTGCTACGTAACAAGAAAACAACACCTTGCGCAAGGTCTCCGGGGCCGTTGCCGACACCACCGGCGACTCCTATCATAGCGGTCGAAGCGAATGGAACGATGGCCGAGCCGCACGGCTCCATGAGGAATTCATGCAGACCCTGAATGACCTGCTCGAGCAGAGCGTCGAGCGCCATGCGAGCAAACCGGCGGTGCGCCGCCTGGAACGTACCGAGGACGGCCTGGGTTATGTGCCCATCACCTACGCGCAGCTGCGGTCTTTGCGGGACCGGTTGGCGAGCGGCCTCGCTGCTGCCGGACTCCACAAGGGCCAGCGAATCGGAATTCTCACAGACGGGGGCTTTGAGCCGATTCTCACCTTTCTCGCCGCCGATCGTCTCGGGCTTACGGCCGTACCAATGTGCCATAAGTCTTCGACCGAGATTCTCGTACACAACATCTCGCGGTCCGGCGTCGATTGTCTCGTCGTCGATGAGAAGGGCCTCCAGCAATACGAGCTGGTTCGACCCGCCCTGCCGCAGCCACCACAGATCCTGCTTACGGAGGCAACAGAAGGCGAGGGGCAGACCTGGGAGGCAGTGATGTCAGGCGACGGCGTGCCGCCAGAGACCGACGTAACGGCTGCGGACGAATCGAAGATCCTCTACACGTCAGGATCCTCCGGGTTGCCAAAGGGGGTCGTGCAGACCCATGGCAACATCGTCGCCAATGTTCTGGCTGTCTGGGACAGGATCAGCCACGCCGAAGATCTCTATTTCTTCAAGTCCGCCCCGGACTATCACTCCATGGGCATCCTCAACATCTACTACCCGCTGGCAAAGGGCTGGACCCTGGACCTGGCACGCTCCCCGGATCGAGTCCTGGCCGACATCCGCCTGTCGCAGCCGCAGGCCTTTCTCACCGTGCCCCTGGTACTGGACAAGGTCTTCGGCAACGTCCGCAAGGAGATCGATGCCGGCGGCATCAAGGGCCGTCTCGTGGCGCGAGCCGTGCGTGCCCGATCTGCCGTCTCGCGCGGTCAGGCGGGAATCGCGGATCATCTCGTCGACAGGACGATCGGCGGGAAAGTCGTAGGCGCCATCAAGGACCAGCTCGCCAAGCGCGTGGGCGGCAACCTGGGCCTCCTCGTCGTCGGCTCCGCCAAGGCCGATCCCGAGGCCCTGGCTTTCTTCCACGATGTGCTCGGCATCCACGCCTTCGAGGGGTACGGGGTCACCGAGTGTGCGCCGTTGATCGCCGCCAACCACCTCGAGGCTCGCAAGGTGGGTACCGTCGGTCGGCCTCTGTTCGACGTGCGCCTCGTACGCGAGGACGGTGTCGAGGTGGCCAGGGCCGTTCCCGGACGCAACGAGTACAACCACGGCGAGGGGGCTGTCGGCGAACTCTGGGTCAGCGGCGACAATGTCATGCGCGAGTACCTTGACGACCCCGAACAGACAGCTCGAGTCCTGGTGCGGGACCGGGATGAACCGGATCGTCTGTGGTATCGCACCGGTGACCTCTTCAGCATGGACGGCGAGGGGTTTCTGACATTCCGAGGCAGGGTGGGCAGGCAGTTCAAACTCGGCAATGGCGAGTTCGTCAACCCGGAGCTGCTAGAACGCATCTACTCGCGAGCGTCGCTTGCAGAGCATGTTCTGGTGACGGGCAAACAGGCCTGGAGTCACCCGGTGATCATCGCCACCATCGACCTGGAGGAGGCTGCGCGACAGACCGACCTGCAAGGTCTGCCGGCGGCGGCTGAGGACGACGGCGCCGGCCTGCGCGCCTTCGAACCGATCCATGCCCGCCTTCGGCAGCAGCTGCTGGCCGAGGCGGATCTGGCGGGGTTGTCCGGCCACGAGCGTCCAGTCCGCGTTCTCGTCCTGCCGCGGGCTCTGTCAGAGGAGGATGGCACGTTGACTCGCGGCCTGCGCAAGGTCGTACCGAAACAGGTCGTGGCGGCGTACGCGGAGTTGATCGAAGCGGCAGCCGAATAGCAGCTCCGGTCTCTCAGCTCCGAAGCTGATTCCAGAGACCGCCGAGGAAGGCCCGATTGTCGCCGGCAGCATAGGCCAGATCGGTGGCGAGGCGGTGGAAACTCTTGCAGAACCTCAGGTAGTACGCCGGGTTGTCCATCGGTGGTTCGCCCGCAGACCAGTCCCAGTCCATGGGGGCCAGGTCGTTGACGGCGATGAATGGCGAGATCGGTTCAAGAGTCCGCTGCAGCCGCAGGTTGTTGGCGACAGAAGCCGCTTTTTCGAAGACCTGCGGCGCCATGATGGCCGATCCCACCGACAGCAGCACCCCTGACTGCAGGCCGGATACGGACTGGGCGAACACGCCGAAGTCGATGCCAGCCGCGCGTCCCAGTACCGCACCGCGGGCCATGGGATGAACGAAGACGATGTCGTAGCCGATGCCGGGATGTACCGTGAGAGGCACGCCATGGCGCCAGGCGGCCGCCGTGAGGGAGTGGTCACGGTGAGGGTGAGGCACGTGCTGCCTGCCGCCCGACCAGCCGAAGGCCGACATGGCTCGCAGCAGTTCCGCCCGCGCTGGCGCCGCCTCATCACCGTCAGGCTGTGTCGCCCAGTCTACCAGGTCCTGCTGCAACCGAGACGGCTCGGGTAACGTGCAGCCCTCCTCGTTGATGAAACGCCCCAGACTTTCTCCGTAGCCCATGCCTTCGAGGGCACCGGCGAGCAGCGCCAGTTGTGTGTACCGACCCGTTTCGTCCCAGGCGCCGAACGTGCCGGCGGCGACGTTGCGGCGCACATCCTCCTCGGATCGACCGCCAAAGGCGTACTCCCAGTCGTGGATGACCCCGGCGCCGTTGGTCGCCAGATGGGTGACCCAGCCGTACTCCAGCAGGCGTTCGACGACGGGACCGAGGCCGTTTTTTACCAGGTGGGCGCCGTAACACAGAATCACCGAAGCGTCGGCCTCTCGCGCCGCCCGTACGGCCGAGGCGACCCGGTCGATGATCGGCGCCATGGCCCCGGATTCAGTCGCAGGTCCATCGGGATCGACGAGGATATCGGCAAGGGCGTGCTTGCTCCGGCGCTCGGCAAGAGGCTGTACGCGGACCGAATCTGTATCAAGCCGACGATAGGCCATGGTCGATCTCCTTCCAACGTCGACGCACCTGCGTCGGTGTGGCAGTGCCGGTGGTGCCGATCTGCTGCACGGTGACGGAGCCGACAAGGTTGGCCACCGTGGCGGCTTCCAACCGAGTTGCCCCGGCAGCCAGGCAGCAGACAAGGGCTGCCGTCGTCGAATCGCCCGCTCCCACCGGATCGATGGGCCGGTCCAGGACGGGAAAGCCCGGCACGTGCTCTGCCTCTCCGTTGCCGCAGACCACCATTCCTCGTTCTGCCATCGTCAGGAATACCGGGCGTCTCTTTCCTCGTCCCGACAGTCGCCGGGCCTGCGTCATGGCCGCCCCAGTCGAACGGGCCGGGCGCACGCCGAGGGCGTGGGCCGCCTCCCTGTGGTTCGGCTTGATGGGCAAGCCGGCAAAACAACCGATCCGCTCCCGCGAATCGACGAGGAACACGGTGTCGGCCGATCGATGGCTCAGATCCTGCAACAGACGCCGGATCCGTGGTGTCACCACGCCACAGGCGGCTTCACTCACCTGGTCGACGATGATGACCGCGTGCCATCGCCCGATCGCCTCTTCGAGGAAGCCGGCGAGGCGATCCTGCAACACTCGTGGCGTGGGGCGTCGATTCTTGATGTCGATGCGTTCGAGCTCTTCGCGGACCCGCCAGCCGCCGCCGTCTCGGTCGACGTAACAGGGTTTCGCATACGTCGGCGTAAACCGATCGGCGGCAACGAAGAAGCCTTCGCGGCACAGACCCAGCCCATCCATGACTCGCTGTAGTTCCCAGCCTTCGCCGTCGTCACCGCGGAAACCGACAGCGCTCACCGTGCCGGCGCCAAGGGCGACGAGGTTGGCCGCCACCGTTCCCGCCGCCCCCGCCTGGCGACGGGTCCGTACCACCTGGTAGCAGTTGCGTCCCGTTTCCAGGGAGGGCTCGTCCAGGCGGCCATCGCAGTCGTAGTAGGCGTCGAGGAAAAAGTCACCGACAACGGCGACGTGCAGCGACCGCAGGCGCCTCAGCAGGTCATCGAGCCGACGTCGCGGCAGCCACTCCGTCATGCTGTGACTCCAAGGCTCTGCAACAGCTGTTTGGACTCGCGCCAGTCGGATACCAGCACCTGAGCTCCAACCTCCTGCAGACGACTCGCTTTCCACGGATCGCAGCCATCGCCGCCGTCCTCGCGGCTGGCGATCCCCACGGCGATGCCGCCGGCGCGTCGGGTCTCTTCGATCTCGACATACCCATCACCGAAGGCGACCAGTTCCGGACCGGACAGTCTGTTCTCGGCGATGATCTGTTCTATGACAGCCCGCTTCGAGAAGGCACGGTAGTCGGCCAAGGCGCCATGGATCCTCGGCGGATCGCCACCACCGTCGTCGAAAAAACCGCTGAGCCCCAGCAGCCGGGCCTCGTCGATGACGTTTGGCAGGTCGGTGCCACTGGCCAGGTAGCAGGTGACCCCCGCCGCGCACAATCCCTGAAGCAGGTCCGTCGAGCCGGGGACGAGATACTGTTCGGGGGAATGGTGCTGCTCGCGCAGGGCGCACAGGCGGTGGCCGATGCTCTCAAGCAGCCGGCGCAGGAACTCTGTCTTGTACTGATCTGCTGACAAAGGGACGGCCCCCGCAGCACGGACTCGTTCCTCGAGTTCGAGGGCCTGGTACATCGTCTGCCGTCCCGTGAGTCGCACGATGAACTCACGGCAGTCGCTGGCGTGTTGGTTCCGGGGGGTGGCGGGCGCCGCGGCGCAGAGAACTTCACAGAAGTACTGCTCCATCACGTGCTGCCAACCGGCGCGCAGCAATGACAGCGTTCCGTCGAAGTCGAACAGGGCGTGGCGGACCTGCCCTGGCACCATGCCCACATGATCCAGGATCCGAATGGCTGCACCGATCGTTTCAAGGGGTAGCTGAGGGGCCGTTTCGGTGGCATAGGGTAGGGGCGGCGAACCGTGTGTGCAACCCGCCATCAGGATCTGATACGGCTTGATAGAATGGTGGTAATACCGTATTTTTCTTCACTTTAGGACACTTTGCCATAATCCGGGGAGCCCGGTATCATGCCCATCAACAAGGCAGTGTTGCCCGTGGCGGGAATGGGGACCCGCCTGCTGCCGGCGACCAAGTCGCAGCCCAAAGAGATGCTGCCGGTGGGCCACAAGCCTGTGGTGCAGTATGTCGTCGAGGAGATGATCGATCAGGGCGTTGGCAAGTTCCTCTTTGTCACCGGTCGCAAGAAGCGAAGCATCGAAGACCATTTCGACGACGATCCCGAACTCGAGAGCCGTCTCAACAACCGGGAGGACATCGGCGAGGCCGACTATGCCGGGCTCGGTGTCGATTTCTTCTACGTGCGTCAACGACGTCCGGCCGGCAACGCCGACGCGGTACGTCTAGCCGAGGAGTTCGTCTCCGGTGAGTCCTTCGTCGTCGGCTTCGGCGACACGATCGTGACTTCCTCAGGCCCACGAGGGGTGGTGGCCAGACTGATCGAGGATCACGAAGCCTCCGGGGCGGCGGCAACCATCGCGGTATGGGAGGTGCCCCCTGAGGAGGCATCCAAGTACGGTGTCATCCGTCCCGCCGTGGCCGATCCGGTCGGTGCTTTTCCTATCGACGACATCGTTGAGAAACCCCCCCTTGGTGAAGCACCCAGTCATCTCGCGGTGGCTGCCCGGTACGTGTTCACGCCGAAGATTTTCGAAGCGATTGCAGCCACTGACCCCGGAGTGAAGGGCGAACTGTGGCTCACCGATGCCATCCGTCGCCTGCTCGAGTGGGGAGACGACGTACGCTGCGTCCGCCTGTTGGACGGGGAGCGCCGCTACGACATCGGCACGCCGCTGACCTATTACCGAGCGTTTGCCGATTTCGCTCTTGCCGACCCAGAGCACGGTACGGCCTTCGCCGAGTACCTGCGCACCTGCTTGCAGGAGGAAGGTGGGGGCGCCGCAGGATGAAGCTGCAACTCGACTACGGCTCGGAGGGCCTCAGCGCCACCATCCCTGACAATGCTCACGTTCTGGAGATGGCCAACGCCCCGGGGCTGGACGCCATCGAGGCGAGTATCAGCCTGGCCTTGCGCAGTCCCATCGGTACACCGCCACTGGCGCAGCTGGCGGCGGGGCGCAGCAGTGCCTGTGTCGTGATCTCAGACATCACGCGGCCTGTCCCAAACGCCGTGATCCTGCCCCCGATCCTGAGCGTCCTGGAAGAGGCGGGGATCCCTCGTGAGCGTATCACGATCCTTGTCGGCACCGGACTGCACCGGCCGAATGAAGGCGAGGAGCTCGTGCGGCTCGTAGGTGAGCCCATCGCCACCACCTATCACATCGTCAATCACAGGGCGCAGCAGCGTGACACACTGGTGCATCTCGGTGACACGTCCGCCGGGGCCCCGATCTGGATCGACAGGATCTACCTGGAAGCAGACCTGAAGATCGCCACGTCCCTCATCGAACCACATCTGATGGCGGGGTACTCCGGCGGTCGCAAAGCGATCTGTCCCGGCATCATGGGCGTAGATACGATGAGAGTACTGCATGGTCCCGCGTTGATGGGGGATCTGCGGTCGGCCGAAGGGATCATCGAGGGCAATCCCTTCCACCAGCAGGCCCTGGAGGTGGCTCAGACCGTTGGTGTCGACTTCACCTTCAACGTCGCCATGAATGACCAGCGAGAGGTGACCGGGATCTTCGCCGGCGATCTGGAGGAGGCCCACGCCGCGGGTGTCCGCTTCGTCGAGACCCAGGCCAGCGCCTGGCTGGACTCGCCCGTGCCCATCGTCGTGACCACGAGTGCCGGATATCCTCTCGACCTCACCTTCTACCAGGCCGTAAAAGGACTGACGGCGGTGCTGCCCATCGTCGAGCAGGGCGGGACCATCGTTCTGGTGGCCCGCTGTGCCGAGGGCCTCGGTGGTCCGGAGTTCACCCAACTGCTCGCCGACACCGACAGTGTCGAGCAGTTCGAAAAGCGCCTGCTGGATCCAGGTTTTTTTGTCGTTGACCAGTGGCAGCTACAGGAGTTGTGCAAAGTGCTACGCAAGGCTCGAGTATTGTTGTGCTCCGCGGGTATCGACGGCAACGGGCCGCATCTGCGCGGTCTGGTGTCCACCGTATCCTCCGTGGAAGATGGAATCCACCGGGCCCGGCAGGATCACGGTCAGGACGCGGCCATGGCCGTGGTGCCCCGTGGCCCTTATGTCCTGGCGCGATCGCGTACGGAGGCGGCATGAGGCCCCGGAGAGAATCGCTGATTCTCAGATGGTCGTTTGTCGCTCTGTCGATCGGCATCTGTCTGGCCGTGGCGGGCTGTGCCTCCAGCGGACTCGAATCGGTGCTCATGTTGCCCGATGAGGCGAAGTCGACCGAGGCCGTGGCAGATACCACCGATACCGCTGAGATCGGCGAGCGGCGCCAGCGACCCCCATCGGCGCCAGGAGACAGCACCAACGCCCTCGGGCAGGTGCTGCTCATGCTGCCCTTTTCCAACAGCTCCGACTACAACGGCCCCTGGCCCGTGCATACCGCCATGGCGCAGACGCTGGCGGACAGTTTGCGGCCCAACCGATTCCTGCGCACCGTGCCGGTAGACTCGGTCATCTCCTTCCTGACGGCTGACGAACTCCAGGGCAAGATCGATCCGACACGGGCGGCGGAACTGGCCCGCTTCCTGAACGCCGACTGGGCCGTGCTCGGCGATATCGATGTGATGACGATGAAGCGGTTCCAGGCGACCGTCCCCCTCGGGGGGTACCGCAACTACGAGGGTGTGGTATCGGCGAATCTGATCCTCGTCAACGCCATCGACGGCCGACCCACCGGAGAGGTCAGCGCCGAAGGTGTGGAGGAGAGTCGGCGGACAGGGATCACGAATCCCGCAGCTTTCGTTCCGTTCGAGAAGCAGTACGTCTTTATCGACAACGTCGAGTGGAACTCAGACGAGTTCCGTGAATCCCTACTCGGCAAGGGATTGGCCCTATGGGCGGCGAGTGCCGCGGCGGGAGTCGGCCAGGACATCAAGCCGCCGCCGTCGCTGAAAGTGCTGGAGCCCAAGATCATAGATATCGACGGCACCGTCGCGTATATTAACATCGGTCTCGTGGAAGGCATCCGCAGCGGCGACAAATACGGCGTCTGGGACCACGGCCGCGAGCTGCACGACCCCGATACCGGCGCGGTCCTGGGCCAGGCACCGCCGCGGCGGGTGGGCGTCCTACAGGTGGAACAGGTCCTGGCCGACCACCTCACGCAGGCCCGCATCCTCGAAGGTGCACAATCCATTCACAACGGCTACCTGTTGCGGGCCGAATGAGATGATCAAGCACCGCGTTACCTTCCATCCACTGCTCCTGCTCGCCGCCCTCCTGTTTCTGCCGGCGTATTCCACGGCGGGACACGTCGAGGACGACGTCGCCTTTCGCGTCTACTATCTGTTTGAGCCGGCTGACGAGAAGCAGCTGCAGCGCGCCGCCTCCGCCTATCGAGCAACCCTGGGACGGGACGGAGTGGAGTGGATCGGGATCCGGCGCAGCACTACCACAGCGGTCCCCTTCGCGCCGCTGGCTCTCGCCGACCTGCTGGCTACCACAGATAGACTGGCTCTTTCCGTAGCTCAGTGGCTACGAGCCGATGGCACCGGCCATGGGGTCTCAGGCGATCGGGTCCTGGTGGAGAATCGGACGAGCCGACGATCGTTCACCGGTACCGGGGCGGAGATACAACGACTCAGCGAGGCCGCTGGTCTGCCCCCGATGGTTTCAGGACTCGGGGCCAGAACTGACGTCGGTGTTACCACCTGGGGCAAGGTGAAGGAGTTGTTCCGCTGACCCCCGGGGGGGGCGGTTTTCGGCCTCACCCCACCCAGGTACTGGCGGCGTCGCAGCGATGGGGCTTTCTTTCGAGCCCCATTTCCTTTTCTGTGCAAAAGAGGGAGCAATCCACTGGTGAAGCGCGTTCTGTCTCTTACGGCGGGTCTTCTGTGGCTGTCCGGCTGCGGCTCGAATGAAGTCACGGTGCAGGTACAAGGTGGCGATGGCCAGTTGCTGCGGCTGGACGCCAACGATCTGCGCTACCAGCACAACCGCCTGACGCAAGCCGGGACGACCACCTTCAGCGAGCTCAAGGGCGGCGAATACACCGTGTCCGTCGTCGCCGGATCCTATGTCGAGACGAAGGTTGTCGTGGTGGAGTCGGCGCCGATGACTGGAATCGGACAGTACCCGGTCGACTTCCGGGTGCCCTCCGGCGCCAACAGTGCCTTCGACCGCAAGGGCACGATCATCTACGCCTCGACGCCGACGCGCGTGCGCAACTGGGATCTGTTCACAGTCGACGCGGCAACGGGCACCGTCATACAGCTGACCGAGACGCGCGAGTTCGAGCAACATCCCAGCTGGTCGCCGGACGGCCAGCGAATCCTGTTCACCATGGGCGACGTCATGACCAACTTTGACGTCTGGGTGATGAACGCCGATGGGACGGAGCGCACTCGTCTGACCGAGCATCAGGAACGGGATGCCGACGCCGCCTGGTCGCCGGACGGCAACAGCGTCGCCTTCGTCAGTCAGCGTGACGGTGATGTCGGCGTATGGCTGATGGATGCCGATGGTGGCAACAAGCGCAAGCTGGTCCCGGGCCGGGAGCCGGCCTGGGGCCCTGACGGAAAGCGCATCGCCTTTACCTCGAGTGCCTTCGAGGGCAACGACGAGATCTACGTGATCGATGTCGACGGTGGGAACATGCGCCAGCTCACCGCCGACAAGCGGTTTGACTGGCATCCGGCCTGGTCTCCTGACGGCTCGAGGCTGGCGATGGCCTCCGAGCGTTTCGGTGGCCAGGAATTGCTCGTCACCGGTGGCGACTTCACCAGGCAGGTTCGGGTGACGATGGCCGAGAATACCTTCGAAGTCGAGCCCAAGTGGTCGCCCGATGGCCGAGCTCTGGCTTATTCAGGCAAGATGACGATCGGCGCCGACGGCGAGCTGGTTGCCGACGACAAGGGACGCCCCCAGGGCACGTACGACATCTATCTTGTGCCTTCATCTGGCTTCGACTGGGATGACACGACCGAGCGCCCCGTGCGACCGATCAACCTGACCCAGACCGACGACCGCGACGAACGGTCGCCGAGCTGGCGGCCCTTCTGACGCAACCCGCGCCACGGCTATGACCGGGCGCCTCGCAACAACAGCACTAGCTGCAACGTCTGGATGTGCATCCTACATGTTGGAGGATCGACCGTGAATGGACGGGTGACTTTGAAAATGGTCGTGTTGGCCCTGGTGGCGATCTGGATTTCGGCTTGCGCTTCAACGAGTGGTTCGGGCAGTGGGGCGGCCTACCTGCCGCCACCGATCCCCGAAGGGCAGGGGCGGCTGAGTCTGCAGGCAGCCGGGATCAATCAACTCAACTTCTATATCGTCGATGATGCCACGGGGGAGGAGGTGTACGAGGATATGCCCCGCATTTCCTCCCGTTCTCCCAGCGCCTACGACTCCGGCGCCGAACAGAACCGGCTGACTGCCGACCTCGCTCCCGGTACCTACACCGTGATCGTCAACACCGACATCGATGATGACGTCGTCATCGACGATGTCATCGTGGAGATGGGGCAGGAAAAGTACGTCAACGTGCGCGTCGGTCGTTTCCAGGTGCACTTTCAGGGCGGCGGCCAGTTCGGGACGCAGATGCCCTTCCTCATTTTCGACTGGAACATGTCAACTGTCCTGGGCCGCGGCATGACCTCGAGTGAGGTACGCCGCTTCATCGTACCAGAGGGGCGCTATAAGATTCGCATGGAAAACAGTTCCTCGGGCTTTGACATCATCAAGCCGGTGGAAGTCAACTACGGGCGGATCACACAGGTAATCATCAGTACGCCCTCGCAGGAAGAGCCCGAGCAGGAACAGAACCAGCAGAACTGACTCGAAAGACAGGATTCCCATGCCATCACTCCCGTTGTCGCCAAAGTGGCTGCCCCTGTGCGCGGCGCTGTTGTGGGGAGGTCCGGGTGCGTTGCGGGCCGCCGATATCGAAGGCACAGTCATCGATCGTCAGGGAGTGCGTCACACGGTGCGAAACCTCGAGATACGCGGTTCGACGACCCTGGAATACTACGTGGCCGGCAAGCGACGGCTGATGAACATGTCGCGAATCGAACGCCTGCACATCTCGGGCACGGCGCAGGATCAGGAAGCGCCGATCACGGTGACCCTGCGGACAGGTCGGGTCGAGGCGGGCACGATCATTATCAGTGGCGGCTCGACCACCCAGGATGATATCGGCGGTGGCGGCAGTCATGTTTCTGACCGGCTCACCGGGCGCACTGGCCTGGGGCCTCTCTTCGTGCCGCTCAGCGACGTGCAGGAGGTCCTTTTCGTGCACTCCGACGATGTGCCGATCGTACCTGATACGGTGAACGGTTCCATCATCGACGATCGCGGCAAGCGGTTCACGGTGAGTGATATCCGCTATCGCAGCGATGAGGCCTTCCGCTTTCGTCAGGGCCGCAAGAAGCGGCGTGTGGCCCTGCGCCACGTGGTGCGCCTGGAATTCGGCGATTCCCCCGGGGGGGAGATCCGTCCCGTGACGATCACCTACAAGACGGGAAAGGTGGTCCAGGGCGAGGTAGATGCCAGTACGGTGCGGCTGTCGGGTGAGGTCGACCACGTGTACCGCTCTCGGATCGACTCCGCTTTCACCGGCATCCGTTCATCGGGAGGCAGCTTCGGGATCGGTTTGAACCGGGTGAAGCTCGTCCTCGTCGACCATCCCGCTGACCCGGAGGCTGAAGACGCCGAAGACGGGCAGCAGGAAGCCAGCGATCGCTGAGGTGCGGCCCCAGGCCGTCGATCACCGCTCAATCCCGGCATAGAGGGTGACGAAACCGCGGGTCCGCGTGGCCGTATCCTCGTCCTGGCGCATGCGTCGCGCTACCTCGAAGCCGGCGACGGTGGTGATGCGATACCCCTGATAGTCGGACAGGTTCGTCATCTGTACGAGGTAGACGAGCCCGCGAAAATCGTCGTCCACGCCCGGCGGTACCGGGTCGCGCATCTGGTTGTGCCACTCGTATTCGATCCCACCCTCCAGCAGGCTCCGCCGCAGCACCCGCTTGCGTGCCACCAGCATGAGCAGTTCGGTCAATTGCTGTTGCCTGGGCAGCGAGCGGGCGGGGGGGACGCGACGGAGAAACTCGCTCTTCCACCGGGGCGTGACACTGACCGAACCGAATTGCAGTGCGTACTCGGCCTTGTGGATCACTCCGAGGAAGTGTGAATCTTCACGCACACCGCGCAACTCGATCTCATCCGCAGAGCCGAACTGGCGATAGCCATCCCACTTGAGACGCTGAGCCACGTAGAGACCACGAGACGTATGCAGGTCGTGGCCAAGCCACACGGAGTGGACGAAGGTGTCCTGTGCCGGCAGCACATCGGTGACGAGCCTCTGGGCGCCGCGGGTATTGGTTTCCTGCACCCACTGCAGCAGATCATCCTCGATCGAGTCCCGAACCTTGCGCACGTCTCCGTAGAGTCGCAGGCGACCGACAACCGGGACCTCGCGCTCTGCCGTGAGCAGGGCGTAGTCGGCGTGATTGCGTCTGTCCTGGGAGATCTGCTCAATGCGCTGCCGGCCGAAATGCAGGCGGATGTCAGGGGTGAGGAAGACGCCACCGTAGCTGTTGTACCCGCGCTGGTCGACTCGGTAGGGGTAATCGGCGCGTTCGTCGTTCTCGAAACGGTCGATCCACTGGTTGTGGTTCATGTCGACGCCGTAGAGAAACTCGGGACGGTCCACCTGGAAACGCAGGAATGACTCTTCGTAGTCGGGGACCAGATTCGGGCTCTGCTCGTTGTCGTTCTGGTTGAAGTCGGAGATGAAATCGTTGTTCTCGTCCCAACCAGGAAACACCTCGCGATCGGTGGTCCCGGAGCCCCGCCGCTGCCAGTCGACGAACTGGTCCTGGTCGTCGTTGTCGTCGACGAGTTCGTAGCGCCAGAAGTCACTGGTATAGTTCGGTACACCGTCGCGGTCGACGACGGTGACGCCGGTGTTGTAGCCCGGGTCGATGCTGAAACCTTCGACGTAGGCGAACCAGGGGTAGGCGGTCTGCGCCAGATTGCCGATCCAGGCATCGGACGATTCGCTCGAGGTGAAGTGCTCGTCGAGTCCCAGATTGGGGTACTGGCGGAAGCGGAGATTGCGGACGAATTCGACATACCCCTCGAAGCCGGCCAGGTCGGTCAGCTCGAAGGTGAAGCCCGTTACCTGAGTCGCGGTGGGCAGACCGTAGTCGAAGGTGATAACCCGCTGGTTCGAACTGTCCTTGACGTTGCCCGCGGCCCGAGCGACGGGGATGAAGACGCCGCTCTGGCGATCGGAGGACACCTCCACGAGATAATCGTTGGCGATGACGAGTTCGATCTCCACCCGACGGATGCGGGACGGATCGGGCCCCGAGTAGGTGCGGTCGTTGAGGTCGAAGCGCAGCACGATCCGCTCATTGCCGTCAGCCGACAGGAAACCCGATCGCTGAAACCCCCCCTCCGGCTGGGCACGGAAGCCGATCTCGGTACCCCGGGTGACGTTGCCCTCGAGGTCGTGGATCAGGATGTCCGAGGCAAACAGTGCCCCGCCATCGACGCCGTCGTCGGGGGAGTCGTCGCTGATCCGAACTTCGAGGGCTGTGACGTTGGAAAAGTTCTGCGGGGCGGACAACTCGCCGCGAAACATGTCTCCGCTGAACGCACCTGACTGTGTATTCGACTGGTAGGCGGACAGGAAGGTGCCACCCACCTTGACGAAATCTCCCACCTGGGCCACGACACGGCCCCCGGCGAGGTTGGTAACGTCGGTGCGGGTGTCGGGGCCACTGAAATTTGTACCCGTGCGGAATTCCTGGTTGGGGGCGCTGATCCGTGACAGCAGCAGTGTCGCCTGGTGCCGGTCCGACGCGAAGTCCCATTGCAGGCCGCTGTAGTTCGGCTTGGAGAATGTCATCGGCGTCAACGTCGTGCGGATCGCGTCGCCGAGAGTAAGGGCGTAGTGGTATTGCCCCTTGTGGTCGGAGGCGATGACAAGACGGTTGAACCACGAACCGAAGTTTCCGGTCTTTTCGAGGCTGCTGCCGAAGGGGAGGGGGGCCTCCTCGCGCCAGTCGTAGACCAGCCAGCCGCGGGTGAGGAAGTTGCCATAGACATCGTAGAAGTAGTTGCCCTCGATGGCGGTACTGACAAATCGCTGATAGGTGTCGCGGGCGTAGTTGTCGTACTCCCACTGGCGCCAGCCATATTCGGCGTAGAGCTCCTGGGGCACATACCACTTGCGCACGACGGGGTCGAGAGCGTCGAACAGCACGCCCGGACCGGTGGGCTCAAACGTCACCTTGCCCCCGCGCTGGACGGTTCCCAGGCGTGCCCCGAACTCCTGCGCAGCGCCGGATGAAGCGGTCAGCAACGTGGCGGTCAGGGCGAGTCGGAGGGTGCGGCGAATCAGGCCAGGCATCAGTACACCACCCCCACGAGGCCCGTATGTCGTTCCTCGAACGCGTCGGCGTGGACGCGCAGCAGCCACAGGTACTGCCCCGGTGGCACGAGATTGCCGTCGATGAGCTTGCCATCCCAGGCGTGGGTCGAAGGACCGATGATCTTCTCCTCGTCGAATACGGTGTGCAGTCGGCGTCCGGACAGGTCGTAGATCTCCATGGTCACAGGCGTTGGTTTGGTCAGTTGCAGAAGGTTGAAGAAGACCTCGAAGTCGTCATTCACAAGATCCCCATTCGGCGTGAAGATCTGGTTGTCGACGAGGATTTCGCCGATCAGCTGTCCTACCTGCTCCCGTGGAATGACGACGGACAGGTCGGACAATTCGGCGAAATCTCCCGGGCCGAAGTCCGCGGCCTCTCCTGCCTCGAGGCGCTGCGGCACATCTCCTGACGGGGTGTGGTAGGCGCGCGCCGAGAAGGTCGTCCCGAAGCGGAAGACGGGGATGTCGAAGGTGAACTCCAGGACAGTACTGTCACGGCGGATCGGTTCGAAGGTGATGGCGAAACCGTCGCGACGCACATATTCGATGTCAAAGGCGGCCGGCTCGCCGTCGATCGTCATCTCGCGCAGATCTTCGACCAAGGCGTTGGCATCGATCTCGAGGCGGTCGTAGCCGCGGATGGGGCCGGCGGCGCGCAGCAACACCGCGTAGCGGAAGGTGGCCCGCTTCTCGGCCGGCACGCGGCGGGGGAAGACCTCGGCGCGCAGCGTGTCTCCCAGCGGTGGCTGCAGATAATCGAACTCGACCCAGTTGATCTGGCGTGAATCGAACAGCTCGCCTTCGATGTCGACCTGGAACTGCAGGTATCGTCGCTGTCCGGGCGCCGTGATCAGGGCGCCGCTCTCGGCGGCCTTCCAGGGGCTCCAGTTCTCCTCATCGTCGACGATGACGCCGCGCTGTCGGCGGTTGAGGCCGACCCAGGTCGTCTGATCGACGATCTGGGTCTCACCAAGCCAGACGCCGACGCTGTCGAGAATCCGCTCCTCGAAGATCAGCGGCGTGTCATCGGTTCCCGTGCGCAGGCGAACCGACGCCGTCGACCGGATATCCCGTCCGATGGCGACTTCGCGCCAGCGGACCGGCCCCAGCGTGGCGCGATCTCCCAGGTCGATCAGGTCCGACAGATAGGTGGCACGCTCCAGGAAACCGGAGGCATAGACCTCGAATTCGTCGATCTCCCAGGGCACCTGGGTCAACGACTTGAGTTTCACCAGGCGTGTGTACTGTTGCGGCACATCAATGTCGACGATGGGCGATTCGTTGGCCGTATCCCGGGCCACGAGGATGTCAGGTGAGCGCTGGGCACTGGTCTGCGTGGGGTTGATGAACAACTCATAGGCGCGCAGGAAATCATTGTGGAAGGGTGTGCGGGGTGTCTCGACGACGGTGTTGCGAGGATAGAAGCGCACCCGATGTACGCCGATGGGGATGCCGAAATCGAGGATCACCCAGATCCCCTGGGGATTCAGCGGTACGACCTGGGTCGGTTTGCGTTCGAAGGCGATGTCGTGGTTGCCGTTCACCGCCTCGGCCAGCTGCGCCCGGACCACCTTCTTTTCCTCCACCGAGTTGGGAGACCGGATCGATCCCGCCTCTTCGAGCACCCGGGCCGCCACGTTGATCTGTTCATCGAAGGACAGGGGGCTGATCCAGCCCGGGCGGTTGGCGAAATCGACGGCGTCGTCAGGCGTATTCGTGGTATCGAGCTTCGGACTGAACAGGGTGCCACCCAGCACCAGGGGATCGGTGCCGCCGCCACCGCGGCGCCACGACGTCTCGGTGCCGCCGACACGCAAGGTGCGGACCCGCGTCTGTGCCTCGGCTGATACGACGCACAGCAAGAGCAGAACGAGTGCCAGTCCGTGGAGCACCGGCTCCCGCCTCCCAACCCTTCCCATCGCGTGCTTTCCCATCACCTCAACCCCGCATGCACGGCGCGCCGACCCACCCCGCCGAACCGCTGCCCATCGCGCGCTGCCCATCACCGCAGCCCCGCGTGCACGGTCAGGAAGAAGGCGCTGACGCGCTGGGAGCGGGCGTCGTCGAAGCGTTTGCGGCCGATCTGCAGGCCGACGCGGGTCACCAGCTGGTAACCAAGATAAGCCGACCGGTTCGACAACTGCGCCACCGTGGTCCAACTGCGGTAGTCATCCTCCACATCTTCGAGCTGGCCATCCAGCAGCCACAGGCGGGACAGCTCGAGACCCAGCTGCAACTCGGTGCTGAAGACCTGACGGCCGTAGCGTGGGAAATAGGCGACGGAGGCACTCTCGGCCAGCAGCGGCTGGGTCCAGATGATGAAGGCCATCTGTTCGAGTGTCGTGCCCGAAGGCAAGCGTCGGCTCGGCGGCCGGTGTTCGCGCCACTCACTTTTCCACCGTGTCTCCAGCACGGACAGACCGACGGGGACCCGCCACTCGGCACGGTCGATCCAACCCCGGAAGCCGGAGTCGCGTCGCAGCTCGCGTTCGAGCACGGCCTGGTCACCGTCTCGCTGGCGCATCAGCTGCCAGCGCCCCCGGTGCTCGAAGCGGACGGCATCCCCGAGTCGGTGCTCCAGGTCGACGTATGACGAATGCAGCCAGGCGTCGTCACCGGAGAGGGGATCGCCCACGTCGCGCATACGCCCGGCGGAGCCGAAGGGCTGGATCCACATGCGGAGAGGATCGGCGATGTCGTCTCGCACCCAGGCCGCATGCTCCAGCAACCGCAGGCGCAGGGAAGGCGTCGAGAAATCCCATCGCGCCAGGAAGTAGTCGGCGTCCGTGCGGCCGTCCCCCGAAATCTGTGCGATCCGCTGGCGGCCGACCGTCAGACTCAGGTCGGGGCCGAGGAAGGCCCGTCCATAGGTGTTGACGCCTCGTTGATCGGTCCGGTACGGATAGTCGGGCAGGTTGTCATTTTCGAAGCGATCGACGGTGCCGTTGTAGTTCATGTCCATCCCGGGAAGGAACTCGGGACGGTCGGAACGGAAGCGCAGGAAGGGCTCCTCGTAGTCCGGGATCAGATTGTCATTCTGGTTGTGGTCATGGAGGAAGTCGGCGTTCTCGTCCAGTCCTGGCCAGGCGACGTCGTTCGACCCGTGCAGGGGGCGATCCCATTCCGGTACGCCGTTGAAATCGTCGTCGTCCTCGACGAACTCATAACGAGATTCGGTGAAATCGTCGTAGTGGATGTTGCCGAAGCTGCCCATGAGCCAGGTCCCCGTGTCGTAGCCGTCGGCGATGGAGAAGACCTCGGCATAGAGCTCCCACGGATGCCGTTCGTATCGAGCCTGACCGTAGGTGGCCAGATCCCGTTCGACGACGCGGTGATGGGAGTCGATTCCCGGGTTTGGGTATTGGCGGTGGCGGCGGCTGGTGACCAGCTCCCCCTGGAAGGAGAAGCCATGCCAGTCGGTGACACTCCAGTCGAGTCCGATGACTTCGGTGGCGGTGGGCAGGCCATAATCGACGGCGATGACGGTGGCGTTGCTGTTGTCCTGGACGTTGCCAGCGGCCCGCTTCACGGTAAGAAACACGGGTGCGGCGCGGCGCATCTCGCCGTCGGTCTGCATGTTGGAGGTGGCTTCGATGTGGTAGTCGTTGGCTACCGAGAGCTCGACCCGGACCCGCCGCAGGTCCTCGGTTTCGACGCCATCAGCGTCGAGGTCCTCCAGATTCCAGGCCAGCACGATGGCTTCGGAGCCATCTGCCGCCAGAGCGCTGCCGCGAGCACTGCCGCCTTCCACCGTCGGCAGGAAGCCGATCTCGCGCCCGCGAAGCTCGGTGCCTGCCGTATCGACGAGGACGATATCGTAGTCGAACAGCAACGCCCCGTGGACGCCGTCTTCGGGAGAATCGTCGCGCAGCCGCACCCACATCGCGTCCAGGTTCTGGTTCTGGATCGTCATCAAGGCGCCGCCGAAGGGGCTGCCGGAGCCGAAGGTCTCTTTGGTGTTGCCGAAGTGGGCGTTCACATAGGTCGCCCCCATGGCGACCCGCGGGGCGACCGTCCACTCGGCATGCCCGCCGAAGAGGTTGACGAAATCCGTACGGTCCGAGGGCAGGGCGGAGGACTGGATCTGGTCACGGTTGGGCATGGAGGGGCGGGCCAGAATCAGCGACCCCTGCAGGTAGTCGTTGGCGCCATCGAGACGGAGACCGTTGAACCGCGGCTTGACGAAGGTGAGGGGGGTGAAGACCGTCTCGAGTTGGTCGCCCAGCATCAACCGCATCTCCAGGCCGCCTCCGCCTTCATCAGCGACCACCAGGCTCCGGAACAGGCCGTTGTACTCGTCACCTTTCCAGATCGAGCTGCCCTTCGGGTGCTCCTGCTCCTGTTGCCACTCATAGAGCAGCCAGCCACGCTCCACGGGGTGTCCCAGCTGGTCATACCACACCAGGCCCTCGAGCTCCGCCGACACGTAGTAGCGGTAGGCGTCGACGGCATAGTTGGACTGGTTGCGGTACCAGGTCGGATCGAAGGTCACCGGAAGGTGCCGGGGCACATACCATTTGTGCATCTCGGGCCGTACGGCATCCAGCTCAAACCCGGGGGTGATGGCACTACCGGCCAGCTGCGCCCGCCCACCGCCCAGTCCCGTCTCGCCGGGCTGCCCCCATGTCGTGGCCGGCACGCACAGGCCGGCCACGAGCGCCCCGATCCATGCCCCCCGGACGACGAGTCGGAGCATCAGTAGACTACCGAGAGCGTGCGTACCGCCGAGGTCCCGGAGGCCCCGGCATCTGTATCGACGCTGACACGGAGCAGGTAGATGCCGGGCACGACCAGTCGACGGTCATCGTCGTACCCGTCCCACAATATCCGGTGCTGGCCGCTGGGGGCAGGTGGGGTGAAGCTGAGATCTCGAATCCGTCGACCGCTGACGTCGTGAATGGCGACCTGCAACGGTCGTTGGCCCTGCAGTTGGAACAAGGTGATGAGGATCTCAGCCTCGTCGCGGACCCCATCACCATTGGGCGTGAACACCGGAGAATCGATCTCCACCGGCGCCAGCAGGGGCAGACCCTCCAATTCGGAGACGACGACGAGCTGGTTGCTCGCCACCAGGGACGTGGCGTCGCCTGTGTCGACCTGCTGCGTCCGTCCGTCGTCGTCGTTGATGAGTTCGAGGGCGAAGGTCGTACTGGGCAGGAACACGGAGGTGCTGAAGCGGAACTCCAGGATCCTCCCCGAAAGATCCAGGCCGTCCGGTAATTCGAAGCTGACGCCACCGTCGAGCCGCGACACCTCGAGAGAACCCGGCCACAGGACCTCGGCCTGATCGAAGCGCAGCTCGTCATCAGAGCCGATACGAACTCCGGTGACATCGATCGGGGCTGAAGCGCTCGAGCGCAGGGCAATTCGCTGGAATCCCGGGTCGCCAGGTTGGCGTTCCAGCCGCAGGTAGAGGGTGAACTCACGAGCAAGGCCCGGGTCGATGCTCCGGGTCGGGGTGACCTCTGCCACCGCCAGATCGACGAGGGGGGGGGCCAGTCCGAGCGTGAGGCGGCTGATGGTGGCCGTGCGCAGGGGCTGGAAGGTGCGCAGCCTCGCCTGCACCAGGGCCATGCTCCGCGGCGACGGGGACTGGAAGGCACGACCTGTCTCCCGATAGGGCTCGCTCCACGTGCTCCAGTCCGAGTCCGGTACCTCCTCGACGCGGATCGGTCCCTGCTGTTCGTCCGGCAGCCGTTCCCAGAGAGCCTCGGAGATCTCACGGCCGGCCATGTTCAGGTAGTGGGGGATCTGGATGAGTCTGTCGCCGGATCGAGTGCGGATTTCAAGCGAGGTCCCCGCCGGTGCTTCACCCTCCCAGGACACGGCCGTTACCATCTGACGGCCATCGAACTTGATGATCGGTGAGGTCAGGATCACATCCGACACGTACCCCCGACCATACGCCTGGATCTCGCTCAACTTTCCCGCCAGACGGGCGTCGTTGAGCAGGTTGAGGCGGCGCAGTTCTACGAGGCGAACCGGCTGCGGCGAGAAGGTCTCTTCCACCTCGAGATAGCGCTCGGCGTTGATCTTTTCGTCGAAGGTGGTCCATTCGAAGTCACCATCGGCGTTCAGCGAGCCGTCAGACAGGCGAATCTGATAGGATGTCAGGGGCGTCCGATCCGTCAGCATGCGGATGCGCTCGAGCCAGAAACGGGCTCCCAGATCGATGAGCAACTGGTCGCGATCGCGGAAGGGATCGTATTCACGAACGGTCAGCCCCGTGCGCATCAGTCCGTCGGTTACAAAGCGCCGCACGAGATCGTCGAAGAAGTCACCGGATTCGGCCAGCACGCGCTGGGTCAGTGCAATGATGTTGTCGCCAAGGGCCTCGACCTCGACTTCGGCCAGGCGGGGACGCTCCTTCCGATAATAGCGTACCGGTCCCTGCTGCTCGAGGGACAGCTGCAGGTAGCTCTCGCGCAACACGGGGATCTCGCGACCGATGACGGTGACCCGGAAGTAGTCGATGGCGCCACGATCCTGTTCGGGCAGACGGAAGTAGGCCAGTCGGTCCACCTCCTCGGCGCGGGGGCCATCGGTGCCCAGCAGATCGACGCGGACGAACTGCACCGGCTCGCCTTCGATACCGTCGGGTACCGGACGTCGCGGGGCCAGGTCAAAAACGAACTCCCGCTGGTCCTTGTTCGGCGCCGCCACCTGCCCGGCGCGCTGGAACAGCAGGGTCCGCTTGCGGCCGAAGGACTCGGTGCCATCGGCCACCAGCACGCGGAACATCAGAAACGGGTCGCCGGAGTCAGCGAAGCGCAGGCGGATCCGGCGGGCGACGACGGTACGGCCCAGGTCGATCTCGACCCAGGCAGAGCCGAGGTTCTCCGTATCGGGCTCCCACCATGTGCTCAGGTCGCCATCGGCGACAAAGGCTGCGGTGAGAGAATCGGCACGATTGCCGTAGGCGCTGATGCCGCCGATGGTGGTGTCCCCATCGGCGACATTAACAAACTCCCCGGCATTGGCCACAGCGTCGATATCGGCGCGGATGAACCGCGGGCGGACAGTGCCCACCGAGTCGACGATGCGGGTGCCGTCACCAGCCTCCCAGGCACGCCAGTGGCTGGCTGTCTCGACGACGACCAGGTCCGGTTCCGAGCGGTATCCCCTGGCTTCGAGAATGACACTCTGCGGCTGGGCGAGAGCACCGGTTACGGCGCAAAGCACCGCCAGCAGACAGACAGGGAGTGTCAATAGATGACTCCCAGAAGGCCCTGTCGTGTGACGATGCCGTCATCCCCATCGAGGGACACGCGATAGATGTATCCGCCGGGTCCGACGACCCGTCCGAACGCATCGGTTCCGTCCCAGAGAATCTCGTGGTGGCCGTCTCCCAACTCCTCCCGCAGCAACTGCCGGAGTTGGCGCCCCCCCAGGTCGAAGATCTCCACCGTGGCCATCGTCGGTCGCGTCAGCTTGAACAGGCTGAAGCCGATTGTCGTGACATCGTTGATGGCATCACCGTTCGGTGTCAGAATCGGGCTCGAAGTCAGCACCCGGCCGACGATCTCGAGATCTTCATTGGTCACCAGTCGGACCACCAACTCACCCCCGGGGGAGTCGATATCGATGTCACCTGCCTCGGCCGTCTGGTAGACGGACTCGAGCCGGCCGCTGCTGACCCGGCGTTCCGAAACGCGCGTCTCGAAGCGTGTGGCGTCGCGAAACAGGGACGCACGAAATACGATCTGCAGGAAGGTCCCGTCCTGGGTGATGCGTTGCCCCAGGTTCACCGTGAAGCCTTCTCCCGCACGGATGCGGGCGGCAAAAGGCACCTCGACATCGTCGATGAGGACGCGGTCGATGGCGGCGACGGAGGCGGTGGTGAGGACCTCGAGCTGCCGGAAGCCGGACACCACCTCCCGATTCGTCGTGATCGTGTGCGATAGCACAGACAGAGTGAACTCGTCTTCCTCGCCAGGTGTGACCAGCCGCGGGTGGACCTCGGCCTGGAGGCGTTCCACCAGAGCCGGCTGAGCGTATTCCAGAATCAGGCGGCGGATGATCGTGCCGGGCTCCGAGAACCTCAGCCGGATCTGGATGTACCGGTGCAACCCCGTGGACCGGATGAAGCCGCCGGACACGGTGGTCCACGCCGACCACTCCGGATTCGGCTCCACCGGGCCTTGCTCCTCCTCGGGCAGCGCCCCCCAGACACCGGCTGGTATCTGCTCCACATCGTCGCCGACACCGGTATAGCGGAAGTAGAGGATGGGCGTGCGGTCCGGACCGGTCCGGGTCTGCATGACCATGGGCAGACCGGTGACGTCTCCCCCTTCAAATCGCACACGCCCCCAAACCGGGAAGGCATGGCGGGCCGGCAATGGCACGCTCTGAAACTGTCCCACCGGGACCGTGCCGTCCCCGTAGATCTCGATTTCCGCCAGTTCCCAAGGCTGCACACCCGTCGTGTGGATCTCGACAAAACGCGCCTCCCGGCTGGCGAACACACGGTCGATGACGGGTTCAGAATTCGGCAGGATCGATCCAAAATTCAGCTGGGACACCACCGTGAACGGATCCTCGATACTCTCGTTGTCTGAGGTCAGCACCCTGAACTGCTGCGGGAAGCGGATTCGGTGTTCCTCGTCGAGGCGCGGGTGCAGGCGGATTCGATTGATGGAGAAGGAGGCGCCGAGATCGATGAGAATATACAGGTCCCGGGGAACACCCGTCTCTCCGGAGCGATCCGGATCGAAAGCGGTTGCGCCGTCACCGTCGACCAGATTCTCGAGATCGGGCAGAGGGCTCATCACCTCGATCAGGGAATCCTCCTCGACGATCTCGTAGAGCGCGACCAGACGCCCTCCCCGGCGCAGCAGGCCGGGCGCCAGGTTGTCGCCGGGAGAGACATCCCACTTGAAGAGACTGTCATAGGTTACGGTCACTCGCTCCACGTCACCCCAGTCGGCCACATTCCGCCAGCCGAAGAGAGTGCCGGAGTCAAGGCCGACGACGAGGGAGTCGATCGCCTCAGCTGGTGACCTGGGGACGAGCAGGACCACCACAGCGAGGAGTGTGGTTCGCAGGGCGGCTGAGTGTCTGATGGTTCTGCCTCAACGGGAGATTGACGAGCGGAAGTACAGACGCTCGGGACGTGTACGGGGCTAGCGCGGGTGGTCTGGTCTGCCAGCCCCTAGGAGCCCGTCTCAGTAATGCTTGATCGAGTCGGTGGTATGGGCGTTGGTGTTGTTGTTTTGACGTTGAGGGTGAGTGTGAGACTTCGTCTTTGGTGCACGAGTGTGACCGTGACGATGTTCGGCGGGCGGAT
>DASCMS010000037.1:0-7285 GCA_036011085.1 Candidatus Latescibacterota bacterium
TACCTTGCCGGGTGACATCATGGGGTGGAGATCGACCGACTGCCGGTTCAGCACCTGCCGGGCGGCAAGGAGAGCCAACTCCTCCATCTCTTGATCCTGCACGATTGTTTCCGTGTCCGCTGCCGTCATCGTCTCGGACCGCGCGTCGCCGGGCTACTACTGATCTCCGGCAAACAGCCGTACGATCTCGTCCACGGCGAAACGCGGCAGATCGGTGGTCTCACCATCGGCGCCACGCAGACGCAGACCGAAGGCGGATGGCTGAGCCTGCCCGATCCGCGCGCAGGCGATGCCGGCATCGCCCAGAGCTCCCGTGATCGCCGGCGTTGAGGCTGGAGCGCAGCCGATCAGCAGAGCACCGGAAGAGATCACCCCGAAGGGATCGAGATCGAAGGCGGCGCACAGCCGGAGTGTTTCCGGGCTCGCCGGCAGCGCCTCGGCGAAGATCTCCAGGCCCACATCCGAGGCCGTCGCCATCTCCAGCAGACCGGTGGCGACGCCACCCTCCGTGGGGTCGTGCATGGCGTGTACGTCGCCGACGCCCAGGGCCAACCGGGCCTCGGTGACGACGCTGATCCCCGGATCGGTCAGGTAGCCGGCGCATCGTTCTATGTCCGGCTGGGACCAGCCGCGCTGACGCAGGTTCTCGGTTTTTTCCCGGGCGATGATCGCTGTGGCCTCGATGGCGAGACCTTTCGTCAGCAACAGGTCGTCACCGGGTTGCAGGCCGGAGGAGCGGATGATGCCGTCTCGAGCCACCTCGCCGAGCATCTGGCCTACCACCAGAGGCCGGTCCATGCCGTGGGATATCTCCGTATGACCGCCGGCGACGGTGACGCCCAAGCTGCTGCAGGCATCGTGGATCTGGCCGAGGATGTCAGCGAACAAGGCTTCCGTCGCCAGTGCTTCCGGCACGATGACCGAAGCGAGGAACCACCGCGGCGTGGCGCCCATGGCGGCGATGTCGTTGGCGTTGACGTGGACGGCGTACCAGCCGATGCGGTCGGTGGCGAAGGTGATGGGATCGGTTTTGGCCACCAGGCAGCTGTCGCCGAAGTCGATGACGGCAGCGTCCTCGCCGACGCCCGGTCCCACCAGCACACGAGGATCGGCGCCGCCCGTGTGGCGGGTCAGCAGCCGCTGCAGGACTTCGTGGGGGAGTTTGCCCGCCGGCAGACGGCCGCCCGGATCAGCCATAGTGATCGCAGATGGCTCGTACCAGGGCGGGGACACTGCTGTCCGCGGGCCGTATGGCGACGGGCAGTCCCAACTCCTCAATGGCGCCGGCGGTGGTGGGGCCGATGACGGCGATGTCCACGTCCCGCAGGCAGGCCAGGCCCTGCTCACGGCCGACGACGTCGAGGAAGTTGCGGGCACTCGACGGGCTGGCGAAGACGACACAGTCAAGGCGCCCCTCCGTGAGCGCTGCCGGCAGGTCCATCGTACCCGCGGCGGGCGGCCGGTTCTCGTAGGCCGTGATCCGCAGGATGTCGGCGCCTTGGGCGGAGAGCTGCTCATCGAGTTCGGTGCGACCGATGGCGGAGGCCGGCACCAGGATCTCCTGTCCCGCCAGATCGAGTTCAGCGAAGGCGCGTGCCAGTCCCGCTGCCGAGTGCGTGTCGGGCAGCAGGTCGGGCTCGATGCCACGCTCACGGAGCAAGTCACCGGTGGACTGGCCCACCGCGGCAACTTTGGCTGAGCCGAAGGTCCGTGCATCGTGGCCGACATGCCGCAGCCGGTCGAAGAAGTAACTCACCGAGTTGGGACTGGTGAAGGCGACCCAGGCGAAGTCAGACAGGCGCGCGATGGCCGCGTCGACGGCTCGCCAGTCGTCGGGCGGGGCGATCTCCAGCAATGGCAGGGAATGGACCTCGGCCCCCTCGGACTCCAGCAGCAGCCGCAGCGGACCGGCCTGCTCCCGGCTGCGGGTGATGAGAACCCGCCTGCCGAAGAGGGGTTTGCCCTCGAACCAGTTCAGGGTCTGACGCAGGTCGATGACCTCGCCGACGACGATCAGTGCCGGTGACGTGATGCCGTCATCGTCCGCGCGCTGTGCCAGGGTTTCCAGCGTGGCGACGACGGCGCGCTGCCCCGGCCACGTACCCCACTGGATGGCTGCCGCCGGTGTGTTCGCACTCCGTCCTCCGGCGGTCAGCGCCTCGGTGATGGCCGTCAGTCGGCGACTGGCCATGAACACGACGAGAGTTCCCTGCAACTGCGCCAGGGCGGCCCAGTCGACGCCGGGTTCGTCCCGTTCCGGCGATTCATGGCCCGTGACGAGGGTGGCCGTCACCGCCACGTTGCGATGGGTGAGAGGGATGCCCGCATACGCCAGGACACCGGACGCGGCCGACACTCCCGACACCACCTCGAAGCGGATGCCGGCGTCGCCCAGGGCGATGGCCTCCTCGCCGCCGCGGCCGAAGATGTAGGGATCGCCGCCTTTCAGTCGTACGACGCAACGCCCCGCACGGGCCTCGCTGACGAGGCGGGCGTTCAACTCATCCTGCCGGTTGCGTGGCCCGTCCGCTTGCCGGCCACCACGGTGGCCGGCGTAGACGCGCTCACAGTCGTGGCGGGTGAGATCGAGCAGGCGTGGATCCAACAGATCGTCATAGAGGACGACGTCAGCCTCGGCCAGCAGGCGGGCCCCCTTCACCGTGATCAGGCCGGGATCACCTGGACCGGCGCCGACGATGTAGACGCAGCCAGCAGCAGCGGATTGGGAGGACATGATTCGCAGCGGCCCCGAGTGAGGATCAGCCGCTGTACTCAGCGAGGATGGTTGTGGCTCCCGCGGCCTTGACCTCGTCACCCAGCTCCTGGCCGAGGCGGGCGGCCTGGTCGAAGGTTCCGATCCGCGAGGCCCGGCATGGATCGGTGCCGTCGGGACGTGACACCATGCCATCCACGCGCAGGCCGTCTTCGTGGGCTCTGCCCCAGGCGGCGATGGGCGCCCGGCAGCCGCCTCCCAGGGACGCGAGGAAGGTTCGTTCCGCCGTCACTGAGGTGTGGGTCTCGGCATCGTCGAGGGCGGCGACAAAGGCCTGCTTCTCTGTCGCGTCGGCGCGCATCTGCAGGCCCAAGGCCCCCTGTCCGGGGGCAGGCAGGATGGCGAGCGGGTCGAGGTACTGGCTGATCCGATCCTGCAGAGAAAGGCGATGCAGTCCGGCAGCGGCGAGCACGACGGCCTCGGCCTCCCCGTCGTGCACCTTGCGCAGCCGGGTGTCGACGTTGCCCCGCAGATCAACGAAACGCAGACCGGGCCGCTGCATGGCCAGCTGGGCCTGTCGCCGGGCACTGCCGGTGCCGACCCGGGCCCCATCGGGAAGCTGTTCCAGACCGCCCCCGTCCCGCGTGACCAGCACGTCCCGCACATCCTCGCGCGGCGGGATCGCCGCCAGCAGGAGGCCGTCATCCATCTCGGTGGGCAGGTCCTTGAGGCTGTGTACCGCCAGGTCGACGCGGCCTTCGAGCAGAGCCTTCTCGATCTCGCGGGTGAAGATCCCCTGGCCGCCGATCTGGCTCAGGGACTGGCGGTCCACATCCCCCCGGGTGCTGATGATCTCGAGCCGCACTTCCACCCGGCATCCCCAGCGCAGTTCGAGGGCGGCCTGGATCATGCCTGTCTGCGTGGTGGCAAGCGTGCTGCCGCGGGTGCCTATGATGATGGGGACGGGTGGGGTCATGGACGAAGAATATACGGGTGCCCCGATGGTAGTGGGAATCCATCGGCTCCCGCAGGGTCTGCCGTACAAGCAGGAAGCGGTGCGCCCCAAGAGGGGGCGCACCGCTCGACTGCCATCGTGTCGGTTTGGGCCGGCTGCGAATCGGGCTACTTCAGCGCCTTCTTCGTCGTCTTGATGATGGCGGCGGCAACCTTGTACGGATCGGCGTTCGACGCCGGCCGCCGGTCCTCGAGGCGACCCTTCCAACCGTCGTCGATCGTGTTGATCGGAATACGGATGGAAGCGCCGCGATCAAAGCGACCGTAGCTGAACTTGTCGATCGCCTGGGTCTCGTGCAGACCTGTCAGGCGCTGATCGTTGTCGGCGCCGTAGACGTCGATGTGCTCCTGGATGTTGTTGCCGAAGGCCTCACAGATCTTGGTGAAGAGCTCTTCGTTGCCAGCGTCGCGCATGGCGCCGTTGGAGAAGTTGGCGTGCATGCCGGAGCCGTTCCAGTCGCCCTTGACCGGCTTCGGGTGCAGGTCGACGACGATGCCGTAGCTCTCCGACAGGCGTTCCATCAGGTAGCGGGCAACCCAGATCTCATCGCCGCACATGGCGGCTCCCTTGCCGAAGATCTGGTACTCCCACTGGCCCATCATCACCTCGGAGTTGATGCCCTCGACGTTGAGGCCCGCCTCGAGACAGATGTGCAGATGCTGGTCGATCATCTCCCGCCCATGGGCGAACTTGCTACCCACCGACGTGTAGTAGGGGCCCTGCGGGTCCGGGTATCCGTCCTTCGGGAAGCCGAGGGGGAGGTTGGTATCGGGATCGATCAGGGTGTACTCCTGCTCGAAGCCGAACCAGAAGTCGTCGTCGTCGTCGTCGATGGTGGCACGGCCATTGGACACGTGCGGCGAACCGTCGGCGCTGAGCACCTCGGCCATCACCAGCCAGCCGTCGCCACCATAGCGGACCGGGTCGTGGAACACGGCGCACGGTTTGAGCAGACAGTCCGAGGCATTGCCTTCGGCCTGTTCGGTGGAGGACCCGTCGAAGTTCCAGATGGGGGCGTCCTCCAGCCTGCCGCTGAATTCGGCGACGACCTTGGTCTTGCTGCGCAGGCTCTGCGTGGGCTTGTAGCCGTCGAGCCAGATATACTCAAGCTTGCTCTTGCTCATCTCGTTCTACCTGTCTACTCCGATAGGTGGTGGTGGCGCACGGGCGCACGGACTCGTTCGAGCCCATAACTATAAGAATCCGCCCCGCCGCGTGCACGCGGCGAGGCAGAATTTAACTCAATCTAGAAACTGGTGCCGAAGACGAGGAAGGTGATCTCCGCGTCCGGATTCAGGATGTACTGGGCGAAGTAGTCGCCGGCGGCCACGTTCAGAGAAACGGAAACGAGGTTGGGATCAGTGTCCGTCGTGTAGACGCCATTGCCGGCGCCCAGGCCGATGCCGACCTCGACGTCGTCCGTGGACAGCGCCGCCAGGGGCAGGGAGGCTTCCAGCCAGAAGGAGTCCTCGGAGTCACCGGAGAAGTTGAAGGCCCCCATGACGCTGGCCACACCGAGGTCAGCCGAAACGGCTGCCTCGAGGATGTGAACGGCGTCGCCATCGCTGTAGCTGAAGAAATCCGCCGGGGCAGCGGCGGGGAAGAAGTAGTCGGTGACCGTGATGCCTACCGGACCGATACCAAACGACGCGTAGATGTCGTTTTCGTTTGCCCCACCACCGTTGATGGCCCACGAGGACCACGCGCCGACCTCGAAGGCGTCGGTGGAATAGGCGATGCCGGGCTGGACGCTGACGGCATTGCCGAAGTCGGTGCCACGCCAGACATAACGGCTGACGACATCGGCACTGATGCCGACGTCAGCGACCACAGGGACACTGGCGCTGACGGTAGCCAGGGCGGTGAGGGTAAGGATGGTGCGGGTGATTGAACGCATGGGAGTGGTTCCTTCCACTAGAGTTGAGTATGCAGGCTGATGAGAGGGTATGCGCCGACCCGGCTGCGAGAAGCTTCTCGGTCCGACTCCCGCCCCGTTCAGGGAAACGGTCGCCGGGTCGGCTAACGTCGATTGTGCTCAGCTACAGTGCCGAGTCCCCGGTCTCACCCGTGCGGACACGCACGGCCTCCTGGATGGCGGAGACGAGCACCTTGCCATCCCCGGTCTGGCCGGTCTTGGCGGCCTCGACGATGGCATCGATGGCCGGCTGCTTGTCGGCTTCCTTCACGGCGACTTCCACCTTGATCTTGGGGACGAAGTCGACGGTGTATTCGGCTCCACGGTAGACCTCGCGGTGGCCGCGCTGACGGCCGAAGCCGCGGACCTCGAGCACTGACAGGCCGGCGATGCCGATCCCTGCCAGCGCCTCCTGGACCTTCTCCAGGGAGGCGGGGCGCAGGTATGCTTCGATCTTGTACATCTGGTTGTCTCCTCGATCCTCTATTGTCAGTTGGTGATGTGCTGGAAATCCGCGTACGCGGGCTGGCCATGCTCGCTCACGTCGAGACCTTCGTCCTCCTCTTCGGCGCTGACACGGATGCCGAAGGTGGACTTGATGAGCAGGGCCAGGATCAGGGAGGCAGCAAAGGCGAACACCGCATAGGCCAGGGTGCCGATGATCTGGGTGCCGACAGTGTGGGCCGCGTTGGTGCTGAAGATGCCGACGGCGACGGTGCCCCAAATACCGCAGACACCGTGTACCGAAATGGCGCCCACCGGATCGTCGATGCCGACGCGGTCGATGAGGACGATGGCGAAGACGACGATGGCGCCGGCGATGACGCCGATAAGGATGGCGCTCGACCAGGTCACCGTGTCGGCCCCCGCAGTGATGCCCACCAGGCCGGCGAGAATGCCGTTGAGAGCCATGCTGATGTCCGGTTTCTTCAGGTAGATCATGGACACGAAGATGGAGGACAGGGCGCCAGCGGCAGCGGCCAGCGAGGTGGTCACGAAGACGAGTGACACCAGACCCGGATCGGCGCTGAGCACCGATCCGCCGTTGAAGCCGAACCAGCCGAGCCAGAGCAGAAAGACGCCGATGGTCGCCAGGGGCATGCTGTGCCCGAGGATGGGGCGAACCTGTCCGTCAGAAGTGTACTTGCCCCTGCGGGCGCCGAGGACGAGGACGACGGCCAGAGCCGAGAAGCCACCGAAGGCGTGGACGACGGAGGAGCCGGCAAAGTCGTAGAAGCCCATGCCGTCGAGCCAGCCACCACCCCATTTCGAGGAACCCGCGATAGGATAGAAGAACGCTACGAGGATCGTGGCGTAGGCCATGAAACCGGTGAGTTTGACGCGTTCGGCTACGGCACCGGAGACGATGGTGGCCGCCGTGGCGGCGAACATGGCCTGGAAAATGAAGTCAGACCAGTAGGTGTAGTCGGCGTACTTGGCGGTCAGGTTGGCGACATCGTCATCGAATCCGATGGGGCCACCGAGGGAGATAAAGTCGTTGAAGGCACCAGGGTACATCGTGTTGAAGCCGGTGAGGGCATAGGTGATGATGCCGACGTTGACGATGAACACGTTCTTGAACAGGATGTTCACCGTGTTCTTCTGCCGGGTCAGGCCGGTTTCCAGCGTGGCGAAACCCAGA
>DASCMS010000038.1:0-35361 GCA_036011085.1 Candidatus Latescibacterota bacterium
TGTGGCCGACAGGGCAACCCGGCGGCTGGAGAGCCAGATCGAGCCCGATGGCACTCAGCCTCTCGAACTGGCCAGAACCAGGTCTCTCGGCTATTCGGTGATGAATCTGACCGGCCTGTTCGACCTTGCCGATCTGTGCGCCCACTGTGGCGTCGATCTCTGGCGGCACGAGGGTGACGGCGCCAGATCGTTGCGGGGGGCGCTCCAGTGGCTCGTGGAGAATGCTATCGACAGCGCCTGGACCCGGCCACAGATCGACCCCTTCGATCCGGCCTGGTGGCTGCCCGTGCTGAGGAGGGCCTCACAGCGCTTCCAGGATCCGGTCTTCGCCGGGCGTATCTCCCGGCTTCCCGGTCTCGAGGATGAGGCCGCTGAACGCACGCATCTGCTGTATCATGAACTGGCGCCGTGAATTCGCTATAATACCGTACATCAGCAACGCAACGGCTCACCACCATTCGGGAGAGACGAGAGATGGCCAAGAAGAAGGCCGCTACGGCGAAGAAGGCGCAGGCCCGGAAGGCGGTTCCGAAGAAAGCCGCTCCCGCACCTGCGAAGGCCAAGCAGGACAACGCCGAAGCCATCGGCGGCGTCCGCCTGACGATGACGGCCGAACTGGGACGTACGCGCGACACGATCGGTAATGTCATGGAGTAGGGCGACCAGTCCCTGATCGAGCTCGACAAGAATGTCGGCGAACCCGTCGAGATCATGCTGAATGGCGAACTGTTCGCCCGCGGCGAGGTCGTGACCGTCGCCGAGAACTTCGGGGTCCGCATCATCGAGGTCGTCTCCAGGCCGGAGGGTTGAGCCATGGAAGTCAACCTGGAAAACGTGTTCGTGGACATCTGTGTCGAGCTGGGGCGCAAGGAGGTGAGTATCGATGACGTGCGGGGTCTGAAGGAACAGGACACCATCGACTTCGACAAACTTGCCGGTGAAGCCTTCGACATCATGGTCAACGGCCGGGTCTTCGGCGAGGGTGAGATCGTCGTCGTCTCAGACCTGATGGCGGTCCGGATTACCCGATTGATCGACCGGGAGGCGCCAGCATGAAACCGAAGAAGGACGTCAAGCCTTTCGCGTGGCCGACAACGGAACCCGAGATCCCCGTCATACCGACCGTGGCTACTCCGCAGGAGCCAGCTGCTGCCAAGCAGAGCCATGCCATTCCCGCGCCACAGACCGCAGTTCAGGACGAGCCCCTCCCGGATGGAATCAAAGCCGACAGCACCCACGCATACCTGTGGCATCATTCCGCAGAAGCGGCCGCGGTACTGCGCACGATGATGCAGAAGGATGACGCCGGAGTCACCGACGAGACGCTGCGGGGCATGACGGCCCGTCAGGTGGCCGCTGCCGTCATGTCCGGTCTCGGGATCGCAGTCGGCACCCGGGTCATGCGCCATCTTCGTGCTGACACAGAGGCGCGCTGGATGGGATTGGCTCTGTCCGAGGAGCCGCAGGTGACCCACCGCGTGGCCATGGCGTGCTATTTCTCGACGAGGTGGGGGATGTGACGCTCCTGACTGAAGGCTTCGAAGATCGTCTCCAGCTGTTCATCTGGAATGCCGATCCCGGTATCGGTCACGACCAACTGCATGCGATCGCCGCTGCAGATCACCGAGAGTCTGACTTCACCTTCATCGGTAAACTTGACGGCATTGCTAAGCAAATTGAGCAGAACTTGTCCGACCTTCGCGCGGTCGGTGTTGACCTCAGGCAATGCGGCAGGGATGTGAGAACGCAGATATACGGGCTTGCCGTGCCTCAGGGGCTCCACCATCAACAGGGAGTCTTCCACCAACTCCTTGAGATCGAAGCTCACGGGTGTCACCTCCAGGCGCTCGGCTTCGATCTTTGACAGATCCAGCAACTGATCGATCAGACCAAGAAGGTGAATGGCGTTGCGGTGGATGGTGGACAGATTGCGCTGTTGACGTTTTTCCAGATTGGCGGCGCGGCTGGTGCGCAGAAGCTCGGTGAAGCCGATTACCGAGTTCAATGGGGTGCGCAGCTCATGCGACATGCTCGCCAGGAAATTGCTCTTGGCGCGCGACGCCACCTCCAGAGCCCGGTTGCGCTGGGTCAACGCATGGTCTCGCTCCTGCCGGCGCACCATGGCACGATGAGCGGTGAGGATTGAAACGACCATCGCCAGGACGAGGAAGAGCATGAGAATCCCGAACCAGCCCTGCAGCCACACGGGGGGGAGGACGTCGAAACGAAACCTGGCAGGTGTGGGGTCCTCGTTGAAGTCGAGGTCGCGTGCTTTCACTTCGACGGCGTGGGAACCACTCGGTACGGCAAGAAATACGTGGCTCTGACCCGTCGTGTAGGATGACCACTGGCCGTCATCCAGGCGGTAGGAGTAGTGCAGTGCTGACGGCAGGGTGGCATTCCACGGGTCGGCACCGGACCAGGAGATGAGGGCATTTCCTGGTTGTGAAACCTTCTGCAAACCGAGAACGATGCGAGTTTCGGGGGCTTCGGTGTCGGGAAAGTAGCGGCTGGCTCGACCTTTCTCGCTGAACCACACGGCACCGTCCGGAGACTGTCGCAGGGCGCCGCGGTACCCCGATGAGCGAAAGGCATCGGGCAAGGCGCCACTCATCCACGAACGGCCGTCAAAACGGCTGATGCCACGCGGAGTATCAGCCCAGATCGTTCCGTCCGCGGACACGAGCAGGCCGTTGACATTGTTGTCTGCCAGCCCACTACGAATATCGTAGTGGCTCCAGTTGGTCCCGTCGAAGCAGAACACACCGTAGTTGCGTGTGGCCACCCACAAGCGGCCCTGGTCATCGGTGCGCAGATCCTGAATCCAGGACGTCAGCTCACGCGGCTGGCTGATCGTCTCCCACTTCGTCCCGTCGTAGTTGCGCAGGGGCGGCCCCATCCAGATCCGGCCGTCGGGAACCTGTGTGATGGCATAGAGGTTGTCGACTGGCAGCAGGAGATGCTCCCACTCGCCATCGGCATACCGCGGCACGCCCCCGTGCTCGCCTCGTTCCGTGCTGACGCTCAGGCCGCCGAGCCACAAGGAACTTGTCCGCTGCCAGGTACGCCGCGTTGGCATCGACCTCTCTGGCCAGCTTGGGATGGATCTGACGCTCCCAGCGCCCGGTCTGCTCGTCGAGAATAGCCGTCGCTGCCTGTTCGTGATGTGAACCGAGGGCCCACAGGCGATCGCGCGGCCCGAGGATGACGGCGGCGGCATTGTCCATGAGCCCATCCGCCTCGCCATAGCGTAGACCCCCGTCGCCAACGAGGCTGATGACATCGCCGCCGCTGGTGAACCAGGCCAGCGGACCTCTGTGCAGGTGATACCGTAGATCGAGATAGGACGCCCAATTCGTCGTGCCATAGTCAAGGCGCACGGGCTCCTGGCCAAGCCCGGCGAACCACAACGCCCCGTCCGGGCCTTCGATGATGTCGCGCAGCCGGCTCTGCGGAGTCGGAATCGCGGGGCGCTCATACACCTGCCACCGTCCATTCCGGTAGCTGTGTACGTGCCCCATGTGCCCGCCGATCCACAGTGACCCGTCCGAGGCCTCCAGGATTGCCGTATTGATGTCTTGGCCGGGCTCGAGGTGCTCGGCTATGCCGGTGCGCTGCCAGCGCTCGCCGTCGAAGAACTGGATTCCAGAGCCGCCTTTGTTGTTGATCAACCAGACGATACCGTCCGACGTCTGGCAGAGACGCGGACGTCCGAAGCTCTCGAGACCGTTGGTGCTGTCGAGCAGGTCCCACGTTGCCTCGCCCCTGTCATCCCGGCTGTCCAGACGTACGATGCCGTCACCGTTCTCAAGGGCCATCCAGATTCGGCCCTCCCTATCCTCCATGATGTCGGATATGGGAAACTCGCGTACGCTGCCCGAAGGGCTGCCACGCACAAGGTCAACATCGATCTCCTGTCCGGTGCGGGGGCGGCGTAGCCTGATGCCGGCTGAACTGGACCCGGGGGCGTCGAGGACCAGGTGGGGCAAGTTGGGCAGGTTTCCTTCGCTGGCGAGTACGAGATCTCCCACCTCGATGCCGGCGCGAGCGCCAGGACCATCCTCGGCGACCGCCCATACCGGTGTGGGTGCCCACCCTCGCCGGAAACCGATGAAGGATCCCTTCACGACGCGGATGCCGGCGCCTTCGGTCCATTCTTGGGCACGCAGGAGACTGTCGGGCACAACTGTGACGTGGAGACGCGGATCGATCGTCCGCAGTGCCGTTGCCATGTCTGCGGAGGTGTACACGATATGCGCGCCATCGCTGAGGTGCACGGCACCCCAGGCCGTCGCCACCCAGAGGGATCCATCCGAGGCGGCGAGGATGTCATCCACAGGCCAGGGGTATGTGTCATCGAGAGGGAATACGTGTTCCCAGCCCCGTCCGTCGAAGGCGAACACGCCATATTCGGTACCGGCGTAGGCACGATTCGAGTCAACGACACAAAGGCTGTTCACCGGCGGTGAGTTGATGCCATCCGTCGTCGTGTAGGCGTGCCAGTCAACACCATCATAGCGGTGTACGCCCACATCTGTACCAAACCAGATGGACCGCCCGTCGGTAGCCATACTGCGCAGTCCCAGCCCCTTGAGCTCGGGATAGGTGCGCCAGCGCCAGGATTCGAGAACAGGGTCGGGGCGTCTGGGTGTATACGGTATCGGCGCCCAACACGGCGTCGAACAGAACAGAAGCAGACAGAACAGGGCGAGACGCAATGAGATCCGAGACCGGGGTGTACGAGGAATGCAGCCCAACGCGCGATCACTATATATAGTACGCCACAGAGCAGGCTAAGCTTACGTCCCAGAGACAGTGGAGCGCAAGGACATGGACTGTCTGTCGACCAGGAATATTCCACTTCCGCAACTGCTGTTTGTTGATTATCTTACTTATCTATGCGCGTGCCACGCCGGCCGCGCGATCATGCTGTTGGCAGCTGTCTCCCATTCTGGCTCAGTGCAGTCCGGTGTGAGAAGACGAACCAACGCACACACCAAACACGGGAGAATTGCCGTGTCTGAGCGCAAGACTGGGACCGTCAAGTGGTTTAACGACGCCAAGGGCTTCGGTTTTATCGAGTCCGATTCCGGCGACGTTTTCGTCCATCACTCCGCCATCCGCGGTGAGGGCTTCAAGTCCCTCGCCGAGGGTCAGAAGGTGGAGTTCGATCTGGTTCAGGGTCAGAAGGGTCCCGCCGCCGAAGGCGTGCAGCCCCTGTAAGCTGTCCCTTGAAAAGCCCTGTCATCCTTTCGGATGGCAGGGCTTTTCTTTAGCTGGACCGGGCGGTGTCGTAGGAGATCCGAGATCTGCGTATCACTAATATTGAACATCGCAGTCAGATAGCCTATAATGCAATTGTGACTGGTCTGCGCCAGTCGAGATCAGCTCGACAGAGGATACGAAGCTGTCGCTGCTGCTCACGTACCGGCCCGAGGAATCGACGGCTGTCGTTCTGACGAGTCTGCTGCAGGAGTTCGAGACGGAGCAGCGCCCGGTGGAGGTGCGGGTCGGGAGTCTGGATGCGTCACAGACGCAGGCACTGGCCGATTCGCTGTTCCCGGCAGCCGATTTCAGCGATGACTTCGCCGACTACCTGTTCTCTCAGTCGCAGGGCAATCCCCTGATCACCGTCGAGGTTCTGCGATTGCTGCATCGTCAGGGAGTGCTGCGGGAGAAGGAGGGACTCTGGACGGTCCAGCCGGACCTCAAAGGAGAGGGAGTTCCCGAACGTGTGTCGAGTCTTGTGTCACGCCGAATCGGCGAGCTGAGCCGCGAGGACCGCGAACTTCTGCAGACAGCGGCGGTAGCGGGGCAGAGGTTTACCGCCGAACAGTTGCAGAGCATCGCGGGGCTCCCGCGGATGCAGCTGATGACCGCGCTGTTCCGCCTGGAGAAGCGCTCCCGACTGATCACCGGATGCGAAGGAGGCGGAGTCTACGAATTCGCCCATCCGAAGATTCGGGAGGTGCTTTACGCCGGTCTTCCCTGGGAGTTGCGCCGTGAGTACCATCAAGCCGTTGCGGCAACGATCGGGATCTCGCCAGGGGAAGAACAGGGAGTCGATCACTCCGCTCTCGGGTATCACTTGTACGGCGCCGAGCAGTACGAAGAGTCGATCCCGTACCTGAGGACTGCTGCCGGGCAAGCTGCCGAACTTTATGACTGGCGCTCGGCTGCCAGACTTTACGACATGGCGATCGAAGCCTGCCGAGTTTCGGCCATCGACGCAGATTCTCTGACGGCACTGTACCGCGAATCCGGGCTCACGTACTACACTCTCGGAGTTACCGAGACGGCACGCGAGCGGTTCGTATCGATGCGGGATCTCGCCACTGGTGCCGACAACGCAGAGCACGAGGCTGGCGCCTGGCATCACCTGAGTCGAACCGAGAAAAGGCTGGGCAACTTCGCCGCCGCTGTCGGTGCCTGTGAACGCTGCATCGGGATCGTCACCGAGCGGTTGGCGGGGGCTGACGCAGAGCTGAGAGCTCGAAGTCTGACGACGTGGGGCACGGTTGACTTTGAGTGGGGGCGATACGATCAGGCCGAGGCCCGCTGGCAAGAGGCGCTCGACGTTCTCCCCGATGGTGAGTCGAAAGACGCAGCCAACGCTCGCAATAATCTCGCAGCGCTGTCCACCGTTCACGGAGAGTTCGATCGCGCCTGGGAACTCTACGAGCAGGTGCTGAAAGCCGACGAGAAGCACTCGTCCGCCAGTCAGTCCATCCTCACTTACAGCAACATGGGGATGATCCGGGCCGACCAGGAACGTTGGGACGACGCACTCGAGCTGTACGAGCGCAGCCTCGATCTCTGTCGGCAGACTCGTGATTCAGCACATGAACCGGAAATCCACCTCAACTGCGGTGAGGCGCTGATCGGGAAGGGACGTGTGGTAGAAGCGGCAGATTCGCTGGCACACGCCAGACGCGGTTTCCGGCGTCTGGGAGATGCTCTTGGGGAAGCGGACGCCCTGCGGCTCATCGGACGACTGCAGCGTGATGCCGGCGACCTGGCAGACGCCCGAAAGAGCCTGGAGCGCAGCATCGCGATCAATCGCGAGTTCGGTGAGTCGGTGAGCCTGGCCGAAGCCCTGTATGAAATGGGGCTGGTTCTGGTCGCAGACGAAGAGACGGACGACGCCCGGACGACGTTGACCGAGGCCAGGCGGATCTTCCAGGAGGCCGGGGCAAAGCCGGATCTGGAGAAGGTGAGCCAGGCTGCTCGAGCTTCTCTGATGGCACAACACGCAGAGGTTCTTTGCGCCCCGATGGACATCCCAGCATGAAGATCACGGCAATCAGGACATTCATCGTCGACGGCGGATTTCGGCCGTGGACCTTCGTCAAGGTGGAGACCAGCGATCCCGGCCTCGTCGGCTGGGGTGACTGTACCGACTGGGGGTCTCCTGGTCCCGTGGCCGCCACGGTGGAGCGCTACGCCGAGTGGGTGGTCGGACGTGATCCCATGGAGGCCGAGGCCATCTGGTGGGAGCTGTCCGCAGCTTCGGTGCGACATATCGGCGGCATCGCCTGGAAGGCCATGTCCGGCATCGATTCGGCCCTGTGGGATATCCGTGGCAAGGTTCTGGGCGCACCTGTCTGGCAACTGCTGGGAGGCAAGCTGCGCGACGAGCTGAGGCTCTACTGGTCCCACTGCGGGTCGGCGCCGCGCCAGCATGCCGCCGAACGGCTCGGCCTGACCCCCGTGCGCACAACCGACGATCTGAAGCGCCTCGCCGAGGTCGTGCTCGAGCGCGGCTACACCGCCATCAAGACGAATCTCATCGAGCTCGAGGATCGCCCCGATACAAGCTTCGTCAGGAACTCGTTTTCAACCCATGCCGGAGACGCGCCGCCGGCGGTTCTGCGTTGCGCCGACGCCGTCATCGGCACCTTCCGCGAGGCCTTGGGTCCGGATGTGGGCATCGCCCTGGACGTGGCCTTCACCTTCAAGTTGGGCGGCGCCATCAAGCTGGCCCGCAGCCTCGAGACCCATGACCTGATGTGGCTCGAGACGGAAACCCTCGATGCTGATGCCCTGCAGACCATCCGGTCTTCAACGACGACACCGATCTGCACGGGGGAGAGCCTCTACGGAGTGCACGGCTACCGCCCGTTCCTGGAACGGCACGCCCAGGATGTGATCATGCCGGACCTGGCCTGGAACGGCATCACCATGGGCAAGAAGATCTGCGATTTCGCCCATGCCTACGACACGCTGATCGCGCCGCACAACTGCCACAGTCCCATGAACACGCTCGTGTCGGCCAATGTCTGTGCCACCATTCCCAACTTCTACATCCAGGAATTCGATGTGGACGATGCGCCCTGGCGCGACGACCTGATGACCCATCCTTTCGAGATCACCGACGGTCATCTGCGGCTGCCCGATCGGCCGGGGTTGGGTTCTGATCTGATAGAGGCGGAACTGCTCAAGCATCCACCCGTCGACTACCCCTGGGCACGCTGACCAAGCTGCCCGTTGATAGAGCCCCACCTTCCGGGCGTCAGAAGGCGGGGTTATATTCCAATTCAGCGGCAACCGGACACCCAGCTAAGAGAACCGAAGGAACAGACATGCTGACGAAGGACCAGGTCGAGCACTATCGCGTGAAGGGCTACCTAGGTGTGGAAGGGGTCTTCAGTGCCACCGAGGTGGCTGAGTTAGGGAGTGTGACGGACGAGTTCGTCGAGCAGTCCCGCCAGGTCACCGAGCACACGGATGTGTTCGACCTCGAACCCGATCACACGCCTGAATTTCCCAAGTTGCGCCGACTGAAAAGCCCGGTACAATCGCACGAAGTTTACAAGCGGGCCCTGCACAACGATAGGGTGCTCGACATCGTCGCAGAGCTTGTCGGCTCCCAGGGCATCCGATATAACGGCAACAAGCTCAACATCAAGGGCGCTGAGTCCGGCAGTCCGGTGGAGTGGCACCAGGACTGGGCCTTCTACCCGCACACCAATGACGACCTGCTCGCCGTCGGTGTCTGTATCGACGAGATGACGGAAGCCAACGGTTGCCTCCTCGTTATTCCGGGTTCGCACAGGGGGCCCATTCTCGATCATCATCAGGATGGCCACTTCATCGGCGCCGTCACCGATCCAGAGTTCGACGACAGCACTGCCGAGAAGGTAGAACTGCCCGCCGGAAGCATATCCATCCACCATGTGCGCGTCCTGCACGGTTCGCTGCCGAATCGCTCGCCGACGCCCCGTCGCCTGTTGCTGTTCCAGTACTGCTGCGAGGACTCCTGGCCGCTGCTCGGCAGCGACTGGGACAGCTACTGCAACGGGTATCTGCGGGGTGATCCCTGCAACCGTCCCCGGGTCACCGACGTGCCGGTTCAGCTGGCTATGCCCACCGCCCTGAAGGGCGGGTCCATCTACGAAACACAGACCGACCTCAAGACTTCAACCTTCAAGCACGCCGCCGAGGCCAACTGACCCACATACTGCGGATCGCCTGTCCCGACGCTACCGGACTCATTCACCGGATCACCGGCGTGTTGCATCGCGCCGGGCTCAACATCGTCGCCAACGGCGAGTTCGTCGATCTTCACCACGACCGTTTCTTCATGCGCACGGAGTTCAGTGCGCCGCGCTCGGAGTTCAGTGCGCCGCGCTCGGAGTTCAGTGCGCCGCGCTCGGAGTTCAGTGCGCCGGGAGATGATGTACCGGCCGGGCTGATGGACGAGCTGCAGGCCGAAGTGCCGGATGCCGACCATCTCGAGTTGTGGCAGAGCGGGCGCCGCGATCTCGTTCTTCTCGCCACCTCGGAGGCGCACTGCCTGGGGGACCTGCTGTTGCGCTGTCACAGTGGCGACCTGGATGCCCGCGTGCGGGCCGTGGTCAGCAACCGGGCAAGCCTGCGGGACCTGGTGGAGCGTTTCGACGTGCCTTTCCATTTAGTGCCGCACAAGGGGCGCAGCCGCGAGGACCAGGAGGCGGGCGTGCTCGACGCCGTGGCGCCCTACGAACCCGATTACCTGGTGCTGGCCAAGTACATGCGCATCCTGACTCCCGACTTCGTCTCGCGTTACCGTGGGCGCATGATCAACATCCATCACTCCTTTCTCCCCGCGTTCGCCGGCGCCCGTCCCTATGCCCAGGCGTTTGATCGGGGGGTCAAGATCATCGGCGCCACGGCCCACTTCGTCACCGACGGTCTCGACGAGGGCCCCATCATCGCCCAGTCGACGCTGCCCGTCGACCATACTCACAACGCCGCCGACATGGCGCTGGCAGGTCGCGACGTGGAGAAGGTCGTCCTCGCCCGTGCCCTGCGGCTCGTCTTCGAGGGCCGTGTCTTCGTTGCGGAGAACCGTACAGTCATTTTCGACTGATTCACCGTGCGCGACGTCACTCTCTATCTGATCGCCAACCCGCTCATCGCCATCGGCACCGCCCTGCTCGGGCTGCTGTTCGTCTACAACATGATGCGGCGACAGGTACGGATCGCTGTCGGCATGTGGCTGGCCATCGTGGCGGTGCTCTTTTATGTATTGGTGCAGGTCTCGGCCGAGACCGATGAACTGAGCGACATCGAGATGGTCGCGCCGCCGGGAGCTCAACAGTGAAGGCAGGCGGCACGATCCGCATGAGCACCGATCGGGTACGCCATGTGTTGAGCGAGATCTCCAGCAAGGATCTCGATATGCAGGTTTGCCCGGCGCAGGATGTCCCCGGCCCGGGAGGCGGCGTGTACATCACCAAGCAGACGCCGCTGACGCTGAAGCATCTGGAGTGGCTGGAAACCCGCAATCCTTCCCTCGACGGTGTGACCTACGTGGACGTGCACTGGGTGCAGGGATCGCGTCAGGTGGACCCGCCGGCTGAGATTGACCGACCAGACACCGAAGAGCCCGCCGCTCAGGCGTTGGAGGAGCGGGCCCAGGTTCACGCCAAGCGGGTCGCCGGCGCCGCCCGCGAGGTGGCTGACCAGGCGGCAGGGATCTACCGCTCTCTGGGCAAGGCGGACTTTACTGTCGGCGACCTGCGCCGTACCGAGACCGACGCCAGCCTGCGGCAGTTCGAGCGCAGCTTCACCGAATTTCACGGCGCCGTGAAGAAGGCCCTCGACGAATACCTGCATGGCAACACGCTGGTGATGGACATGATTCTCCGCTTTCAGCTCGATAGAGAGACAGTCCGTCACGCCCTCAGCGTCGCCGCCTTCGCTACCGAGATGGCGACGCAGCTGGCTCTGCGTCAGGATGAGGACGAGGCCATGACAAGCTATTTCGGCGAGGCCACGGACGACGACATCCGCAACGAGCTGGGACTGTCCCACGAGGAGGCGGAGGTGCTCAGCGCCACCTATCCGGGCGGTCTGCGTATGAACCTGTTCCGTGAAGAGCTCGTGGAGGTCTTCCTCGGCGGGTTCATGCACGACTGTGGACTCTGGATGGAGCCCTTCAACCTGCCCGAGGGACACGAGGTGAAGGGGGCCAAGCTGATCTCGGAGACCAGGGAGGTGGAGCGGTTCGCGCCGGCCCTGGCCAAGATCGTCCTGTTCCACTCCGATATCGTGCGCCTGGCGCGCAAGCATGGCCTGGTGAAGATCACCGACAGCCCCGACGATCCGACGAGGATGAACTTCCGCCGGGAGTTCTACGACCAGCACGACGACGCAGCGGAGGCGGCGGAACTCTACTCGGGTAATGCTCACGCCGACGTGCTGAGTACGGCCGACCTGCGCAAGGTTTTGCCCGTGGCCCTCGCCGAGTACTACATCAGCCACACCCGCGATGTCTATACCAAGTCCGAAGTGGAGGTGATCAACGACCTGTCACAGCATGTGCGCGGCGGAGCCTTCCAGCGGTACATGGTGGTCCTGTGCAACTCCCGCGTCGAAGTGGTGGCGCCGCGACGTGCCCTCGTGCGGCTGGAGGGGCACTTGTCGGTGATGGTGGAGAAGGGCAAGGACTCGCGACGGGCCGTTCGCCTGGAGGTCGACGGCTTTGACGCCGGCAGCCTGCACCACGGCCGCGATCGCAACTCACCGCACCTGATCACCCTGTTTCTGGCCAGACGTGACGGCAGCCGGGAAAAGGCGGAGTATGTGAACCCCCGTGACGGCGCTCTGTGGGATCGTGCGGCCGGCATCGACAGCCGCATGTACATCGCCGGGGGGAGGCACAAGAACAACCTGTCCTGTAAGGTGACGGGATTCATGGGCGAGGAGGTCTACGCCCGCGTGCTGGGTGAATACGAGCAGGAATTCGAGCGACGCAACTAGTAGCAGAGGAGGACCGTGATGAGCCATCCGATGGACCACATCAAGCCGGGAATGAAGATCGCCGCGCAGATGTCGCCCGAAGCGACACAGCAGGACTTTGACTTCGTCCGACAGATGGGCGTGGAATACGCCGTCTGCTGGACGGACGGCAGCAAATCCAGCGCCGACTACTACGCCAGCCGCCGCGAAGTGTTCGGTGAGAACGGGATCGAGATCTTCGGCTTCGGCAATTCGGACGTGCACAACCAGGATGCCATCGTCCTGGGTCTGGCCAACCAGGACGACAAGATCGAGGAGTACAAGCGGCACATCGTCAACCTGGGCAAAGCCGGGATACCCTACACGACGTACGCTCACATGGGCAACGGCATCTGGAGTACCGAACGTGAAGCAACCCGCGGCGGCTCATCGGCCCGTGGCTTCGATCTCGACAAGGCCACCGTAGGCCACTGGGGGGGGCGTGAATACGCCATGCCTCTGAGTCATGGCCGCGAATACTCCGAGAAGGAGCTGTGGACGCACTTCGAGCGCTGGGCGAAACAGGTGAAGCCCGTCGCCGAGGATGCCGGCGTGATGATCGGCATTCATCCCGACGATCCGCCCGTACCCAACCTGGGGGGAATACCGCGCTGCGTCTTCTCCAGTTTCGATGGCTACCAGAAGGCGATGGAGATCGCCGACAGCCCCAATATCGGTATCTGCTTCTGCGTCGGCTGCTGGCTGGAGGGAGGCGACCTGATGGGGAGGGACACGGTCTCCTCCATCGATCACTTCGGTGGCGACAAGATCTTCAAGGTCCATTTCCGCAACGTCGACCAGCCGCTGCCGCACTTCGTCGAGACCTTCATCGACGACGGCTACCAGGACATGTACCTGGTGATGAAGGCCCTGCAGCGGGCTGACTTTCGCGGCGTGCTGATTCCCGATCACATCCCGCAGATGGGTGATGACGGCCGCATCGGCACCGCGTACAGCATCGCTTACATGAAGGCCCTCGTGCACAGGGCCGAACAGGAGGTAGCTCTCGAGGCGAGCAACTGACCATGGGTGATACAACCCGGCTGGTGCAGCAGGTCCACGACCACGGCTACTGCATTCTGGAAGAGGTCATCCCTTCCGATCGCGTGGGCGGCGTGTGTGCTGATGTGCTTGGTGTCGATCCCGCCCACAATCGGGCGGATGCGCCAAGCAACCGCGGCGCTGTGTCAGGACTCATCAACCACACGCAGTCCTTTGCCCCGTACCTGGCCGACCCGCGCCTGCGGCCGCTGACGAGGGCACTGCTCGGCGAGCATGTCCGCGTCTCGTTCACCTCCACCATCATCAGCCTTCCTGGCGCACGACGACTGAAGTGGCATGGCGACTGGCCATTCAACCAGGACAATGCCGGACACATTCCGGCGCCCTATCCGGATATGGTCGCGCACCTGACATCGATCTGGATGCTCACCGACTTCACCGAGGACAACGGCGCCACGCTGATCGTGCCGGGCAGTCATCGTCAGTCCAACAACCCCACCGGGCGCAACGGCGTGGACCCGCTGGCGCCACACCCGGACGAGACGCCGGTTACCGGACCGGCAGGCACGGTGATGGTGATGGACAGCCGTCTGTGGCATGCGACGCCGTCGAATGACAGCGACGAGACGCGGGTGGGCCTGGCGATCCGCTGGGCCCCCTGGTGGCTGAATCTGGATGGTCTGATGCCGGGCTCGGACGAGCGCGCACGGCTGGTGGACGAGGTCGATGGGGCGACGGACAACGAGGTGCCAACGGTGGAGCTGGAGATTTTCGAGGGGCTGCCGGCAGAAGTGAAACCCCTGTTCCGGCACTGGGTCGATCGGCGTCCCCGGTGATCCAGTGCCGAACGGTGATCCAACGCCGACCACTCGACATGGCTTCGCCATGCCTGCGCTGATTCAAGACCTGTGGTTCAGCGTGAGAATCGAGAAAAAAAGTCCCCGCCGAGCAGCAGCTACTCGGCGGGGAGCCCCAAGAATCGAATCGCGTTGGTCCTGGCGACCCTCGTGATTCACTCTTGAGATCGGTCGACCTGGTACGAACTTGAGTTTTATTGTCTGATCTCGCTCAGGAGCGGACCCGGGAAATACGTCGTAATAGGTTGTTTTTGATGCAATTGGGGCTATTTCCAGAGAATGCCGGGAAGTTCCTCATACCTCTCAAACACGATTTCGGCCCCCGCCTCGCTGAGCAGGTCCGCGGCGTGGCTGGAGGTGAAGCCGATGGGGCGCATGCCGGCGGCAGCTGCCCCCTGCAGGCCCGGGACCGAGTCCTCGATCACGGCGCAGTCGGCGGGGTCCACACCCAGTCGCTGAGCGGCGAGGAGGAACAGATCGGGCGCTGGTTTCCCCCGGTCCACCTCGGTGGCGGAGCAGAGAATGTCGAAGCAGCCATCGATCCCGGCCTGGGCCAGGGAGAAGCGGATCTTTGCCAGGCGTCCTGACGAAGCCACCGCCATGGGCAGACCTTCCGAGTGGAAGCGGGAGAGCAACTCGGGAAGTCCCTCGAAGGACTCGGTGGCTCCCTCCGCCTGGCGGAAGTACTCCTGCTCGCGGTCCTCGAGGATATCGCCATCCAGGGTGCGGCCGGTACGCCGGGCCAGGTCCTCCAGCACGGCGCCGTCGGAGCGTCCGATAAAGGTCTCGATGTACTCGAGATCTACATCGATGCCGCGCCGCTGCAACACCGGCAGCCAGGCCGAACAACTGTGCTTTTCGCTATCCACGAGAACGCCGTCACAATCCCAGATCAAGGCTCTTGTCATGGCGTGCAAGAAACATCGTTGCCATGATCGGCACCAACCGCGTTTTTCGTTGATACAGCGAAATCCTGTGATCCTCTCTCCATGATGGTTCCGCCGCTATGATTGATGTACGTCAGATCCGCGAAAACCCGGACGCTCTGCGTCAGGCCATCAGCCGCCGTGGCGTGGACCCGGCAAAGGCGGATGTCGATCACTTCCTCGCTCTCGATGAAGAGCGCCGCACGCTACAGCAGGAGATCGACGGTCTCAACGCCCAGAAGAAGGAACTGGCCCAGTTGGGCAGGACCGATCCGGATGCGGCTCGAGCCCGCGGGCAACAACTGCGCGAAACCACCCGTGACGTCGAGGCGAAGCTGGCCGGGGTCACCGGGGAGTGGCAGACCATCCTCGACTGGTTCCCCAACTGGCCGCACCAGGACATGCCCGATGGAACCGGCGAGGAGGACAACCCCGAGGAATGTGTGTGGCTTCCAGGAACGGGCTATCTGCCTGCCGACAGCCTCGGCAAGGGGGATGGGTCGAAGGCAGCCATGTCGTTGAAGCCCGCCCATGCCGAGGGTGAGTTTGAGGCCATCGAGCATGCGGACCTGGCGCCGACCCTGGGCGTCGACACCTTGCAGGCGTCACAGGTCTCCGGTTCGCGGTTCACCTACCTGAAGGGTGACATCGCGCGGATGCAGTACGCCATTCAGCAGCTGCTGTGCAATGAGTTGCTGAACCGGGGGTACGACATGATGGTGCCGCCTTTGCTCGTGCGCGAGCGGACTCTGTATGGCACGTCGCACTTTCCGGAGGGCCGCGACCAGGTCTACGCCATCGAGTCGGAGAACGTCGAGGATGGGGCGCAGCTGTTCCTCGTGGGTTCATCGGAGCCGACCAACTTCAGCTATTTCATGGACCGCACACTGAACGAAGCCGACCTGCCGGTAAAAGTCTTCGCCTATACGACCTGCTTCCGCTCGGAGGCTGGCTCCTGGGGCCGCGACGTGCGGGGTATCAAACGGGTGCACCAGTTCGACAAGATCGAGATGAACGCGGTGTGTGCTCCGGAGCAGTCACATGAACTGTACGAGGAGTTCGGGCAGATCAACCAGTGGCTGCTGCAGCAGTTGCAGTTGCCCTATCGGATGGTCGCCAAATGTGCTGGCGATGCCGGGTACCTGGCGACACACATCCAGCGGGACGGCGAGGTGTGGATGCCGGCCACGGGAGAGTGGATGGAGGTGATGACAGACACCAACACCACCGACTATCAGGCCCGGCGGCTCAACATCCGCTACCGCCCCACCGAGGGGGGTGGTCTGAAGTTCTGTCACACCGTCAACGACACCGGCTGTGCCATCGGCCGCATGCTGATCGCTATCCTCGAGAACTACCAGCAGGCGGACGGTTCAGTGAAGGTTCCCGAAGCGCTGCAGGCCGTGGTCGGCAAGGACCAGTTGACGCCCGATCCGGCGGCGGTCGACAGTGGCGGCGGGAAGGGCAAGCGAGTTGCCGGCAAGAAGAAGGGGAAGAAGCAATGAGTGCGCGGATTCTGGATGGACAGGCTCTGGCAAAGGACTTCAGGAAAGAGCTGAAGACCGAGGTGGCCGGACTGGAGGCCGATCACGGCGTCGTGCCGGGTCTGGCGGTGGTTCTGGTGGGAGATGACCCGGCGTCGATGTCGTATGTGAAGGGCAAACGCAAGGCGGCGGCCGAGGTGGGTGTGTATTCGGTGGAGTCGAAGTTCGACGCCGACCTGCCACAGACGGACCTGATCGCCGAGATCGAAAGACTGAACGCCGACGACTCGGTGCACGGGATTCTCGTGCAGCTGCCCCTGCCCGACGGACTGGACGAAGAAGCAACGCTGAACGCCATCGATCCCGATAAGGATGCCGATGGCCTGCACCCGGTGAATCTGGGTCGGCTGATCCGCGGGCAGGAGGGCTTCTTGCCCTGCACGCCTCACGGTGTGCAACAGATCCTGGCGCGGTCCGGCGTGGACGTGGCCGGCAAGCATGTCGTCGTCGTCGGCCGCAGCACCCTCGTCGGACGGCCGTTGGCCAATATCCTGACGCAGAAGGGCCCGGGAGCCAACGCGACGGTCACGATCTGTCACACCGGTACGAAGGATCTGGCCTACCACACCAGACAGGCAGACGTGCTCGTCGTCGTCACCGGTTTCCGCAATACGGTGACAGCTGACATGGTGAAGCCCGGCGTCGTCGTCATCGACGTGGGGGTGACCCGTATCGATGATGCGTCACGCAAGCGGGGTTGGCGGCTTGTGGGAGATGTCGACTTCGACGGGGTGAAAGAGGTGGCCTCCGCCATCACTCCGGTGCCTGGCGGCGTCGGTCCCTGGACGATCACGATGCTGCTGTACAATACGATCAGGGGGGCAAAGCGGGCTCACGGCATCTGCTGACCCACAGCGAAACCAGTCCGGGGACTCCCGTTCCCGGCCTTTCCTTGTTATATAGGGGTATCCCAACCCCCGTTCCGCCCCGGAACGAGACTCCGCGCCTCTCCCGGCGCGAGTGCCGTCAACAACGGTAAGAGGTCCATGCGTCATCCGATTGCTCTGCTGCCGGTACTGGGCCTGTGCCTGGTGCGGTGCGTCCCTATGGCCGTACGCGCCCAGGAGACCGTTCTCATCGTCACCCAGCAGGAGGACGATGGCTTCTTCACGACGATCTCTGCCGCCCTCGATGCGATTCCCGACGAGATGGCCGGACCCTACGTCATCGAGATCCGTGACGACGAGACCTACGAGGAGCAGGTCAAGGTCAACGTCAATTCGTCGGCGTCCGCCACATTGACGATACGTCCCGGCGTCGGCAACACTCCCGCGATCCAGTCGGACAAGAACAAGAAGCCGGCACTCAAGATCAGCTCACCCTTCGTGACGGTTGAGGGGCTGACACTGCTCGGTCGCGGTCAGAGCTCCGGCGTGCACCTCGACTGGGCGGACGATGTGACGGTGCGTGACTGCGACATCCGCGATGCTGAAGGCGGACCCAGGTCGGGCGTCTACATCCAGGGGGCGCAGCGGGCACTGATCACGGACAACACGATTCGCGACAACGGTGTGGGCATCCTCGTCTTCGACGCTGAGGATGGCGGCAACACGATCCGCAACAACCGGATCTACAACAATCGGGTACGGGGAATCTGGATCTACAAGGGCTCGGCGAATACGAGCGTTCTCAACAACACGCTGTATCACAACCAGGTCGAGATCCACCTGGGGAAAGGGAACAAGAAGAACGATGAGCCCGGCGAGGGGAACATCTTCCGTAACAACATCCTCGTAGCGCACGAGAACGACGGCTACGGCGTCCGCGTGAATATGAAGGACGCCCAGGGTCTGCCGGCGGGAACCGTGTTCGACTACAACCTGTATCACACGGAGGACGGTGGCACTCGAGTCGCGCGCTTCCGCAATCAGGACATGGACACCCTCGTCGACTGGCAGAGCGCCATGGGCGTCGATGGACAGAGTCTGCAGGCGGATCCGCTGCTCGTGTCGGCGCCATCGGATCTGCATCCCCAATCGACGACGGGCAGCTACCACGAGGGCAGTTGGACAGCGGACGCGAGCCACAGTCCCGCCATCGACGCCGGCGATCCGGCCGCCGCATTCGCCGACGAGCCGGATCCCGATGGCGGGCGCGTCAATATCGGCGCCTACGGCGGCACGGTGGAAGCGTCGCTGGCGGCAGCTCCCGTGGCCGCTGTGCCGACGGGGGAAATCTCCGCCGCCTCACAAGGGACTGACGGTACCGGCGCCGTGGCGGTATCGATCGTGGCCAACCACGCCACCGGCGCCGACGTGCAGGCGAAGGTCGAGTGGAGCGACGCCGAGAACGGGACCTACCAGAAAGCGACGCTGTCGGGACCGGTCACTGCGAGCGCAGACGACAGCGGTGGACCGCCCGGACTCGACAATGGGGCTGACTACCAGCTCGGCGCCGGCGGCGACACACGGATCGTCACGTCCGCTGGCAGCAACACGGTGTCCTTCACCTGGTCATCGGCTGCGGACGCTCCCACGGCGGAGGGCACGTACTGGCTGCGACTGACGGTCAATGACGGCGAGACCGATCAGGAGACACCGGCCCTGCAGCAGTTGGCGTTGGACAACGTGGCTCCGGTGGGGCTCGACAGCCTGCAGGTCACCGACCTCACGGGGACGTCGCTGGTCCTTACCTGGCTGGCCGCGACAGAGAGCAACTTTGCCGGTTATAAAGTGTGGTACGGCACGGATCAGACCGATGTCGAGGGCCGCACCGGGGGCGCGGCGATCTGGGCATCAACTTCCTGGACACGTCCCCGGCGTACGGCGACGGGCGCAGCGAGAGGATTCTGGGCAAGGCAGCCAGCGAGATCGGACGCGACCAGGTCGTGCTCAGCACCAAGATGGCCGTGGCTGGATCCATGCCAGGCGAGCCAGTTCAGTTCATGAAACCTGAGGAGGTGGGCCCGGCCCTGGACGAGAGCCTGCAACGACTGCAGACCGACTACATCGACGTGATGCTGATGGCTGTGGCCGACGTGCCGGAGGCCTTCGCCACGGTCGTGGACGACATCATCCCGGAGTTTCTCAGACTGAAGGAGCAGGGCAAGATCCGTTTCCTCGGTTCCAGCGAGCAGACCCGGTCCGATGGGGCGCACATCTGGCTGCGTCATGTTCTGCCGACCGATCAAGTGGACGTGGCGATGGTGGGCCACAACATGCTGAATCAGTCTGCCGCCCGGACGGTCCTGCCACTGTGCAGGGAGAGAGGTATTGGCGCCATCAACGTGTTCACCGTGCGCAACCTCTTCTGGAATGTCCCCCGACTCACCGAAGTTCTCACCGACCTGACGAATCGGGGTGTCATCACCCAGGACACCATGGCCGACGAAAGCCCTCTGTCCTGGTTGCTCGAGGAAGGCGAATGCGATTGTCTCGTGGAAGCTGCCTACCGGTATGCCGCCCACACCGAGGGGATCAGCCTGGTGATGTGCGGTACCATCGTCAAGTCCCAGCTGGAAGATGACATCGCATACATCGAGAAGGGACCATTGCCAGCTGCGGCACTCGAGAGACTGCGTGAGACATTCGGCCACATCGACGAGGTGATGGGGAACTAATACAGCGACATCAGGTTCTGCGGCACTCCGGCGGTGGCTTCGAACTCCGGCGTGAGCCATCGCGCCCTCGACTCGGCACCGGGATTGCGATAGGCGTACACCACAGTCCAGCGGGTGTCGCTGCCGGGGAGACGGGCGTTGACCCCGTGGGCGGCGTGCGTCCACATGAGGGCCACCGATCCCGGTGGTGCCTCGAGTTCCTCGATCTGCAGCGGTTCACCCGTTTCCGGATGGGAACGCCCATTCATCCAGCCGCTACGCAACGCCTCGTCGTCCGCTGCTTCGATGCTGCGATCGCGGAAGAGATGGCTGCCGGGAATCACCTTCAGATTTCCATCGCCGCGCGCGAAGCCGTTCACGTAGAAGAAGATCCGCACGAAGCCGAGACCTGCATCTTCTTCTGAGTAGGCATGGCTGTGCCAGCGTATGCCGCCGTTGCCGCCCGGCCGGTTGAGTGACACACAATGGTCGTAGCGGATCTCCTCGCCCAGGATCCGCCGAGCCAGGTCGAGCATCTGCGGATGATCAATGAGGCTGGCCAGGTATCGGTCGTACTCGGCGGAGTAGTGGTTCGGGCGGTGATCTTCGTCGCCAGGCAGCAGGGACTGAATATGTGTCAACGAGTCGGTGAGAGATCGGCAGGCCCCGGCGCTGAGGATACCCGGCAGCAGGACCTGGCCGTCGCTGTCGAGCCGTGTGCGTTCGGCGGCGCCGAAGGGAATGGCGTCGAACAAGACGGGTCTGTCGTTCATCGGAAGTGCGGCGTCTCCCGCACGTGGTACTCCAGCAGATGTCCCCTGGCACCGATGTAGAACACGCCGTCATCCGGGCCTTCGACGATCTGGCACAGATCCGGAATCGGCGCCCGGTCGAGATTGACGACCCGGTCGGTGGTGACGTCGATCTTGAAGACCTCCTGTCGCGTGACGCCATAGATGTCGCCATCACGGCCGCAGGTCAGGTGGATGATGCCGTGGGCCTCGGGAATACCCATCAGCGGCGTACCCGCGTCGTTCATCTTCCAGCGCCAGACGACCCGCCGACGCCGGGGACAGAAGGCGAAGACGTGGCCCGTGTCGGTGGAGCCGTAGACGTACCCGGTGACGGTGCTGCAGGCAAGATTGCCGACGGTGATGGCCCCCCACTGGGGGATACACTCGAAGACGCGGCGATTCTCGGTGGGTGAGAACATGAACAGACGCGCCTCGGTGGTGGTCTCGAGGCAGCCGCGGCCACCACGAATGCTGGTCCCACAATAGACCCAGCTGTCGTCTGAGGCGACAGACTGCACGGACTGGTCCTCGTCACGGTGGACGGTCTTCTCTTCTGTCCTCGGGTCAAACACGGCGAGCCCGCCACCGGAGACGTGATAGTTGGCGCGGCAGGCGATGTAGATCCTCCCGTCAGGGCCCACGGTGTACTCGAAGGGGCGGTTCATGCGCTGACCGAGCTGGCCGAAGTTGCGCGGGTTGGCGTCCTCGTGTTCGCCACCGTGCTCGGGCATGGGGTTCCAGGGCCGTGCCGGGTCATAGGCGGCGAAGTAGCCACCACCGTAACTGCCCATGTAGACCTTGTCGTCGCAGGTGATGACGTCGTAGACCTCGCCGCCGCCCCAGCCGACACGACCGAGATCCTGCAGGTGCCGCCGACCCGGATCGTAGCGGAACACGTGCATCGAAATGATGGTCGTGCCGTATATGTCACCGTCCGGTCCGCGATGCAGACCGCAGATATCTGTCGCCACCGTCGGTTCGTAGTCGGCACGGCGCTCGTCGCCATCGACGGTGTAGACGCAGCCCTCCTGGCGGAAGCTGCCCTCAATCTGCCGCGAGACGGTGGCAGCACGTTCGACAGGCGCGGGGTCGTCCTCGAATCGTTCGTCAGCAGTTACCAGCACACGCGTCGAGTCCGTGGCCGGATCATAGGCCACCCGCCCGGAGGGGTCCCGCTGGATGTTGCAGACCACCTCACCATTGGCGGACACATACTGCGGGTTGCACCAGATCTGCTGACTGTCCGGACGGGGTTCCGGCGCCTGCACGCCGTGGTCGGTCCAACCGTTCTCGTCAGGGTCGAAACTGACCAGGTGGGCTCCGGGATGGGTGCCGATCCACAAGCGCCCGTCGGGTCCCAGGCAGCCATGATAGAACCGCTGTTCACTCAACAGGGGGAAGCCGTGGTGCCGCATACCGTCACGGGGGGTCCACGACTGCAGCACGTGGCCGTACTCGTAGAGGCCGTGGAAGGTGTGGACGTAGAGCGTGCCGTTGCGCGGATCGACGTTGCAGTCGAACTCGCGACCGGGAATCCAGTGGCGCTCGATCACCTTGCCGGTGTCGACATCGACGCCGAAGAGGATCGAGCCCTCCTGACCGAACTCACCACCCCAGAGAATATCGATGCCGCGCACGTCGTCGTGGGAGGCCCAGCTGCCACCCATCCAACCGCCGATGACGGGCCGGCCGACGTCGAAGAACACACCACCCATGGACTGTTTCTCCTAATCGATCTCCAGCGACACCTGCTCGTTGAGCTCGGCGCGTTCCGATGCGGCGTCGGATGTGGAGAAGTGCAGAATCAAGGCCTTGCGCCAGGTGTCGGTGTGGTTGTCGGCGCTGTTGTGCAGGGAACAGCCGTGGTGGAAGATGGTCGAGCCGGCCGATACCGGGCAGGGTACGGCCCCGGGCAAGTCGAGATCGCCCGTATCTGGAATATGGTGCACCGGGCGAACCGGATCGGTCGTAATCGGGAAGATCCCGTGTCTGTGCGAACCAGGAACATAGGTCATGCAGCCATTCTCGAGGGTGGCGTCGTCCAGGGCGATCCAGGCCGTCAACAGATCGTCAACCGGCTGCACGCGGAAGTAGCTCTGATCCTGGTGCAGGGGCTTGGCCTGCCCCCGCGGCGGCTTGAACAGGGCCTGGTCACGGAACACCTTCACCCGCGGTCCCAGCAGGCCGCGGGCGTAGTCGAGCAGCTTCGGCGTACGCGCGAAGTCCTGGAAGAAGGGGTCGAAGCGCACGAGGAAGCCGGCACCGCGGATGTCACCGGTGCCTTTCGTCTGTGGATTGGTGTCCCCTTCACGGCCGAGAGAAACCCCCTCCGGCCTCGATTCCGGATCGGCGATGAGCGCCTCGATGCGCTGCCGTACGCCGGCCAGCTCCCCGTCGTCGAATAAACCCTCGGCGACGAGGAAGCCGTCCTCGTCGTACCTGTCTTTCATGGCGGCGGTGAACATGGCTCCGCTTTAGCCCCCGGCCTCGAGGCGGGACCAGATCTCGCGTACACGGTCCTTGATCATCAGGGCCTCCTCCCAACGGTCGGACAGCTCTTGGCCATCGGCACCCTGGATGGCGTAGGTAGGAGGACCGAGCTCGACGACGAAGGTCAGTGTCGAATCCTCGCCGGCGCGCTCGCGGAAGGCGCGGAAGCCGTGTTCCCACCAGCCGGCAAACAGATCGAACCAGACTCTGTTATGGGGGAAGGAGATCGACACCTGCACCTGCTCACGCGAGGCGACACGTCCGTGGAAGGCGCCGCAACGCTCGACGATCTGCTCCATGTACTTCTGGTTGGTCTCCGAGATGGGCGGGCCGGCGAACTCGCGCCCTACGAGGAAATGGGACAGGTCGCCGCACAGCTGCATCTCCGGAACCGCCTCGATGAGGTCCAGGGTGTAGTACATATCTGTTGTCGTGCGATCCCGGTGGGTTTCGAAGAACAGGTCGTAGCCAGCATCGGCGGCCATGTCCATGCAGCGCACGAGATACGGGATCGGTTCGGCGACAGACCGCGTGATCGGCATGGGCTGCAGGTTGATGTGGGAGGCGCCGCCGTCCTTTGCCGCGGCGATGTCATCGGCGAATTCAGCCGGAGTCCAGGGGAAGACGATGTTGGAGCGTTTGAGGTTGTACCTGTCACACAGCGGCACCATGGCCTCCCGGTGGGCCGTGTCCTCCATGAGGAACTCGACACCGTCGAAGCCACCTTCGGCGATCTTTGCCAGGTTTTCTTCCATCGTCCAGTCGTCGCCGCCAAAGGGCAGACCGCCCATACCCCAGTACGATTGGTACACCTGGAAGTTCATCCTCGTCTCCTTGGTCGGTGTCGGTGAGCTTGACTAGGCGGGCCTCAGCCAGCCCGTGGTATCGCGAAACGCCGGGAAGCGCAGGAACTGAGCCGCCGTGCCGCCCATCAGATGCTGTCGTTCGTCGTCCGTCAGGTCCGGGAAGGTTCGATCCGGCAGGGCGACCAGCTCGCCATATCCCGGATCCGTGTCGATCCAGGGAAAGTCGGTGGCCCACATCAGGCGCTGACAGCCGAAGACCATGCGCAGGCTCTGCTGCCAGCCGATGAGGTCCTCGTACGGATAGGGTTGCTTGCTGAAGGCGTAGTGCCCGGAAAGCTTGACGCAGACATTCGGGTAGGGGTAGTGGCCGCGGGTGTTGTGCAGGATGCGGCCGATCTTGAGGCCCATCGTCGAATAGCGGGTCTCGGGTGGCATGGGCACGTCAGCCTGCGGCCGGCCCTTGTCATCCCACCAGAACTTCGGCCCCGGGCAGACCATCAGATGGTTGAAGACGACGCGCACCTGGGGAAAGGCCTCGAACAGGTGCGGGATCACGTGGGCGTCGACGGCCTTCGGGTAGAGCCAGATGACGTAGTCCTTCTGTGCTGCGTGCTGCCAGATCGGGTAGACGGGCAGCTGGCTGACGTCCACCGGTTCGAAAGGGTCGGCCGGACCACCCAGAGCACCGAGGCGCACACCGATGATGCGGCCGTCGCTGGCGTCGGCGAGCCGGTCCATGTGATCGCCCGCCCTGTCACAGTCCGGCGGCACCAGGCCGATGCCGAGGAAGTGATCCGGGTGCGCCCGGAGGCAGTGCAGCAGGTAGGCGTGCTGCTCGAAGGAGGTCCCGCCGATCTGGACGAGAACGGCGCCGTCGATGCCATGGGTCTCCATACGTTGGAGAAACATCTCCACGGGAGCTTCCCGTTCGGCGGGAAGATGGTCGCTGACCTGGCGCGGAAACTCCGCGCTGGCCCTGGCGAAAACGTGCAGGTGGGCATCAAGGATGGGAGCGGGACGCTCGGTCATAGCGGTGGCTCCGGCCGGGGATCGAGGCGGAACAGCTGACGACGTTCCTCCGTCGTGCAGCGATCGGCATAGGCGGCGAAGGCCTTCGGCTCGAAAGTGGCTTCGGTGCCGACTTCATAAATGAGGATGATGGAACGACGCGGCCGCGGCGAGCGGATGACCATGGACGTGTGCATGCCGTGGCTGTTAAATACCAGGGCGGTGCCGGCGCCGCCTTCATAGACGCGATGCCCCGGCATGGTCTCCAGGTCACTCACAAGGGGATAGGGGCCGCTGTCGGGATGATGGCTCCCCGGCACGTAGGCGAAGGCGCCCTCATCGCGGTTCACGTCATCGAGGTAGATCTGCACCTTGAGATGCAGTGGATTTGATCGTGGGATGTCGTAATGCCAGCCCACGTAGCTGAGCGGACTGGGCGGCACCGTGCGGAACTGTGGCTGAATGAAGGTGACTCGGCCCTCGGTGAAGGCCTGCAGGTGACCGTACCACGCGGGGTGGTCGACGAGATCGAGAAACATCTCATGCCGTGCCAACGGGTCGGGTATGTCAAAGAAAGCCCCTGGCCGTGTACCCGCTGTGACCGCCTCGAGCCAGTCGGGTCGCGCCTGTGCGGCGGCGGCGGCAAAGGCGGTCTGCAGGTCGGTCAGAGGCGCACCGGCCAGTGCCCCCTGCAGGGGGACGACACCGTCGTCACGCCACTGTTGCCACTGCTCGGTTGTGGGAGAAGTCACCGTCGTTTCAGCTTCCTCGAAGATGGGCACAAGATAGCGCCGCAGATGGGCGTGGCGCCACGCTGAGGGTTCCTTGACGCCCCCCGAGGTCCGGTTATTTTGGCGCCGATGCCTCCCAGAGAGAGTTCAACCCGTCCGGACTCGGACGGACCGGCGCAGTTCTCCTTCCAGCGTTGTACCGTCCACTGGTGTCCGCCGCAGCGACTCGATCTTGTCGAGCACGTCCGGGAGGGCCGCCTGCAGATGGTACAGGCGGGAAACTTCGGTCCCATGTTCTACGGTCTGGCCGACGATGCCGATGTGGAGCGCTGGTTCCCCGGGCAACCCCTCATCGGCATCGAAGCCAATCTCGAGTACGCTCGCGACCTGATCGCCAGGGTGCAGGCCGAAGGCGCGCGTTATGTCGGCACCCTGTCGATGTCGTGGCACTATGGCGATCACGAAGCGGGCAAGGGGCTGTGGCAGGTCTGGGACCGGTTGTGGACGAACGACCTGCTCGGTCTCCGTTCTCCGTGTGACGACCCGGCTGCCGCCATGCAGGTGGACGAAGCCGGCATCCGCAACTGGCCCATCGACGGGCGCCCGTACCGCACCTATTCGGGTTGTCTGGCCAACCCCCTGTGGCGGGCGACGCTGAAGCCGATGATCCGCAAGGCCGTCGAGGAGCTCGGTGTCGATGGCTTCAACGTCCACCATGGATTTGAGAACCTCTGCCGCTGCGGCCACTGTCGATCCTGGCTGTGGCCACGACTGAAAGCCGCCTTTACCGCCGATGAACTGGTTGCCGTCTACGGCGCGCATCCCATCGAAGAGGGGGCAGACCTGCTGACGCCATGCGATGACTGCCCGCCGGAACTCCGGGTCCGTGTCAGTCTCGAGATCGAACGTGCCGCCGCGCACCTGCGCAAGGACACCTTCGACGACCTGTTCGTCGACTACGGCCGTTCGCTGAAGCCGGATCTGCTGCTGGCACAGTGGTATCACAAATACAACTTCAAGCCGCGCGACGAGCGCTCGCTGCTGCCGGCCGGCGACTGGGCCCGTGACGAGTCCTACATCTGGTACAGCCAGGGATCACAGAAGGGGGTCACCTACTTCGACCACGGCTGGCTGGCCGACATGGGTCTGCCGGCGCGGTTCCTGCACGCTGCCGCTGACGGACGTCCCTTCATTATCAATAAATACGACTGGGATCGATGGCGACTCTCGATCGCCGAGATGGCAGCCCACGGCGGGGCCGGACTCGCCGTGCACTGGGCGGTACACGGCGAGGACGACCGTGCCAACGGCGCCGAGGAGCGCTACCGCACACGGGTGTATCCGTACCAGCGGTTCCTCGCCGAACACGAAGATCTCTTCGTCGAGGCGCGGCCATACTCCGAACTGGCCATCGTCTACCCCCGCCGCAGTGAGGTCGCCGCCGAGGGGGGCGCCACCGACGCCTTGCGCCGCATCGGCACATTGCTGGAAAACGAACACTTCCTGTTCGACATGATCCTCGACGAGCAGCTGGCTGATGGTGGGGATCGGTACGGCATGCTGATTCTGGCCGACGTGAAGCGCCAATCTCCGGCGGAGGTCGCCTTCCTGCGCTGGTGGGTGGAGGAGCGAGATGGCCAGGTCATGCTCGTCGGCGACAACGGCACGCTGCGCGAAGATGGCCGGTCCCGAAAGGAATCGCCCTTTGCTGACTGGATCGAGCAGGCGTCAGATGCGGCAGCACGCATCGGCAGGGGGCAGGTGCTGAGTCTGGCGGATGGCCCCTGGGAGGCGCAGAGGGTCGAGGTGAAACCGGGTGTCGAGATCGCCGTCTACCCGACGCCGGCGGAGGACGAATTCGGCCGGGAGCTTGCAGCTCGCATCGATGATCTGCTCGAAGGTCGCTGGCTGGTGACGGATGCCCCCTGGTTCGTGCGTGTGCGCGCCTGGCGTACGGCGGATGACCGGCGGATCTGCGTTCACTGGATCAACTACCGACAGGTAGAAAACCTGGATGACGAGGTGCCCCTAGAGCAGGGCCCGTTCCAGGCGACGCTGCGACTGCCCACCGGTGCTCGCGTCGAGCGACTGCAGTGGCTAGATCCCGAAGATGTGGAAGGCCCCGACGACCTGGACTTTCAGCAGGACGGCAGTGAGGTGCGGTTCACGGTGTACCAGCTGATCGTCTACGGCATCACCGTCGTTCACCTGAAAGAGAAATAGATGACCGAACCTGTTCCGATCCTCATCGGTGACCGCTGGCTGCAGCCTGATAGCGAGCAGTCTTCACCGGTCCACCGGCCTGCCACGGGGGAGGTCATCGCCCAGACACCGCATTGCACTTCTGGCGACGTGGATCGCGCGGTGGCCGCGGCACAGGCGGCCTTCCCGGCCTGGTCGCGCACGCCGGCGCCGGATCGCGCCCGGGTCCTGTTCAATTATCGTGAACTGCTCGAAGCGAACTTTGAGGAGCTCGCGGGTACTATCTGCCGCGAGAACGGCAAGACCCGCGAAGAGGCCCGCGGCGACGTGCGCCGCGGCATCGAGGTCGTGGAGCTGGCCTGCGGCATCGGCCACCTGGCCAAGGGGGAGGTCCTGCCCGAACTGGCCAGCGGCATCGATGGCATGGCAACACGCGAGCCGGTGGGCGTGTGTGCCGGTATCACGCCGTTCAATTTCCCCGCCATGGTGCCCATGTGGATGTACCCGCTGGCCATCGCCTGCGGCAACTGCTTCCTGCTGAAGCCGAGCGAGAAGGTGCCGTTCACGGCGAACCGTCTGGCAGAGCTGTTTGTCGAGGCCGGATTACCTCCTGGTGTCCTGGGTGTGATTCACGGGGGCCGGGACGTCGTGGAGGCGCTCTGTCTGCACCCGGGGATTGCAGCCGTGTCCTTCGTCGGCTCGTCACCGGTGGCGCGCCGGGTGTATGAGCTGGCCGGGCAGACGGGCAAGCGCTGTCAGGCCGCCGGCGGCGCCAAGAATGTGCTGTTCGTCATGCCGGACGCCGTCGATGACCCGACGGTGAAGGCCATTCTGCAGTCGGCCTTCGGTTGCGCCGGGCAGCGATGTATGGCCGGCTCACTACTACTGGGGGTCGGCGACGCCTGCGACGGTCTGCGGGACCAGGTGGTGTCGGCGATGGACACACTGACGATGGGAGACACGCTAGCCGACGATGATGTCAGCATGGGACCCGTCATCGACGGCGCTGCCCGTGAGCGCCTCGTGAACAGCATCGGCAGCGCGGAGGCGGACCTCACCCTGGTGCGGGATGGTCGCGAGGGTGTGCCCGACGCCGGGTTCTTCGTGGGACCCACGTTGCTCGACCACCTGAGGCCGGAGCACGACCTGTTCAGCGATGAGCTGTTCGGCCCCGTTCTCGGCCTGATGCGGCCACAGACGCTGGCGGAGGCCATCGACTGGGTGAACCGGATCCCGTACGGCAATGCGGCGACGATCTTCACCCGCGACGGCGGTGCGGCGCGCACCTTCGCGCGGGAAGTGAGCTGCGGCATGGTCGGCATCAACGTCGGCGTGCCGGCGCCCATGGCGCTGTTCTCCTTCAGCGGCTGGGATCAGTCCTTCTTTGGCGACCTGCATGTACAGGGTACCGAGGGGGTCCTGTTCTATACGAGACAGAAAACGACACTGACTCGCTGGCAGGGGGCAACGACGGCCTTCACCGGCGTGGGAGGCATAAAATGACAGCAGCATCCGTTCTCAACCGTCCGGCATCAGCGCGCTACGATCTACAGGGCGCCGCCGCCGACTACCTGCAGGCTGTTACCGAGCAGTGGTTGCTGCCGACGCCGGCGGCGAACCCGGCGATCCTCGAGATCTTTCGTGATCGAGACCGGCAGCCGCAGCGCGACATGGTGCCGTGGGCGGGAGAATTCGCGGGCAAGTACCTGACCTCCGGCGTGCAGATCCTGCGGCTCACCCGTGATGCCTCGCTGCGCCGGCATCTGGCGGCCTTCGTGGCCGAGTTCGTCGGGCTGCAGGAGGACGACGGTTATCTCGGCCCCTGGTCTCGGGAGCACCGGTTGACGGGCAAGGCGCCCAACAGCCGCGGCGGCACCACCTGGGACGCCTGGGGCCACTACCATGCCATGCTGGGTCTGTTGCTGTGGCACGAGGACACGGGCGACCGGTCGGCACTGGATTGCGCCTGCCGCATCGGCGATCTGCTCTGCGACCGTTTCCTCGGGCAGCGGCGCCGCGGACGCAGGCTGGTGGATACGGGAAGCACGGAGATGAACCTGGCGCCTGTACACTCGCTTGCGCTGCTCTACCGACGCACGAAGCAGGAGCGCTACCTGGAGCTGACGCGGCAGGTCGTCGAAGAGTTCGCTGCCGCGTCACCGGACGGCACGCCACTGGCAGGGGACTATCTGAAAGCCGGTCTGGCGGATCAGCCCTTCTTCGAGACACCGAAGCCGCGCTGGGAGAGCCTGCATCCCGTCATGGGGATGCTGGAGCTCTACCGTCTTACGGGTGACGCGGACTGCCGGGCGGCCTTCGAGCAGATCTGGTGGAGCATCGTCGAGCTCGACCGGCACAACAACGGCGGTTTCAGCTCGGGCGAGAAGGCCCAGGGCAATCCGTACCATCCCGGCGCCATCGAGACGTGCTGCACCGTCGCCTGGATGGCAACGAGTGTGGAGATGCTCCGCCTCACAGGCGATCCGCGCGTAGCGGATGAGCTGGAGCTGTCGACGTTGAACTCGGGCCTCGGTCTGCACTCCCATTCAGGACGCTGGGTGACCTACAACACGCCGATGGACGGTGTGCGCAAGGCGAGCGCCCACGAGATCGTGTTCCAAGCCCGGGAAGGCAGCTCCGAGCTGAACTGCTGCTCGGTGAATGGTCCGCGGGCCCTCGGGATGATCTCCGACTGGGCGCTGATGACGGGGAAGGACGGGCTCACCGTCAACTGGTACGGCCCGGGAACGATGCAGGCCCGCGTCGCCGGCACAACCGTGGTCCTGGACCAGGACACCGACTATCCCGTGGAGCCATCCGTCGTGATGCGGGTGACGCCGAAACGTGCCGCAGACTTTGCCCTGCGCCTGCGTATCCCCGTCTGGTCGAAACGGACGCGGGTGCGGGTGAATGGCGAGACCGTGTCTGGCGTGAAAGCAGGAACGTACTTGAGCATTCAACGGCGCTGGAAACGCGGCGACCGTGTGGAGGTACGCTTCGACTTCAGTCTGCATCGCTGGATCGGCGAGCGGGAGTGCCGCGGCCTGTCGTCTCTGTATCGCGGGCCGATCCTGTTGACGTATGATCGACGCTTCAACGACTGCGACCCGGAGGATGTTCCCGCCCTCGATAGCAGGACCCTCAAGGCTCATCGGATGGAGTGGACGGGGCCCTCACCGGCGCCGGAGTTGCTCGTACGCTGTACGGGCGCCCGCGGCCGTGAGGTGGTGCTGTGCGACTTTGCCAGCGCCGGCGAGTCCGGCTCACCGTACCGCACCTGGCTGAAGGTGCGCAACGCCGGCCGGGCACGACGATTCTCGCGCGACAACCCGCTGCGCACGCAGCGCTGATAACTGACTCAGGACGACACAATCCATGGCGGAAGATCCAAAGGTATACCTGCCGGAGATGACCTTTGCCGAGGTGGAGGACATCCTCGACGATGTGGAACTGGCCATACTGCCCACCGGCAGCAATGAGGGACACGGCCCCCACCTGCCGTTGAAGGTGGACGCGGCGACCTCGACGTACGTGTCGGTGCAGGCGGCACTTCGGCTGTATCCGCGGGCCCTCGTGGCGCCCTGTCTGGCCGTGGGCCATTCGCCCCAGCACCTGGAGTTTTCGGGCAGCATGTCGCTGCGCGTGGAGACGCAGGTGCGGGTACTGACCGACTACTGCTGTTCGCTGCGCAACTATGGCATCCGGCGGTTCGCCATCGTCAATGGACATGGCAACAACATGGCGGTCAACGCCCAGGCGGCACGGCGCATCACCGAAGAGCTGGGGGACGTGAAGGTCGCCTCCTTCGCCTACTGGGAAGCCATCGACCGCGAGGCCATCGGCAGGATCAACGAGGGCCGCCACTACCCGGGCCACGCCGACGAGTTCGAGACCTCGATGACGCTGCACATCTGCCCCGAGCACGCGCGCATGGATCGCCTGCACGAGATCGAGGACAAATACGGCCTGCACGGCCCCGGCCCCGACGTGCCGCCTGGGCACCAGTTTCTGGCGACGACGACGTGGCGGCAGACCGGCCTGAGGGAGCGGTTGCTGTGTGATGTGGCGGCGGACGACTACGGGCTGGCCAGCGCCGAGAAGGGGGCGCAGTTCGCCGAACTGTCCGTCGTCGGTACGGCGGCCTACCTGAAGGACTTCATCGACCACGTGCCAATGGACTGATGGCGAAGTTCCGCAACTATCCGCCCGAGCATGGCATCCGTGTGCCCGCCAAGGTTCTTGATGAGTTTGTCGGTCGGTTGCTACGGAGCGCGGGCATGGAGGCCGAGAGCGCCGACCTGGTGGCGGCACATCTGGTGGCGACAGACGCCCGCTGTGTGCTCAGCCACGGCACGCGGAAGCTGCATGAATACCTCCCGAAGCTGCGGGACGGGCGGGTGAACCCCCATCCCGAGGTGCGGGCCGAAAGAGAGTTCGGCGCCACGGCGGTGATCGACGGTGACGGCGGTCTCGGTCACCAGGCCTGCCACGAGGGTATGACACAGGCCATCACCCGGGCCAGGGAAGTCGGCGTCGGGGCGGTGACCACCTACAATCACTATCACTTCGGCTCGGCCGGAACGTGGTCGCGCATGGCCCTGGAGCATGACTGTGTCGGACTGGCCATCTCCTGCCACCGATTTCTGCCAGATACCGACAACGACATCCTCAGCTCGGTGGGCAGCTCACCGATCAGCATCGCCATTCCCGCGGGCGAACAGCCAGACATGGTGCTGGACATGGGGGCCAACCTCATGCCCCGGACACGCCAACTGTTGGAACAGCACCCGCTGCCCTTCTTTAAAGCCCTCGGTATCGGTACGGTGAATGTCATGCTCGGCGGCCTGCTGGCAGGCATCTGGCGACCCGAGGTGATGCCACCCACCTCGAAATGGGAAGCGAATCAGGGCTCGTTCCTGACGGCCTGGGATATTCGCCGGTTCATGGATGTGGAGCAGTTCCACAACGAGATGGACCGCTGGGTCGGTCACGTGCGCCAGATGCAGCCGGTGGACGGCTTTGATCGCGCCGAGCTGCCGGGCGGCATGGAGGTCCAGTGGAGTGGCGAGTCGGCGGCGCGGGGCATCCCGCTGAGCGATGATCATCGGAGGCTGCTCGAGGGGCTAGCCGACGAGGCGGGGGAGTCGAGTCCGTTTGTGAAATATGAAGCGACGCGCTACTGATCCAGTCTGGCACGAGTCCCGACGCCGTGAGCGCAATTTCGCACACTTTGTGCGGAATTCCATCTCGATCTGTCCTTTCACTCCGCCGATGAGAATTTTAAGAGATTGTCTAACAACACGTTACGCGATCTCCCGGCCACGGCATCCATGTTGCTTCCACTGTGGGATCTATTGTGAACTGAGAGAATTCATGCGGTGTAGGGGCGGTTTCTCCCTCAAACTGGTGAGTGGCAGCAAATGCGTGAAAGCGTAAGTGACCATGCCGACGAGCGGCTGAACACCACCTTCTCCAATCCGGGCCTGATCGCCTACGAAGTAGACGGGGAAGGCCATTGGACGTTTGCGCAGGGCGGAGGACTCGAAGAGCTGGAATACTACTGCAACCACCCCGAAATCACCTGTGCCCTGCGGCGAGCCATGGAGGGCCAACACCAGGTGCTGGAGGTCGAGGTGCAGGGGAGGATATGGAGTTCAACCTATGTCCCCTGCAAGGGGGCCGACGGGACCGTGGCAAGCGTGTTTGGTACCGCCTATGACATAACCGAACACAAACGGGCAAGCGAAGAACTGGCTCTGGAGAAAAAGGTCCACGAACGGACGCGCTTTCTGCTGGACTCCAGAAACAAGATACTGGAACTAATGGCCTCGGGGACCGGTCTGAAGCATGTGCTTCACGAGCTGATCAGGACCGTCGAAGCCTACGCTCCTGAGGTCCGCGGGTCGATATTCCTGGTCGATTTCAAGCGCGAACGCCTGCGTCTGGGAGCTGCCCCGAGCCTGCCCGACAGTTTCAACCTGGCGGTGGACCGGACGCCCATCCGGATGGGTGTTGGGTGTTGTGGCACGGCCGCATTTACGGGCAAACGTACGATCGCCGAGAAGATCGCCAGCCATCCGTATTGGGAGTCGGCAAGGGATCTGGCCGCAGGAGCGGGGCTAGAGGCATGTTGGTCCGAACCCATCTACTCGTCGGACAGGGAGGTCCTGGGGACATTCGCCTTCTATCTATCCGAGCCGCGTGGACCGGTTCAGGAGGAGATCGAGCTCATCACCCAATCCGCCGACATAGCAGGGATTGCGATCGAGCGGGATCGGGCCGAAAGAGCGATGCGGGTGAATACGGTGCTGCAACAGATGCGCATTGAAGTCCTGCACATGCAGAAAGAGGATGACTGGTTCGGGGTCTGTCTCTGCTTCCTCCGTGAATTGAGAAAGGTGGTGAGTTTCAACAAGGGCTCCATCTCCCTGGTCGACCTGATCGCGGGACAGCATACGACCTACCATTTCCACGAAGGGAAGATGCTCACGGAGACATTCGATGAAGTGCCGTCCAGCCTACGGCAGGTTGTTGCGACGGGAATTCCGCTGTACCGGAGAAATCGCCAGGACATCGATGCCCATCTGGACCGCGTTGAACCTGAGATCATGTGCGTAGTAGATGTTCCTTTCCAAGGGGGCTCGATCGCCATCAATGCCTTGGAGGAATACGCTTTTGCGGCGGAGGAGATTGCGGTAGTGGAGCAGTTCGCAACGGTACTTTCGGAAGCTTACCGCCGCCTGCAGGACCTGCAGGCTCTGGCACAAAAGGAATCTCAGCTGCGGCAGGCACAGAAAATGGAGGCGATTGGTCAGCTCACGGCGGGCATGGCCCACAACTTCAACAACCGCCTGATGGTGGTTTCATCCGCTGTAGAGTCGATGATTCTTACCAGGAAATATGACCTGAGGAATCTGGAGTTGGCCCTGGCCTCAACCGACCAGGCCGCTGAGATGGTCAGGCAACTCATGCTGTTCTCTCGTGCAGAAAAGATGGTCCACGTCCAGCCCATCCCGCTCCAGCAGGATCTCGCCGGGGTCATCGACATAGGACGCAGCACCTTTGACCGCAAGATCACACTAAGTGAGGCCATCCCCACGGACTTGCCATTGGTCCCCGGAGATCGCACGCAGCTTGAACAGGTCTTTCTCAATCTCTTGCTGAATGCCCGTGATGCCGTAGCGGAGGACAACGCCTCC
>DASCMS010000039.1:0-40714 GCA_036011085.1 Candidatus Latescibacterota bacterium
GAGCATGGATCTGAAGGCGACCGTGAAGGAGGTCTGCGGCGCCTGCAACAACGATCAACATCGCATGATCGACATCGTGCGCGGCGTGCAGGAAGGACTTGGGTATGTCTCCGGGGAGGCGATGGAACAGATCGCTGACAGGCATTGGTAACCGTGAAAACGGCCATCGGCAGCCGCCGCATCCTCGATCGTCTCAGCGGCGAGCAGCTGCCCCGTATCTGCTGAGGCGTCGAGGACGAGCCGGAAGGAACACCGATGACAGACCCCGCCGAACAGCTGCCCACACGCGCGCAACTCGAGTCCTTCGAGCGCGATGGCTACCTGCTCGTCGAGGACGCTCTTCCCGCCGAGAAGGTAGCAGATCTGCTCACTGTCATCGCCTCGCTGGAAGCGCGGCTCCAGGACTCGCCGCACCGTCGGCAGGTCTTCGGCCTGGACATCCGGCCGTTGATCACCGAAGACGAGGCCTTCCTCGAACTCATGGAGTGGCCGGCCACCTTCCCCCTGGCGGTGCGCTTTCTCGGCCATTGGAACCTGCAGCTGACGACATCCCATCTGATCATGGTGCCTCCCAACCCCGACCAACGCAACACCGGCTGGCACGACGATGGCGGCAAGCCCTTCTTCGCCGTCGACGGCATCAGACCCTTCATGAGCCTGAAGGTGGGGTACTTCCTCACCGATCTCCTCGAAGAGTCCATGGGATCGCTCATGGTCGTGCCTGGCAGCCATCGACAGCCCGGTCGACCCACGTGGGACGACGGGGATCCTGACCCGCACGGAGTCGTCGAACTGAAGCTGCGCGCCGGCGCGGCGGTGATCTTTCAGCAGGGCGTCTGGCATGCGGGAGCACCGAATCTGTCACAGAAGACGAGGGTGGTACTCTACTACGGATACAGTTCGCGCCTGCTGCGGCCCATCGACTACGAACGGATGCCGCAAGAGATTCTCGACAGGTGCACGCCCATCGGCCGACAGCTGCTTGGCGACAAGTCATCCCATCTTGGCTACTACATCCCTACCGACGACGACGTACCGCTGAAACCGTGGTACATCGAGCGCTTTGGTACGGCAGTGCGCGACTGAGCAATACCAACCCGAGGCTTCTCAACATGGCGAAAAAGCATCTGCAGACCCGTCTCCTCAGCTCACTGACGAAGGTCTTTGCCGACGAGGATCTGCAGGCTCCGAACTGTCGGCGTGCCACCTGTCTGCGGGGTGAGGTGTTCTCCTTCCAACTGGCATATCGGGCCGAGGAGATCATCCGCGATCTGCAGGTGGCGGTGACCTCAGATCTGCAGCGCCACATACGGGTGCGTACCGTCGGCCTGGCTCCCTGCGAGCTGCCAGGAACACGATTCGACAAGGACGTTCTGCGCACGACGCCCGGACTCTACCCGGATCTGCTGCTCGACGTGGGAGACCGGCTGCCGGCGCCACCGGGACAGTGGCGTTCGCTATGGGTGACCGTGCGTGTACCTGCCAGGTGCTCACCAGGCAAGCTCGACATCGACATGGCGCTGATGGGCGAGGCAGGACGGCTGGGTGGAGACGTCTTCCAGCTAGAGGTCCTGCCGGCCACACTGCCGGCCCAGAAGCTGAAGCACACCAGCTGGTTTCACACCGACTGCATCGCCACGCACTACGGTGTCGACGCCTGGTCTCGGCAGCATTGGAAACTGACCGACCTATTCGTACGCAATGCTGTCGATCATGGCATCAACATGCTGCTCACGCCGCTCTTCACGCCGCCGCTGGACACACAGGTGGGTGGCGAGCGACCCACGGTGCAGCTGGTGCAGGTCCGCAGGACATCGAAGGAGCGCTATAGCTTCGACTTCTCCCGCCTCGACCGCTGGGTTCGCATGGCGGATGCCGCCGGTGTCAGCTTCTTCGAAATGTCCCACCTGTTCACGCAGTGGGGGGCGGCACATTGCCCGAAAATCGTCGGCCTCGACAGGAGAAGGGAGCGCCAGCTGTTCGGCTGGGGTGACAGGGCCGCCGGGCGCGGGTACCGCTCCTTCCTCGATCAGTTTCTGCCGGCCCTCGTGGGCTACATCGACCGCCGTCGTCTGCGCCGTCGCTGTTACTTCCACGTCTCCGACGAGCCACATGCCGATCATTTCGACTCCTTCGGTGCGGCAGCGGCCATGATGCACCAACACCTGAAGGGGTTCCCCTTCATCGATGCCCTGTCCAACGTCGAGTACTATGACCGCGGCCTGGTCAGCCAGCCGATCCCGGCGATTGATCACATAGAGCCATTCGTCGAGCGCGACATCCCGGACCTGTGGACATACTACTGCGTGTCTCAATGGAAGGGCGTGTCGAACCGGTTCTTCTGCATGCCGTCGGCGCGCAACAGGATTCTGGGGTCCCAGCTGTACCGCTACGACCTGGCCGGCTTTCTTCACTGGGGGTTCAACTTCTGGTACACCCAGTACTCGACGCGCCCGGTCGATCCGTTCAAGGTGACGGATGCTGGAGGCAATTTCCCCTCAGGGGATGCCTTCCTTGTGTATCCGGGAGCTGAAGGACCGGTGGACTCGATCCGTGGCGAGGTCTTTCGCGAGGCGCTACAGGATCAACGGGCGCTGCAATTGCTCGAGAGACTGCAGGGCAGGCAGAAGACGGTGCGGCTGCTGGAACGGGGACTGGACGAGTCGATCACCATGACACGCTACCCGCGGGATGCAACGTGGCTGCTGCGCATGCGCCAGCGCTGCAACCGCAGGATCGCGGTACTCCGGGCCTGAGCCGAGAGCCGCGCGGCTCCAGTTACTGCGGGTAGGAGTAGACGGGCAGATCCGGCAGGTGCTGGCGCAGGGCGAAGTAGTAGCTGAAGGCGCGTGCGGCGAGGGCATCGTTTGCCGCCGAGTCAACCTGGGCGTGCTGGAACTGCGGGTCGTAGGACAACACGACTTCGACGTCGCCGATCCGATCGGTCACGGTCCCGGTCGATCTGTCCATCGCTGCCTCGAGGGACGAGAAGGGGTAGGCCTTCAGCATCTTCGTCGCTGTGCCCACGATGAGCACCTGTTCCTTGGGGTGGACGGTCTCGTTCCGCCTGTTGTACTTGCCGCGAACACCCGGTTTCGGGTGCCCGATCCCCAGCTGATTGTCCGACGGATAACTGCCGTAGACAGACCGGCTGCCGCCGTGCGACGACGGCGAAAGAATCCGTGCGTCCGGGAACTTCTGGCGGATTCCGGCAAACGTGAGCAACTCGAGGGGCTGCAGGCGTACGTCCTGCTCACCGTTCAGGGAGCGCTGATCGAAGGGCAGGATCAGCCGATCGCTGTCGGGGTCGTAGAGGACAAACGCGTCCCAGCGCAGAAGCCCCGAGATGTACGTCCGGCCTTCGATGGCGACACTGAGCCCCGCCAGTGGGCAGTAGGCGATGGCGGGGGCGTCGTCGTGGTTGACGATCTCGTGACTGTTGAGGATGTAGAGTGGGGCGAAGTGCCACACGTCCTGACGCTCGACACCGACACAGAGATCGTCATCGCGGAGCCGAGCCTGGTCGACGCCCACGTACCGAGGGCGATCGATGGCGGGGATGCGATTGATCATCGACGCCGGATCCCCTGACTGCAGGCCGAAGCCGGAGACGAGGCCGTCGCGGGCCAGTTCGCGGTAGCTCGACGGCACTTCCGCGGACACCCCGATGGCTGGCAGCAGCAACAGCAGGAGTACGACTCGCATGATCGTCAATTCTCTCTGCACCGGTCGTGTCTTCAGAGCTTACGAGCGTTGATCGCCCCCCCGGGGGGCCGGGGGGGCGACCGTTGTGACACCCGTCAGGTGGTCCGTCCCGGCAGGGTCACTTCACTCGCTATCGTTGAAGTACAGGTAGTCGTCACCCTCGGCGCTCAAGTGGCAGGCGATGCATCCGGCCTTGGCCCCCTTGGCAACGCGACCGGCCAGCTGCATACCCTTGGGGTTCTTCATCACCGAGCCGTCGGGGGCATACTTGACCCAGAACCAGTTCTCGTTGTCCTCGTCGTATCCGGGTTCACGCTGGAGCATGACGGTAATGGCTTTCAGCCACTCATCCGGGCTGTCGGTGGCGCCTTTTATCGTGACTCCCTCGCCGCCGAAACTCTCCTTGACGATGACCGGCCTGGCCACGTCGCCGACGGTGACGTACGACGAAAACATGCGGAGCATGTTGCCATGGGGTTTCTCCCCCATGTACACGGGAGTCGTCAGCTTCCAGCCTCGGTACTCTGCCATCTGTTCCCAGAGGCCGGCGGCGTAGGCGAGGCTCTCAGGATCGCCGAAAGGTGGGGTGTCCTGGGCCTGGGCCTGTGAGTTCACCGTCAGGACGGCTGCACTCAGTGCCAGCGCCAAAGTCCATTTTCGCAACATGTCAGCCTCCAGCTCGGAAGGGAGTGGGTGTGCGTCCGGTATCAGGGACCGGCGCTCGTCCTGCCTGAAACTGGAGTGGAAAAGGCCTTGCTTCCGTGAAGAATTGCCGGAGGGTCGAATGGCCGGCGTGTCCCAGCGCATCTATCTTGCGATTCTACATCATGTTGAATGCACATACACAACAGGCATCGGTCTGATGGCCCGCGTCCTCACGATCGGCGCCGCCCAGCAGGGCCCGGTGTCCCGTACCGAGTCACGCGCTGACGTGGTCGAGCGCCTAATCGATCTGCTGCGTCAGGGACACGCCATGGGCTGCGACCTCGTTGTTTTCACCGAGGTCGCCCTCGTGCCGTTCTTTCCTCACTGGCACATGACGGACGAGGAGGAGATCGACGGGTGGTTCGAGCCTGAGATGCCCGGCCCGGACACACAGCCCCTGTTCGACGAGGCCCGGCGACTGGGGGTGGGCTTCCATCTGGGATATGCAGAACTGGCCGCCGAGGAGGGTGAGATCCGCCGCTTCAACGCCGCCGTCCTGGTCGGTCCGGACGGCGACATCCTCGGTCACTATCGCAAGATCCATCTGCCCGGCTATGACCGTTACCAGCGAGGCCAGCCCTTTCAGAATCTGGAGAAACTCTACTTCCGGGTCGGCAACCTGGGGTTCCGTACATGGCGGGCTTTCAGTGGCGTTGTAGGCATGATGATCTGCAACGACCGCCGCTGGCCGGAGAGCTATCGTGTGCTGGCCCTGCAGGGCGCCGAGTTGATCCTGATGGGGTACAACACACCGGTGCACAACCCGGCCAACCCCGGGGCCGATCACCTGGCGCCTTTCCACAACCACCTGAGTCTGCAGGCCGGCGCCTACCAGAATTCGTGCTGGGTCGTGGCCGTGGCCAAGGCCGGCGTCGAAGAAGGTGTGGAGCAGATCGGTGGTACGTGTATCGTGGCGCCTTCCGGGCAGATTGTCGCCCAGGCGACGAGTCTGGCTGACGAACTCATCGTCGCCCGGTGTGACCTTGACCTGGCACGGCTCTACCGCGACAGCACGTTTGATTTCGCACGCCATCGCCGTACGGAGCACTACGGACTCATCACAGAACGCACAGCACCGGTGTCGCCGGAGGAAGGCGACTGAGGGTGGGGGATGATTGAAAACAAGGCGGATATGGTGGAGCGCCTGGACGAGGCCCGGCAGTTGGGCCGGGTTGCCGTCGACACCGAACTGGTCTGGGAGCGCACGTTCTATCCGGCGCTCGGCGTGGTTCAGCTCGGTGTGTCTCGAGAGGGCTGCTATCTGCTCGACGCCGTGGCCCTCGAGGGGCAGCTCTCCCCGCTCGGCGAGATGCTTGCAGATCCTGATACGGTGAAGATCCTGCACGATGCGGTACAGGATCTGACGATCCTGCGCACGGCGACATCGGCGTCACCGGCGAACCTGTTCGATACGCGCATCGCTGCCGGATTCGTCGGGTTGACGAGCACGATCTCGCTGCGCGATCTGTTGCTGGATCTGGTCGGCATAGAGCTCGACAAAACCGAAACACGCACCGACTGGCTGCAGCGGCCCCTGGCAGAGACCCAGGTGGGTTATGCCGAGGACGATGTGCGCTACCTGATCGATGCCTATGAAGAGCTGCTCCGTCGGGCGCAAGCGCAAGACGTGGAGCCGTGGCTACAGGAGGAGATGGCGGCACTCAACGATCCTGCCATCTACCAGGAACGAGATCCTCGTGAGGAATTTCGTCGGGTGAAAGGCTACGGCAAGATGCGCGGCCTCGAACTGGCAGCCCTGCGCGAGCTGACGGCCTGGCGGGAGAAGGCGGCACGTGAACTGGATCGCCCTCGCGGTCGTGTGGCCTCAGACAAACTGCTGCTGTTCCTGGCGCAACGACAGCCAACTGAGCTGGATGATCTCGGCGAGGTGCGCAGTTTCCGCCGACGGGATGTGGAGAGTCACGGGCAGGACATCGTCGACGCCATCGGCCGGGCATTGGCCCTCGACGAAGGGGAGTGGCCAAGCGGTCCTCCCCGGCAGCGTCATGATCGTGAACTGGAAAGCCGTTGCCGTGCCGCCATGGAGCGCATGCGGGAGGTGGCCGAGGATCGCGGCCTCGATCCGGGGCTCGTGGCCACGAGGGCGGATGTTCGTGGGCTTGTGCGGGAGGGACCCGAAAAAGAAGCGACGTTGAATCGGTTGACGAGGGGGTGGCGCTGGGGGTTTGTCGGGGAGGCGTTGGCTGGGGAGTTCTATCGGGGGTGAATCGGGGGTGGGTGGGTCAAGTGGTTTCCCTGGCGCGGTGGCGGCCGGGGGGCTGCGGCGCGTACGCCTGTTGACTCGGGGTGGGCCTGGTTCGGCTGAGAGGTGGGCCGGTTCGGCTGGCGAGCCCTTCGGTCTCTGGGGAACCTGAGTCTGGCGAAGTCGTGACCGGCGCAATGCGTCCTCGCCCCCCGGCCGCCACCGCGCCCGAGCCACGCCAACCGACCGGTGGTATGGAGGAGAGCTGAGTGCGCGCTTCGGCTTCGCCGAATCTTGCACTGGGAGGGGGCTCGGCCCGGCTGCGCCGGACCATTGCGGGAGGGGGGAGAATGCACCGATGTGGGGGTGCTCGCTTCGGCTTCGCCGAATCTTGCCGTTGGCAGAACGAGAAACGCGGTGCCGGGAGAACCCGGCACCGCGTTTCTTTTGTTCTGTCTTTGGTGCCTACCGGCGCTTGCGCCCGCGGCGGTCCAGGCCCATCTCGGCCAGGTGAGCGATGCGCTCGGCCTTCTTGCGCCGACGGATGCTCTTCTGCAGGTCGAGCTTCTTCTGCACGGACGGCTTGGTGTAGAAGCGCTTGCGCTTGATGTCGCGCATCAGGCCGGTGCGCTTGGTCTTGGACGAGAAGCGCCGCAGGGCGCGCTCGAAGGGCTCGTCGTCGGAAAGCTCAACACTGAAATTGATGGACATACCGGGTGGGGCTCCTGGTTCGGTTTGGTTCTTCTTTAACCATTTATAATAGGCGCGTGATCGGGATTGGGCAAGGTTTTCAGGACCAGACAGACACCTCGGGATCGGCCGGCTCGTAGCCGATGAAGACGGCCAGCACGATCCTGGGGTTGTCGCCGAGGACGGCGGGTACTTCGTGGATGAGCCGGGTGTTGAAGAAGTAGAGATCGCCTGGTTTCAGCTCGACCCGGCATTGGTCGATTCCCTGGTGGGATGCGTATTCGGCAAAGGTGCCGTCCGCCAGGTGCGGTTGCACTTCCTCGGTCCAGAGGCAGTGGTGCAGGATGCCCTGGGTTGTCGAGCGGGAGGCGGCGTTCTGGATACACAGCACCCCGGCGAACTGGTTGGAGTACCGGGATACGGCGTAGTCGAAGCGCTTCTCGCGCAACACGACGTGGTCGATGTGAGGCTTGTAGGCGTGGCCGTCGTAGTGCACACGAAAGATGGCCGGCCCATACCGCCGACCGTCGGGCTCGTGGGCGGTGACGACCCGCTTGTCGCCGGCCAGAGCCTGCAGGCTGTCGTAGATGCAGTCGACGGGGTTGGTGTGGTTGTCGAACAGGTGGCTGAACAGGGCTTCCGTCCCGGCAGCATGGGAGAAGAAGCCCGCCGGGTCGGCGCCGAGGTTGCCGAGGCTGGTGCCGATGTCGGTCCGGGTGCGGGCGTCCGCCGCCGGCGGTGTCCGCGGGTCGCGCATCAGGTCGTGTTCGATGAACCTGTCGACGAGGCCGGCACAATCGGCTGCCGGATACGCGCCGCGCAGGATGACGGCGGGAATCTCGGCAGCGGCCAGGGCGGCCAACGGGTCTCGCCGGGCAGCGATGGAACTGACGTCGTCTGCTGTCTCGAGGGGGAGCCAGTCGCTCAAGCAAGGCTTCCCGACTGGTGCCAGACGAGTGGGTTCTGCTCGCCGTCGTCGAGGACGTCACCGACCTGCAGCTTCTCGACGAGGCGATCGGGGAGCACGTTCTGCTTGCCGTTGAAGGTGGCGCCATCCGGCATGAAGGCACAGGTCATGGCGCGCCGGGGGGTTCGGGACATGTTGGCGGCGGCGGCATGGACGGTCAGACCATTGTGGAAAGAGCAGCCACCGGCCGGCAGTTCGGCAGCCACAGGGTCGATGGCGGCCAGTTCCGGATACTCGGAGAAAACGGCGTTCATGGGGGCCCCGGTGGGAAAGTCGGTCTCCAGCCGGCGGCGGTGCGTACCCGGCAGAAAGAACATGCAGCCATTTCGGGCATCCACCTCGTCGAGGGCGAGCCAGATGGTGATGGCGTGCTCTGCCGAGAAGGACCACTTGGTGTTGTCCTGGTGCCAGGAGGTGGGGTTGGCCCACGGATCCTTGTACAGCGCCTGGTCATGCCAGACGCGGATACCTTCGACACCCTCCAGCTCGGCCGCCATGCGGCCGATCTCTTCGTTCAGTATCAGGCGGCGCACGTCAGGGTGATCCATCCACAGGTTGATCCGCTGATACAGTACCGTGCGGCTGGCCCCCAACATGGGATCGTCCGGACGGGGCAGGACGGCATCACCGCGAGCCTCCATGGCCGACTCGATGGCGAGGCGCCACGTGGCAAGCTCCTCACTCGAAAGAAAATCGGGGAGGAGGAGAAAGCCGTTGTCCCGGTAGGTCGTGATCTGTGTGTGTGTCAGTTTCGTGTTCATCGTGCCGCAAATGTCGGCGGCATGCCGGTGACAGGCAAACGGTTGTCAGCGGCTCGTCCGGCTCGTTGATTGATGCCATGCCACCGATCTCCGACGCTCTGCCGGACGTGCCGCGGGACCTGCGCTTCTTTCCCGTCGACAATCCCGCGCCAGCAACTCTGACCGCCGGGCAGGTGCAGCAATACAACGACCTCGGCTATGTCTTCCCTCTCGACGTCTACACCGCCGGGGAGGCGGCTGCCAATCGCGAATACTTCGATCAGCTGATGGCCTCGGCCAGTGCCGCCGGCTGGGATGCCTATTCCATCAACGGCTGGCAACTGCGCTGCCGTGGCATGTACGACATGATCGTCGAACCACGCATTCTCGACTACGTGCAGGATCTGCTCGGCCAGGACCTGATCTGCTGGGGGGCGCACTTCTTCTGCAAGATGGCCGGCGATGAGCGGCGTGTCAGCTGCCACCAGGATGCCTCTTACTGGCCGCTGACACCGAGCAAGACCGTGACGGTATGGCTTGCCATCGACGATGCCGACGTGGACAATGGCGCCATGACGGTGGTACCCCGTTCCCACCTGTACGAGCAGATCGCCTTCGAACACAGTGACGTCGCGGAGAAGAACGTCCTCGGGCAGACCGTGCCGGACCCTGAACGATTCGGCGATCCGCCCGTGCCCTTGGTCATGAAAGCGGGCCAGATCTCATTGCACTCCGATCTGCTGCTGCACGGTTCCGAGCCGAACCGGAGCGACCGACGCCGTTGCGGCTTGACGATGCGCTTCGTGCCCCCGGATGTGCGTGCCCATAAGGGCTGGAACCGCAACGCCATCATCTGTCGCGGCAGTGATCGCACAGAGGGGCACTGGCCGCAGAATCCGCGGCCGGATGGCGACGATATCCCGGAAAAGGCCTGACGCGAGAGATGAAGAAGCTGCTTCATCTGGCTGCCGGGACGGCTGAGCCCCGTGCCTGGACCCGGCCCTTCGTCAAGCGCCTGCGCGAACTCGGTGATCTCGAGATCGTCGAGCACAGCGACAGGATGTCAGATGAGGAGGCCGCCACCCGGATCCGCGAATGTGAGGTGCTGATCACGAGCTGGGGCGCGCGATCTACGCCAGTGTCGCTGGCCGCCAATCCGGGCAGACTCCGCTACATCTGCCATCTCACCGGCGCCATGGGGCAGTACATCCCCGTCGAGCTGATCGAGTCGGCCATCCCGGTGACCTACTGGGGTGATGCGCAGGCGAGAGCCGTCGCCGAGGGCGCCATGCTGCTGCTGCTCGCCAGTCTGAAGGGGCTGCGTGAGCGCATCGACCACGTCGAGGAAGGCCACTGGCGCCCCCCTGAACAGGGCTTCCGTTCCAGCATGTTGTGGAATCTGTCCCTGGGGATCTATGGCTACGGCATGATCGGCCGCACCTTCGTCGATATGGTCCGTCCCTTCAAGCCGCGGATCCGCATCTTCGATCCCTTCGCTCCTGATATTCCCGCCGACTGTGAGCGTGTGGAGTCACTGGAGGCACTGTTCGACGGGGCCCAGGCGGTGGCCATCCACGCCGGCTGGACGGATGAGACGGCCGGATCGGTCACGGCGGATCTGCTGGCAACGCTGCCGGACGGCGGCATCCTGATCAACACGGCACGTGGGGCAATCGTCGACCAGGAGGCGCTCTTCGCTGAACTGGAAAGCGGCAGGCTGCGGGCCGGTCTCGATGTGCTCGTGCCTCCCGAGAAACTGCCCGCCGAACATCCGGCACGACGCTGGCCCAATCTCGTGCTCACGGCGCACAGTCTCTCTCAGCCCTTCCCGAAGGACTACGTCAGCGACGATGCCTTCGAGCCTATGCACCACATCTGCCTGGACAACGTACGGCGACACCTGGCGGGAGAGGAGCTGACGTTCGTCATGGATCGTGGACGCTACGAACTGAGCACGTGAACATCGGCGCCGCCACGGTTGCGATCGTGTCTCTGGCGGCGAAGCTGGCCGCCGCCCCGCCCGAGGTAGGGGAGCTTCTGTTCCACGAGTCCTTCGAAGACACGGCGTGGGCGTCGCGCGGCTGGTACGACGGCCCGCACATGGAGATTGTCGAGGACTCCGACGCGCCCCACGGCGACCGGGTCAACCTCTGGCACTGGCCCCACGCCGGGGCCACCGGCCCTTCGGGTGGCAGCGCCCGACTGCATCTGCCGCCCCTCGAGGACGTGACTATGTCCTTCTTCCTGCGGGTCAGCGACAACTGGCTGTGGACGGGTCGTCCCTACCACCCGCACATGTTCAGCCTTCTCACCGACGTCGATTGGGAGTATGTGGGGCCTGCCTACACCCATCTCACGACATACGCAGAAGTCGTCAACGGCGTGCCCCGGTTGGCCCTGCAGGATGGACGCAACGTCGATACGTCGCATGTCGAGGCGGATCTGACGGCGGAGACAGAGGCCCGCGCCATCGCCGGATGCAACGGGGACGCCGATGGCCATGGCGAGGGCGATTGCTACCGATCCGGCGACAACTGGGTCAACGGCAAGGTCTGGGAGTCGGGCCGGGTCTACCTGCGCGCCGAAGCCGGTCTGCACGATCAGCGCAACTGGCACCAGATTCACGCCCGCTTCCGACTCAACAGCGTGGGTGATGGTGTGACGCGACGCGATGGCAAGCTGCAGATGTGGTTCGACGGCGAGCTGATCATCGACGTGCAGGATGCGGTGCTGCGCACCTCAATGCATCCCGGTATGAAGTTCAATCAGTTTCTGATGGGACCACACTACGGCCCGGGTGTGCCGCACCCGCAATCGATGTGGATCGACGATCTGAAGATCTGGGCCTCGCCAGCATCGCCGACGGCGGTGCGCGCCGCCAGCTGGGGGCAGGCCAAGGTACCACCCCCAGGGCCCTGAACAGATTCCATCGGACCCAGCGGCCGTCCCGTGTCAGGATTGAGGCCCACATGTCTCACCTGGACCGGTTCTGCCTGTCCAGCTCGGCCCATCACACACTGGCACAGAGCTTGCAGTCTGCCCATCACTTGCCGGACCGTAGGCGAGGAAGAGTCCGAGGGGATGGGAATCGTGAGGACGTGGAGGATCCTGGTTCTGGGGTGCCTGGTTGTCGGCGGCGCCTTCGCTGCCGACGACGAGGAGTGTCTCGAATGCCATGACGACCCGGATCTGGTCCGCGAGGGGGACTGGCGGACGGGTACATCAGTATACGTGGACCCGGAGACCGGCAACGGCTCCGTCCACGAGGGCTGGGACTGCGTCGAGTGCCACATCTCGGCAACGCCGGACCACGACGAGCGCCTGGACCCCTCAGCCTGCGCTGACTGTCACGAGGAGGCCGCCGAGGCCCTGACGGGATCTCTGCATGGACAGGCCAGGGCTCGCGGCGTCGATGACGTACCCGGATGTGTCGACTGCCACGGCGGTCACGACGTGCGCTATGTCGACGACCCGGAGTCTCCGGCGCATCGTACCAGAGTCCCACTCACCTGCGCCGTCTGCCACGCCAGTCCCGCATTCAATGAACGCCGACCCCTGTCACGGACCTCGCCGTTGGCTGCCTATGAGAAGAGCGTCCACTATGAGGCCCTGCTCGGGGAAGAGGAGGGAGCCACCTGCACCGACTGTCACGAATACCACGCCCTCTACCGGGCCAATGATCCGCGTTCAGCGATCCACGATCAGCGCCTGCCGGCGACCTGCGGCAGGTGCCATGGCACGATCCAGCAGCTCTTTGAAGCCAGCATTCACGGACGGTCTCTGGCGGCGGGACAGATGGACGCCCCGGACTGTGCCGACTGCCACGGAGAGCACGAGATCCGTGGACCCGACGATCCCGCCTCTACCGTGTCACCGTCGCGTGTCTCGAAAACGACATGCAGCTGGTGTCACGAGTCGGAGCGTATCGTCAAGCGCTATGGTCTGTCATCCCAGCGGCAGGCCTCCTACGAGGACAGCTACCACGGTCTGGCGGACCGCGCCGGTTCCACGGTGGTGGCCAACTGCGCCAGCTGCCATGGTGTACACAACATCCTGCCGTCTTCGGATCCGCTGTCGGACATTCACGCCGACAACCTGCCCGAGACCTGCGGCCAAGCCGCCAGGAAAGTCCGGCGACGGCGGTTACGAGGCCGTCAGAATCCTCCGCTTCAAAGCGCTCGAAGGAGGACAGGTCGAGGTCGCCGCGCAGCGTCAGCGTGCGTCCCAGGGAATAGAGCAGCGAGCCCGACAGGCCGTCGCTGCCCCCGGCATATCCCTGGTACCGGCGGTAGCCGATGGTCAGATGTCGACCGAAAGAGGCGCTGAGTCCGAGACGTTGCGTGCTGTCGTCATCGTAGATCAAGGTGGCGGCATGGGCGGACAGCGCGATGTCACTCGAGAGCCTGTAGTGCGCTCTCAGGGACCATTCGTTGTAGCCCTGGCTGGGGAACACGCTGAAGATCGAGCCCCGATAGACCGACGGCTCACGATGTCGCCAGCCTGCCTGTACGGCCACGTCGGCGGACAGACCGATGCGGCCCGACAACTCACCCCGGCGTACGGTTTCATCCTGCAGGTCATAGTCGAGGCGTGCCCGCAGCGAGTGCAGGCCGAAACGTCGACTCGCCTCGGCTCCGATCAGCTGGCGCCGGATGGCCTCAGGTTGACCCAGAAAGCCGGAGAAACGTCCCGCCACGCCGTACTGGATGGGATCGCGTATCGCGGTCGGCATAGCTGACGGCGACCTTGACGCCGGCGAGGCGATTGCTCCGCAGCCGCAGGCCCCACAGATAGGCGTTCGACAGCGCCCCCAGACCGTGACCGTTCACCGGTATCTGGGCGCCGCCGAAGAGTGTCAGTCCCACGTCGTACCGTTTCAGGTCGATCCGGGCACCATCGATGGTGCCGTAGCCGACACCGGCCGACACCCGCTGACGGCCGGCGCGGATCTCGGCATACCGGTCCTTGTAGCGCAGGTACAGGTTGTAGACGCGCACCGCCGGGTCATCGTCGGCAGCTTCTGACAGATCCGTCGTGCCCCGCAGATAGGTGCTCAGCGACAGCCCTCGATGCCCCAGATCCGCTGCCTGCAGGCGGATCGCCCCATGGCTGCGCACGAAGGTGCTGGCCGTGGAGTCGGTGAGGCCGCCCTCATAAGCGTAGGCCGACCCGGTGGCGCGGCCGTCGATGGTGACGGCCGTCGCCGGGGCGGAAACCAGCAGGAGTGCGAGGAGGCAGATCGAGAATCGCATAGGGGCATTTACCGGCAGTGCCGGGTATCCGTCAAGTGCTTTCTGTTGTATTCGTCGACAATTCGTCCCACGAGGCGTACGCGCTCGAGGTCGCCCGTGGAGGAGATCTCATCGGAGATGCCCAGCACCAGACGCGGGGCGAAGAGCTCGATCACTCGCCGGGCGCAGTCTTCCAGGACCTGCTCGGAGAAGGTGTCGTCGAAGTAGACGGCAGGGATCCCGTCCATCAGGTACATCTCATCGCCCAGCGCCTCCCGCGCCTGCTCGAGGGTGACATCACCCTGGGGGGCAGGTGTGATCGCCTCGATGGCGTCGAGGCCGGTGTCCCTGGCATAGGGCAACAGGGGTCCCGTATCGCCGTCCCAGTGGGATGTGGTGAACTTGCCGGCGCCCCGCAGGCGTTCGCAGCGGTGCTGACAGGCGGGCAGATGGTAGCGCTGAAAGAGCTCGGGGGAGAGGGTTCCGGCATGCACGTTCTCGCCGAAGTTGATGATGTCCACCGGCGAGTTGATGATGACGTCGATGAGGCGATCGTGGCTCTCCTCCAGAGAGGAGAAGTAGGCCTCAGCGTCCTGCGGCCAGTCGTAGAGGGCGAAGATGGCGGCCTCGACTCCCATCTTCTCGATGTAGAGGCTCTGCACATTCATGCGCGGCATGAACATGGTGGGCGCGCCAAGGTCCCCCACCTGAGACTGCAGCTCGGCGAAGCGGTCCCCATCCCACGCCCACTCGGCATGGGCCTCGCGCCAGGCGGCGACACGCAGCTCCTCCCGGCTGCAGACCTCCCGTTTGTCGGTGATGGCGTGCCAGCTGGTAGGTGTACGGCGGGTGACGCAGACCTGTCGACCCACCGGCGTGTCGATGGTCGTCTCGGTAACGCCGTCCGTTTCGAACCGCGAGACATGTACCCGCTCGTCCTCGATGCGGCGAAAGCAGCTGTTGTACTCGTAGAGACGGGCGGAGCACCCCAGGTCGCGGTAGACGTCGTACGGATCCATCCCCGCATACCGTTCCGGCAGAGGCGTGCCGTCGAAGGCGCGGTCCGTGAACCAGGCCAGGATCCGTGGCTGCCAGATGATCTGGCCCCCGGCATGGCCGAAGACGACGTCTCGATGCAGCTGGGCCCAGTCCACAGTTATCTCAGTGCCGGCACGATCAGTAGATGAGCTCGGTCCAGCGCTCGCCGGCTACCAGCTCGGCCTTGCGCCGCCGCCAGCGGTCTTCGGAGCCGGCCATCTGCGCGAAGGCGCCATCGAGCTGCGGAACCATACGTTCCAGACCCGCTACGTACACCTGGGTATCGGGCTTCAGCACCATCTCCCATACCTCCTTCGTGTTCTCCGCCAGGGCCTCGTCGAGGGGCACCGGATCGTCCATATGCGGCCGGGGGCTCACGGCGGTGAAGGCCTTGAAGGTGGCCTCGTCGTAGTAGTTCACGAAGTCATCCTGCTGGTCGTTCATATAGGCCATCTCCAATCCGGAGCGGGCGCCGTAGAACAGCCGTACCCGGCCCTCCCAGCCGCCGAGAGTCTCGTACAGATGGCGGACAAACGCACGAAAGGGAGCGATACCCGTTCCCAACCCGATCATCAGCAGATCGGCGGTTTTCTCCTCCGGCACGGCGAAGGGCAGACCAAAAGGCCCGCTGACTGTGATCTGGTCACCCACCTGGCGGTCACAGAGGTAATTGGAAGCGATGCCCTTGTGCCGCTCGCCGCTGAACTCATCGATGTAGGAGCAGCGCTTGACGCAGATGTCGACGCTGGCGGCGTCGCCGTTGCTGCCGGCGTTGGCCACGGTGTACAGACGGACGTGCTCAGCGTGCCCGAACTCGTGGGGGCCGGGCACGACGACGCCGAGGCTCTGGCCCACGTCGAAACCCAGGCCGTTGGCGTTGATCTCGAGGGCGATATTGCGGATCTCTTCGTCGGCGCCCTGTGGCGTGATCAGCGAACTGGCCGTCACGATGGCGGTATATCGTTGCTCAGCTTCGTAGTCTTCCAGGCGCATGGGGTCAGACTCCTGACGGGATCAATGGTCGCTACGGACGGCACAGGTTGCCTCGGTGCAACGGCTACAGCGGTTGCGTACTGCGAGAACGTCACAATCGTCAACGGCGAACACACGGGCCCAGAGGCGCTGCACCAGCAGCCAGACTGCGAGCAGGCAGGTCACGCCGCCGACGGCGATGGCGTACGGGGTCAGGTCCAACACCTGTCCTTATCCTCCAAGGCCGGCAAAGCCGGTGAAGGCCAGCGACAGGATGCCGGCCAGCATCAGCGACAGCGCCGTACCGCGCACGATGCCGGGCACGCTGGCCAGGTCGAGCTGCTCGCGCAGGCCCGCCATGATGACGATGGCCAGGGTGAAACCGGCGCCGGCGCCCAGAGCGTAGACGAGGCACTCGAAAAAAACGTAGCCCTTGTTCGTCTGAAACAGGGCCAGGCCGAGAATGGCGCAGTTCGTCGTGATCAGGGGCAGGAAAATGCCGAGGGAGCGGAACAGGGAGGGGCTGAACTTCTTGATGAACATCTCCACCGTCTGCACCGTCGAAGCGATGACGACGATGAAAGAGATCAGCTGCAGGAACTCGGCATCGATAGCCACCAGCAACGCGTGAATGCCGTAGGCGCAGATCGAGCTGATGAGCATGACGAAGGTCACAGCTCCGCCCATGCGTGACGCCGTGGCATACTTGCCGGAGACACCGAGGAAGGGACAGATGCCGAGGAAGTAGGCGAGGACGAAATTGTTGATCAGACAGGCGTTGATGAAGATGCCGCCGAGGCTGCCGAAGTCCATCTCGTTCACGCCTCCTGTCGCGCCTGCCGGCGCTGCCGGCGCTGGCTCCAGCCGGCGAAGAGCAGCAACCACAGACCGAGAGTGAAGAAGCCGCCGCCTGGCAGCAGCGTGATCGACCACGTCTGAAAGCTGTCGCCGAACAGGGGTATATCGAACAGCGTACCGCTGCCGAGAACCTCGCGCACGACGCCCAGACACAGCAGCGCAAAGGTGAAGCCGAGTCCCATACCGGCAGCATCGAGGACAGAGCGTACGAGAGAGTTCTTCGAGGCGAAGGCTTCCGCCCGGCCGAGGATGATGCAGTTGACGACGATGAGGGCAATGAAAGCGCCCAGCGCCTTGTGCACATCAAGGCTGATCGCCTGGATGAGGAAGTCGACGATGGTGACGAAGGTGGCGATGATGAGGATGAAGGTGGCGATGCGCACCTGTTTCGGGATGACGTTGCGCAGCAGTGACACCAGAGTACTGGACATGACGAGGACGAAGGTCGCCGCCAGGCCCATGGCCAGCCCGTTCATGGCGGTGTTGCTCACGGCCAGCACGGGGCACATGCCGAGGACCTGCACGAAGACGGGATTCTCCCGCCACAGCCCCTTCAGGAAGGTGTCGGTGTCCAGGCCGGCCGGCTCCGCTGCGGGCAGGGTGGTCATGGTTCCCTCTCCCAGAAGTGACGTGATCCGGAAGGACCCCGCAGGGTCGGCAGCAACGAACGTGTGCTGGCGTCGATGATCTCTGCCACGGCGACCGAGGATATCGTGGCGCCGGTGATGCCGTCGATCTCCCAGGCGGCCGTCTTCTTGCCGTTCTTCACGGCGACGACAGCGTTCCGCAGGGTCGTGCCCGCGGCGTCGAGGGCGACATCGAGAGCGGCGAAGTTGGCGACGAAGTCGTCGTCCTTGATGATCTTGTCCCCCAGGCCGGGGGTCTCCCTGCTCTCGAGCACCTCCATGCCGATCACCTGCTGGCGCTGCGGCGAATAGCCGTAGATGAGACGGATCACGTCCTGGAACCCCTGTCCGGCTGCCTCGATGGCGATGCCCACGAACTGTCGCCGGGCGTCATAGCCGGCGTAGACCAGCCGCTCGCCGCCGGTGGGTTTCTCGTCGAAGCGGGTGATGGTGGCATCCTCCAAGATGCGGAAGGTGGCGCGTTCGGTGGCGCCGGGCAGCACGTTGTAGATGGCCCGTTCCAGCGCCTCGGCCTTGTTCTTCTCGATGATCGGCAGCGTCCACTGGAAGGTGAGCACGATCAGCAGTGAACAGAGGATACCCACGCCGCCGAGAGTGCGGATCATGTGCCAACTGTTGGGCAGCGCGGGGGCCGGCTCGATGTCGACGGTCTGTGTCACGAGGCGCTGGCCTCACGCTGACGCCGGCCGTAGGCACGGGGCTGAAGAGCACGGTCTATGAGGGGGACGCAGGCGTTGCCCAGCAGGATCGAGTACTGCACGCCCTCGGGCAGACCGCCCCAGTAGCGGATCACGGTCACCAGGGTGCCGATGAGAACGCCGTAGACGACGACCCCCCTGTGCGTCAGGGGCGCCGTCACCATATCTGTGGCCATGAACACGGCACCGAGGCAGAGACCCCCGGCAAGGAGCATGAACTCAGGGCCGGCAAAGCGTTGCGGATCGACGGCGTGGAACAGTCCGCTCAGAGCGGCGACGGTGGCGAAGATGGCTGCCGGAATTCGCCAGTTGAGCATGTTGCGGGCGGCCAGATACACGCCACCGAGCAGGATGAGCGCCGCCGAGGCTTCTCCCGTGGAGCCGCTGACAAAACCGAACGCGAGGTCTGCCGTCGGTGTGCCCTGGGACTCGAACTTGAGCGCCGCCAGCGGCGTGGCGCCGGTGACTGAGTCATACTCGGGCTGCAGGAAGGGCCAGGTCATCGTCGACGAGGGCACGGAGCTGAAGCGGTCGGCAGCAAAGGGGGTATTCCACGTCGTCATGGCCACGGGAAAGGCGCCCTGCAGCACCGCCCGACCCACGAGGGCGGGGTTGAAGCTGTTGAAACCGAGTCCGCCGAACAGCAGCTTGCCGAGGCCGATGGCGATGCCGCCACCCGCGGCGGCCATCCAGAGCGGCAAGCCCGGCGGCAAGGTCAGTCCCAGCAGGATTCCGGTCACCGCCGCTGACCAGTCGCCCACCGTGCTGGCCCGGTGGTTCAGCCGGCACAGCAAGTGCTCGGTGAGCACGCAACTGGCCGTGGCGACGCTCAGCAGCAGCAGGGCGCTGAGTCCATGGGCGTAGACGGCAAAGGCAGCGGCAGGCAATGCAGCGAGCACAACGTTGCGCAGGATGACGTCCGTGCTGTCGCCGGAATGTAGATGCGGCGACGTGTGGATCTCGAGAGTGTGCATCTCACTCACGAGGCAGCCTGCCTCTCGCGCAGAATCGACTTGGCGACACGGAAATACTGCACCAGCGGAATGTGAGACGGGCAGACGAATGAGCAACAGCCGCAATCGAAGCAGTCCATGAGGTTGTGCTCGGCCGCCATGTCTTCATACTGGCGATTGCGTGCCAGCAGGCCCAGTCGCGATGGGTTGAGGAACATGGGACAGGCATCGAGGCAGTGGCCACAGCGGATACAGGGATACTCGCTCTCGCCGGTGCCGACGATCTCTTTCTCGGTGAACACCAGCAGGCCGCTGGTGCCCTTGGTGATGGGCACGTCAAGGCTGGCTGCGGCCTGTCCCATCATCGGGCCGCCGAGCAAGACTCGGGTCGCCTCTTTCCTGAGACCCACTTCATCGAGGGCGAAGCGCAGGGGCGTGCCGATGGGGATGAGGTAGTTACCGGGACGCTCGACGCCGGGCCCCGTAATGGTGATCACCCGTTCCATAATGCCGCGCCCGAGGGGCAACAGCCGGCCAATCTCGGCAGTGGTGGCCACGTTCTGACTGACCACGTTGACGTCGATCGGCAATCCCCCCGACGGCACTTCGCGATCGAGCAGCGCCTTGATGAGGATCTTCTCAGCGCCCTGGGGGTACTTGACCTTGAGCACCCGCACCTCGAGAGGCAGGTCAGCGGGAAGGTTGGCGCGAAGGACTTCGATGGCGTCGGGCTTGTTGGCTTCGACGGCGATGATGGCCCGATCGGCACCGGAGGCTTTGAGGGTGTAGCGCACCCCGCGGATGATGTCGTCAACCTGTTCCAGCATGACCCGGTGGTCGGTGGTCAGGTAGGGTTCGCACTCGACGCCGTTGATCAGCAGCGTGTCGGCGTGGCGCGGTTCCTTGACGCTGAGTTTCACATGGGTGGGGAAGGCGGCGCCTCCGAGGCCGACGACGCCGGCTTGCTGGATGGCGGTGATGATCTCCTCGCGGGTGGCCGTGTCAGCATCGCAGGGCTGGCCTTCAATGACCTCCTGGCCCGACCCGGGGAAGGGACGCAGGAAGATGGCTGGAACCATCTTGCCGGCACTGTTGGGCGCCTGGTCGATGCGTTCGATGACGCCCGACGCCGGCGCGTGCATGGCGACGGACATGAAGCCATCGGGTTCGCCGATCTTCTGGCCTCGCGCCACCTCCTGACCCTCACGCACCGTCGGCTTCGTCGGCGCACCCAGATGCTGGGACAGCAGCATGACCATAACCGGGGCAAAGGGGAACTGACGGATCGCCAACTCCCTGGTGTCCTCCTTGTGCTCCGGTGGATGCACACCGTGAGCGAAGGATCTGATCTCGAGGGCAGCCGTCGTCACCGGTACCCCCATTGCGTCCGCCGGCCCATCGTCAGTTGTGCTTCTCGCCGCGCTTCACCCACTTGTCCGAATCCTTGAACGAACGGTCGGCGGGCAACCCGGGGTGGATCACCTGGGCCGTGCACTTCTCCGCCGCCTTGACGAGATCCGTGTAGGGACCTCCCGCCGGGTCCTGGATGTATGCCTTCTTCTCGTCGTTGTAGGCGAACATCTTGCCGTTCAGATTCGTGCATTCATCACACGCCGTGCATTCTGGTGTATCGATCCACGGCGCCATGTAGTCCCCACCGGTGCCATTGCCGGAAGGCGCCGGTAGCGCCCCGCCGCTGACCGGCTGCGCCGGCAAGGCCGACAGGTCACCGCCGCCGCTCATCAACTGCATCAGGTTGCTGGTAAGATTCTGCATGACCTCGGCGCGGACCCGGGTCTCGACGTCGCCCGTGGACTCAACGTTGGGGTCCATTCCAGCCAGCGACTTGAGCACGGCCCAGAAGTCGAGGCGGTCCTGCGCCGAACGTACCATTGGTTCCGCCACCAGGACGCGGCTCAACCGACTCTTGCGGTCCACCGCCCAGATGAACGGCAGCTGCCCGTCACGATCGTCAGCGTCCAACTGCAGGTACTCGTGGAGCGGCACCATGTTGTCGTTCCAGGTATCCGGCGGGGCGACCCGAAAGTGCTTGCGGAAGCGGCCCTCGGTGACGGCGAAGTCGACGAAAGTCATGGGCACTTCCATGGTCTTGTCGCGTCCGTCTTCCTGGTATTTCAACTCGTACATCGGCCAGTCGTCGTCCATGGCCGGGTTCATCGACAGGTCGAGACACTCCACCGGTGTCTGGCCTCCGTCCGGATCGAACTTGAACAACGGGAAGGCCCGCGACTCGACGGCCATCTTCGCCTGTCGGTTGCCGGCGTCGTCGGCGATGCCGTGTTCGGGCTGACACGAAGTGTAGAGGGTGAACAGTGCCGGCCGCCGCGCCATCAGACCGTTGACGAAACCCTCAATCATGTGGCTCGGGTAGGCCATGGAGCTCTGCAGGATGTAGGTCGTACGATGGGCCATGCCGATGAGGCCCATCTCCTTGCGGATCTCCTGCTTGCCCTGTTGTGCCTGGCCGTACTGAGCCATATCCGACACCTGGCCGAGGAAGCCGGAGGTGCAGGCCTGACCACCGGTGTTGGAGTAGACCTGGGTGTCGACGACGACGACCTTGATCGGTTTGCCCGACATCATCAGTCGGGACAGGTTCTGGAAGCCGATGTCGAACATGGCGCCGTCGCCACCGAGGGCCACCACTGGTGGGCACAGGTGCCACTCGTCGTCGGTGAACTCGTTCCAGTCGAAGCGACGGAATTCATCCTCCAACTCGGGCTGCAGTTTGCCCTCGAGTTCGAGTTCGGCCATGCGGATGGTGCGGAAGCCGTCAGCCATCTTGCTCATGTGGCCTTCGAAGACGCCCATGGCGACAGACGGTGAATCCTGGAACAGGTGATTGGCCCAGGGAAAGGGGTACGGATTGAACGGGTAGGTGCTGCCCCACACGGAGGTGCAGCCGGTGGAGTTGAGCATACCCATGCGCGAGCGTCCCTGGCCGGTGATCCCATCGGTGTACTTCCACCGCAGATCCTTCAACCGCTTGAGCAGGCCCGTGGCTTTCTTGAACCAGTCCGGATCGATCGGGTCGGTGCCCTTCATGCTTTCCATCTGACTGGCGACACCCGCCAGCGTCAGCTCGGAGTCCTTCAACTCCGCCATCACACGATCGATAGCGGCGGTGTCGCTGACATCCATCTTCTCGACGAGACGCAGCCGGATGTGCTTCTCAAGCTTGTCGACCAACTCACCCAGGTAGGCCACGTGCTTCTTGATGCGCGGCTGCATGAGGGCCTCGACGGTGGCCGTGAACAGGTGCATGACGGTCTTCTCGGAGCAGCCCATGCAAGCCCCGTCGCCCGAGGCGAGCGAGCCGTAGTTGGCTTTGTCCAGCAGGATCGTCTCGAGGGCGCCGATCCCTTCCTCGAGATCGTCGACGCGGATGAACTTCTCCTTCGTCGTCGGCAGGTCCATCCAGAAGTCCCAGGTTTTCTCCAGGGTCTGGATCGAGTCCTCCGTCTGCGGTACCGGTCGCAGGGCGTCGTCGTCGCAGACTTCGACGCACTCCATGCAGCCCTTACAGGTGTAGGGATTGACCGTAATGCTGAAGAGGCCGCCGGTGCCCTTGGCCTTGTTTTCGTGAACGGTGTAGTAGGGGCGGGTGGCGGAGAACTGAAAATCACCGATCTCGGCTTTGAGGGCCTTGAATTCCTGCTGCATCTCGGCCCTCGTTGCCTCGTCAGCAGCACCCACGGTCTCGGCGATTACCTCGTCGAGAGCGGCGGTGACATCGGCGCTCTTGCCGTTGGTGCCGAGGGTAATCTTGTCGCGCAGCTTGCCCTCCATCTGTCGTACGGCGCGCGGCAGGTGTTTGACCTCAGTGCCCGAGCGGCGCACGCGGTTGATGGCGGTCTCGAAGATGTCCCCGATGTCGTTGACCAGACCCGGAATCGCCGTATCGGGGCAGACCGTATAGCAGTTGCCGCAGGCGGTGCAGTTTTCGGCGATCCATGCCGGGTGCTGATATCGGATGCCAGTCATGTTGCGGAAGGTGGCACTCACCGCCGGCATCCAGCTGAGGCTGGTGAAGGGGTCGGCGAGCACGTCGTTGCCCAGGCCTTTGGCGTAGAGGTGCCCGGTCTGTTCCCAGAAACGGTGTATGTCCGTCGTCGGGGCGCTGCCCTGAGGCAGGCGCTTGAGAGAGTCGGGAAGGGGCTCGATCTGGACAATCTGGGAGTCGGTGTCCCGGGCTTCGATGACCTCGGTGGGAATCTCGTAGATCTCGTCGTAGCCGCGACGTACGACGCGCAGGTTGTCCTCGACGACGCGCGCTCCCTTGGAGCCAAACTTGTACTGCAGCTGGTCCTCGATGGCGACGAAGAGCTTCTCCTCGGTGAAGCCTGCCTGCCCCATTACCGGTGAGGCCTTGAAGAAGGCTCCCTGGAAGGCGATGCCCTGCATCCGCAGCTGCAGCTCCGGATCGGAGGCCTCTTCGCGAGCGATCTTGAAGCCGTCGATGTAAAACACGCGGATCTTCCCGTCGCGGATCGTGTCCTGGTAGTGCTTCGGTATGTCGGCCCAGGCGCCGGCGGCGCTCTCATGGTCGGACTGGATGACGAAGACGCCGCCTTCCTTCAAGCCCGCCAGGGCGTTGGTGTGCTTGAGCACCTTGGGGTCGGGGGACAGCACGACGTCGACGTAGATGTATTCGCAGTTGACGCGGATGGGCTCCGGTGCAGCGGACAGGTAGTAGGTCGTGGGCTGACCCTTCTTCTCTGAACCGTACTTGGGGTTGGCCTTGATGTGATACCCCAACAGGTCGAAGAGGGTCATGGCCAGGTTCTTGCCGGTCGTGATCGCCCCCCAGCCACCGACGGAGTGGAAGCGCACGGTGATGGCCCCTTCCGGCATGAGATTGGGATTCTCACTGCCGTGCAGGGACAGGTCCTTCACATGCGGGTACGCATCGATGATCTGCTCCTGGTGGGTGCGCTCTTTCGGCGTGCCGGGATCGTCGCGGACGAAGTCGATGGACAGGTAGAAGAGCTTCTGCCGCCTGCCGTCCTCGAGCATGTTCTCGATGGTGGCGATCAGGCCCTCGGGCTGCAGGTCGCGGCTGCCCATGCCAAAGGAACCGGAGTAGAGGGGTGACGTGTCGGTGATCTTGCTGTAGACGGCGTGATCGGCGTGGGGGAGGGAATTACCGGCGGCCCCCGAGGCGCCATTCTCGACGCACTTGGCGATGGTGGCGCGGATCTCACGCATCATGGGCAGATCGACGGCGAGTGGCTGGTCGAGGCGCTCGAGCACAGCGACACCCTTGCGGCCCCGCAGCAGGCCACCGATCAGGTCACCGGGGAAGGGCCGCCACATGGTCATGTTGACGACGCCGATCTTCAGACCGCGCGTGTCGCGCAGGTAGTCGGCGACGACCTCGGCACTGGATACCATGCTGCCCTGGCCGACGATCACGTAGTCGGCGTCCTCCATCCTGTACGATCCAACCCGACCGTACTGACGGCCCGTGAGCTGGAAGAATTCCCCGAAGGCCTGGTCGGCCAGCGCCCGTATATGATCGAAGAAGAAGGGACGCTGGGCGGCGACCGACTGCATGTAGCTGTCCTGGTTCTGTACGACACCGGCCATGACCGGGTTGTCCACATCCCAGACCTCCGGCACGCGCCGACGGGTGTCGCCGTAGATCATCTTCTGTGCCGGTGTCGGGCACTCGATGATGTCGTCGGGGCGCCCGAGGTACTCGGCGATCAGGTCCCGTTCCGGCGTCAGCAGAGATTCGATGAGGTGGGTGGTGAGGAAGCCGTCCTGGGCGATGGCCCCCGGGTTGAGGGACAACTCGGCGATTCGGTGGGAGATGATGTTGAGGTCGGCCACCTCCTGGGCATTCTTGGCAAACAGCTGGAAGAAGCCGGTGTCCTCGATGCAGTGGTAGTCGTCGTGACCGGCGTGCACGTTGAGACTGGCCTTGGTCATGGCCCGGGCGCCGATGTTGAGCACGTACGTCAGGCGCTTGCCGACGGCGGCATAGAGCGACTCGTGCATGTAGGCGATGCCCTGGCCCGACGAGAAGTTGGCCGCCCGCAGGCCGGTCATCGACATGCCTGCGGTGACGGCGGCAGCGGCGTGTTCGCCCTCGGGCTCGACAAAGATCAGGGGCCGGTCGGAGATGTTGATGTGCCCAGCTGCCGCAGCCTCGGCCCAGAATTCACCCATCTGTGTCGACGGCGTGATCGGATAGGCGCCGGCCGCATCGGTGGACTCACGTTCGCAGGCGATGGCGACGGTGCAGCCGTCCATGGCGTCGCGTGTGCCGGGGAATCTGATGGTGCTCTCACTCTTGGACATGACCGTGACTCTCTCCAACCGGGTGTGATGCGACTCTCAAACTCAGGTAGCGGCCGCCGGCAGCGGTCGTCGGCGCAGGACTTTCCTGGCGTCGTGCCCCTTCTCGACGTCGCCTCCGTCAAGCCAGACGATGGCACCCGTAGGGCAGCGCTCGATGGCGCCGCGAGCCTCGGCATGTCGATCGTCGTAGTCGACGACGGGCAGGTTGTTGACGATCTGGATGACCTCTCCGGGCGCATCCATGGCACAGCGGCCGCAGGCGGTGCAGGCGACCTCGCAGTCTTCCAGAACCTCGTCGCCAGCCACCAGGCTGCGGCAGGCGACCCATACCTGGTGGCTCACGGGGTGCAACTCGAAGAGGTCCTTCGGGCAGACCTCGACACAATCGCCGCAGGCCGTACACCTGTCGACGTCGACGATGGGCAGACTGAACTCGTTCATCGTGATGGCGTCGAAGTCACAGACGTCGGCACAATCGCTGAGGCCCAGGCACCCCCAGGAGCAGCTCTTGCCGCCACCACCGACAAGGGCTGCGGCACGGCAGGTGTCCTGCCCCTGGTAGCTGGCACGTTTTCTGGACACGTTGATGCCACCGGCGCAGGCCAGCCGGGCAACTACCTTCTCCTGGGTGCCGACATCGACGCCCAGATACGAGGCGATCACCTGCCGGCCTTCGTCACTGCTCACCGTGCATTTTCCCGGTAGAGCATCGCCGACGACGAGGGCTTCGGCCAGGGCACGGCAGCCCGGGACGCCGCAGGCGCCGCAGTTGCTGCCTGGCAGCATCTCCTCGACAACGTCGATTCGCGGGTCCTGATGCACGTAGAGCTTCCTGTTGACGAGCACCAGGATCACCGCCAGCGCGACGGACATGCCGCCGAGGGTGAGTACCGCAGTAAGGATGACCGACATGGTTTCTTGCTGGCTCCAGAAGGTGGATGGGCAATGTCGTTGGCAGCACAAATCGAACGCAAGAGGCATGCCACTTCCCGATGTCGAGGACCCGACGGCGACCTCGGGATGTGACAGGGGCACGGAAGCCCGGGTTGAACAGTGTACGGAGCGACCGTGTCTCAGTGGGGCAGATCTGTCACAGTCGCCTGGCACCGAGTCCGCGACGGGTCCAGTCAGGGCATGATGAACTCGTGCTCCGGGTTCTTGATGCTGAGAACGGGACAGGGCGCCATCTGCACGACTTTCTCGGCGACACTGCCAATGAGGACGTGCTGCAGCCCGCTGCGGCCGTGGGTGGCGATGACGATCAGATCGACATCGAGCTCGCGGGCGTGCTGCACGATCTGAACATGAGGCGGTCCCGTGCGCACGGCCGTCGTCATTTCCACCGCTTCCGGGATCGACTCACCCACCTGGGTCAGCGCCTTGTTGCCATCCTCCTCGAAACGTCGCAGCATGTTGTCTCCGTACTCGGGGAAGGCGGCCCCGCCGGCACTGGCCACCCACTGGGAGTCGACCACGTGCAGCAGGTGCAGGTTGGCCCCAAAGGTTGTAGCCAGCTCGACTGCATAGGGTAACGAATGAGCAGCATACTCGCTCAAGTCGAGCGGAACCAGGATATTACGGATGCGGATCATGGGTTCCTCCTCATTCTCTTATCTCCCGATGCCTAGGGGAGCAAAAGGCCTGCCGGCCCCGGATGCCGGACAGTCGGCTCGCGCCGAGCAGAAGAAGCGGCCACTACACTCCCCACCGGGAGAGGCGATCTTGCCCCACTAGGGGCGCGGACACCACAGTTCCCCGATTCTCATAGGGGGTAGGGCCCTTGGCACGCGTGTTGCCCCGAAAACCTGATTCTCTGAGACGACATGACCATGACGAGTTCAACAACGACAATCCTGCCCGGCGGACTGCACATCGATGCCGCGTTGCTCGAGCGCTACGACCGCCCGGGCCCGCGGTATACGTCCTACCCAACGGCTGTCGAGTTTCATCAGGACTTCGGTCCCGAACAATACTCCAGGCACCTGGCGGACCTGCCGGCTGACGACGAGGTCTCTCTCTACCTGCACCTGCCGTTCTGCGACTATCGCTGTGATTTCTGCGGCTGTCACGTGGTAGCCACCCGACACCTCGATGTGGCCGAGATCTATCTGGGATACCTGCAGCGCGAGATCGAGGCCGTGGCCCGTGTGCTGGGCCGGCGCCCCAAAGTCAGTCAGTATCACTGGGGTGGGGGCACGCCCACCTATTATTCGGCCGATCAGATGCGACGATTGCAGGGGATGGTGCTGGATCACTTCGATCTCACGGACGGCGCCGAAGTCGCTATCGAAGTCGATCCACGGGTAACAACGACGGAGCAGATCGATACTCTGGGCGAGCTGGGGTTCAATCGCATCAGCATGGGTGTCCAGGATTTCGACGACGACGTGCAGCAGGCCATAGGCCGCGGCCAGACCGAAGCACAGACTCGCGACCTTTACCAGTACTGCCGGGACAAGGGCTTCACCTCGATCAACCTGGATCTGATCTACGGCCTGCCCAAACAGACGCCGGAGAGCTTCGGCGCCACCCTGGATTCCGTGCTGGAACTGCGCCCTGACCGTCTCGCCGTCTATTCCTACGCCCATGTTCCCTGGGTACGCAGCAATCAGAAGCGCATCGACGAGGCGACCCTGCCTGATCGAGACGCCAAGTTCGCGCTGCTGGCACAGGCGATCCGGACCTTTCGCGATGGCGGCTATGACCAGATCGGCATGGATCACTTCGCTCTGCCCGAAGACGAGCTGGCCCAGGCGCTCGGCCGCCGGCGCCTGCACCGCAACTTTATGGGCTACACCGTGTCACGAGCCCCGGCTATGATCGGCATGGGGATCTCGGCCATCGGCGACGTGTCTGCAGCCTACGCCCAGAACCAGAAGAAGCTGAGTACGTACTACGCGGATCTCGACGCCGGTCGCCTGCCGGTGGAGCGAGGCTGCTCTCTGAGTGCCGACGACAGGGCGCGGCGGCATGTCATCACCGAGCTGATGTGCAACCTGTGGCTCGACAAAGAGGCGGTGGCGGCCGCCTTCGGGATCGATTTCGCAGCCACTTTTGACGGCGAACTCACCGAACTGCAGAATGGCCCGGTGGCCGACGGCCTGGCCGTGCTGCACGACGACGCCATCGAAGTGACCCCCCTCGGGCAGCTGTTCGTGCGCAACGTATGTATGCCCTTCGACACCTACCTGCGCGACAAGCAGCGCTCGGGACCCACCTTCTCCCGCACAGTGTAGGGCCCCGCATCGATGGTCCCCCTGTACGGGAGGCCGTCCACGACGTATATTCGGATGAGGAGGTCTTATTATGACGAACACCTGGAGAACCTCAGCGGACAGCGGCTGGCGATCCACGCTTGCCGTAGCCACCGCTGGACTGCTGCTGCTGTTGACTCTCAGTGGACTGGCGATCTGGCTGTTGCCGTTCAGTCTGCCGGTGCAGCTGACCGTAATCGTACATACCGCTGGTGGTCTGGCCCTGGCGCTCATCTACCTGGTCTATCAATGGCGCCATTGGCGCGACTACAGCGGTGCCGCCTGGACTCACGTCAAGCTCACCGGCTATCTGAGCCTGGTGGTGATGCTGGTCTGCAGCGTGTCAGGCCTCGTACTCACATGGCAATCGCTGTTCGGCCGCCAGATCTCCTACAACTGGGACCTGGTGCACATCGTCAGCACCATCGGTCTCATCGCCGCCGTGCTGCCCCATGTGGTCGTGCTCTGGCTGCGGGCGCGACAAGCGGGGGTGGCACCGGGAGCGCGTCGAATCTGGCTCCGCGGGAGCCTGGCACTGACCGCGGCCGGCGGGGTACTGATCGGCGTGTGGAGCCTCGCCCACGAGCCGGTCACGCTGGTCAATGCCTTTCCCGCCGACTATGACCTGAGCTACGGCGCCGACCGACCCTTCGCCCCCAGTCTGGCCAAGACCGCCTCGGGTGGGGCCTACGACGGCCGCTCGATGGCCGGTTCGCAATCATGCGGCACCAGCGGCTGTCACGAGGAAATCACAGCCGAGTGGCAGGTCAGCGCCCACCGCTATGCCTCCATGGATGCGGCGTTTCAGACGGTGCAGGGCGTGATGGCGGAGCAGAACGGGCCGGTGTCGACGCGCTACTGCGGCGGCTGTCACGACCCGATCTCGCTGTTCTCCGGCACCAAGAACATCTTCGCCGAGAATCTGACCGACCTCGATGGCTACCAGGAGGGCATTTCCTGCATCGCCTGCCACTCCATCGTCGAGACCGACGTCAAGGGCAATGCCGATTACACCCTGCTGCAGCCCCAACGGTACGCCTGGGAGCTGGCTGTACAAGAGGATTCGTCGGCCACGACGGCCCGATTCCTGCGCGATTTCCTCATCCGTGCCTATCCGGCGCAGCACGTAGAGAGCCTCAGTCACACGTTGTTCAAGAGCCCCGAGTTCTGTGCCGCCTGCCACAAGCAGTTCATCGATGCCGAGATCAACCAGGTGGGCTGGGTGCAGCTGCAGAACCAGTACGACAACTGGCGCAAGAGCCGCTGGAACCATCCCGGCGAGGCGGAGAAGACGATCGAGTGCCGCGAGTGTCACATGCCGCTCGTGAGCCAGTCATCGGAGCCGGCCAGCGGCGACGCCGCAGACTACAACCGCACTACCAGCGACGGCAGCCACAGGAGCCATCGGTTTCTCGGGGCCAACCAGTTCATCCCGACATTGATGGATCTGCCCGGCGCCGCGGAGCACGTGGAGCTCACCGAACGCTGGCTGCGCGGTGAGGTCGACATTCCCGAGATCGCCGACAAGTGGACGGAAGGTCCGGCGGTACCGGTGGAGCTGGTCCTGCCCGATCACGTCGCCCCCGGAGATCGGGTGGAGATCGGCGTGCGCATGACGAACAACAAGGCGGGGCACGATTTTCCCACCGGCCCCCTCGATATCATCCAGGCCTGGGTGGAGCTCATCGTCACCGATGATAACGGCGATGTCGTCTATGAGTCCGGACGTCTCGACGATGAACGCTTCATCGATGCGGGCAGTTTCATCTTCAAGGCGGAGGCGGTCGACCAGTACGGCAGTCTCATCGACCGGCACAACCTGTGGGAGATGGTGGGCGTGCGCTTCAAGCGCTCGCTGTTCCCCGGGTTCGCTGATCAGGCGACCTACACCTTCTCCTGCGCCGGCACCTTCGCCAACGACGCATCGCCGCTGGCCCCGGAAGAAACGCACGAGTTGAGCGTGTCACCCCAGCAGGCCGGGGAGCTGCACGTGAGCGCCCGCCTGCAGTATCGAAAGATCGATCAGACCTTGCTCAACTTCCTCTTCGGCGAGGGCAACACAGTGACCGCGCCCGTGACGACCTTGTCAGAGGCGCAGGGCACGATCCCCGTCATCGACGCCGGCGTCGGTCTGGTGTCCGGCGACGACGGGCAGGGCTAGTGTCCTGTCGCAGAAATCCGGCGATATTCGGCCGCCGAGCCATCCCGGCTCGCGGCGTTGCGCTCGCTCTGTGTATCCCACTGATACGCATCGTTCGCGCGCCTTGCGAGCCGGGCGTCTCGACGCCCGAATTCCATCAACGTATCTCTGCGACAGGCTAGGAGAGGATGGCGAAACTCCGCCCGGAGCGTCGACGTCATCGTCTGTTGCTGCGCGTCGGGGCGGGAGCCGTCGTCGTCTGTGTCGTGGCCGCCGGGATCGTAGTCCTGCGGCCGACGGCAGAGCAGTACGTACCTGGCGGCCCGGTGGAGGGACTGACGACCGATCTTGCGCGTCATCTACCCTCCGGGGCGCCGGCTCTGCACTACACCGAAGCATCGGCATCTGCAGGCGTCGAGTTCAGGCACTTTCACGGCACCCGCTCTCACCAGCTGCCCGAAGATATGGGTTCGGGCGCGGCCTGGGCCGACATCGACGGGGACGGTGATCTCGATCTGTTCGCCGTCAATGAGGCCGGTCCACTGACGGCGCGCGGTGACTGGGCCGATTCACCCGCCCACAACTCCCTGTTTGTTAATGGTGGCGACGGAAGTTTCCAGGAAGCGGCGGCCATCGCCGGCCTCGATCGGCGTGGCCTCGGACAGGGGGCTGCCTTCGCTGATGCCGACGGCGATGGCGACGCCGATCTCGCCGTCAGCGAGTATGGTCCCCTGTGGCTCTACGCCAATCAAGGAGACGGCCAGTTCGTCGATGTCCACACCGTCGCCGGCATCGACGAGGAGCGTTTCTGGACCGGCCTGACCTGGTCCGATGTGGATGGTGACGGTGATCTGGATCTGTACGCCTGTGCCTACGTCGACTACCGCGACGATCCCTCGTTGCGCAGCTCCACCAGCCATCAGTACAACACTGCCATTCCGGCATCGCTGAATCCGTCCACCTTCCAGCCCCAGGCCAATGCCCTCTGGCGCAACGACGGTGACCTGCAGTTTTCCGAAGTTGCCGTCGAGGCCGGGGTCGACAATGCCGCGGGACGCAGTCTGTCGGCGACCTTCGCCGATTTCGACGAGGACGGGCGGGCTGACCTCTATGTGGCCAACGATCTGTCGGATAACGTGCTGTTCCACAACGGGGGTGATGGCGTCTTTGCAGATGTCAGCCACGCCGCCTGGGTGGCCGACTATCGCGGGGCTATGGGATTGGCTACCGGCGACTGGGACAACGATGGTGACGAAGACTTGTTCATCACCCACTGGATCGCCCAGGAGAACGCCCTGTTCAGCAACATGACGGGTGATTTCCAGCAGGCCGGGGTTGCCGGCTCCCTGCGTTTCATGGACACGGCGGACCAGTTCGGACTGGGACAGATCGCCCTGGACTACGTCGGTTGGGGCACCAGTTTCCTTGACTACGACGCCGACGGACGGCTCGATCTGCTGGTGGCCAACGGCAGCACCTTCGAGATCGCCGATACCCCTGATCAACTCGTGCCGATGCGGATGCTCTTGTTCTGGAACTCAGGGCCTGCTGACGGGTTCTTCGAGGTGGGAGAGATCTCTGGTGAGGTCCTGCAGAGCCCCGTCGTCGGTCGCGGGCTGGCGGTGGCCGACTACGACGCCGATGGCGACGTGGACGCCTTTGTCAACGTCAACGGGGGCCGGGGTCTGCTGTTGCGCCACGATGGCCACGAGCAGCATTGGTTGACTGTCGCCGCCGATACCGCCGAGCGCGACCGCTGGCAGGCGGCACGGATTCGTGTCGTCACGGACACCGGGCAATGGACGCGCCAGGCCGGCACCGGCTCCTCGTATCTGGCGCAGAATGCCCTCGGCGAGGAGCACTTCGGCCTGGGTGGCGCCAGTCGCGTCGATACGGTGGAGATCCTCTGGCCCGATGGTGTCAGCCAACGCTGGCTGGACCTGGGCCTCGACCGGCGCCTGAGTCTGTCGAGGACGGGCGAAAAGACGGAGCGTACACCGTGAGATCCCCAGCTGCTGTCTGGTTCGTCCTGGGTGCAGTTATCGCCTGCGCTGAACCGGATGGGCCGCCGCCCGCGGACGGGCCCGCCATCGAGGTGGATCCGTCACGTCAGCGCGTCCTCGACTTCTGGCGCATCTATCGGGACGCCACACAGATGCGGGTTGACGGCGATGTCGCAGCGGCTCTGACACGCTACGATTCGGCACTTGCTTTGAATCCGGATCACGGTGATGCTCTGTATTACTCTGGCAGCGCCGCCTTCGAGTTGGGCTTCTTTACCGATGCGGACACCCGTTGGCGGCGGTTGCTGAAGCTCGATAGCAGCAACGCCCGCGCCCATAGCCTGCTGGGAGTTCTGTACTCCTGCGGACTGCCGGGCGCACCCGTCGATCTGCCGTTGGCGCGCCGCGAACTGGAACTGGCACTGGCCCTCAACCGGGCCGAGACCGGACCCCAGGTCCGCCTCGGGGAGATCGCTCTGTTGCAGGGCGACTGGGCCGCCGCCGCCGACTATCTGGATGGGGCCCGTCAGACGAATCAGCGCAGTGTTGCCGCGCACTACCTCAGCGGATACCTCCACTGGCGGGCAGGGCATCTCGAACCGGCCCGCAGCGCCTTGGGCGCCGCCGTCACCGCTGCCGGCGGCGGGGTGGCTGAAGTCAGTGCCTCCGCCGAAGGCCAGACGCGCCGTGGTTTCCGGCCGCTCCTCGAGTCGGGCCATGATGGACCCCTGGCGGCACACTGGCAGAAACTCGACGATGGCTTCGGACCGATCACCGTAGCTACCACACAGTCCGAGTACGAAGGCTTCCACCAGACCATGGACACCCAGCGAGAAGTACTCTCGCAGCAGATGCGCACAGGAAGAGAGGACCGATGACAGAAACCAACCAGGGCCCCCCGAAAACGTACCGCCAGTTCATCGACCGTCACCCGAAGCTGGGGGATGCCTGGGAGATGATTTCCGCAGCGGGTGCAGCGGGTCCCATCGACGAGCGTACCCAGCGGCTGATAAAGCTGGGAATCGCCATGGGCGCCCTGCGTTCCGGCTCGGTCCACGCAGGCGTACGCAAGGCGCTGGCCCTGGGCATCACGGTCGACGAAATCCAACAGGTTGTGGCGCTGTCGGCAGGAACCATCGGTATGCCGAGCGCCGTGGCTTGTTTTGATTGGGTGCAGGACGTGACCGAGACATCGGAGTGATCAGGTGATACTGTCACAGTCTGCCAAGTACGCTCTGCGCGCCACGATTTACCTGGCCGACCATGGCGAAGGTCCGCACCTGAGTCGCGAGATAGCCGAAGCCCTCGACGTGCCCGCTCAGTACCTGGCCAAGATTCTGCAGGATCTCGCGCGCCACGGTCTGCTGATCTCCGCCAAGGGGCGGGGCGGCGGTTTCCGTCTGGCCCAACCGGCCGACCAGATCGTGCTGTTGCGTGTCGTGCGCGCCATCGACGGCGAGCGCTTCGGCGAAGGCTGCGCTCTCGGCCTGCCCGACTGTTCGGACGAGGCTCCCTGTGCTCTGCACGGTGCCTGGAAGGAGCTGAAGGGCGAGATCCTCGGCATGCTGGAGAATACGAATCTGTCGGATCTGCCGAGAGCCAGTCCCTTGGTGCATTAGCCAGCTTGGCCGGGAATCAGACCCGACGGGGGGGCTGGCCACTGCCCCGGGAGCACGGGGCCTGGATGATGCTCTATGCGCCTCTGCTCACCGGCCTGCTCGCATATCGAGTGACGCCGTTGCCGGCGGCCCTCCTGGCCACCGTCGCCACCGCCCTCTTCTTTGCCCAGAACGCCCTGGGATTGCAGCTGCGCGGGCGCGCCGGCCCCGACAACACCCGCTGGTTGACCGGATTCGTCATCGTCGGCAGTGCCGCGGGCGCCGGGCTGCTGTTCGGCTATGGCCTGTGGCGCCTGCTGCCCCTCGCTGCACCGGCGGCATTGCTGTTCGCCTGGCAGGCCTGGCAGCGGCGGCAAACACGACGCCAGATCGATCACTCCACAGCCAACGAGCTGGTCACGGCGGCGGTGATGGCCCTGGGCGCCAGCGCCGCCCATCTCGCCGCCGGCCATCCGTGGACCGCCGCCGCAGCCGTTCCCTGGGTGGCCTTCGCCCTCTACTTCGGCGGCAGCGTACTCTATGTCAAGATGCGCGTGCGGGATGCGCGGTCTGGCGGAGACACCCAGGCGAGGTGGCGTCACGGCCTCGCCTGTGCCCTGTTTCACGGTGGCCTGGGCATCACGACCGCCGGCCTGGCGTTGACCTGCTGGCCTGGGTCTCACTTCGGCGCCCTGGCCGGCGTGGCAACGGGACCGGCCATCCTCCGGGCTCTCTTCGCGTGGCTGCGCCTGGACGGCACCATGCCGTCGCTGCAACGTATCGGTGTCCTCGAGGTCGTCTTTGCCTCGTGGTTCAGTCTCTGGCTCGCAGCGGCACTTGTCGGACTGTGATCTGGACAACCAGATCCGAATACAGAATACTTATCCCTCGACGCCAGCCCCAGGTCCTGTTCCACCCCCCGGATGGATAGAGACAACGATGCCCGTCTGCAGCTACCTCGTCTTTCCCCAACCCGATGCCGAAGGCCTCGCAGCACGTCTGGCGGCCCTGCCGGGATGTGAGACCATGCCGGCTGACAATGCCGACCTGCTGATCCTGGTGACGGACACGCCCGATCCTGAGGCTGAAGAGGAGTTGCAGGACAAACTGCAGAATGTGCCGGGGATCCAGTGTATGGTTCTCACCTTCGGTGACATTGATGAGACCGAGCAGGGCCACGAGCAGCTCGAAGACGCCATGGAGCGCAGGAGGAAGTGATGACGGCGAGTGTGACACGCAGAGACTTCATGCGCCGCATGGCGCGCGGCGCGGCGGCGACTGCGGCGATGAGCATGATACCTGGAGTTTCCTTCGGTGCCTGGGAAGCCCTCGACGCCGACACCAGCGACATCGACTGGCGCAAGACCCCGTGTCGCTTCTGCGGCGTCGGCTGCGGACTGCTGGTCGGCCTCGCCGGCGGCCGTGCCGTCGCCGTGAAAGGGGATCCGGCGTCACCCGTCAACCGCGGGCTGGCCTGCGTCAAGGGCTACCACTCGGTGCAGGCCCTGTACGGCAGTGACCGGCTGACGAAAGCCATGGTCCGCCGCAACGGCAAGATGGTGGAGGTGCCGATCCAGGAGGCGTTGGATATCGTCGCAGCGAAGATGCAGGAGACGATCGAGACGCACGGAAAGGATGCGGTCTCAATCTACGGCTCGGGGCAGTGGACGATTCCTGACGGGTACGTGGCCAGCAAGCTGTTCAAGGGCGCCATCGGCACCAATAATGTCGAAGCCAACGCCCGTCTGTGCATGGCCTCGGCGGTGACCGGGTTCCTCACAAGCTTCGGTCTCGATGAGCCCATGGGCTGCTATGAGGACATCGACCACGCCAACACCTTCGTTATGTGGGGGAACAACATGGCCGAGATGCATCCGGTCCTGTTCTCGCGTGTTCTCGACCGGAGACTGCGCCATCCCGATACCCTCATCGTCGACATTGCCACGCGCACGACTCGTACGAGCCACGCGGCAGACAGGTCGATCCTGTTCCGGCCGCAGACCGACCTGGCCGTGGCCAATGCCATCTGTCACGAGATCATCAACAATGGCTGGGTGAACCGCGACTTTGTCGACCGTCACGTCGCTTTCAAGGCAGGCAAGACGGACATCGGCTACGGCACGGAAGACGGCTTCGCCTTCAAAGATGCGGCGCGGGACCTCGATCTTGCTGACTTCCGTGAGTTCCTGCAGGACTACACGCCGGAGAAGGTCGAGAGAATCTCGGGTGTTGCCGCCGATGACATCCGCTACCTGGCCGCGCTCTACGGTGATCCCGCGCGCAAGGTCGTGTCCTTCTGGTGTATGGGCATGAACCAGCACACGCGCGGTACATGGATCAACAACCTGGTCTACAACATCCACCTGCTTACCGGCAAGATCTCGCAGCCGGGCAACGGCCCGTTTTCTTTGACCGGGCAACCGAGCGCCTGTGGCACGGTGCGTGAGGTGGGGACGCTGACCCACAAGCTGCCCAAGGGTGTGGTCATGAACCCGAAGCACCGCGAACTGGCGGCCAGGATCTGGGACGTGCCGGTGGACAACATCCCGGCCAAGCCGACCTACCACACGGTGGAGATGTTCCGGGCTCTCGATCGCGGCGACGTGCGCTTCATGTGGATTCAGGTGACCAACCCCATGGTCACCATGCCCAAGCTGAAGCGCTATCGAGACGGGGCGCAGAAGGAGGGACGCTTCGTCGTTGTCTCGGACGTGTATCCGACACCGACGACGGATATTGCCGATGTCATTCTACCGTCGGCCATGTGGATCGAACGGGAAGGCCTGTACGGGAATTCCGAGCGGCGCACGCAGCAGTTCGACCAGCTTCTCGAACCGCCGGGAGAGGCCATGTCGGACACCTGGCAACTGATCGAGGTGGCGCGTCGGCTGGGCTTCGAGAAGCAGTTTCCGTGGAGCTACGAGACCCACATCCGTGACATCTGGGAGGAATACCGCCGCTTTCACGACGGCGCTAGGCACGGCATGGCGCCGTACGACGTGCTGCGGCGCCAGCCGGGCGTGATCTGGCCGTATGTCAACGGGCGCTCCACTCAATGGCGATACAACACCGATCTCGATCCCGCCGCTGACGCCAGCCTGGGACAGTTTGATTTCTACGGCAAGCCGGATCACCGCGCCTGGCTCTGGCAGCGGCCGTACGAGCCACCGGCCGAGTCTCCAGACACCGAGTATCCCTTCTGGTTGAACACGGGCCGGGTTCTCGAACACTGGCACACGGGCTCCATGACGCGGCGTGTACCGACGCTGCACCGCGCCGTGCCACACGCCTACGTGGAGATGCACCCGGACGACGCGCGTCGTCTCGGCATCCTCGATGGGGACAGCGTGCGCCTGGTGTCGCGGCGGGGGCGCCTGGACCTGCCGGCCCGGTTGGACGGCCGCGGTCAGCCCCCGACCGGTCAGGTTTTTGTCCCCTTCTTCGACGAGTCACTGCTGATCAACGAACTGACGCTGGACGCCTTCTGTCCGATCTCGAAGCAGCCCGACTACAAGAAGTGCGCTGTCCGCGTCGAGCGTCTGAACGCTGCCGAGGCCCGCGATGGCTAGTCACCGGGGCTGGAAGATCCTCGGTACCGTCATGTTGATGGCGGCACTGATCGTCGTTGTCGGCGAGGTCCTGCGCGCTGGCGATGATGGCGGCCTGCGTGCGCCGGACCATCGGGCGCCGGCATACGACGGCGGCATCCTCGCCGTGGTCCTCGCCGATGGAGCGGCCCTGCGCGCCGATCCGAAGGCGGCCAGTCTGGCGCCGCTGATGCAACCGGCGTCGGGCGTGCCGCTGCGCAACCTGGCCACGTTCTATGCGCGCCGGGCGTACCCGGGGGCGCCACCTGTCGTGCCCCACGCAGTGGATGCCAATATCAATCGCACGCAAGCCTGCAACGTGTGCCACGAGAAGGGCGGCTTCACGCCAAAGTACAACGCCTATGTCCCGGTTACGCCCCATCCGCAGTACCGCAACTGTTTGCAGTGCCACGCGCAGAGCATGGCGGTGAGCGAGGGGATGGAATCTCTCGCCGACAACGACTGGCTCAGCGTCAGAATTCCATCGTTGCACCGCCCGGCCCTGCCCGGCAACCCGCCACCCATGCCACACGGGTTGCAGCTGCGCCAGAGTTGTCTGTCCTGCCACGCCGGGCCCGCGGCGGTCCCAGACGTGCGAACGAGCCATCCTGAACGGGTGAACTGCCAGCAATGCCACGTGCCACGCAACACGCAGGAAGTCTTCCAGCGTGGCGGAGGGGCGGGGTGAACGTCGGTTCTCGTCTTCCCCTGGCGCTGCCCCTGTGCCTGGTCGCCTGTATTGGCGGCGAGCCCACGGCGCCACATCAGTCCCCGCAGTCACTGGAGACGAATGTCCAGCGACCACGTCAACTGGAGGTCCTTGATGCCGTCGTCGTTCAGGGCCGGACGGGGGCCGGTGGCGCTCCGTTTCAGAGCACCAGACGCACGGGCAGGATCGCTCAGTTTCCCTGCCACTCGTGTCATGACCACGCCGTCGTGGAACCGACGACATCCGATGTATCCGGGCGCTGGTCGCACCTCGACATCCGCCTCGAACACGCCGAGGCGCTGCGCTGCGGCACCTGCCATGACTACGACGACCTGAACCAGCTGCACCTGATTCACGGTGATCCGGTCGACTTCGACCAGAGCTACCAGCTCTGCGCCCAATGCCATGCTCCGCAGGCCCGCGACTGGGCTGGTGGTGCTCACGGCAAACGTCTCGGCGGCTGGCGCGGTGATCGCGTCGTCGAGACCTGTACCGGCTGCCACGACCCGCACGCTCCGGCCTTCCCGAGGCGTATGCCCCGGATGTATCCGCAGGTGCCGCGCACCGGAACGGATCGATGATGGGTGGCACCGGACGCAAGTTCAGGCTGCGCGACCTGTTCGCCCTGATGGCCCGCGGCACTGCCGGATCCGGTAGCGGCTGTACCGACGAGTCGACCGGCGGCCACTCTGTGCTCGACAAGACCGTAGATCGACGGCGGGCTCTGGGCATGCTGTTCACGGGTGCCACGGCGACGGCGTCGGCCACGGCAGCAGCAGCGAGTGTGACGCAGGCCGAAGAGCACAAGGATGAGAGGTTGCTAGCCTGGGAGGAGCAGCTGAAAGGCAACTTCCGGTTGATGACGGACAGCGAGAAGGCCGAAACCATCGAACGCCTCGAGGACCTGACCCGTATCCGCCAGGGGGTCAACGTTCACATCAGGGACACCGAGGCGATACCCGGTGTGCTCTACGGATACGCCTTCAACATCGCCCGCTGCAAGGGCTACCGGAATTGCGTCGAAGCCTGCGTCAAGGAGAACAATCTCGATCGTCGTACCAGCACACAGTACATCCGTATCTTCGAGATGGAGGCGGGGCAGGTAACCTTCGAAGACGGCGATGCCGAGTACTTCCACCAGGTCCCGGCGGAGGGTCATTTCTATATGGGAACGCAGTGTTTCCAGTGTGCCAACCCGCCCTGTGTCGACGTCTGCCCCGTAGGCGCTACCTGGCAGGAACCGGACGGCATCACTGTCGTCGACTACGATTGGTGTATCGGCTGCCGGTACTGCGAAGCGGCCTGTCCCTACTGGGCACGACGCTTCAACTGGGGCGAGCCGGAGATCCCGGCGGACGAGATCAACCCCAACCAGCACTACCTGGGCAACCGCCTGCGGCCGAAGGGGGCGGTGGAGAAGTGTACGTACTGTGTCCAGCGCTCCCGCCAGGGGCAGTTGCCGGCGTGCGCCGAAGCCTGTCCCACAGGGGCGCGAGTCTTTGGGAATCTGCTCGATCCCAACAGCGAGATCCGCTACGTCCTCGAGCACAAGCGTGTCTTCCGTCTGAAGGAAGACCTGGGTACCGAACCGAAGTTCTGGTATTACATGGACTGACGGCGTGAATGGTGATTCAAGAATCAGCGGGAATCCAACGCCTGCAGGCCGCGATGCAAGCATCGCTGCGCAAA
>DASCMS010000040.1:0-19346 GCA_036011085.1 Candidatus Latescibacterota bacterium
TTCCCCGTCACCTTCCACACGTCACCACCGGAAAAGCGCACCTACGGCGTCATCGACACCCTGTTCATGCCGCGTTTCGAACGTGTGCTGCAGACCTTCCCGGGGCTGGTCTTCTTCGGTCACTCCGGATCCTTCTGGAGCGAGATCAGCGGCGACCTGTCAGCAGACGCGAAGGAGGGATACCCGAAGGGGCCGATCGCTCCCGGTGGTACGATCCCGCGCCTGCTGCGCCAGTATCCTGGCCTCAACTGCGATATCTCCGCCGGCAGCGGCTTCAATGCCCTGACCCGCGACCTGGACTTCACCTGGGGGTTTCTCGACGAATTTCAGGAGCGCGTCCTGCTGGGCCTGGACGCCACCGATGTGGAGCTCGACTTCCAGCACATCGAGTGGCTGAAGCAGGCGGCACAGGACGGGCATATCACTCCGGAGATCCTCGACAAGATCCTCTGGCGCAACGCCGACCGGCTGCTCGGGCTCGGCCTGAACGACTGACCTCAGCTGATGCTGATCTCGGCGATGTAGACATGGCAGGGCGCCACGCTGCGGCCGCTGCCTTCGTGGCTGGAGTAGAACGAGAGCAACCCGCGCTCGTCGTCGAGAGCGACGAAACCCGGATAGGAATTGTCGCCGCCACTGGGTAGCTCAGCCGCTTCGTGGAGTGTCCACGCAGCGGCGCCAGTCTGAGAATCACCGCTGGGCGCCGCAAACCACAGCACGGTCCGAGGGTTCTCCGGGTCGGTCATGCGCCGGCCACCCACCAGCCACCGCCCCCCCCACTGAACCAGCAGCGGTCCTCCCACATCCTGGTCGAGGTTCACCCGTTCCCAGTCTGTGTAGGGCGCCGCCGCCCGGCAGATACGCGCCGGCACGCCCTCGGCCCCACGCGCCAGAGCCCAGACCGTTCCCTGCTCGTCGAAATGGAAGGCCGTCTCGTTGCCGTAGTCCTCGGTGAACAGCCCCGCCGTGCGCCAGGTGAGGCCATCATCGCTGGCCAGCATGGCACCCTCGAGCAGCCGCCGATCCTCCCCATCTGCCGGCAGCGGCGCGAAACCCCGGCGACGACGGCCACACAGGTAGGCCGTGCCCCCGTGAGCCGCAGCATGCCAGACATAGTGACCGTACGTGCCTTCCAGCATTCGTGGGCCGTGCCAGGAGTCGCCGTCCTCGGTCCAGGCGCCGAAGCCGAGATGGTCGTTGCAGTCGCGGGGACGGTCGTCTTCGGCCACCAGCCAGGTGCCCGAATAGACAAAGAGCTTTCCGTTGAACACGAGCAGATGCGGGTCGCGCACGTCCCGGTGTGGTACCCCGAACTCGCACACCTGAGTCCAGCCGGTGATGCCGTCGTCGCTGACGAGGACGCGGATGCGCGATGTGGTGAACAGCATGTGGCCCTCGGGACAACTGCGGAAACAGAGATAGTAGCGCCCCCGGAACCGCGCCAGATCGGTGAAGGCGTTGTGTTCGCCGTCGTCGACCACGGGGTGAACGGCCTTGATCTGAATCGCCGGGAGCCCTTCGACGCTGTTGCCCATACTGATATAAGTTAGCCGGCCTGCGAAAGGATCGAAAGCATGTCCGACTCCATCGTCGTTCTCTACCGCGGCGGCCGCCTGCCGACCTGGCATCAACTGAGTATCGAGGAGCAGACCTCCTTTCAGGACGAACATGTCGACCTGATGCTGACCGTAGGCGCCCGACATGGGCTGCACGGCATCGAGGGATATCGATTGCTCGCCCCGAGGGAAAACTGGGAGCGCTGGTGGGCGATCCGATTTCCCGATCTGGCCGGGGCCGAGGCCTGGATGCAGGCGGAGGTGGCCCCGCCGTACGGTCGCTACGGCTACTACGAGTATGAACTGGCCCGCAGTTGGACGCCGCCATCCCTGGACTGGTTGCCCAGGCGCAACCCGCCGGAATCGACGCCGGGAGCTGACCCGCGTGTTGTTCCCCCACTGTCCGTCGACCGGAACTCCATCGTCGTCATCGCCTTCGGGGGGTGGGAACCCGGCTCGGGCGATGTGGCACCGCAGACCCGGGGGGACGTGGAGCGCAGTGAGCAGCTGCAGCAGGTCGCCCACAGGCATGGGTTGCTGCACGGTGAAGTCTTCCGCCTTCTGGGGGCAGGCCGGGACGGCGACCTGGCCTGGGTCCTGGAGTTTCCCACCCTCGACGGGGCCGAGGCCTGGATCGAAACCGAAGGCATGCCCCCGGCGGAGGCCTACCAGCGTCGTGCCTTCCATCTGGCCCGTCGCTGGGCGCCGGCCTACTTCGCCACCTGGGTTTCCTGAGGCGCCCATACGCCGCTGACGTCGTAGTCCAGCCGGAGACCGTCCTGCCGACCACTTTTTGACGAAGCCGCCCCATCTCCTGTCAGAATTCGTCCAGTCTATACAAATATTACTATTCTATGTGCAATTTTTACTTGTATTACCAGAGTATATCCGCATATTGACTTCATGTCGGACATAAATTTCCGAAACCGAGGACTCCCTCTCAGCTATCCCAGGGGAACCGAATGCGAAAACTGATCGAACGTTGCCCCGGATGCGGCGGCCCACTGGCCGTTAGCCGCATGGATTGCCACCAGTGCCATACGAGCGTCGAAGGCTCCTTTCGCCCCAGCGCCTTCGACAGACTGTCGCCGGAAAGCCTGGCCTTTGTCGAGCTCTTCGTGCGCCTGAAGGGCAACATGAAGGAGATGGCGCGGGAGTTGTCTCTCGCCTACAGCACGGTGCGCCATCGGCTGGATGAAGTCGTGCGCGAATTGGGCCCGGCAGCACCGCAGACCGAAGAAGCCATCCCCCCGGCGCCACAGGAGGCCGGGTCTGACGATGGCAGACGCAACGACATCCTGCATCGCCTGGATCGGGGTGAGATCACCCCGGAGGAGGCGGTACAGCTTCTTGGAGGAGGGCAACGATGAGCGACGAACGGAAGAAAGTCCTGGAAATGCTGTCGGAGGGTAAGATCACCGTCGATGATGCCGAGAGGCTGATCGCCGCCCTCGGTGAATCTGACCGACAGGCCAACCAGCGTTCGGCCGCCACGGATTCGGTGGACGAAGAGGCGACGATTGATCTCGATGGCCTGGAATCCCGCATCCGCTCGGGCGTCGAAGGCGTGCGACGTACGGTAAGTGCCTCCATGCCACAGTTGAAGACGGCCATCCGTGACGCCTCTCCTGACGTGGAGCGCATCGTCGAGGAGGCCACGGCGTCCATCCCCGGTTTTATCGAAGAGATGACGCGAACCATCCGGGATACCTTCGGCAAGTCCGGTTACGGGGGTGGCGACGACGACCGCTTCCCTGCAAGAGTCGAGCGCGACTTCACGGAGGAAGGTCCCGTCGAGCCCGGATCTCAGTTGAAGCTGCACAACACCCGGGGCAACCTGGAGGTGGTGACCTGGGACGGGGACGGGATGAAGGCCGAAGTCCACCTCACGGTGCGGTCGATCGATGAACCCACGGCCCAGCGTTGCGCCGACTCGGTGCAGCTGGTGCAGGAGCCAGATGGCGATCGTCTGGTCCTGCGGCCCGTATTCCCCGCCGGCAAGGAGGATGCTTCCTACCGCCTCGACATCCGACTTCATGTGCCACAGAGCCTGCGGCTGGATCTGCACACGAGACATGGCGATCTGGTGGTGCCTGAAATGCAGAGCGATCTCGTTCTCGGCGGCGACCACGGTCAGCTCCACCTTGCCGGCACCGCCGGAGCCGCCGCCGTGCAACACAACCATGGCGCCGTACAGGTAGGCCGCGTGGGCGGCACATTCGCCCTCAACGCCAACCACTCTCATCTCGACATGGATGAGGCAGTTCAGGAGACCAGCATCAACGCCCATCACGGGCGGATCAAGCTGCGGCGCGTCGGCGGCGACCTGATCGTCAACGCCCACCATGCGCCTTTTGAGTCTGACGAAGTCCACGGCAGCGCCGTGGCCAACTCTCACCATGGTCCTCTGAGCCTGCGTCAGATCATGGGTAATCTGAAGTTGAACACTAACCATGGACCGGTCTCGCTTCAGGAGATTGCCGGCAATGTCAGTCTCTCCTGTGACCACGGACCCGTAGACATCGAGAAGGTGGGTGGAGAGCTTTCCGTCCAGGGCAGCCATTGCCCCTTGAGCTTCGGTGCTGTGAGCAAGTCAGCCGTGGTCCGATGTAACCATGGCCCGGTGGAAATCGGCCCCGTCGGAGAGGACGTCACGGTGGAATCCGATCGCAGCCCGGTGCACATTCGCGGCGCTGGCGGCCGCGTCAACGTGCGTGCCAGCCGCGGCGATGTACGCATCGAGAACCCCGTCGGCGAGGTCCTGGCGGAGAACAGCCGTGCCTCGATCGAGATCCTGCCCGGGGAGGCTGTGCGCTCTGCCTACACCCTCAGCAACAACCGCGGCAACGTCCGCGTGACCTTGCCGGAAGATTCCAGCGTGACGGTCCAGGGGCTCGTCCGTCGAGGACACGTCGACACCGATCTGCCTCTCGAAGTGACGGGCAACGGTCAGCAGGGGCAAGTCGTGAGCGGCACGCTCGGTGATGGCGGACCGTCCCTGCAGGTCGAGATCGACCGCGGTTCCCTGTCGTTACGAAGGTCCTGAATTCGCCGACCCGTCCCATTCGTTGCCAACCGGATGCCCTGTCCGCGACACTAACTCTGTCGATCTCAGGGTCCGTTGGTGCATCCGGCGGCGGGTTCACTGTGACCTTTCTGCGCCGGGGTGGGTCCAATCAGCAAACCCCTCGATGCAGGCGCGCCGTTGCAGCGCCTTCTGACTTGACACTGTTCGTCGAGTTCGGGGACTTTCGACAGGAACATTCGCGACCATTTTACAAGGAAGACACACCATCCTACGTATGAAGCTCAGGGCGGCTGGCCGCCTCGCCGCCGCCCTCACATTCCTGGCGGCAGGACTGGCCGCTGACGAGACAGAGCACACCGAAACCGACTCGGTGGATGATGCCCGCATGGAGCAATGGCTCGTGCACCCACAGCGTACGGCCCAGGCGGCACGCACCGCCACTCCACCGACGATCGACGGCAATGTTGAGGTCGCGGAGTGGCAGGCGGCACCCGTGCAAAGAGGCTTCACCCAGGACGACCCGAAGCACGGAGAACCGGCATCAGAGGAGACGACCTTCCAGATCCTCTATGATGATGAGGCCCTCTACATCGCCGCCATCTGCTACGACAGTCAGCCCGACAGCGTCAACGCCGTCCTGTCCCGACGGGACGACTGGCGTGAGCGAGACCTGATCGAGTTCAACCTCGATCCGCACCACGATCACCAGACCGGTATGCTCTTCATGGTCGGTCCTTCTGGCTGGATCCGCGACGCCATCATCTTCAACGATGATAACGACGACCAGACGTGGGACGGTGTCTGGGAGGCACGCACGACGCTTCGGCCCGATGGCTGGAGTGTCGAGATAAGGATCCCCTACCACGTACTCCGTTTTGGTGAGAAGCCTGTCTATACCTGGGGCTTGAACGTGTTTCGCTTCATCGCTCGCCGTCAGGAGTGGTCCCACTTTGCCTTCATGCCCCGCGGTGTCAACGGCTGGGTGTCACGCTTCGGCCACCTCGAAGGCATCGAGGGCATCCGGCCCGAGCGCAGCCTGGAGATCTTTCCCGTCGCCCTGGGGCGCACGACTCTGACTCGGGGCGAAGACGACGGCGGCAACGAAACCGATCTGTTTGGCACGGCTGGCCTCGACGTTCGCTACGGCCTGTCGTCGAACATCTCCCTCAACGGCACGATCAATCCCGATTTCGGCCAGGTCGATGCCGATCCCGCCGTACTCAACCTGGGCGTCTTCGAGACATTCTTTGACGAACGACGGCCCTTCTTCGTTGAGGGCAACCAGGTCTTCGAAAGCCCTGGTCCGGAAATCGTCGGCATCGAGAATCCCACGCGCCTCTTCCATTCACGCCGTATCGGGCGCCAGCCTGCCCGCTTCGGTCTTCCCGATGACAGCGACGAAGTCGACCGACCCGACAACACGACGATCCTCGGTGCTGTGAAGGTGTCAGGGAAGACCGAAAGTCGAACTGCCTTCGGTGTGCTCAACGCCGTCACCGGCAGCGAATACGCCCGCATCGATCAGCGGATCACCGACGCGCAGTCGGGGGTCACTGACACGACGCGACGCCGGTTCAGAGTCGAACCGACGACGAACTATTTCGTCGGTCGCGTGCAGCAGGACCTGTTGACCAATTCCACCATCGGGGCCCAGTTGACAGCGGTCAACGGCGAGGGTTTCGACCCGGCGTACGTTGGTGCCACAGACGTACATGTGAAGTGGTGGGACAACGCCTACCGCGTCTATAGTCGTCTGGCCGTCAGTCGCGCCGGCCAGGACGACGATCGCGATACCGGGTGGGAGGGAGCCTTCTACTTCTCCAAGTTCTCTGGCAGCTTCGGTGGCCAGGCGTACCTGGATGCGCGCTCACGCGGCTTCGAGGCCAATGATCTCGGTTTCATGAATCGCAACGATCGCACGCAGGCGGGAACTCACATCTTCTACAAGTTGCTTGAGCCTTACTGGTTCGCCCGGCACTCCGGCTTCAACATCAATATCTGGCAACACAACAACTTCGACGGCGACAATCTCGCCCGTGGCGTCAACTTCAACATGTGGCATGAGCTGCATAGCTACTGGGGCTTCTGGATGGGCCTCGACAGGAACTTCGACGCCTGGGACGACCTGGCGACACGCGGCGGACCAGTGATGCGCCGACCCGCATCATCTCGTTGGGCGATGGACGTATGGGCCGATGATCGCAACGCCATCAGTGGCTGGTACGGGACCAACGTGCGCTGGGGACTCGGCGGCGACGACCTGTCGACCTGGAACGGTCTTGAACTCGAACTGAAACCGGCCTCCAACGTCGAGATCGAGGTAAATCCCAGCTTTCGCTACGACAGGAACGATGCCCAGTGGGTGGAGAACGTCGACAGTGACGGCGATGACGAGGACGACCGCTACATCTTCGGCGAGTTGAAGAGCAAGATCTTCGAGCTGGGCATACGGGGCACCTGGGCCTTCACGCCGTTTCTCAGCACCCAACTGTTTCTGCAGCCCTTCGTCACCACCGGTGACTACGGGCGGATCAAGGAGCTGGCTCGGGCCCGGTCGTACGAGTTCACCGACTACGACGAGTTGGCAGAGAACCCCGACTTCCGCCGCCGGTCGCTGCGCTTCAACCTGGTGATGCGCTGGGAGTACGCCCCGGCAGCACCGTGTTCGTCGTCTGGCAGCAGAACCGGGATCGCGACTTCGACGATACCCGCGATCCCGACTTCGAGCCCCTGGCCGACGCCGGCCGTTCCTTCAGCGACGAAGGGGACAACATCTTCCTCGTGAAGGTCAACAAGTGGATGGGATTGTAGGAACCGTGACGCCTACACTGCGGTGTTGGCCTCGTCCCGGTACTTATTGATCCCAGGAACGTCACTCATGCCGTGCCACACGCCGCGAAACAGTGATTGCCGCTTCGGCGGCATGGCGGCGATCACCTCCGGTGCCGGACAGCCCTTGCCCCACTTGGCGTTCACCGTGTTGTAGCAGGTGAACAGCGTCAGGCGAGCCCTGTCGGGGTTGGTCCAGCGCGTCCCCGAGTGACACAGCGCCTCGGTGAAGATCACCGCCGAGCCCGCGGGACAGGAGTACGTGTCCCACAGGTCGCTGTCCCTCCCGCTGAGCGTCTCTGGCCGCGGAAACGCCGCCTTGTGCGATCCGGTAAGAAACAGTGTGCCGCCGTCACCCTCCTGCACTTCGTTCAGCTCCCACACGACTCGCATCAGTCCTGCATGCACCCGTCCAGGCAGCATCTGGTAGATGTGTGAGTTGCCCTCGAAATTGAAGTAACCGCCACCACCGTGGGGATTGAAGTTGTCGTGCCCCGCCTCACGGAGGCTCGTGAACGTGTGGTCGTAGCGGAACCCGTAGCAGTCCTCGGAGGCCAGCGCCTGATGCGACAGCACCTCGTTGAGTACACCCACCACGGCGGGATGGTCCAGCAGGATCTGTGACGGCCCGCCATGGTTGTCACGTTCTTCAGGCGGCATCGAGTCTCGGTCCTGCAGGTATCTCAGTTGATGCTCACGCACCGGTCCCAGCTGCTGCTCCGTCAGCAGTCCCGGGAGCGCGATCCACCCTTTCAGGTCGAAGACATACTTCTGCTCCTCTGTCATCGGTACTACGGGCAGCTCATCGGCATTCGTGGTGGGCAGCTTGTCAGGCATGGTCTGCATTTCTCCTCGGATTCAGCACTGTATGGGATCGCGGCTCCCACCCCAGCAACGCCTTTGCTTTCGAGAGATTCACCTGGTCCTGGTTTTCGTCTCCGGCGATGAAGAACGCTTCGAACCGGCCCTCTCCATCCTGCACGAAGTCGAGCCCCGCCAGATAGGCCCTGGCCAGATCCTCCTCGTCCGTCGGCACGACCCCGAGGGTGGGCGGACCGTTCCGACGCTCGATGAATCGCTCCCGCGACGATGGCCCGGTGATGCGGAACACCGCCAGATTCATGCTGAACTCCCGTGCGAAGTAGCGGCAGATCTCCTCGGCGAAGCCCTTGGTCAGACCGTACACATTCGGCCCATCGAGGGGAACGTCGTCCTCACCTGCGTACCACGTGCGGTCCCTGTGGTGCACGCTCATCGTGCCGGTGTGGATTCCCCTGGGTATCCCCATCTCCTGTGCGGCCAGCAACAGCAGGTGCAGCCCCAGGCAGTTGACCGTGTAGTTGTCGATCGCCAGCTGGGCGGTATGGTCTCGTGTGAACCCGCCTTGCCCTCCCTTCATCACCACCGTGATGAAGGTATCCATGCCATCGAGTGCCCTGTGCAGGGCCTCGGGATCGGCGATCGACCCTTCGATGAATTCCACATCGTGCGACGGCGGTGCCACGTCGAGTACGCGCAGCGTGTGCTGTTGGCACAGATAGGGCGTGATGAACGTGCCCACCATCCCCGAGCCACCAACCAGAAGAACTTTCATGATCTCAACCTTCCAGGAACCGACAACGAAACCCGAATAGAAGCCAATCCCGTGACCCTGCGCACGAAGCAGAGGCGCCTCGCGGCCTTGAGGCGTTGCGCCAGCCCCCCTGCCCACCTCTATTTTCACTCTCATGAATGGCCCATCCACAGCAGAATCCCGCCGCCTGTCCGTCATCGTTTTCACCGATATCGTCGGCTACAGCCGCATGGTGCAGAATGACGAGGCGCTGGCCCTCGAGCTGCTCACCGAGCACAACCGCATCCTCGCCCATCGGATCGACGCCCATGGCGGGCGCACCATCAAGACCGCCGGCGACTCCTTCATGGCCGCCTTCGGGTCTGCCGCCTCGGCCGTTACTGCCACGGCCGAGATCCAGCAGGCGCTGACCGAGCGCAACGCCTCCCAATCCGAAGACCGGCAGGTCCACGTCCGCATCGGCATCCACGCCGGCGACGTCGTCTTCACCTCCGACACGGAGGGCGCGGCCGATGCCCTTGGCGATGGCGTCAACGTCGCCAGCCGCATCGAAGCCGAGGCCGGCGGCGGCGAGGTCTTCGTCTCCCACGACGTCTTCTCCATCACCTATGAGCGGGTGCCCTTCGGCTACCGCGATGTGGGCGTGCGCGAACTGAAGAACATCTCGCGACCGATCCATATCTACGAGCTGTTGTGGGATCCGACCCGCGCGAGCGAAGCTGACGCCGAGCCATCGCGTGCCAGGGGGCCAGAGAAGCACGGCGGCCGGGTAGGCTGGATCGTCGCCGCCATCGCTGTGCTGGCGGCGATCGGTGTCGTCATCTTCCAACCGTCGCCCCAGGAGTCACTTTACGCCGACGGACGCCCGTCCCTCGTCGTCGTCGATTTCTCCGATGATACGGGTGACGAAGGACTGGGGAGACTGCAGATCGGCCGCATCCTCGGCGATGCCGTGGCGCAGAAGTTCTACGAGTACCGCCCCGTGCACCTGGTCAGCCCTATCCGGGTGGAAGAAGCCACACGGGGGCTCGGCTTCGACCAGCGGTCGAGACTCGGGGAAACCAACCTGGCCGACATCGCCCGCGAGGCCGGCGGTCGCCTGGTCGTGTCCGGCAGTCTCGGCCATCTGGGCGGCGTCTACGTGCTGCGGGCGGAGCTCACCGACCTGAGCGACGGTGCTACTCTTGGACGTTTCCAGAAACGCGACGCCACCGAGGAGCAGTTGCTCGGCCTCGTCGACTCCCTGTGCGCCCACTTCCAGCAACGCCTCGTCGATGTGCTCGGCATCGGCACCAACGAGGACATCGTCCTGGCTCCCGTGGGCGAGTTGACGACCTTCTCGCTGGAGGCCTACAAGCATTTCCAGCTCGGTCACGACCTCTATCACGGGGGCCGCATTCTGGAGGGCGCCGAGCAGCTGGTAATGGCGGTGGAGATGGACTCGACCTTCGCCCTGGCTGCGTCCGACGCGGCGTGTGCTTTCTCCTTTGCCAAGGAACACGACCGAGAGGCGGTCTACTTCGACATTGCCCGCCGGCAGTCCGGTGACAACCTGCGCTCCGGTATGAGCAAGGGGGCACTCATCTTTCAGGGGAACGACGCGTGGCTCACCAGTGCTGCCACCGGCGCCGCTGAGACCGCACTGCGTGATTCCCTGCAGGAGCTTGCGCTGGCGCGCTACGAGACGATCGTCCGGCTCTATCCCGATGACCCGGATGGCTACTACTACTCCGGCATGGCACGGCAGTACCTGCGGGGGGAGTCGGAGGCGGCCATCGAGTACTTCGTGCAGGCTTCGGCGCGGAATCCGGGGTACTTCCCCATCTACTTCGGCTGGGCCATGGCTATTCAGTCGATGGAGGGAAACTCGGCAGCCGCCCGCTTTCTCAGTGACTACCTCAAGCAGTTCGGCGACGGCCCTGGCGCCGGGTCCGCCCGCAAGACGCTGGCAGAGTTGCGCGGCAGTTGAGACTCAACACACGCGGACTCGGGGGCGTCGTCCCGGTGGCGCAGCAGGCCCGGGGGGCGCTTATATTGCGCCTGCCATGAGCCTCACCGCTGCACAGCGCGACCACTACGACAGCGAGGGCTACGTTGTCGTCGAGGGGGGCCTGGACGCCACCGACCTGACACCCGTCATCCGCGACTACGAGGCGTTCATCGACGGCGAGACCACCAGGTTGCTCGAGTCCGGCGCCCTCAGCCGCCTCTATGCTGACGAACCCTTCGAACGCCGACTGGCGCGGATCTGCCTCGAGGACGTGTCGATCTACGAACAGATCGATCTGATGTACTGCCGTCTGCGGGGCGTATTCGAGTTCCTCCGCAACCCGCGTCTCCTCGACCTGGTGGAGGGGGTTGTCGGCCCCGAGATCACCTGCAGCCCGATCCAGCACGCCCGGGCCAAGCTGCCGGCGTCCCTGCTTGAAGACAGCCGGGTGCCCGAGGAACATCGGCAACGCCTTCGGCCTCTGGTCGGGGAAAATGTCGCTCCCTGGCATCAGGACGCCCAGGTTCACCTCGAGGTCGCCGATCCCCACGCGATCGTCACCGTGTGGGTTCCGCTCGTGGACGCAACGCCCGAGAACGGTTGTATCCAGCTGATCCCGGGTGTGCATCGCGAGTCCATCGTCTTCTGGAGTGAGGGCTTCGGCATTACCGACGAGAACCTGCCGCCGGGCGACACGGTCACGCTGCCCATGCGGGCCGGCGACGTGTTGCTGATGGACAAGCTGATCCCCCACCGATCGACGCCGAACCATACCGATGGTATCCGCTGGAGTTTCGACCTGCGTTACCAGCGCGCCGGTACACCGACGGGGCGGGACTTCTACCCCGTCTTCACCGCCCGCAGCCGCGCTCATCCCGACGATGAATTCACGGACTTTGACCGCTGGCGCCGTGACTGGAAGCAGGCCGTGGCCGAGATCCCACCCCCCGAACGCCCCCGGCGCCAGGACCAGCCTGGACACCCGAGACCTGTGCAGATTCTACCATGAGCGACATCCGCATCGTCATGCTGTCCGGCTCCTTCGAGTACGACTCCGAGGAGTCTCTCATCATCCTGCGCGATTTCCTGCTCGCCAACGCGGCCGTGCAGTGCGAGCTCGTCATCTTCCAGACTGAAGAGGACCCGGTCTCGCTGGCGCCCCTCGATGACGCTGACGTTGTGCTCGTGTTCACGCGAAGACTGCTGACATCAGGGACGGAGCTGGCGCGCTTCCAGAGATACTGCACCGACGGCCGCCCTGTCGTCGGTCTGCGCACGGCAAGTCACGCTTTCCAGCACTGGCTCGAATTCGACGGGCAGGTATTGGGCGGCAGCTACGAAGGACACTACGGCAGTGGTGAGACGACAAAGGTCGAATTCGCCCCGGGGACGGAGGGACACCCGATCCTGGAGGGCGTCGAACCCTTCGACGCCTACGGATCCCTCTACAGGAACACGCCCCTGGCCGACGATACCTGCCCCCTGCTTCTCGGCACCGAGGGTGAGCACCACGAGCCGGTGGCCTGGACCTGTGAACGCGCCGGACGTGCGTTCTACACCTCCCTGGGACATCAGAAGGACTTCTGGGAGCTCGACTTTCTGCGCCTCGTGCAGAATGGCATCCTCTGGAGCGTAGGTCAGCCGAGTACGGCGCGGTAGATCCGTTCAGCGTCGGCCCAAAGGCCGCGACATCCCGCCAATCGGTAGGACCGCGTCTCCTCTGGTATCACGCCAATACGGCGCGGTAGATCCGTTCAGCGTCGGCCTCGGTGACCTCCACCGGATTCGGGTCGAGGAGGCGCCGAACCTGCAGGGCGATCTCGATCATGCGCGGCAGATCCGCCTCGGAAAGCCCCGCGTCAGCCAGCGATCCGTACGGTGTGTGTTGCCGGCGAACCGCGTCGATCCAGTCCGCTGCGAGAGACACTCCCTGTTCCCGGCTCCTGCCCGCCAGATCCAGGCCCGCCACACCGGCGGCATAGTAGTACTTGTCCGCCGCCACCGGCGCATTGTGTTCCATTACCCCGGGCAGCACAAGTGCCACCGCCGTACCATGGGGCACGGGTTTGCCCTTTTCAAAGGACACCTTCTCGATGCCATATCCCAGGGCGTGGGCGGCGCCGGTGTTGATCGGACTCAGCAGCAGACCCGCCAGCAGGCTGCAACGACACATCTGGTAACGCGCCTCCTCGTCGTCACCTGACTCGATGGCACGCACCAGGTGGGGCAGTCCCGCAGCCAGCGACTCGCGCGCTACCGCATCACCCAGGGCGTCACTCTTCTTCGAGGCGGTGCACTCCAGGGCGTGTCCCAGGGCATCCAGCCCGGTGGTGGCCGTCAATCCCGCTGGCATACCCGACGACAGTTGCGGATCGACGATGGCGCCACACGGCTGGATGTGATCCGAGTAGATGGCCTGCTTGCCACCCTCGGCGACGATGACCGAAACGCGGCTCGCCTCGGCTCCGGTACCCGCCGTCGTCGGCAGACAGATGAGCGGCCATTCGGGGGGAGAGGCGAACTGATCGAAGCCGAAGTAGTCGGCTGCTGACCCGCCGCAGGTGGCCACGGCACAGGCCACCTTGGCGCTGTCCATCGTACTGCCGCCACCGACGGCGATCACAACCTCGCAGTCAGCTGCCTTCACCGCTGCCGCCAATGAATCAACGCTGGCGATCGTCGGGTTCGGGACGATCTCGGTGAAAGTGGAGACCCTGTCGATACCGGCTGCCTCCAGAGCCTCGACGACGGGAGCCGCCACCGGCGCGATGGCCGAATCCCGCACGAACAGGACACGTCGCGCCCCGAGCCGCTCGCACTCCACGGCCACCTCCCGGAGCGCCCCTTCGCCGAGCAGCACCCGACGGTGGTCGAAGCGAAAGACCTCACGAAGGGCGCCGCGGCGCTCTTCGGTATCGAAGTACTCGCTGCCCGCCAGCAGCTCCTCGTTGACCTGGACCCCCTGCGCCATCTGAAGCCTCCCTCGCCTCAATGTGTGAGGACGGGAAGGTAGCCCCGCCTGCGGACGCCTTCAATCTGTATGTCCGCGGCGGATACTTTCCCTGTTGCCCTGTTCCCTGCCGCCCAATACAGTAGTAGGATTCTCTGCTTGCGCTCCCACTCACCAGGATACTGCCACGACCATGGTCTACGAACTGCGCACCTACATCGCCCCACCCGGACGCCTCGATGACATCGTCGACCGCTTCCGCACGAAGACGATGGACATCTTTGCCCGTCACGGCTTCGATGTCGTCGGCTTCTGGACTGTCGACGAAGGGGGGGACAACGAACTCGTCTACCTGCTGCGCTTCGACAGTCCGGAGGCCAGCGAGGCGGCCTGGACCGCCTTTCGCGCCGACCCGGAGTGGGTCGAGACCCGCAAAGTCACCGAAGCGGACGGGCCGATCGTCGACACCATCATCGCCAAGACGATGACAGCCACCGAATTCTCACCCATGAAGTAGAAACTGACGGCGATTCCGGTTATCTTGTGAGGTACGCAACAAGAAGGAGACCTTCCATGCGTTCATCCAGACGCGACTTCATGACAGACCTGCCGCCGACCACCGACAGAATCTCCTGGCGTGCTTTGGCCCTGCTCAGCATCGGTGTGCTGCCCTTCCTGACGGTCTCCGGTCTCTGGCTGCAATATCCCAGTGACGAACTGGCCCTGTACGGCATCGTCCCGTGTGCACTGATGATCGTATTTGGTACGCTGGCGTATACCGTCGCCACCGGCGCTTTTTCTCCCGCGCCATCCCGCCACCGGCACAGGTAGGCGCCGCAGGAGCAGCTCCATGACCGTCGCCCCGAGCGATCTGGCCGCCGCCTATCAGCGCGACGGCTTCGTCTCGCCTCTGGACATCTTCTCCAACTCCGAGATCACCGACTTCCGCGCGCAGTTCGATGAGCTGGAAGCCCGTGAAGGCAAGGAGAACTGCCAGGTGGGACTGCAGGCCCGTCACATGGATGTGGAGTTCATCTGGCGTATGGCCTCCGATGTGCGCATTCTCGAGGCCATTGTCGCCTGCATGGGCGATGATGTCATGCTGCTGTCCACCCACTTCTTCTGCAAGTATCCCGATCCGGAAGCGTCGAAGTACGTCGCCTGGCACCAGGACATCACCTACTGGGGTCTGGAGCCTCCCGAGGCGCATACGGCCTGGATCGCTGTCGATGACGCGGATCTGGCAAACGGCTGCATGCAGATCATCCCCGGCTCGCACCGCGGCGGCATCGTCGAACACGGGACCTCGGACGGCGGCACCAACCTGCTCAGCATCAACCAGGAGATCCCCGACGAACTGGTGGACAAGAGCCAGGCGGTGCCCATCGAGCTGCGTGCCGGGCAGGTGTCGCTGCATGAGGGCAGACTCTACCATGCCAGCTTCCCGAACACGTCACGGCGACGACGCTGCGGCCTGACGGCTCGCTTCATCGCGCCGGAAGCGCGACAGGCGCAGGCCAATTCCATCGGCAAGGATTGGGAACCCATTCTACTGCGCGGCGAGGATCGCCATCATCACTACCCGGACACGGCAGTGCCCTTCCCGTCTTGACATCTGCGGCTCTGGCGGGATGATTATCTGAAGAAGATCACCGATGTGGATCGCAGCAGCGTTCTACACGACCACTGAACAGGAACAGGGATTCTCATGGCCAAGTACGACCGCATGACCGTCCTCAACGCCATCAAGGGTGTGGGGATGGTGCCCGTTTTCTACCACAAGGACCCGCAGGTGACGATCGATGTCATCAAGGCCTGCGCCGACGGTGGCGCCCGCTGCGTCGAGTTCACCAATCGCGGCGATCTGGCCTGGAAGGTCTTCGTCGAGGCCCAGGAGCACATCCTGGCCAACGACCTGGATATCATCCTCGGCGTCGGCTCCATCGTCGATGCCCCGACGGCCGGGATCTACATCTCCAGTGGCGCCAACTTCGTCGTCGGCCCCCTGCTCAATCCTGAGGTGGCCAAGGTCTGCAACCGCCGCAAGGTGGCCTACTCCCCCGGCTGCGGCTCGGCCTCGGAGATCGCCCAGGCCGAGGAACTCGGCGTCGAGATCGTCAAGGTCTTCCCCGGCAAGGAAGTGGGCGGCCCCGACTTCGTGAAGTCCGTCCTCGGTCCGTGCCCATGGACCCGGATCATGCCCACGGGTGGTGTCAACGCCACGCGGGAGAGCCTCGAGGAGTGGTTCACCGCCGGTGTCACCTGCGTCGGCATCGGCTCCAACCTGGTGACGAAGGATGTCATCGCCAACAAGGACTACAAGGCCCTGACCAAGAACGTGAAGCAGGTCGTCGGCTGGATCGAGGAGATCCGCGCCAGCCTGTAGTCACCTATTTGCCGGATACTGAGCGGGGCCTTCCTTCGGGAGAGCCCCGCTTTCTCTGCCACCCTTCCGAGGCCGATCCACCATGTTCCTCACCCTCCTCGCCGTCACTCTCGCCGTCGCCTTCGCCACCGCCGCCATCATCGCCCGGGTCTTCAGCAACCCGATAGACCGTATCCTCTCGCGTATCATCGCCGACGACATCTCCTCGGCCTGGCGCAAATACCTGACCTTTGCCATCTACGTCACCGGCGTCTCCGGCGGGGTACGCATCTGGGACCTCGAGAAGTACATCACTCCGGAGAGAATCCCCAAGTCCCGCGGCCTGGAGGGCACCGTCGATGCCGTCGCGAAGGTCGTAGAACTGACCACCGAGCGTTGGATCCTGGAAGTCTACCGCACCCTCATCGGCACCCTGCAGAGCGTCGCCTGGATGCTCCTGGTCTTCTTCCTGTTCGCCCTCATCGCCTACGTAGTAGTAAGATTCGGCGAACGCCGAGCCGAACCCAAGAAAGATTGAGATCCACCCCAGGAAGGCTGACGGTTCCCACTCATCAGCCATCCGTCACAGCCGTCCAGTACTCCTCCACAGCCAGTCGATCTGCAACGTCTCGGTTCAGCACCGATCCCGGAGCGCGTTGGCGCCGGCGGGCGTAGGCGCATTACGCCGGCCCCGAAGCCTCGTTCTGGTGTGTATACCGTCGAGACGCGAAGCGGCTCGAATCTCGCCAGGTCATCCGCCGATCATCGATCCAGCGCAAGAGCCGGCGTACGGCGCCGTAGCCCGCCGGCGCCAACGCGCCCACGACAAACCATTGCAGAATCCACAAGAACCCGTAGCTTCTAAAGCTCTCCAAGAACCAGACCAGACAGCAAGAAAGGGAACACCCAAGTGGCTGATTCCATCTTTGCCAGTGACATCACCGACGAAGTGCAGCAGGTCGACAACCGATACAGACTGTGCCACGGGCTTTTCGATCGCGCCCGCAAGGTGAATGTCTCGCCTGTGACAGAGGGCAGCTTTCGCCCCAATCCGACCGTACGCGCCCTGACCGACTACTCCGGAACCACCCCGGTCGTGCCGGAGATTCCTGCCGAAAACTGAGGCAGAGGGGAATCTTGTTCCCCTGTTCGCCGCCGGTCTCGCCATAACCAGAGAGAGGCCCGGTGGCACAGCCCTTGCAATAGCTCTGAGTGAAGAGCGGCCTGAATTCACCTTTGAATGCCCCGGCGGAAGCTTTCCATAGACATGGAGCTTCGACAAAACGAACCGGCATTCCAGTGAGTTGGCTGCTCTTTCCTTTTCCTGTCTGAAACGAAATGAGGGGCTCGCGCGGCGCGCGAGCCCCCTTTTCGTTTGGGAGTTCTGCCTGAGAAGACGGTTCAGTAGCGGTAGTGCTCCGCCTTATACGGACCGCTCCGCTTCAGTCCCAGATAGTCCGCCTGCTCCTTGCTGAGCTTCTCGAGCTTGATGCCCAGCTTCTTCAGATGCAGTCTTGCCACTTTTTCGTCCAGCCGCTTGGGCAGGACGGTGACGCCCACCTCATGCTTCTTCGTGAACAGCTCGATTTGCGCCAGCACCTGGTTGGTGAAGGACATGGACATCACGAAAGAGCTGTGACCGGTGGCGCAGCCCAGGTTCACCAGGCGTCCCTCGGCCAGAAGGATGATCGAGTGCCCGTCGGGGAAGGTGTACTCATCGACCTGGGGCTTGATCTCCACGTGCTTGATACCCCGCACCTTCTTCAGCTGCTCCACCTGAATCTCGATATCGAAGTGGCCGATATTACAGACGATGGCGCCGTCCTTCATCTTCTTCATGTGCTCGGCGGTGATCACGTCCTTGCAGCCGGTGGTGGTGACGAAGATGTCGCCCTCCTTCACGGCCTGACTCATCGTCATCACTTCGAGTCCCTCCATCGACGCCTGCAGGGCGCAGATGGGATCGACCTCTGTGACCAGGACCCGGGCGCCGAATCCAGCCATGGAGGCCACCGAGCCTTTGCCCACATCGCCGTACCCGGCGACGACGACCGTCTTGCCCGCGGTCATGACATCCGTGGCGCGCTTGATGCCGTCCAGCAGCGACTCACGACAGCCGTACAGGTTGTCGAACTTCGACTTGGTCACCGAGTCGTTGACGTTGATGGCGGGAATCTTCAACGTACCCTCGCGCATCATGCGCTCGAGGTTGTGCACGCCGGTCGTGGTCTCCTCTGACGTGCCGCGGATCCCGGCCAGCAGCTCGGGAAACTTCGTGTGCACGCGGTTCGTCAGATCGCCACCGTCGTCGAGGATCATGTTCGGGCCGTCGCCGGGCCAGTTGACCGTCTGATCCGTGCACCACCAGTACTCCTCCTCCGTCTCACCCTTCCAGGCGAAGACCGGTGTACCGGCAGCGGCGATTGCGGCGGCGGCATGATCCTGCGTCGAAAAGATGTTGCACGACGCCCAGCGCACCTGCGCCCCGAGGGCCTGCAACGTCTCGATGAGCACCGCCGTCTGAATCGTCATGTGCAGTGAGCCGGCGATGCGGGCCCCCTTCAGCGGCTGGCTCTTGCCGTACTCGTCGCGCAGGGCCATCAGGCCGGGCATCTCGCGCTCGGCCAGACGGATCTCGTTACGGCCCCAGTCGGCCAGCGAGATATCGGCTACTTTGTAGTCGTTCTTGCGGGCTTTGCTGCCGCCGTTGCCCGAGTGTCCGTTCGCTTTCGTTCGGCTGCGCTTGCGGGTGGTTGTTGTTGCCATGGTTTCCTTCCTGTGAACGTGATGAGTCGAATCTCCGAAGTTTCGTCGTTGTCCTGTTCTGATTTCACCGTCTCGGCGTGCTCCACATCGAAACCGCTTCCCTTCAGCCAGCGGCGCATCTCGGCGGGCTGAAACCCGAGCCACAGGTCCGCCAGCTCACGCAGGCTCTCGTCTTCGTGGCGCGCCAGATCGACGATGGCCAGCTCGCCCCCGTCCCCGAGGGCCCGGCAGGCTTCCTCCAGGGCGACGGCGGGTGTCGACACATGGTGCAGGACCATGCAGGCCATGA
>DASCMS010000041.1:0-74187 GCA_036011085.1 Candidatus Latescibacterota bacterium
TGGGTCAGGGCCATTTTATCCCCCAACGGGAAGGCATCGTTTTTCTGGGTCCACCGGGCGTGGGCAAGACCCACCTGGCCATTGCTTTGGGACGAGAGGCGTGTCGAAGAGGCTATCGTGTTGGTTTTTTCACTGCGACGGGGTTGGCTACAACCTATGCCGAAGCGCGAGAAGAGCGCCACCTACAAAAACTAGAACGCGCCATCGACAAACGCGATTTGATCATCGTCGATGAGTTGGGCTATGTCCCCCTGGGACAGGGCGCAGCCGAAAACCTGTTTGGCTTTTTCTCCCAATGTTACGAGCGCACTTCGCTCGTCGTGACCACCAATCTGCCCTTTAGCGAGTGGCCGCAGATCTTTGGGGATGAACGATTGACCGGGGCACTGCTCGATAGACTCACCCATCGAGTACATATCATCGAAATGCAGGGAGAGAGTTACCGATTGAAAAAGAGCAAAACGAAAAAAGAAGGAGGAAAAACGACCAAGACAAAAAGCTGAATAGATCGGGCTGTCGCCCGGGCCGTTGACACGCGTCCTATCCGGACGCTATTCCTTAGCTCAAAGTGGCTCTATTTTGCACGCGTGAACTGGCTCCATTTTGCGTGCGTGTTTCCACTCATCGTTCCAGCCATCCAGGCAACCGCACCCCCTCCGACAGCTGCCACGCCGTCAGATAGAGACTCGCCGTGAACGCCACGGCCCGCAGTGCCCGCTCTTCGGCAAACGACTTGCCTTCCGCTGACACCGGGTCGAGCCCGTCCACCAGTTCGTAGACACGATCCGCCCGCCCGTTGCTCTCGTACACCTGCGCCATGACAGCCTCGAACAGATCCCCTTCAAAGGGGGCCACCGTGACACGGGCCGCCAGATCTGCTGGCTGCATCTCGAGCCGTTCGACGATCGAGTCGACCGTCTCGTGGATACCGGCGCCCACCTTCTCGCCTCCAGCCATGCGACCATCGTAGTGGATGGTGGCGTGCAGGGGTTGAGCTATGTCCTCGGCGTAGTGGGCGAGGATCCCGGCGTACACAAAGACCTTGGCCTGAATCGTCGCGTTTTTCGGCCACTTGCGATGTTCGGCGAAGGCGATCATCAGGCGCTGCGTGGTTTCCGTGATCGCAAAGGGGGCGTATCCGACCTTGTTAGGCGCCACACCCAGCTGGTTGCACAGCGCCATGAACTCGTGTCGTTTGGCGGGGACCTCCGCTCCCTCGAGCAGTTCCAGGTCGAAGAAATGCTCGGGGAATTCGCCGTCGTACAGATTGGGAGCGGCACGATTCTTGGCGATATCGGGATCGAAGGACATGTGCGCGGCCTGAGCACCACCGTTCCGGAAGAATGCCGGGACCTCTTGAGGCTGTGCCAGAACGGCGGCCTCAGTCAGGATACCATGGCCATTTCCCCACCAGGCCTGTGACGGCACCGCTGCCAGGCAGAACATACTGACAGCGAAGGCGCCGATCCGAACCCGCGTTGACAGACCCGCTCCCGTCTCTATTGTAGCAATCACCCGAGAACTTCGACGATCGGTCGAATACATATTCGTTTGCCCTTCCTTCTACTAGCGACAGGAGTCAGTGACCATGGCGATCCGCCTGGGCGATGAAGCACCCGACTTCACAGCGGAATCCACCGAAGGCCAGATCAGCTTCCATGAGTGGATCGGCGACAGTTGGGCGATCCTCTTCTCCCACCCCGCCGACTACACTCCCGTGTGTACTACCGAACTGGGTACGGTGGCAAAACTGAAGCCGGAGTTCGACAAGCGCAATGTCAAGGTAGTAGGACTCAGTGTCGATCCGCTGGATTCGCACAACGGCTGGGTGAAGGATATCAACGAGACACAGGATACGACGGTCAACTTCCCTATCGTCGCCGATCCGGATCGAACGGTGGCCGATCTCTACGATATGATCCACCCGAATGCACTCAACAACCTGACGGTTCGTTCTGTATTCATCATCGCCCCGGACAAGACGGTGAAACTCACCCTCACCTATCCGGCATCGACGGGTCGCAACTTCGACGAGATCCTGCGCGTCGTCGACTCGCTGCAGCTGACGGCCAACCACAGCGTGGCCACACCGGTCAACTGGCGGGACGGGGATGACTGCATCGTGGTGCCAACGCTGTCCGACGAGGAGGCGGAGAGCAAGTTTCCCAAGGGCTTCACAGTGATCAAGCCGTACCTGCGCGTGACGCCACAGCCGAACAAGTAACTGCGACAACCGCGCAGTACGCCGCGCAGCACTCCGGCTGAACAACGAACGCCCGCGAGCCTCCGAGGCTCGCGGGCGTTTTCTTGCTCAATCGATGTCGTGGGACCGAGCCGTCAGAACGGGAGGCCGTCATCCATGGCCCCGGCGCTCACCAGGCTGTCGGCATCTTCATCGATGCTGCGGCCATACAGGAGATCCAATTCGCCCGGGCCGCCGGCGCCGTCGATGAGCTTCAGGTCGCTGACGACGACCTCGGTGACGTAGTGGCGCTGTCCGCTCTCGTCCTCCCAGCTACGCGTCTGCAGCCTGCCCTCGACACGGACCTTGCTGCCTTTCTTCAGATACTGACCGGCAATCTCGGCCAGCCGTCGCCAGAGCACGAGCCGGTGCCATTCGGTACGCCGTTGTTGCTCGCCCTTGCGGTCCGTCCAGTTCTCGTCGGTGGCCAGATTGGCCGTGGTGACCTGCGTTCCGCTGGGGGTGAACCGGGTCTCGGGGTCGGCGCCGAGGTTGCCCACAAGAACCACCTTGTTGACGCATTTTGTCTGCATCGGTCGAACTCCTGCGATCACTCAGATTTGGGGATGAGGATGGGGTCGTTGCGAGTACGTATCAGGCGGCCAGGGCTGGAACCTTGCGCTTGCGGCGTGCCTGCGGGGTCTCGATGCCGTAGCGGCGACAGAGTCGCCCAAAACTCCCGGGGGCGATACCCAGAGCGAGACCGGCGTCGCGGTTGCTGGCGTAAATGCGGGCTGCGCGCTCGACGCGCTCACGATTGAATTGCTCCATGATCTGACTCCCTCCTACTGAAGATGGCAACTGCTGACAGATTCACGGTGCCCGTGCACCGTATTATGTGCACATCAGTATACTACTCACATGTGCACTATGTCAACGGTTTTCTGCCATTTCCGGAGAAACTCAACCCACGCCATCGAGGACCTCGAGAAACCGGTCCACATCCGCACTGCTGTTGTAGAGATGCCCGGAGACTCGGACCCGCCCATACTCCCCCCATACCAGCACATTCTGCCCGGCCAGACGCCGGGTCAGTCCGGCGGCGTCTCCCTCCAGGAAGCAGGTGTTTCCTGAGCGGGCCTCCCTCTCCGAGGGGGAGATGACGGTACGCCCTCTCGCCAGCAGCCCGGACTCGAGCCGTTCGGAGAGGTCGCGGGCATGGTCCTGGATCAGACCGGGGCCGAGCTCGATCAGACGCCGCAGGGCACGCTCGAGAAACAGGATGACCACCATGGCCGGATTGCCCGGTTCCAGACGCTCCGGCATCGGTTTCACCTCCACCGTCGGCGCCCGTTCCGCGCCCTGGGGCGGCCACACCGACAGGTTGTGCCAGCCGAAGGTGCTGTCGGTGACCCTGTCAGAGGCACGCTCGCTGACGTAGCAGGGCGCCGTTCCGTGGGTGGCCAGCAGCCACTTGTAGCTGCTGCTCACACAGAGGTCGGTCACCGCCGCCGGTACCTCGACGACACCGGAGGCATGCGTACTGTCCACGGCGAACAGACAGTCCGTCCACCTGGATCGCAGACCTTCGGCCAGTGCCGCGATATCCAGATTCTGCCCCGTGTAGAAGCTGACCTGACTGACGGCGAGTACGCGCGTGCGTTCGTCGACAGCGTCGAGCAGATCTGCCTCGTGGACCCGCCACTCGCGATGGGGCACCATGCGCACCTCCACGCCCCGGGCCTCGAGCTGTCTCCAGGCATAGGCAACCGATGGAAACTCGAGATTGTCGGTGACGATGTTGTCACCGGCGCGCCATGCGACGCCACGAGCGAGCCAGTTCATGCCCTCCGCCGCCGAGGGCATGAAACCGATGTGTTCCGGCACCACCCCCCAGAGCCGACCCATCGCCCCCCGACAGACCTCGCCACGCCGGTAGATCTCGGCTCTGCCTGCCAGACCGCCACTCTTGAGCCGCCCGAATTCGGCATGGACCGCATCGAACTCGCGCAGCCACGGCGCCTCGCCTCCCGTACACAGGTGGGTGACACCCTCCAGGCCAACGAAATCCGCCGGCTCGATCAACGGCCTGATCATTATATATGCTCCCTACCTCGTGTCGTCCGCAACCGGACTGCCGTGCAGGCTGAACCAGGCTGAAATGCCGGCCAGTGCGTACACGCCTGCGCCCAACAGAAAGACGCTTCCCTCCGCTCCCCCCAGCTGCAGGACCAGCCAGCCAAGGTTGGGGCCGGCGGCAGACCCGAAGTCGGACGCGGTGACATAGGAGGCTACATTGCGTGAGCCGCCGCTGCCGGCCTCCGCCTGCAGGACCACGGCCACGCCGGTGGCGGTCACGTAGAACGCCAGGACAGCCAGGACCATGAGCTCCGCAGGAATCTGCGGCGCCGCCGCCAGGCCCAGCACGACGGCTCCGGCGGAAAAATACACGGTTCCGGAGCCGCGCCTGCCGACACGATCGGCGATGTGCCCCAGGATCGGCGCCAGCAGGTCCGCGATCCACCGGGAGGCCAGCAGCATTCCCGTCAGACTGGCAACACCGAGGCCCAGGGCGCCGCCCAGTTCGATATCACCCAGTCGTGCCCCGAGAACGGCGCCGAGGGTGGCGGCGATCAACCCCTGCCCGACGCAGCCGCTGGCAAAGCCACATACCAGCAGTCCACGTGGGATCGGTCCGTTGGTCACGGTGTCCTTTGGCCGGGTCCGTGGCAGTCCGCGGCGCGACCAGGGACCCAGTGGCACGCACAGCAGCGAGGCAACGGCGAAGATCAGCAGCGTCGCCGAGAATCCCAGCAGATCGTGTCCGAGGGCGCCCAGCAGATTGCCCGAGATCGACCCCAATCGGGAGATCCCGCTGTAGAAGCCCATGGCCCTCCCGAGATGCGCCTGGCCTTCAGACTCCTCCGCCGCCGCGTCGACGACCGTCATCAGGCCGATCTGCCGGATGAAAGACCAGCAGACGCCCCACACGATCCGGGCGGCCAGCAGTCCGGGAAACCAGGTGACCGTACCGTAGGCGATATTGAGCAGGGCGCCGGTGGTCAACGTCACTGTGAGCAGCCAGGCCAGGCTCCAGCGACGGCAGCCCCGTTCGGCCAGATGGTTGGTCACGAGACGGACGATGCGGTTGGCCGACAGCAGGAACCCGACCTGGTAGGGCTGCAGCCCCAGGTCGATGTAGATCGTCGGCAGTACGGCGTATAGCATCTGGTCGCCGAGCAGGGACGAGGCCGTAGCCAGCGACACGAACCAGACGCCACGTCCCCGCTTCACGCCCCAACCTCCTCGGCTTCGCGCACGGCTTCGGCGCGCGCCGGTTCCATCAGATCTTCGTCCTTCAGCAGATGGGCGACACGCAGCTCCGGCATGCCCGCCTGCCTGGTGCCGAGGACCTCACCGGGGCCGCGCAACTCCAGATCCTTGCGCGCCAGTTCGAACCCATCGGCGGTGGCGCAGAGGGCATCGAGCCGTTGTCGCCATTCCTGGCCCTCCCCTTCCGGCGGGTAGGCGACGAGGATGCAGTAGGCGGCTTCGGCGCCTCGCCCGACACGGCCGCGCAGCTGGTGCAGTTGCGCCAGACCGAAGCGCTCGGCATGCTCGATGACCATCACCGTGGCATTGGCCACGTCGACGCCGACCTCGATGACGGTCGTCGACACGAGGACGTCCACCTCGCCAGCGGCGAAGCGTGTCATGATGTCCGCCTTGCCCTCCGTTGGCAGACGCCCGTGAATCAGCTCCACTCTGCAGCCGGCCAGCCAACCGGACCGCAGCGCCTCGAAACCGGACTGCGCCGATGTCAGATCGATCTTTTCAGAGTCTTCGATCAGGGGATAGACGACGTAGGCCTGGCGCCCGGCGGTCACCTGCTCGGCGACGAACTCGAAGATGCGGTCCCGTCGATCCGGATCGCGCCTGGCGGTACGAACCGGTTGTCGCCCGGGAGGCAGCTCGTCGATGACAGAGACCTCAAGATCGCCGTACAGCGTCAGCGCCAGCGAACGGGGAATCGGTGTGGCCGTCATGATCAACAGGTCGAGGCCGGCTCCCTTGTCGGACAGGCGGGCCCGCTGACCGACACCGAAGCGATGCTGCTCGTCGACGATGGCCAGTCCCAGACGGGCGAACTCGACGTCCGCCTCGATCAGGGCGTGGGTGCCGACGACGAGTCGGGTGGCACCCGAGGCCAGACCGTTGAGCAGCTCCCGCTTCAGTGCCGCCCTGGCTCCGCCTTTGAACAGCACCACATCGTCCAGCCCGATCGTCGACGCCAGGCGGCGCATGTTGTGGAAGTGCTGCTCGGCAAGAATCTCGGTGGGGGCCATGATGGCCACCTGGTACCCACTCTCGATCACGCGCAGGGCGGCGCACAGAGCCACGAGGGTCTTGCCGGACCCCACGTCGCCATGCAGCAGGCGTCGCATCGGCACGGCAGTCGCCAGATCGGCGCCGATCTCGTCGATGCAGCGTCGCTGTGCCGTGGTCAGCTCGAAGGGCAGGCTCTGCAACAGACGCGGCACCAGATCATCGCTTTGGCCAAACGACAGCGAATCACTGTTGCGCCGGTCACGCCGCCGGCGCTCCAGCTGGCGCTGCAGCAGAAACAGTTCCTCGAAGGCGAGCCGCCGTCGCGCCCGTTCCGCTGTCGGCACGTCCGCCGGGAAGTGCACACCCCGGAGGGCATCCCCCAGAGACATCAGAGAATGGCGAGATTCGGCGCCATCGGGCAGCTGCGTTCTCAGGCCCGTGGCGCAGGCCTTCAGTGCCACCGACAGCAGACGACGGAACCCCCGGCTCCGCAGTCCTCGCTCCTTCATGTCGGCACTCGAGCCGTAGAGCGGAATCACGCCCCCCGTATGCAGCAGTTCCCCTTCGCCGTCGTCGCTGACGAACTCATACTCGGGATGTGATACCTGGCGCTGACCGCGGAACGACTCGATGCGGCCGCTCAGGGCGATGACATCTCCCGTCTCGAAGGTGTGATACCGCCCCCCCTGAAACCAGACACATCGCAGTGTCCCCGTCTCGTCCGCCACATCCACCGAGTGCGGCGGCCCCCGACGCCCCTGGCGAAAAGGGGGTGCCGCCTTCACCGTGCGCACCTCGGCGATCAGTGTCACTTCCTCGCCGACCGGCGCCTCGGCAATGGAAACGATGCGGCTGCGATCCAGATGCCGCCGCGGAATGCGGGTCAGCAGATCGCCGACGGTGCCAATCCCCGCCTCGCGCAGAACGGCTCCACGACGAGCTCCGACACCGGACAGCTGCTCGATGGGCTGCCGGGCGAGTTCGCCGGTCAGCAGCGGCAATGAGGTAGGAATCAAGGGCGGGTTCCGTGAAGTAATGTTACTTAGTATTAATTGCTACTAACGAATCGCCCGGGCAGGCCGATTCATAGGAACAGACCGGGACAACAGACCAGAGTCCCTTGAGCACAGATTGACATTGCAGGAGTGATGATCATGGCAGGAAACAGAGGATTCCGAGCGCATCTGCCCGATGGCATCGAGATCGGTCAGCGATTTCTGCTTCGCTTCGACGATCCGCGGGTGGAAGCAGGCGCCTATCAGGGGCGCCTGCAGGACATGAGTAAGAGTGGACTGCTGTGCTTCGACGCACCGGATGACCTGCGTCCCCCGAAGGGGACCCCGGTGACCGTACACAGCATTCGCCCGGGATCGCAGGGCGGTTCCTGCAGTTTCTCCAGTGAGATCCGTGGCCGCGGCCGCCTGCGGGGCCGACTCCCCGTACTGCTGGTGGAGCCGCCGGATCATCTCGAAGACCAGGCCCGTCGCAGCGCCCACCGGGTCAGCGTTTGCCTGCGGGGGAATGTCAGATGGCGCGAGGCCCCCCGCTGCCCCCTGCAGCAGGCCAGTGCCGTCATCACCAACCTCAGCGGTGGCGGCGCCCAGGTCTTCACACGGGAGAAACCTGAGGCCGAATACCTGGAGATCACGCTCGATGCACCCACCCCCTTCATCGAGGAGATGGCTCGTCGATCGCTGCCCAGAACAGGCCTTCAGTCGCGACGTATGTCATTGTTGCACAATCCATTCAGCGACTCATGTGAGCGTGTCCGTGAACGCTTCCAGGGAATCCGGTCACAGATCGTGTCCTGTGTCGTCCACAGCCGCGATGAGCGGGGCACGGTATACGCTGTGTCTCTCGCCTTCTGCGAGGCACAGGAAGGTTGTTTCCAACTGGTCCGCTTCCTGGAGCGACAGTCGGCGCGCAAGGGGATCGGCGAGGAGGCGGGTCCGGATCGGGCCGGCCCCGTCCGGGCCGGGCGCCGCCGGTCCATGGCGACGGCGGCCTGATCGACAACCGCAATCCTGCTTGACACCGGTTCCACAGGCCAGGCATACTTGGTCTGCCTGCCATTCCCCGGACGGCAGATCTCCTGCTCCTGAAGCCCACGGAATCAAATTGCCCAGACGGCAATCCTTTTCGCAGTTCCTCATCGGTACGGCGTCACTGGAACGTCCATCGTTCTTCTACGCCTATGCCGGCATGTGGCTGCATCTCATCGTCAGCGTGCCGCTCCTCGTCTTCTTCGCGCAGGTACCACTTCTCGAGGCCCTGTCATCCATGGCGATCGGCTCGTTGAGCCTTGGCATCCTCGTCTACAGCATCGTCTCGCGCGAATACGGCCTGCTCGTCAACATCGTTTCTTACGTGCTGAGTCTCGGCCGCGCCCTCGAACCGGTCGACCTGGGATACACCTTCCTCGTCATCGCCATCATCATCTCCATGGCCTCCGGATACCTGCTGTTGTCCAGCGAGTACCGACGGTATACACGCGAGGTGTACGACGGTGACGAAACCGGCATGCCTCTTTGGATCACCGTCTGCATCGGCACGATGCTGGTGATGCTCTTTATCTACGGCCTGCGCCTGCTGTAACCACGCCTACCTGATCTTCAACGTTGCCAGGCCGATCAGGGCCAGAATCCCGGCGACGATCCAGAAGCGGATGACGATCTTCGTATCAGCCAGCCCCTGCGCCTGGAAGTGGTGGTGTATCGGGGCTGAGCGGAAGAACCGACGCCCCAGCCAGCGCAGGCCGATCTTCTCCTGAATCACCACGGAGAGGGCCTCCCCTACGAACACCCCCCCGACGATGAGAAACAGAAACTCCTGTTTCACCAGCACCACCACTGTGCCCAGCAACCCGCCCAGAGCCATGGAACCGGTATCGCCCATGATGACGTTGGCGGGGTAAGAGTTGAACCACAGGAATCCGAGACAGGCGCCGAATACGATACAGCAGATGATGGCCACTTCCCCGGCGCCGGGCATGAAGGGAAAGATGAGGAACTCGGCGATGCGCGCGTGGCTCGCCACGTAGGCGAAGGCGCCGTAGACGGCCACGGCGAAGGCCGAAGGCACCACGGCCAGACCGTCGATCCCGTCGGCGATGTTCACCGAGTTGGCGATGGCGACCAGGGTAAACATGATAAAGGGCACGTACCCCCACCCCAGGTCGAGGACGGGTGTCTTGACGAAGGGCACGTAGAGTTGTGTCGCCAGCCCCGGCGGCAGAGGCGACAACGGCTCGAGTACGTAGATGCCGGCGAAGACGAGAGCGAAGAAACACTGGAGGACCAGCTTGGCTGATTCCGAGAGGCCCCGATCGCTGGTACCGTGCCGGATCTTCAGATGGTCATCCAGGTATCCGAGGCCGGCGAACCACACGATAGCGGACAGACTCATCAGCACGAAGGTCTCGTGCAGCTGACACCAGAGCAGGGCGCTCGACAGCACGGCCGCCACCAGCAGGGGGCCACCATAGGTCTTCGGCGTGTGGGAGCCGGCCACGGCAAAATCGAAGCTCCGTTTCGTATCGCGACTCCCCCGGCGGTAGAGGCCCAGGATGATGCGGTCACCGAACAGGATGGTGAACAGCAGGGCGGTGATGGCGCCGGCGATCGCCCGGAAACTGATCGAATCGAGCAACCGCAGGAAGGACAGCGCCTCTCCACTGTGCTGCAGGTATGTTCCCAGATAGTAGAGCACTTAGGCGCCCTCTGGCTCGTCGCGTAGGCGTCTGGCGAGGGAGTCGAGGCTGTTCTTCAGTGGGAAGACCGGCTCGAAACTCGGGGACGTGGACAGGATCTGCTCCACATCCCCGGCCACGTCCCCGTTCTGCAGAACGCCTCGCTCCAGGAGGCGCTCGAGAGCGTGAACGGTCTCCTGACGACAGCGCCAGTCACGGTGCACGTAGAACGGCCGCAGGCCCTCGAGCAGTTCCGGACGGCTGCCGATACGTCCCAGGGCCGCCAGGACCTCCACGAGCACGGCATCGGTGGGATCTTCGAGGGCGGCGCTCAGGGCGGACTCAACGTCGGCATCGCCAGGGCCGGCCTGCTGTCCCAGCAGTCTGGCTGCCGCGGCCCGGACCTCGAAATAGGGATCCTTCGCCAGTGATTCGAGAATGGCGGCGCGAACCCGAGGGCCACCGGCTTCGAGGCCGATCATGGCCAGCGGGAAGTCGATGGCGTTGCGCCGCAGAATCCCGGGGTGTCGATAGTCGCCACCCGCCCAACGCTGCATGGCCGACGCCGGGCGTCGATCGCCGAGCAGGGACAGAACCAGGTCCAGCCGCTCCTCGTAGCCGAGCAGGCCGACCAGTTTGACACCGACGTTGCGACGGCCGAGAGGGATCTCATAGAACGCCTCGGACGCCAGATGTCGATCCGCCTGGTAGCGCAGATAGGCAAGCTCCTTCGGACAGAGCTTGCTGACGCCCCCGACTTCCTTGACGCGATGGCTGACGAATCGCATCAGCCGGTTGGGATCCGTGGGTGGGCCGCCGTCAGCCACGGGAAACTCGAGGGCCAGCGGCGTCGGTCGACGCCCCTGCACGAGGCTGTCTATCTCCCGTATGAGGAGCTCGAGGCTGTCCCGGCGCTGCAGCTTGCGTGCGGCTGCTCCCATCGCAGTGCGGGCGGTCCCCTCCTGCAGCAGTTCCTGCACGATGCTGGCCAGTCGCTCCCCCCGCACTCCCATCGTCACGGCTCCATCGGCGTCGCTCCAGCCGGCCTCCTCGAACAGGACGTGGGCGGCGCCGGCGCGCTCGAGAGTCCGGGCGTTGACGGTCTGGTGATCTTCGGCGGCCGTCGACAGCGGCACGATGACGGCGGGAAGTCCGCAGACACCCACCTCGGTCAGAGTACTGATCCCGCCACGGCAGATGACGACATCGGCGGCGGCATAGGCCATCTCGATCGCATCGAAGTAGTCCTGCCGACGGTACCAGGTGTCCGTCCCGTCCAGTCCAAGGGCGGCCGCCTCGCGAGCCGTGTCGGCCACCGCGTCGTACCCGTCGCCCTGAATGCGACCGGTGCCATGCAGCACGAACAGTCCGTCCTTCTGCGCCTGCAGATGGGGCAGCGCCTCGATGACGGCACGATTGATGACGCGTGATCCCTGGGATCCACCGAAGGCGAACACGACGAACCGGTCCTCCGGAATCTGAAGGGCGACCCGGGCGGCAGCCCGATCGAGTTCGAGCAACTCGCGACGGACGGGAAACCCGACGATGGCGACACGCTTCATGTCGAACCACCGCCCGGCCTGTTCGAAGACGACGCCGATCCGGTCCGCCAGACGACCGGCGATCTGGTTCAGCAGTCCGGGCTGTGCATCCGGTGAATAGACGAAGAGTCGGGCTCTGCACAGCCCCAGCCGACGCAGAACGCCACAAGCGAACATGATGGGAGCACTGACGAAGCCTCCCGTGCCGAAGATGACGTGGGGCCGGAAGTGCAGCAGCAACACACTGGCGACCAGGATTCCGAGGCTTAGATGGAGGGCGAACCAGACCAGGGCGAAGGGCGACCTGGAACGGGGAAAGGGACGGGCGTGGACGAAACGCAGCGGGTACCCCCGTGCCGGTACCACACTCTCCTCGAGACGGCCCCGCACTCCGACATACAGGAACTTCGCCTCGGGGTCCCGACGGCGTAGTTCGTCAGCCACGGCCAGAGCGGGATAGACGTGGCCGCCGGTTCCGCCCCCGGTTAGCAGGTATTTCACGCCAGGAGCGTGTCCGAGTATGCGCTTTGTAGGCGAGGTCGCGTCATTGGGGCCGCTCGCAAGGCGCGCGAGTGACTTGAATTGAGGGATTCAGAGAGCGAGTGCAACGTGGCGAGCGGTCCCAAGGGCGCGGCCGCAGCCCAAATGGTATACTCGGACACGCTCTTAGTCCTGAATCTGATGGAAGCCGGGAGAGAGTGCCCGGCGGAGGGGGTGTTCTATTATACGGACGGCCCTAGATTACCGCGAGGACCTCGTCTGGAAGCCAGCCGCCCAGGCCGTTGGCCAGGCGCACGAGAAGCCAACCGTCTTCGCGGCGTTCGACGACGACCTTCGTGCCCTCGTGGACGACGAATACCGGTGTCTGGGCCGGTTCCGGGCCGCTGCGCGCCGTGCCCTCCTCCACCAGGACGATCGCCTCCACCAGACTCAACTCGCGCTGCAGGCGCGCACCGGTGAAGACACCGGCCGTCAGGATCCAGACCCCCAGTATGACAAGAGTCACCTGGGCCGTCGCACCGGGAAGCTGCCACAGCCGCCAGCACGCCAGCAGAAACAGACCGAGCAGACCGAGACTGGTGGCGGCGAACAACTCGTTCATCGTCGGCCACAGGTACACTCCGTAGAGGCCACCGCCCTCTCCGTCGGGGTCCTGGTCGCGTTTGACCCGACGCACGAAGCGCAGGTTGGCAAGGATATCAGGGTCTCGGGGTTCCAGTCGCTGGGCACGTTCGTACCACAACACGGCCTCCCCGAGGCGGTCGGACTTGAAACAGGCATTACCCAGGTTGTAGAACAGACGGGCATCCCGGACTCCGCTTTCCACCGCTGCCATGTAGCGCTCTCGGGCCGTGGCAAACTCGTTCTGTCGATAGAACGCATTGCCTTCGGCATACAGCCCGGCCGCTGCCGTCTGCGAGCCGGCGGGGCCGTGGGTGACGAGGACGAACAACACCAGACTCAGCGCGCCTTTCACGACAGGGCCTCCCGCAGGTGTTCGACCAGCTCTTCACCTTCGGCCAGAAGTTCCTGCCGTTCGTCGAGGCCGCTGGCACCAGGTGCGAAGCGGCCGAACTCGCAGCGTTCCAGGAGTCTGTCTATCCCGGCCACCAGCGAATCGGGCAGGCCACGCTCGGTCAGCAGACGATGGCAGGCATCCCGCGTCAGTCCCGGCGCCGGCCGATTCAGCTGATCGGCGATGAAGACGACGACGGCGTCCTGCAGGGCGCCATGGAAGCCATCACCGTCGTCGACACGGTCAGCCGCCGTCGACAGCCGCCTGGTGGCCTCGCCACGGGCACGCCGCCTCCGGGCATAGGCTTCGTCCCCCTCGAGCCGACGGCGATGGCGCTGATAGGCGAGCAGTCCCACATAGGCGAGGGGCAACAGGCCGTGCAACAGCCAGTAGAAGCCGTTGCGGTAGAGCGAGCGGCTCGCCCCCAGGTTGCTGGCATCCGGCTTGATGTGGCGGATGTCCCTGCCCAACTGTTCGATCTCACGGCGCGTCAGGTCATATGCCGGAGCCGCGCCAGCTTCTGTCTCCCCGGCCTCGATCAGGATGTCGAAGTTACTCGTAGTTGCAGTTCGGTAGCGTCTGGTGTCCGGGTCGAAGTAGGAGACCTCGACAGCGGGAATCCGCCGGCGCCCTCCCTGCTCCGGGATGAGGATGTACTCCATCTTCTTGCGCGCACCATATGCCCCGGTCGCCGTCTTGCCCTCTTCCAGTTCGACTGTGGGTGCGTACACTTCGAAGCCGCGGGGCGACATCTCCGGCTCGGCGATGGACTGCACGTTGCCGTCGCCTTCGATCTCGATGCGCAACGTGATCGGATCGCCGATGTCTACCTGTTGTGGCTGCGCCACACCGGAGACCTCGAAGTGGCCGACGGCGCCGGCAAAATCGACAGGGCGGCCCTGTTCGGGCAACGGCAGTACCTGGAGGACGATGGGTTCGCTGCGCACCATCATGCTCTGCCCACGCCCGAAGATCGGGTCGTCGAACATGCTCAGAGCGTCGAGCAGACTGCCGCGGCCACGGCCCTGGGGTACCGAACACTTCACCGACAGCGACTCCACGGTGTGGGTTCCGGCACTGGTGGGAAACAGAGCGACCCGACGCAGTGGCGCCACGTCATAAGCCACGCCGTCGATCATCTCCCGCTGCGGCGCCAGGCGCTGGGCGACGAACAGCTCCTTCACCCAGAAACCGGTAAAAGTGGGGATCTCGGCAAAACCGACATCGCGCAGGTTGAAGCGGTAGCAGAGATCGAAGCGGACCACCACCTGCTGCCCCACGTAGGCCGTATCCCGCTCGGCTACGGCGCGCACGAAGATCACCTCCTCCAGGCTCGGCTTGCCATCGCCAGCCGTAGCTCCCTGCCCCTTGGCCTGCCGCCCGCCGCGGACGATTTCTACCTCGATTGTCTCCGTCGACAGGGTCGCGCCCGCCACTTCGATACTGGCCGGGCCGATACGGAACCGGCCGGTCTTGCGTCCGTAGAGAGTGTAGATGAGTTCGCGAGCGAAGGAAGAACGGCCGTTGACCAGCCCGATCCGCGTGGACACCGAGGGGCCGAAGACGTCGAAATTGCTCAGATCCAGCGTCGGCGAGGGTACGTGGTCGAGACTGCCCGTCGAGCTCAGGGTCAACGTCAGCCGGATCGCCTCGGACTGCGTCGCCCGAACCCGGTCGACGGCAGCATGAAACTCACTGCCTGCCCACGCCGTGCTGCTGAGGGAAAGAATCAGCAGAACGACAGATGGCACTCGAGGGCCCTGCATGTGCTTCACCCTACCAGTCATGCTCGCCATCGCCACGACGTTTGGGCCGATAGCGACGCTGCTGAGATTGGGCGTCGCGATCCCGCAGCGCATCCAACAGCTGTTCGGCCTCCTCTTCGTCCATACTCTCCGACTCGTCTTCAGCCGCCTGAACGCCCTCTTCCTCCTGGTCCTCGTCGCCGTTCTCCCCGGGGGTAGACTCCGGCTGCTCAGGCGGTGGTTCGCCTTCGGCTTCATCCTCACCCGCTTCGGGCTCGGCGGGCTGCTGATCTTCCGCGTCCTGCTGCTGTTCCTGCTGCTGCTGTTCTCCCTCCTGGGAATCATCCGACTCGTCGTCCGATTCCTGCCCGCCCTGCTGTTGTTGCGGCGGCGGTTGCTGCAGCAACTGCAGGGCAAGCTCGAGATTGGCTTTGGTGTCGGCATCCCGCGGACTGCGCTCCAGCGCCTCACGGTAGGACTCGACGGCGGCACCGAAGTCCTGCATCTGAAACTGTGTGTTGCCCTTGTTGTGAAAGCCCTGTGCTGCCAGGCTGGCATCCTCAGCTACCGAGACCCGGTCGAATTCCTCCAGGGCCCCCTCGTAGTCGCCGAGCTGGTAGAGCGCGTCCCCCACATTCAGATGCAGGGCCGCTGACTCCGGCCGTTCAACAAGGGCATCACGGTAGGCGCGCAGAGCTTCGTCGTAGCGCTCTTCGTCATAGTGGGTCTGTGCCTCGGCGCTGCGCGAGGCCACCGCATCCCCCACCGTGGCCGCATCCAGGGGCAGCGCCGTGAGCGTGAAGAGGAGGGCCACGACTCTCATGCGAACCGGCCCTGCCACTCGCGGCGCGCCCGTGCCCGTTCCGACAGCAGCAGTTCGGTAAGAAAACAGAGCAGGCCTGCCAGCAGCGGCAGCTGAAAGCGCTCCTCGTAGCGCGTGAAGCGTTCCGCCCCCAACTCCTTCTCCTCGAGTCCGACGATACGGTCAGCGAGATCCTGCAACTCGCCACCCCCCACGCTGCTGCGCCAGTAGGCGCCTTCACCGGCGGCGGCCACACCGCGCAGAGCCGCCTCGTCGAGCCGTGACTTCACGTAGTTGCCCTGCCGGTCCTTGTGGTACTCCAGTCGGGTGCCGTCGTCGGCGCGCAGAGGGATCAGATCGCCCTCCGGTGTGCCCACGCCGACACAGTACACGCGCGCGCCCTGGGCAGCCAGATCCGCGGCGGCGGCGCTGGCGTCACCAGCGTGGGCCTCTCCGTCAGTGAAGACGATGACCACCTTGTACTGCCTGTCGTCCGCATCGAAGGACGACGACGCCGTTACCAGGGCCCGCTCCAGAGAACTCCCCTGGGAGGGGATACTCCCCGCATCGAGGGAGGACAAGAGCATGCGCATGGCGCCGTGATCGAGGGTCAGCGGACATTGGACGAAGGCATTGGCGGCGAACACGACCAGTCCGGCACGATCCCCTTCGAGGCCCTCCAGCAGTCCGCCGATGGCATGTCGGGCGCGCTCCAGGCGGCTCGGTCGTACGTCTTCGGTGAGCATACTGCGCGACAGGTCCAGGACGACCATGACATCGACCCCGCGTCGCTCGGCCATCTCGAGACGGACACCAAACTGCGGCCCAGACAGCGCCATGATGAGAAACAGGATGCCAGCTACGGCCATCGCCGACTTCAACTGCTGGCGTCGCTGACGCACCGTGCGCGTCAGTCGTGGGGCCACCTCCGCCGCTACAAAACGGTCCAGGTCCCGCCGGCGCTGGCGCGTCGCCCACAGGAAAAACAGCACGAGGACGGGCAGCAGCAGCAGCAGCCAGGTATTGTCGGGGGCGGCGAATCTCATGGCAGCGTGCGCAGTCGCGTCTGCCGCAGGACGTACTCGGCCAGCAGGACGAACAGCCCCAGCCACAGAAAACTGGCGTAGCGTTCGGAGAACTCCAGGTGGATGCGGCTGGTCACCTCCGTGGTCTCGAGGCGTCCGATCTCCTCGTAGATTTCTGCCAGTTTCTCGCTGCTCGTCGCATGGTAGTACTGTCCCCCGGTCACCCCGGCGATCTGCCGCAGGACCTCCTCGTCGAAATCGACACCACCCCGTCGACGCAGGCCCCGCTGCACGGCGCCGACACCGATCGTGTAGAACCGTACATCCACGGCGGCGGCCACATCGGCGGCGGTGGCCGGATCGATCTCGCCGGCATTGTTGACCCCATCCGTCAACAGAATGGCGACGCGACTGCCCGCTGCGCCGCTACCCGTAGCGGCACGACCTGCGGTATCTCGAAGTCGATTCACGGCGTTGATCATCGCCATGCCGATAGCCGTACCGTCCCAGCTCTCCTCGGCGATACGGATTTCGCCGAGAAACTGCAGGAGTACGTCGTAGTCCAGAGTCAGCGGACACTGGGTGAAGCTCTCTCCGGCAAACACCACCATGCCGATGCGATCGCTGTGACGGCCATCGATGAAGCGAGCCACCACCTCCCGCGCCACCTGCAGACGGTTCGCCGATCCCAGGTCGCGCGCCTGCATACTGCTCGACACGTCGAGGACGAGCATGATGTCGACTCCATCCGCCGCCACGTCGACGATCTCCTCGCCACTCTGCGGCCGGGCCATGGCTGTCACCAGACAGGCCAGGCCGACGATACGCCCGGCGAACAACAGGGGCCGCAGGCGGGCCCACCCGCCCACCGGCAGATCGAGACCGCCCAGGTGAGAGAAGCGGATGCTTCCCCGCAGTCGGCGGCCATGCACGAGCTGTCGCCAGACCAGAACGGGGAGGACCAGCCATCCGAGCAGCCACAGGGGGTCGGCGAAGCGCAGGGAGTCCATCCTCGTCAGACCTCCGCTTGCTGGGCCGTCGTGGGCGTGGCCGTCTGAGCGCGCCTGAGCGCCTCCACATCACCAACGATACCAGCCCCATCTTCGGGTGCCCGCCCGGCCTCTTCGACAGGGGGTGAAGCGCGGGCGAACTTCACGAGATCCGCCGTCTCAAGAAACCGGATCACCCGGTCCGCCGTAGCGGCGTCGATTCGGTCGGTCAACTGCAGATCCATGCCGATCTCGCCGGTCGTGCGGTCGAGGGCGTCGATACCGACCCGGTCTTCGAGAAAACGCCACATGACGTCGGCCAGGCGCGTGTAGTAGAGTTTCGTTGCCCCTCGCTCCAGCAGGCCCATGTCGCCGATCCGGGCAAATTCACGGACATAGTCCACCGGACCCCGGGGCATCGGCGCCGTCGGCGCGACTTCGACCGGGGTGCGGCGCAGAAACCGGCGCGCCAGGAAGGCGAGCCCCACGGCCAACGCGGCACCCAGGATCCCCACCAGCCAGAGGGGCAGGCCGCCAGGGATGTGCAGAGGCGGTTTGATCGCCCGTAGCTCTTCGTCCCCCTCCGCGTCACGCACGCGATCGACGACGATCGCCAGGGACTCTGACTGCAGGTGCAGGGTATCACCCGTCTCGGTGATGACAGCCACCCCCACGGGGGCGATGGATTCGGCTTCCAGCGTGTAGGTGCGCAGTTCGTAGACGCGCTCGTCCCGCTGACGGCCTCCGGGCAGATCCGTCGTCGTCGCCGGGGTCGTACTGTGCACGGAGAATGGTGCCAGCTCGTCATCGGGCTCTGGAAACAGAGTCTGCTGTCCCTCGTCCCGGTCGACGGCAAGGCGCAGGTGCAGGGGATCGCCCAGAGTGATCCGGGTTGTATCGAGACTCGCGGTCAGGGTCGGTCCGGAGGCGAGGACCGCCGTCGCCCACAATACAAGGAGGGCGTAGAGGGGAACGCTACAGTTCCGTGGCAGGATCGGCGCTGCCATCCGATTCCGGCACCTGCGTTGCCACATCCTCGAAGCTGAGATGCAGGCTTTCTACGGTGTCATCGTCGATGACTGTGACACTGGCCACCGCGTCACTGAGCACAAAGGCCTCGCCGTCGCCACGGTTGCCCACGTGCAGTCGCGTCATGCGGCCGTCAGTGCGGGTGATGGAGATGGTCCACTGCGGTGTGTCGAGTCCGTAGGGAGCCAGAATCAGGTCGTCCTGGGACCCGGCGTCGGCGGCAAAACGGATCGCCTCAAGGCCGTTCAGGTCGGTGAGCAGACTGTTGAGACGCCAGACCTTGGCCTCGTGCCCGGGTGCATCCGCCAGCGTCCAGTTGCCGGATGTGTCCCGATGTGCGGCAAACACGGCGTCGCCACCTTCGAGCAGCGCCACCTCGGCGACGCTGTCGGCGTCGACACGGAACACCTTCTTGTCACGCAGGTCAGCCACCGACGTGTGCAGCTTCGTCACGACGGTGGAATCGATGAGGAATACGTGGGGGCGGCTCGAATCGAGGGCCTGCACAGAACCCTGCTGCCCGTCCCCCGATCCTTCGACGCCGAGACGCAGACGCTTCTCGACGCGGTCATCGCCGATCCACAGGGTCAACTCCACCGTGCTGCCACCAGCGGTCAGACCCGCCAGTTCCAGATCTTGCGGTGAGGGAGTCTCGAGCAGGATATGGTCGGTCTTGCCGTCCTGCAGGCTCCGCAACATGCCATTCAGCGTACCGTCATCGGCTCGACGCGACACCGGCGCCTCGAGAGTCCAGCTGCCCCCCTCGCGAGTGGCCTCGATGGCCGGCTCGCCGGCACGCTGCAGGCGAAGTCGGCGGACCTCGTCAGCCTCGAAGGCGAGCAACCGCCGGTCGCGCAGGTCGAAGGCGGTCTTGTGGAGGTTGTCGAAGCGCCAGGCGCGCACTCGGAGGATCTCGGGGTTCGCCGACCCGCCGCGCTGGACATAGGTGAAACGATCGGTGGGCGTGTCGTCACCGAAACGCAACGTGTCCAGGGGGGTACCGTCCTCGGGCAGGCGGATATGGACACGAAGCCTGGGTTCCTCCAGCCCGTACTCGGCCAGAATGGTCGGATCAGCGGCCACAGCAGTGCTGTCGCGCACCGGGTCACCCTCGACCTCGGTCTCACCCAGCGTGCGCAGGTAGCGTTCGACGGCCTCGGCATCAGCGCCGGTCTGCACTGGAGATGTCAGTCGCCAGGTGTCATCCTGACGCTCGAGCACGAGCAGTGTATCGCCACGATCGATCGTCAGTTTCTGGACCTCGTGATCACTGAAATCGAGCAGCTGCCGCTCGCGTTCCGCCTCGACGCGACGCTCCTCGCCGCCTTTGATCTCATAGAAGTAGACGAAGCCCAGCAGGGCGATGAACAGTACGCTGATGACGACGTTCGTCTTCAGTCTCATGACGTCAGCTCCCCTTCCGCCGCCGGCTGGAAATCCTGGCGGATCCACACAAGGATGCAGCCATTGGCGATACTCAACCCGGCAAACACCAGCTGCAGCGTGTCCTCGGGAATGACGACGAAGGAGAGTCCGGCATTGGCCACCGCAGCCCCCAGAGCCAGGGGCCAGGCCGCGGGTATTCGCCGGAACAGACCGTAGGCGACGCCGGCGTCCAGCAGGGCCAGCAACAGAAAGCCTTCGCCTGTCGCGACGTTGCCCTCACTGGAGCCGATGACGGCAACGATGAAATAGTAGACTGCCGTGGCAGCGAAGTTGTACACGAGCCACGAGACAAAGCCACTGGAGTAGGCCTGGTAGCCTCGACGCAGCATGATGACGAAGCCGGACAGGGCCACGGCGAATGGCAGCACGAAGACCGACAACCACAAAATGGTGGACCCCGCCGTGCCAACGAGATTGATGGGATTGAATCGAGGCTCCCTGGGCGGGATGTCGAGGCTGCCCTCGCCCTCGGCCAGCCAGCGTACGGCAGCGGCGATCAACTCCCCGTTGGCCTGCTCACCGAAGTACTGGTTGCTGGCGAAATCGGTATCGCCGAAGACGACGATACGCGTGCTCTCCCCCTCGCTCAGGCTGGTATCGACATCGGCGGTGACGGCCACGGCCAGCGACAGCGGCCCGGGATGATCGCTTTCGGCGTCGTAGTCCACCTCGCCGCCAGCCCCGGTGACGACGCCGAGATCGGATTCTCCCCAGGCGTTGCGGTCAGTGTGCAGCAGTTCGGTGGCGCCGCCGGCACGGGTGACTGCCGACACCGAGCGAGCCCACGGAAAGAAGCTCATCGTGCCCCGGCCCAGCCTCTCGGTGATGGCGTGGTCGGCGTACTGGAGTACGACGGGAACCGAGACATCGGCGCCGAACAGCTTGCCGAGGCCGCTGAGATCGACGACGAAGTTATCACCGATGTCGATGTCATACTCGTCGCGCAGCAGATCCTCCAGGCCGCTGTCTGTCGCCGGGTCGACGAGCAGCAACAGGTCACCGCCCCGTGTCAGGTAATTCCGCACGGCTTCAACCGCCGCCGGTGACAACGGTGTTTCGGGACCGACCATGGTCAGCAGGGAGATATCGGCGAGGCCATCGGGAGTGAGTTCGACGTCGGTCTCGATCTTGAGGTTGAGCTCCTTCAGGCGCCCGTTCAGGATGCTGAAGCCGTCGCCGTCGACACCGGTCAACTCGCCCTCGCCATGGCCGGAGCTGAAGGCGACGACGCGCTCGTCGGCTACCAGCGCCCTGCGGATGGCGTTGGTCAACGCTCCCTCTGACTGCTGTGCGATCCGCTCGGAGACGACCTTGCCATCGCCCGTCACCTCGATGATCGATGTACCACGTTCGCGGATCCCATACTGACGCACCTGCAGAGCTTCCTTCTGCGGGTCGACGATCTCATGCTCGAAGTTCGGCGTCAGATACCCGTATTCCTTCACCAGATCCTGAAAGCGACCACCCTCAGCGTCGGACATGAAGGTCTTGACGTGTACCAGCCGGCCGTCGTCCTCGGCCTGCTCCAGCACCTGTCGGGTCTCACTGGCCAGCGTGTAGAGTTGATCTTCGGTGAGATCGACGCGTAGATGGTAGCGGTCGCCGATGAAGTTGAGCAGAGACAGCACACCCAGGGAGAGCGCGACACCGAGACCCGCTGCCACCAGATCCCGCAGGCTCCACCGCCCCTTCCGTGAAACGACGACGAAGCCGAGAACCGCCACTGCACCCGGAAACAGGATGACGGTAATCCAGAAGATCCAGTCGGACTGGCCTTCCGTCAGAGCGATAGGATTGTAGCCTGCTTCACGAGGGCGGATGGAGATCAGGCTCTCGTCCTCGACGAGCCAGCTGAGGGCGTTGAGTACGAGGTCGCCATTGCCCTGCAGGCCGAAGTATCGACTCGTGGCGATGTCGGAGTCACCGAAAACGACGAGACGTCCGCCCTCGCCGGCGGTGTCGTGAACCGCGACAGCGAGTCCCACGGGACCGGGACGGTCGCCGTCATCGAGACTGACGGTGCGTTCGCCTCCGGCATCCCGCAGCACGGACAGGTCGATCTCGCCCCAACTGGCATCGCTGGTGCGGGCCAGGACAGAAGCGTCGGCCTGAATCGTGGCCACCGCCACCGAGTCGAGACCCACCGACCGCGCCAGTTCGAAGAAGGTCATCACGCCGCTGCGATGCTGTCGCACGATGGCATGATCACCGTCATAGGTGGTGACCACGGGAATCGTGAAGTCGAGCCCGAACAGGGAGCCGATTCCACTGGTGTCGATGACGAAGTCATCCCCCACCTCCACGCCCCACTCACCGATCAACTCTTCGAGGCCGGTCTCGTGCAGTGGATCCATGAGGAGGAAGACGGCCCCGCCACGGGCCAGGTATCGACGCACCGCATCGACTTCGGTCCGTAGGAAGGGAGTTCGCGGGCCGGCGATCACGAGGGCACTGCAGTCGTCGGGCACATCTCCTTCCCGCGCCAGGAACAAAGAATCGCGTACCGAATAGTCGATCTCGACCAGGCGCTGACGCAGTGGCTTCATATCCTGTTCGTGGTCGGTGAACCCCCGCTCTCCGTGCCCCACGGATACGTAGACGACCTCGCGCCGGTTGCGCACCACCTTCAGCAGGGCGTTGGTGATCTCTTTTTCGGTCAGCTCTGTGAGGCGCTGGCGCGACTCCTCACCGGCGCCGACGACGAGAGTATTGTAGGCGCGCACTCCGTAGTCACGAGTTCGGCCCGGGTCACGATCCGGATCGATGAACTCATATGAGAAGCGGCCACCACCGTGCACGGAAAACTGTTCGAGCAGACCGCGCAGGGCTTCGTTCTTGCCGCCTTCCATGAAGGCCATGGCCTCGACTTCGACACCGAGAGACTCCAGCGTCTGCACCGTCAACGGCGCCAGGCTGTGCAGTTGGCCCTCGGTTACGTCGAGGCGTTGCGGGTACCGGTCGGCGAGGAAATTGACCATGACGACGATGGCCAGAACCATGATGCCGCCCCAGAAGGCGTTCAGCCACCGGCCGTAGTGTCGGAACAGTTCCGGATCGAGGGCCCCGGCGCCAGCCACCAGCAGGGCGCCCAGTCCGGCGTTGGCCGCCGGCAACCACTCCGTCTCGGGTGCCAGTGCCAGGCCGAGAGCCCCGGACAGTACCAGGGCGGCTCCGACAAGACTGATGGGGACGGCGTATGTCTTCATCGTCATCTGCGCTCTCACCCTACCGCCGCCAGCGTCTCGACTCGAGCACGCGGGTCGTCAAAAACAGGGTGAAGAAGGTGAAGCTCAGATAGAAAACCACATCACCAGTGTCGATCACCCCCCGCTGGAAGTCCTGCAGATGCTGGATGATGGACATGTAGCTGAGGATCTTGGCCGCCGTGGGACCGGCAAAACTGGCCGACCAGTCGATCAACCACAGCAGCAGCAGAGCGCCGAAGGCGAGCAGCACGGCGACGATCTGGTTTTCAGTCAGTGAGGAGGCCAGTACACCGACGCCGATGAAGGTGCCGCCGAGCAGGAGATACCCGAGGTACGCCGACCAGATGGGGCCCCAGTCGGGATCACCGTAGGCTTCGAGTATGAGACAATAGACGAGAGTCAGAGCGACGATGGCCGTGTACAGGGACAGGGCGGCGAAGAACTTGCCGAGAAGAACCTGGGTTGGCGACACGGGAGACGTCATCAGCAGTTCGATGGTGCCGCTCTTCTTTTCCTCGGAGAACAGGCGCATCGTGATCATGGGGACCACCATCAGCCAGATGAAGTCCATGACGGCGAAAAACTGGGTCACCACCATCTCGTTCAGATTGAGGTTCGGCATGCCGCCCTGGGCGAACTGCTGGCGCTGGCTGAACTGCAGGCACCAGTAGTTGAACTGCATCAGGATGTTGCGGAACAGGTACCCTGTGAGAAACAGGAAGACACCGGCGATGACGTAGGCTACGGGAGAGACGAAATAGGACCGCAGCTCTTTGCTGTATATGGCGAGAAGGTTGCGCATGTCTTGTGCTCTAGGCCTCCACTTGTTCTTCGTTCGTCAGCCGCAGGAAGACGTCTTCCAGCGACATATCCATGCTACGCAGTTCGCGCAGTCCAAAACCACCATCGACGACGGCCTTGGCCAGCGGGTTGCGCACGTCCTGACCCGGTGCTGTCGTGATGAGGAACGCTTCTCCCGCACCCACACCGGCACCGCCCGCCTCTTCGTGCTGCACCTCGAGGACACCCGGTACGCCGGCGAGCAGGCCCTGCACCGTATCCTTCGGGCCGGCCACCTGGGCGCGCAGCACCTCGCCCTCCTGCAGCTGTGCGGTCAGGCTTTCTGGTGAACCTTCCCCGACGATGCGGCCATTGTTGATGATGACGACCTTGTCACAGGTCATCGACACCTCTGGCAGGATGTGCGTACTCAGGACGATGGTGTGCTCGCCGCGCAGGGACTTGATCGTCTCGCGGATTTCGATGATCTGCTTCGGATCCAGACCGACGGTTGGTTCATCGAGGATGAGCACAGAAGGGTTGTGCACCAGCGCCTGTGCCAGACCGACGCGCTGCCTGTACCCTTTCGAGAGATGGCCTATCACCGTTCGCGCCACGTGGGCGACACCCGTCTTCTGCATGGTGTCTTCGAGACAGGAACTCAGTTCCGGCGAAGGCACGCCCTTGATCTTGGCGACGAAGCGCAGGTAGGACTCGACGGTCATGTCGAGATACAGTGGCGGCTGCTCGGGTAGATAGCCGATGCGGCGGCGCACCTCGAGCGAGGCCTCGGCAATGTCGTAGCCGTCGACGCTTGCCGTGCCGGAGGATGGCGGCAGATAGCAGGTCAGCATACGCATCGTCGTCGTCTTGCCGGCGCCGTTGGGCCCGAGAAAGCCCATGATCTGGCCGGTTTCGGCCGTAAAGGTCAGGTTGTCGACGGCTGTGACGTCGCCGTATTGCTTGGACAGTTCGCGGACTTCGATCACCGGTGAGACTCCTCTTGCTCGCTCAACTTCAGTTGCGGCTCATGCGGCCCTCGAAGAAGCGGGCCAGGGGTTCTACGTAGTCGCCAGAAGCGGCGTCGATGCGTACCTCGTCCACGGCGAGGCGACGGAACGTCCGTGTCCGCCGGGCGACGCCTGCCTGCCAGCGCTCAGCAAAGGCCAGTCGGACTGCCGGGTCAGAGCTGTCGATGATGACCTGCTGTCCGGATTCGGCATCATGCATCGTCACAAAGCCGACGTCGGGCAACTCCCCTTCGCGCGGATCTTCGATGCTGACGGCGATGACGTCGTGGCGACGGCTGGCACGTTGCAGTGCACGGTCGTAGCCCTCGTCGATGAAATCAGAGATGACAAACACCACCGCGTGCCGCCGGACGACACGATCCAGGGTCTCCAATGCCTGCGAGATGGACGTGCGCCGTCCCCTGGGGCGATGGTAGAGCAGCTCGCGGATGACTCGCAGAACGTGACGCCGACCCTTTTTCGGGGGCACGAAGACCTCGACCTCATCGGTGAAGATGAGCAGCCCGACACGGTCGTTATTGCGAATGGCGGAGAAGGCCAGCAGTGCTGAGATCTCGACTCCCACTTCCCCCTTCAGCCGGGGGCCGGACCCGAAGCCACCCGAGGCACTGGCATCGACGACGAGGACCACGGTCAACTCCCGCTCCTCATCGAAGATCTTGACGAAGGGTTTGCCGCCGGACCTGGCCGTGACGTTCCAGTCGATGGTTCGCACATCGTCGCCGGCCTGGTACTCCCGCACTTCGGCGAACTCCATCCCGTGTCCCTTGAACACGGAATGGTACTCGCCGGCGAACAGGTCGTTCACCAGGCGACCCGCCTGGATCTCGATCCGGTGGACGTTGTCGAGTATTTCCTGTGGAACGGCGGCCATCAGCCTAAGGCACTTCGATATGATCGAAGAGTTGGGCCACGATGCGCTCGGAATCGACCTCTTCCGCCTCCGCTTCGTAGCTGGTAGCGACCCGGTGCCGCAGCACATCGGGACCGATCGCCTTGACATCTTCCGGAGTGACATATCCTCGGCGCCGCAGAAAGGCGTGCGCCCGTGCCGCTCGCGCCAGGTACAGGGTCGCTCGCGGCGAGGCGCCGTACTCGATCAGGGGCGCCAGCTCCGCCAGGCCCGCCTCTACCGGTGTCCGTGTGGCCTGCACGAGATCGACGATGTAATCCTTGATCTTGTCGTCGACGTATACCAGTCGCACCGATTCCCGCACCCGGCGCAGGTCATCGAGGCTGACAGCCGGCTCCAGCGGTACGTCTCGGTCTTCCATCATGCGCTCGAGGATCTGCCGCTCTTCGTCACGTGATGGATAGTCGACTTTCACTTTCAGCATGAAGCGGTCGATCTGGGCTTCGGGCAGCGGGTAGGTACCCTCCTGCTCAATGGGATTCTGCGTCGCCATCACCAGGAAGGGATCATCCAACTGATAGCTGGTATCGCCGATGGTGACCTGGCGCTCCTGCATCGCTTCGAGCAGGGCGCTCTGTACCTTGGCAGGGGCACGATTGATCTCGTCGGCGAGGATCAGATTGGCGAAGATCGGTCCCTTGCGGGCGACGAACTCGCCTGAGTGTTGCTCGTAGATGAGCGTACCCGTGAGGTCGGCCGGCAACAGATCGGGGGTAAACTGAATGCGATGGAAGCGGGCTTGAATGATTCGCGCCAGGCTGCTGACAGTGAGCGTCTTGGCCAGGCCTGGTACCCCTTCGAGCAGGATATGCCCGCCGCAGAGGAAGCCGATCAGGATGCGCTCGAGCATGGGGCGCTGGCCGACGATAACCCGGTCCATCTCGGTCAGAACCCGGTCCAGCAGCAGACTCTCCTGCTGAATCTGTGCGGTCAAGGCACCGATATCGGGGTGGCTCTGCACGTCGTCGTCCCTCTTCTCGCTCATTGAGGGTCTTCTGTGGAGCCTTCCTGGAAGCCTGGCACCCACGTATCAGGGTCCTGTCCCACGTGCGCGAGAAGCTGCTGTGCCTGGCTGACCAGTTCGGAGTCCGGGTAGTTGTCGATCACCGCCTGGTACGCACTCCGGGCGGCATCGAGATCATGCAGATGCTCCTCGCAGACAAAGGCGATCATGAACTGCGCCCCGTCGGCGACCTCACTGGTGGGGAAGGACTCGAGGATCCGCCGATAGTCGGCCACGGCAGCAACCATGTCCCCCTGCTGCTGACGCAGAACGGCCAGCTGCATGAGTGCCTCTGGAACGGTGACATCGGCGGGATATTTCTGCACGAAGGCTTCCAGAAGCGCGATCGCCTCCTCGCCCCTGGCCGTGTCCTGCGCCGCTTCGCGTGCGGCCTGTAAAGCGTTGGCCAGTTCGGTGTCCGGCTCGGGACCGGCACAGCCGAGACCGGTACTCAGCGCTACGGCACTCACCAAAAGTATGGTTCTCAAACACACGTTCGTACTGCGCACTTGGGTCACTCCACTGCTCTCGAAGTTGATATTGGCGCCTGACGCCCGGAGGTTTGCTCCGGTTCCCGAAAAGTCGTCAGTCCGCTGAGGATGACTTGCCGGTCGATGACTTGCCGTCCGAGGATTTTCCGTCGGATGTTTTCGCGTCTGACGATGTGCTGCCCGACGACTTGTCGTTCGACGACTTGTCGTTCGACGACTTGTCTCCGCCACCTGGCTTGTCAGCCGACGACTTGTCTCCGCCACCTGGCTTGTCAGCCTTGGCTGATTTCTTGTAGTTGTCGCTCCGATAGTCGGTGATGTAGAATCCCGACCCCTTGAACAGCAACCCACCACCGGCCCCGATCAGGCGTTCGACCTTTCCCTTGCCGGAGCCATCAGGACACTCGCTCTTCGGGCATTTCTTCAGGCGGTCATCCTTGATGCTCTGCACGGTTTCGAACTGGTGTCCACATTTCTTGCATTCGTATTCGTATGTCGGCATGGTTCGATCGCTTGGTCTCTCCTGTCGGCGAACGGCGTTGATCGCCGGCAACCACAGCCAAAGAATCTAACAACGTGATCACGAGCCGGCAACGGAGCGGCGATTGGCGCCTCAACGGGGTGACTCGCTCAGCTCCCATTCGGGCCCGTCGTCCCCTTCGTCAGGCAGGCTTTCGGCCGGCAGATCGGCGTCGACGTAGGTCGGTTTGAGGCTGGGCAGGTCGGCGGCGCCCAACGGTCTCACCTGACCATTGTGATCGATCGTCAACAGGGTCATCTCAGAATTCGCCCGACGGCTCTCGGTGAAGCTGATGCGGCCTGAGGCACCCTCGTACTGGCGCACGTCGGCGAGAAACTGCCGCAGATCTGCGCCGGTGCCGTGTACGGAGGACCAGCCCCGTAGAATGAGGCTGGCCGCATCGAAGCCGGCTGCGGCATATCCGACGTCGTCACGATGGGTTCGAAGTCGATAGCGGTCAACGAAGTCCCGCTCGGTTTCGGAGCCCTGTCGACGGGAGACAAAGATGGCACTCCGCAGATGGTCTCGCTCCGTCCGGGACAGTTCAGCGAGGGCCTCCGCATCATTCCAGATGTCGTTGCCCAGCATCTGCGTCTGCAACCGATTGAAGTGGAGTTGCGGCGCGATACGGGCAGCGTCGTCAAAGTGCTCGGCGACGATGACGACCCCATCTACGGTATCGACGAAGCGCTCCGATGAGTCCGGCTGACTCGGTGCCACCCCGAGCCCCTCGGCACGGACCAACTCCTCGAACAACCACTCCCCGGACACGGTCGTATCGAGCAATGCCGTCTCAAGTGAATCGAACAGTGACAGACTGTCGTCCCCCGCCGGCGGCATGAGGCGGAAACCCTTCTGTCGCAGCGAATCGAACTGGGCGTGGAAATCTGTCGTCGCCTCGGGAACGTACCAGTCGCTGTGCAGAACCAGACCACCGTTGCGGGTCGCCGTGTGTGTGAAGGCCTGCTCAAAGTCATAGCCGTAGTCACTTAGAGGCGAGAGGATGGCGAGAGTCTTCAAGCCGAGAACGAGAGTCGCGTACTCCGCCAGGGCCCGTCCCTGCACCTCCGGGATCGGATTGAGCTGAAACAGGTGGCTGCCCAGGGTATCGAGACCGCTCTGCTGGGCCAGAGGCGCGATCAGCGGTACACCTGCCGCTTCGGCCAGACCGGCAGCGGCGGCACAGGAGGTCGAGAACACGGGGCCGATGATGGCGGCGACACCCACCTCATCGATGAGGAACCGGGTTCCGGAAACGACGCGCACCAGACGACTCGCCTCACTCTGATAGATGGGCACGGTCTCGCCCTCGAAGTCGACATACTCGCTGCCCGTATCAAAGACGACGAGATCGAAGGGCTCGCCCATCTCTTCATTGGCCATCCGGGCTCCAGCCAGCAGGTCGCGTCCGATCTCACGTTCCCAGCGGGGACCCGACATGGGCGCCAGAACGCCGATACGCGGCGCATCCTCCCGCCCGGCGAGGGGAGCCCAGCCCGAGGGTGACACCGGCAGCGGCTCGGCGATGTCCACGACGAGCTCCGGGGCCTCGACGGTAGCCGGTACGGCCATCGTTTGCCCGGACAGACCCGCCTTGGCCAGGGAGTAGAACATGCCGTCGGTTCCGACGCTGTCGATGTAGGCTGTGAAGCGTTCCCGACTCTGGCCCCCCCACCCCAGACGTCCATACCAGCGAGCCTCGCCGAACAGGAGAGCATCGCGCAGTCGATCCTCTCCGAGTTTCAGGCGGATGCGGTCGAGCGCGCTCGGGGGTGCATCCGGCTGATGGGTGACTGTCGTGATCCGTCGATTGCGGACGATGGCGGCCAGTCGCTCGGCAGCCATTGCCCGCACGGCAAGGGGTGCCGTCCCCTCCAGGATACGAGCGTACTCCGTGGCGGCCTCATAGAACCGTTTCAACTGGTGGTAGGCGTCACCAACGAGCAACCTCGCATCCGCCGAATAGCGGCTGTCAGGCGCCTGGCGCAGCAGTTCGCGGGACACGTCGATTGCGTCGTGATATGCGGCGGAGGCCACCGCTCCTGTCGGGGCGTCTCCTCCCTGCCGGATCAAGGTACGGCTGAGCATCAGCAGCGCCGCTCCTGAGCGCTGATTGGCAGGCAGGTCCGAGATGGAGCGGAAATTCTCCCTCGCCGTCTCGAGATCGCCGCCGTCGTAGGCCGTGATTCCCCGCGTGAAGTGACGCTCCGCAGCCCGCGAGTAACGGGCTCCCTCAAAAGCGGCGCCAACCGCAGCGGCCATGACGACAAGAAGGAGGGCCGCCGCCAGCCAGGTCCCCGGAGACGGGATGACGCCTTGTCCACCACGGTGCCCCCGGGTACATTCGCCTCGGTGGAGTTTCGGCTTCCTTCTTCTCATTTCCTCAGGCTGCGACAAGACGATGTCCTTCCGTAGGCACAGAGACTGGCAGCACGCAGAGTGGCAGCACGCAGAGTGGCGTGGTGAAAAACCCGGACTCGACCCCGAGCAGATTCGGCGCATCATCGAGGAGCAGCAGAATCGGCAGGCTTCCGCCGACGTCGAAGGCGTCGAGAATGCTGGAACCGAAACGGCCGGCACCGATGCCGGGACTCCCGATGTGCCCGTAGGCGAGCGCTTCGACTTCCACCTCAAGCCGCAGGAACTCATCGACCACCTCGACGGATTCGTCGTCGGCCAGCACCGGGCCAAGGCGATCCTGTCGACGAAGATCTGCACCCACTTCAATCGTCTCAGACTGCCCGATGAGGACGAGGAAGAAGTGGGTCGCATAAAGAATAACGTACTGATGATCGGGCCTACCGGCGTCGGCAAGACCTATCTCATTCGTCTCATTGCACGGCGGCTCGGTGTGCCTTTTGTCAAAGCCGATGCCACGAAGTTCAGTGAAACAGGGTATGTCGGCGGTGATGTCGAAGACCTGGTCCGTGAACTCGTCCACGACGCTGATGGCGACATCGAGCTGGCGCAACACGGAATCATCTACCTCGATGAAATCGACAAGATCGCCGCCAGCGGTCGTAGCGCCGGCCCCGACGTTTCGGGCTCTGGAGTGCAACGGAATCTGCTCAAGTTGATGGAAGAGACGGACGTCGATCTCAAGTCCCCTCATGATCTGTCCTCACAGATGGAAACCGTCATCCAGATGCAGCGCACCGGAAAGGCGGAGCGCAAGAAGGTCAATACGCGCGATATCCTGTTCGTTGTCAGCGGCGCTTTTTCCGGCCTTGAGGACATCATCGCTCGTCGCCTGAACCAGGGAAGCATGGGTTTCCAGGCAACGGCGGAGGAACGCGGCGATGCCCCTGACCAAGCGGACGAACTGTTTGGCCAGGTGCGCTCCCAGGATCTGATCGAATTCGGCTTTGAGTCCGAGTTCATCGGTCGCCTGCCCGTCACCGCCGTTCTCGACGAATTGTCGCGTGACGATTTTCTCGCCATTCTGCGTTCCGACAACAGCAGCGTAGTCCTGTCCAAGGTACGGGATTTCCTCGCCTACGACATCGGCCTGACCTTTGAGGATGCCGCCCTCGAGCGCCTCGCCGACCTGGCCATCGAGGAGCATACCGGCGCCCGTGGGCTCGTCAGCGCCGTCGAGAAGGTGCTCCTCGACTTCGAGTGCCGCCTGCCCTCCCTCGACGTGGAGTGCTTCGCGGTCACCGCCGATGTCGTTCAGGATCCCGCCAGGGCTCTCGAGGAGTTCGTTATCGACCACTCGCTGCGGGCTTGGTGTACAGCCTTTGAACGGGATCACAACATTCAACTCACGTTCACCGACGAAGCCACCGCAGACCTGCGCCGCATGGGAGTTGAGGCCGGGCGATTGCCTGGTGATCTCTGCCCGGAGCTGTTCTCGGATTACGGGCACGGCCTCAAACTGCTGGAGAAGACCGCCTACGAAGTCACCAGGGAAATCCTCGCCAATCCGCAGGACTCGCTCAATACCATGATCCGTCAGCTCTACGGCGGTACCACGTGAGGGTGGGCGGCGCTCAGCGCAGGCCGTATTCCTTCTCCTTGCGGTAGAGGGTGCTCAGGCCAATCTCCAGCATGGCAGCCGCCTTGCGGCGATCGTGACGTACGGCTTTCAGGGTTTCTTCGATTGCCAGCTTCTCGATCTGCTTCATCGTCATCCCCACCCGCATGCCATCCTCATCGCCCGGCGTCGGTGCCTCGCCGCGAAATGGGGCCGGTACATCGACCACATCCAGGACACGTTCCGGTGGGGACATGACGACCATGCCTTCCACGCAGTTCTTCAGTTCGCGCACGTTGCCTGGCCATTCGTAGCTCATCAGCAGATCCATGGCCGCCGGCGTTATGGTGTGCACCGTGCGGTCGTTCTCCTGGGAGAACTGGCCAAGGAACTCATTGACGAGAATCGGCACATCCTCACGACACTCACGCAGTGGCGGAATACGGATGGTGACCACATTCAGCCGGTAGAACAGATCCGCTCGATAACTGCCGTCTTCGACCATACCCTCCAGGTCTCGATTGGTGGCCGCGATCAGACGCACGTCGGCACGCATCGTCTCGGCGCCGCCGACCCGCTCGAACTCGCCGCTCTGGATGACCCGCAGGAGCTTCACCTGGGTGGCCGAGGACAGATCGCCGACCTCATCGAGAAACAGGGTGCCCAGATCGGCCAGCTCGAAACGCCCCTTGTGTGATGTGCTGGCACCGGTGAAGGCTCCCCGCTCGTGGCCGAAGAGTTCACTTTCGATGATCCCGTCCGGAAGGGCTCCACAGTTCGTCTCGACGAAGGCGCGATCCCGGCGGGTGCTGTTCTGGTGGATGGCCTTGGCCACCTCCCCCTTCCCTGTACCGGTCTCCCCTGTGAGCAGAACCGTCGCCCGTGAGGGGGCCACCTGCTCGATCTGGGCGTAGATCCGCTGCCAGGCGGATGAGCGCCTGGCAATACCGCCGTAACGGTAGCGTTCCTGCAGCCGGCGCTGCAGATCGGTGATCTCACCCACCAGCTTCTGGTGCGAGAGGCCCCGATCCAGCACCGCACGCAGCTTGCCGAGGTTGAGTGGGCGCACCTGAAAATCGTAGGCCCCCTGGCGCATCACTTCCGTACCCTGTTCGATGTCATCGGCCGTCCCGGAGACGATGGCACAGATCTCCGGATTCCGCTGACGGGCCAGTTGCACGAGCCGGAAGCCGTCGATGCGGCTGTCGGACATGTGGCAGATCAGTGCATCGACAGGTTCTGAGTCGAGGATGTCGTACGCTGCCCCGCCCTCCCGCGCCCACAACACCTCAAAGCCCTGCTGTCGCAGGAAGGAGACCAGGTGCTGGGTGGGTTCATCCTCTGGTGAGGTCACCAGGACCCGAGGCAGGACGGGTTCGGACCCAGGTGGTTCGGTCTCGGACATGTATGGCCTTTTGCGTGACACCTCCCACACAGAAGATATCTTTGATAGGTTAACATAAGTGTAATGCTAGCCGGTGCCTTACGCCGGATCAGTAACTCCGTTTCCGCCACCTACAAACCACCCTACGGTTCGCTCCATGGCCATCTTTGACTCACTCTTCGGCAGGAAGAAGAAGGGTCCTGCCTTTGATCCAAGGGTAGAGATCACTCAGCTGGCCGCGATGAGTCCGCCGTCAACTCTCGTATACATGCCCTCGCCTGGCGGCGATGACGAGGATCCGGACGATCTGGGCAAGGCCTTCTTCCTCCGTCGCGACAAGAAGATCTACAGCGAGGGAGCCAACATCTACATCACTTCGCCTGACAACGTGAAGAGCTCGAGCACGGACAACACGTTGAACAGCAAGGTGATCAGGCTGCAGTTCTTCAGCCGTCGGGTACCACACAACCTCGAATGCCGTGTCATCGGCCGCTTCCGTCTTTTGCCCGAAGTCGTCGAGACCCTCGACTTCAACGCCAAGTCCGCCTATAAGCTGAGGGACAACGAGTTCGTCAATCCTGCGCCAGGTTTCCCGACCACCGCGGTGTGCGCCTCAGGGAGGTCAGGACCTCACAGTGGGGGGTGTGCGGGAACATCTCTACCGGCTGCGCAGTGATCACATCGTACCCTGCCTGTGTCAGGATAAAGAGGTCGTCGGCCAGGGTCTCGGCGTTGCAGGAGACGTAGATCAGGACCGGGGGTCCCAAGGCCACGATTCCCGCCAGGGCCTTCTTGTGAATTCCCGCACGAGGCGGGTCGGCGACGATGGCGTCGAATCGCTCCCCCTCCTCGGAAGCCAGTTCGCCGAGAACCGATTCGGCCCGCTCCACAAGAAAGGTGCAGTTGTCGATGCCGTTTCGTACGGCGTTGCGCCTGGCATCGTCTACTGCCTCGCCCACCTCCTCGATGCCGACGACGGACCGCGCTGCCTGCGCCAGATGCAGACTGACGCCCCCCGTGCCGGCGTAGAGGTCCAGAACGTCAGCATCGTGCAGCTCCCCCAGAAGGTCTACGACTCGATCGTAGAGCCCGGCGGCGGCACGGGTATTGGTCTGGAAAAAGGACTGTGGCGAGACCTCGAACTCGAGGCCACCACAGATTTCGACGATGCGCCCCTCTCCTTTGATGACGAACTCGGCTTCTCCCTTGGCCACCTGGGCCCTGCCGGTGTGCCGGGTGACGACGCAGGTCGTGATCAGTTCTCCCACGTCCTGAAACACTCCCTCGAGAAGACTGTCGATCGAAGCAGCCGGGTATTCGGCGACGACGAGGCTGACCATGACCTGCCCGGTGCCCTTGGCATCGCGTACGACGAGAAAGCGCAGCAGGCCTTCATGTGATTTCAGGTCATACACCGGCAGTTCGAGACGCACGGCATGGCGCCGGAAACTGTCGACGATCTGATTCGATGCTTCCGATTGCAGCAGACAGGCTTCCAGATCGAACACCCGGTTGTAGCGCTCCCGCACATGCAGACCCAGCTGCAGGTCGCCGTCACGGTCGGTGCCGAAGGAGAATTCCATCTTGTTGCGGTAATAGAAGGGGTCGGGACTTGGCGCGATCGGATACCAGGTCAGTGGCGCCAGTTCACGGCGATCGAAGGACTGTCGTACCATGTCCTGCTTCAGCTGCAGCTGATCGCCACAGGACAGGTCCTGCCAGCGGCAACCACCACAGAGACCGAAGTGCGGACAGCCGGGATCATGGCGAGGCATACCCTCCTCGATCAGGTCGTCAGCAACACCCTCAAAGCGTCCCTTGCGCTTCCGCCGCAGGTAGACCTCGGCTCGGTCACCCGGCACTGTACGAGGTACGAGAATCTCACGGCCATCGAGTACCGCCAGGCCGTCCCCCTTGGGGGTCAGGGTCTCGATTCCGACGACGACGTGCTCGCCTCTCTTCATGGAGCCTGCTTCACGGGAAATGTCGCTGTACGGCAAACGGCGAGGCGGAGAACATCAGCTCCCACCTCGCCGTACGTGTTGCCCATGCTGCCTTGGTGCTGGTCAGGACTCGTCCGTCACGGTCTCCTCGGCCACATCAGGAGTCCCAGAGGCCGCCTCCGGCACATCCTCACCCTGCCGATCGACGAGTTCGACAATGCACATTTCGGCTCCGTCTCCCCGCCTCGGGCCGATCTTGATGAGTCGCGTATAGCCCCCATTGCGCTCAGAGTATCGTGGGCCCAGTTCATCGAAAAGTTTGCCGACGACTGATTTGTCAGCGATGTGACGCAGGACCTGACGCCGGGAGTGCAGATCACCGCGCTTGGCAAAGGTGATCATGTGCTCCGCCTGGCGCTTGAGTTCCTTGCCCTTGGCGTTCGTGGTACTCACATGCTCGTGGGCGAGCAGAGAGGTCACCATGTTGAACATCATGGCCCGGCGATGGCTTCTCTCACGGCCGAACTTGACCGACTTCTTCCCGTGTCGCACTTGCTAAAACTCCTCAGCCAGTGAACCGGCCGGCTCTTCTTCGACCTCGACATCTTCGTACCTGGATATGTCCATGCCCCAGGCCAGATCCATCGTAGTAAGAATCTCGCCGAGTTCCTTCAATGACTTCCGACCAAAGTTCCGGAACTTGAGCATCTCGGCCTCGGTCCTCTGAACCATTTCCTTCAGGGTCGAGATTCCCGCGGCCCGCAGGCAGTTGGCAGAGCGGACGGTCAACTCGAGTTCGTCGACATTGGTGTTCAGCAGACGGGCAACGCGCTTGGTCTCCTCGTCAACCTCCTTCTCGTCCGAGCCCTGAGCCGGCTCGTCCTCGAGGTTGGCGATCAGTCCGAGGTGCTCGATCAACACCCGGGCAGCCTGGGCCACAGCGTCCTCAGGCCCGACGGACCCGTCGGTCCAGACCTCAAGGGTCAGTTTGTCGTAATCTGTCCGACGACCGACGCGCGCATTCTCAATGTTGTAGTTGACCTTCAGAATGGGCGAGAAGTTCGAGTCCATCGGAATCGTCCCGATGGGCTGTTCGGCGGACTTGTTCTCATCGGCAAAGACGTACCCGCGGCCATTGCCCACGGTGAGTTCCATGACGACGTTGGCGTCCTTGCCCAGGGTGCCGATGTGGAGCTCCGGATTCATGATCTCAACGCTGGCATCGACGGCCAGATCCTTGGCCTTCAACTCCCCGGGTCCTTTGGCCTCGACGCGCAACACGCGATCCTCGTCGCCGTGGAAACGCAGCGCCACTTCCTTGAGGTTGAGGACGATCTCCGGCACGTCCTCGCGGACGCCTTTGATCACGGAAAACTCGTGCTGCACGCCTTCGACGCTCAGCGACTTGATGGCAGCGCCCTGGATCTGGGAGACCAGGACCCGGCGCAGACCGTGACCGATCGTCACGCCGAAGCCACGCTCCAGAGGCTGGAGGGCGAACTTGCCGTAGGTATCTGTTAGACTCTCCTTGTCGATATCAAGGAGCCTCGGCATCTGGAGACCTTCGAGGGCCATGTGGTTGATCCCTTATATGAGTTCTGGGTTGCTGGGTTTCTGGTACTGTCTGTTATACGCGGCTGTAGAACTCGATGACGAGTTGTTCCTCAACCGGGGTGGGGATATCGGCACGGTTCGGTCTTTCGACAACGGCACCTGTGAGGTTGGCCTTGTCGACGGACAACCAGGGCACCATCTCGCGTGAGCGTCGCAGCGACTCGTGGACGGCCTCCAACTTTACGCTGCCCTCAGCAACGGCGATCGCGTCACCGGGTGCCGTCAGGTAGGAAGGTATATTGACACGCTTGCCGTTCACTGTGAAATGGTTATGTCGTACCAACTGCCGCGCGGCCTTGCGCGATGGCGCCAGACCAAGGCGATAGATGACACTGTCGAGACGACTCTCAAGCAGGCGCAGCAGGTTCTCACCGCTGACGCCCTGCACTCGCGTCGACTCCTTGTAATACTTGCGGAACTGCCCCTCGCGCACGCCATAGATGCGGGCGAGCTTCTGCTTGGCCCGCAACTGCACGCTGTATTCCGACTTCTTGCGGCGCATGTTCTGTCCGTGCTGTCCGGGGCCGTAGGAACGGCGCTCGAAAGAGCACTTTTCGAGCGTGCAACGCTCGCCTTTGAGGAACAGCTTGGCTCCCTCTCGACGACAGAGTCGGCAGTTCGGTCCGGTATATCTGCTCATCTCGTCTCTCCCTGACCTAGACCCGTCGCCGCTTGGGCGGACGGCAACCGTTGTGCGGCACGGGGGTCACGTCACGAATCGCGGCGATCTCAAGACCCGCATTCTGCAGGGCACGAATCGCCGAGTCGCGGCCCACACCGGGGCCCTTGACCCAGACTTCCACCTTGCGCAGGCCCATGGTGATCGCCTCCTGTGCCGCGCGTTCGGCGGCAAGCTGACCGGCAAAGGGCGTGGACTTCCGACTGCCGACGACACCCACCTTGCCGGGGGTGGCCCAGGAGATCACGTTGCCCTCGACATCGGTGAGGGTGACGATCGTGTTGTTGAAAGTAGACAGGATATGGGCGACGCCCAGCGCTTCTGCCTTCTTGGACTTCTTACGGCGCCTGCGACCTCTCTCTGCTGGCAACTCAGACTTCCTTGATACGGTCCTCGTGACGCGGCCGCCGAATGCGAACCGCGCGGACTACCTGATAACTGAGCGAGCACCCCGGAAAGTAAGGGGCGCAGTTAGCCCCTTACTTCCGGGGTGCCTTTTTCCTGCCCGCAATGGCCCGGCTCGGCCCCTTCCGCGTACGGGCGTTCGTCTTGGTTCGCTGGCCGCGCACCGGCAACCCCCGCCGATGCCGAAGTCCTCGATAGCAGCCGATGTCCATCAGTCGCTTGATATTCATATTCACCTCACCGCGCAGAGAGCCCTCGACTCGGTACTTCTGCTCGATGATGTTGCGCAACTGCATGACCTGCTCTTCGCTGAGCGAGCCCACGCGCGTCTCAGGCGTGACAGCTGACTCCGACAGGATCGCGTTAGCCGACGTGCGGCCAATGCCATATATGTAGGTCAGACCCACGTCGATTCTTTTCTCCCGAGGGAGATCGACGCCTGCGATACGTGCCATGTGCTACACTCCTTGAGACGCCGTCGGCGCCGGAACTGGAAGAATCAAATGGAACCTTTCGTGGAGAGTCGGCGCAGCCGACTCGTAAGGCAGCTTGCTGCCCCTTATCCTTGTCGCTGCTTGTGGCGCGGATTGCGCTTGCAGATGACCCGCACCACGCCATGACGCTTGATGATCTTGCAATCGGCGCAACGCTTCGAAACTGATGCTTTGACTTTCATTCTTTTCGCCTTGTATTCTCGCTCAAACCCACCAGGCCTCAGCGGCGCCCCTGGATGCGGCCCTTTTTCATGAAGCCCTCATAGTGCCGCGTCATCAGCTGGGACTCCAACTGTTGCAGCGTGTCGAGAGCCACACCGACGATGATCAACAGCCCGGTGCCGCCAAAAAACTGTGAATAGGACGGCGTCACGTTAAACTGATTGATCACGAAAAAGGGAAAGATGGCCACCGCCGCCAGCGCCATGGAACCAGGCAAGGTGATACGGGTCATGATCCCGTCGATGTATTCGGCGGTGCGCTTGCCGGGGCGAACACCCGGGATAAAGCCGCCGTGTCGCTTCATGTTGTCCGCCAGTTGCTGTGGATCCATGACGATGGCCGTGTAGAAATAAGTGAAGAACACGATCATCAGGCCGTAGAACGCCCAGTAGACGACAGAACTGGTAGTGAAGTATGCCCCGAGGAGCTGCATCACATCGCTCTCCGGGAAGAACTGCGTGATCGTTCCGGGCAGGAACATGATCGACTGGGCAAAGATGATGGGGATGACACCAGCCGCATTGATCCGCAACGGGATATGCGTTGTCTGCCCTCCGTACACCCTGCGCCCGACAACCCGCTTGGCATACTGCACGGGAATCCGTCGCTGTCCCTGCGTCATCAACACGACGGCAGCCACCACGACCACCATCAGCACGACGAGGAAGAGCTCCTCGATCAGACTCTTGGTGAAGCCGCGATTGATCAGATAGTGGTTCCACTCGCTCTTCACCGCGTACGGTAACTCGGAGATAATACCGACGAAGATGATGAGTGAAATACCGTTGCCGATACCGCGTTCCGTGATCTGCTCGCCGAGCCACATGATGAAGATGGTGCCGGTTGTAATCGTCACCATGGTCAGCAGACGGAAACCAACCCCGGGATCGATGACTGCTTCGATGCCGGAAGACTGGCCTTTGATGCTCTCCAGAAAGTAGCTGACACCCAAGGACTGGGCCGCGCCGAGGAACACTGTGCCGTAGCGCGTGTACTGGTTGATCTTCTTGCGGCCCTCTTCGCCTTCGCGCTGCAACTTCTGGAAGAAAGGCACGACGGCTCCCATCAGCTGCAGGATGATCGAAGCACTGATGTAGGGCATGATACCGAGAGCGAAGACGGTGGCCCTGGTAAAGGCGCCGCCCACGAACATGTCGTAGAGCCCGAAAAGGGTGTTGCCAGAGCCGGCGAAAAACTCCTGCAGTACCGTATCGCGGATGCCGGGCACCGTAATCTGGCCGCCGATCCGGTAGACGATGAGAATCCCGATCGTGAACAGGATCTTCTGCCGGAGTTCGGGAATCTTGAAGCAGTTCTGGAAGCTTTGCAGCACGGTGAGCTCTTCCTACGCCGAATGGACAGCGAAGCTGCCGCCGGCAGCTTCGATCTTCTCGCGCGCCGAGCGCGATGCGGCGTGGGCGACAATTGCGACTTTGTTCGTCAACTCTCCATCACCCAGGATCTTGATGAGGCCCGACCTGCGGGCAAGACCGGCGGCGACCAGTTGCTCAGGGCCCACATCTCCCTCGAGCCCAACCTTCTGGATGTCACCGATATTCACGACCTGGTACTCGGTGCGGAACTTCTTGTTCGAAAAACCGATTTTCGGGAGTCGGCGATGCAGTGGCATCTGACCGCCTTCGAAACCGGTGCGACTTCCGCGCATACCACCCGAACGGGAGCGCTGCCCCTTGTGGCCGCGTCCGGCGGTCTTGCCGTTGCCGGAGCCGGGGCCTTTCCCCTTGCGTCGGGCCTGACGCCGCGAGCCGGGTGCCGGTTGAAGATCTCCGAGTTGCATGGCTGTCCTGTCCTCTTCCGTTGACCTAGGCGCTCTGCTCAGATACCTGGAGCAGGTGCGAGACCCGGGCAATCATGCCGCGGATCTGAGGCGTATCATTGTGAGTGACCGTCTGGTTCAGACGGCGAATGCCAAGTGCCCTGACAGTGTCCTGTTGTTTTCTCGAACGCCCGATGGCGCTGCGGTGCTGCGTGATGACCAGCTTCATCGTAGGTCCCCGAGGGCAATACCACGAATACGGCAGACCTCTTCCGCATCGCGCAACTGCCGCAGTCCGTCGACGGCGGCCTGGATCGTATTCTGTGAGTTGGCCGAGCCCAGCGACTTGGTCAGGATATCGTGAATCCCTGCCAGGTCAAGCACAATGCGAATGCCACCGCTGGCAATGATTCCGGTCCCCGGACTTGCCGGCTTCAACAGCACTCGAGCGGCGCCGAAACGACCGATCACTTCGTGTGGGATCGTCGCGGCCACGACCGGCACGGTGACGATGTCCTTCTTGGCATCTTCCGTGGCTTTGCGGATCGCCTCGGCCACCTCACCAGCCTTCCCGGAGCCCACACCGACGTGGCCGGCACGGTCGCCGGCCACGACCATGGCAGTGAAGGAAAAGTTACGTCCCCCCTTGCGTACGTGGGACACGCGGCGAACGCTGTTCTGGACGACGACCTCGGTCAGTTCGAGGTTACTGGGATCGATTCGGGCCAACTGGTTTCTCTCTCGATTCGCTCTTAGAACTTGAGACCGCCCTCACGCGCGCCTTCGGCGACAGCGCGGACGATACCGTGATAGCGAAGACCGGCTCGATCGAAAACGACTCGATCAACGCCTTTCTCCTGCGCCTTGGCCGCCAGCATCTTGCCGAGAGCACGTCCCTGCTCGACGGGCGGACCGGAACGTTCAAAGCCCTTGGACATCGTCGACAGGCCGACCACCGAATGACCCGCATGGTCGTCGACGATCTGTGCCTCGATGTTGCGCAAGCTGCGGTGCACGACGAGCCGCGGTCGTTCCTGAGTGCCCAGGACTTTCTTGCGGATGCGGAATCGCCGCCGCGTTCGCGCGATCTTCTTCTTCTTCTCTCTGTTTGCCATGATATCTCCGGCGGGCCTCAGGTGACCGCCGACTTACCAGCCTTCCAGTGAATGATCTCGTTCTCGTAGCGGATCCCTTTGCCCTTGTACGGGTCGGGCTTGCGCTTCTGACGAATATCGGCGGCGACCTGCCCCACCATCTGCTTGTCGATGCCCGACACGACGATTCGCGCCTGGGCCCCGGTGATGCCAGCGCCGATGGTGATCTCGATGCCCTCGGGAGCGACATACTCTACCTGATGCGAGAACCCGATGTTCAGCGTCAGGTTGCGTCCCTGGGCCTCGGCGCGATAGCCGACGCCAAAGAGATCGAGGTGCTTCACATAGCCTTCGGTGACCCCCTGCACGGCGTTCGCCACGAGAGATCTGGTAAGGCCATGGAGCGCCATCGCCTGCTTGACCTCGGAGCGTCGGGTGACTCGCACCTCGGCATCGGCCACGGCAACATCGACGAAGTCTGTACGATATGACATGGCCAATTGACCCTTCGGTCCCTTGACGGTCACATCCGCTCCCTGAACGGATACATCAACACCCGTGGGAACGGGAATCGGTTGTTTGCCTACACGCGACACGGTTGCTTCCCTCTTGCTGGATTCCGCAGCCTGGCTACCAGACGCTGCACAGGACTTCCCCGCCTACGCCCGTACGGCGGGCATCGCGGTCGGTCATTACACCTCGAGACGTTGAGACGATGGCGACACCGAGTCCACGACGGACACGTGGCAGATCACTTTTTGCCGCGTAGCGGCGGAGACCGGGCTTGCTCATACGACGCAGGCCCTGGATGATGCTGTCATTTGCAGCAGTGTATCTCAGATACAGACGCAACTGTCCCTGCTTGCCATCATCGTAGTAGGCGAAATTGTCGATGAAGCGCTCCTCAGCCAGGACGCGAGCGATCTCGCGCTTCAACTTCGACGCCGGCACGTCGACGGATCGATGGCCGGCACTGGCGGCGTTGCGGACCCGCGTCAACAGATCGGCGATGGGATCGGTCATGCTCATGGTCTTGTCGCCCCCCCTACCAACTTGCCTTGGTCACTCCCGGAATCTCGCCACGCAAGGCGAGTTCGCGGAAGCAGATTCGACACAGAGCGAACTTGCGGTACACACCCCTGGGTCTGCCGCACTTCTGGCAGCGCGTGTACTTGCGGACCTTGAACTTCGGCTCGCGGTTCCACTTGACTAACAGGCACTTCTTGGGCATTCGCCGTCTCTCAGTTGCTGAAGGGGACACCGAGGAGTCGCAGCAACTCCTTGGCCTCTTCGTCGTTCGTAGCGCTGGTGACGAAAGTTATGTTCATACCGCGAATTTGGTTGACGCGGTCGTAGTCGATCTCAGGAAAGATGATCTGCTCGCGAATCCCGAGGTTATAGTTGCCACGCCCGTCGAAGCCCGTGGCTGGCACGCCGCGGAAATCTCGTGACTGGGGCAGGGCGAAATTGACGAAGCGATCGAGAAACTCGAACATGTGCTCCCGTCGCAGCGTGACCATAGCCCCGATGGGCATACCTTCGCGCAGCTTGAAGTTCGAGATCGCCTTCTTGGCCCGGCGCACTGCCGGCTTCTGTCCGGTGATGGCAGTCAGTTCCGCCAGCACCGCGTCCAGCGCCTTGGATTCCTGCACCGCTTCGCCGACGCCGGCATTGACTACGATCTTCTCGAGTCGCGGTACCTGCATCGTGTTGCCGTACTTGAACCGTTCCTGCAGCGCCGGAACGATCTCACTCGTGTATTGTTCTCTCAGTCTGGTCATTTGTCTTCTTGTCTCTACGTCGCGCTCAGGAGTCGATCATTTCGCCGCTGCGCTTGGCGATGCGCACCTGGCGGCCCTCATCCAGACGCCGCCTGCCAACCCGCGTCGGCTCATCACTCTTCGGATCCACGAGCATCACATTCGAGATGTGCATCGGTGCCTCACGCTCGACGATCCCGCCCTGTGGATCACGCTGGGTCGGCTTGGTGTGCTTCTTCATCATGCGCACGCCCTCGACGATGAGACGATCCTGCTCGGGAAACACGCGCAGCACTCGACCGCGCTTGCCTTTGTCGTTGCCGCTGATTACGAGAACCGTGTCGTCACGCTTGATCTTCATGGGGTGCCTTACACAACCTCGGGAGCAAGGGACACGATGCGCATGAACTGCCGATCGCGCAGTTCGCGGGCGACAGGACCAAAGATGCGCGTACCCCGGGGTTCATTGTCCGGATTCAAGAGAACTGCCGCATTCTCATCAAACCGTATGTAGGAACCGTCCGGGCGGCGGTATTCCTTCTTGGTGCGCACGACGACAGCGCGCGCCACCTCGCCCTCCTTCAGAGGACCGTTGGGCAGGACATCGTGCACAGCGACCACGATCAGATCTCCAACGCCAGCGTAGCGGCGTTTGGAGCCACCCAGGACACGGATGCACTTGGCCTTGCGGGCACCGGCGTTGTCCGCCATGCGAAGTATGGTGTACTCGTGAACCATTTCAGACTTTCTTGAATGAGGCCGCGCCGGCCGTCAGCCGTGAACGACTGCCTTTTCCAGGACCTGCACCAGGCGCCAACACTTTGTCTTGCTCATGGGCCGACACTCTCGCAGGCGCACGACGTCTCCCACATTCGACTCGTTCTGCTCGTCGTGAGCAACTGCCTTCGACGTCCGTGTCATCCCCTTGCCGTACAGTCGGTGCGACTTGCGCAGGTCAACGACGACAACACGAGTTTTCTCGTTGCCCGCCTTGATCACGCATCCTTCGATGACACGTCCACCGAAACCATCTTGATCTTCTGCCATGTCCTTGCCTTAGTTCTCCTGCTCAGCGCCGAGCTTGGCGGCGTTTTCGGTCAACAGGGTACGCACTCTGGCGATGTCCCGTCGCACGTCCCGGAGCCGCATAGGGCTGCTCAACTGTCCGAGGGTGTGCTGGAATCGAAGATTGAAGCTCTCCTCTTCGAGTTCCTCCAGCCTCTCCGCCAGATCGTCGGCGCTCTGCTCTCTCAGTTCACTTGCCTTCATCGTTGTCTTCTCCTGCCCCTCAGCCCAGACGCTCGACAAGCTTCGTCTTGATGGGAAGCTTGTGGCCAGCCTTCCGAAGTGCCTCCTTGGCGACCTCCTCCGTAACACCTGACAGCTCGAACATCACTCGACCGGGCTTGACGACGGCGACCCATTCCTCAGGCGCTCCCTTGCCCTTACCCATCCTTGTCTCGGCAGGCTTCTTTGTCAGCGGCTTGTCCGGGAACACCCGGATCCACAGCTTGCCCGTCCGGCTCATGGCCCGACTGATGGCGATGCGGGCCGCCTCGATCTGTCGACTCGTGACCCAGCCCGGCTCCAGCGCCTTCAGGCCGAACTCCCCGAAGGAAACGAGGGCTCCACCCTTGGTCTGACCGCGCATGCGCCCGCGAGACTGCTTGCGCCACTTGACCTTTTTCGGCATCAACATGGTTGTCTACGTCCTCAGATCTTCTGCTGCTGTTCTGCTTCGGCTTCGTCAACGACTTCACCGTGACAGATCCATACCTTCACGCCTACCGTGCCGGACACGGTAAAGGCAGTGGCCGTGGCGAAGTCGATATCGGCGCGCAGAGTATGCAGAGGCACGCGCCCTGCCGGTTCGGAGCGCTCATGACGCGTCATCTCTGAGCCACCGATCCGTCCGTTGCACTCAATGCGTATCCCTTCAGCACCCATCCGCATCGACGACGCGACACACTTCTTGATGGCCCGTCGAAAAGCGACGCGCTGCTCAAACTGCCGGGCGAGATTATCCGCCACCAACTGGGCGTCGAGCTCCGGTTTCTTCACTTCCTGAATATTGAGAGTCACGTCCTTCTTGGTCAGCGTCTTCAGTTCATCACGCAGCTTATCGACCTCGGCGCCGCGGCGGCCGATGGCGATGCCGGGACGCGCCGTGTGTACTTCGATTGTCACACGCTTGGGATGCCGCTCGATGTTGACGCGAGACACGCCGGCGCGCTGCAGGCGCTGATGGATGTATCGACGCAGGGTGATGTCCTCACCAAGGAGCACAGAGAAATCCTTCTCCGCGAACCAGTTTGAACTCCAGCCCTTGATGACACCCAGGCGAAAGCCGTAGGGATGTGTCTTCTGACCCAATGCAGTTTCCTCTCTTGACTCTTTCTCGTCCTGGCCCGTTCGGCCTACTCGGCGACAGCGGCTTCTTCAGCCGCAGCGCTCTCTGCCGGAGACACCGGCGCTTGCACATCGTCATCGTCGCGACCGTCGGAAACCACGATCGTTACGTGGCTCTGACGCTTCAGGATTCGATTCGCAGAACCCCTTGCCCGTGGCCGCAGCCGCTTGAGGGTGCGGCCCTGGTCGGCCTGAATGCTGCTGACGAACAGATCCTCCACATCGACCGGCGGACCTGCCATCTCCTCATCATCATCCTGGCGTGTGGCATTGGCGATGGCCGAACGCAGGGTCTTTTCGATAATGCCGGCAGCACGTCTTGGCAGGTACTGAAGGATTGCCAAGGCTTCTTCCACCGGTTTTCCACGAATCAGGTCGATGACCTGACGGACTTTGGTGGCCGGGATTCCGATGTGTCGTTGTACGGCTCGCGCTTCCATGACTCGTTCCCTCTATCCCAACGACCGGACGCCGGTGGCGCGCTCGTTGGCGCGCCCGGTATGCGAGCGGAATGTGCGCGTCGGCGCAAACTCTCCCAGCTTGTGACCCACCATGTTCTCAGTGATATACACCGGGATGAACTTGTTCCCGTTGTGCACGGCGAGTGTGTGGCCGACGAAGTCTGGCGTGATCGTCGAACGCCGCGACCAGGTACGCAACACCTTCTTGTCACCCGTCTTGTTCATACCTTCAATCTTGTCGGCCAGATGGCCGTCGACGAAGGGGCCTTTCTTGATAGAGCGCGGCACGTAGCGTTCCCTTCCCTCTTCTTACTTGCGGTTGCGGCGACGCAGGATCCAGGCGTTGGACGCCTTTTTCCGTTTGCGTGTCCGGTATCCTTTGGTGGGCTTGCCCCAGGGCGTGACCGGATGTCGGCCTCCCGAAGTCTTGCCCTCACCGCCACCATGCGGATGATCGACGGGATTCATGACCACTCCCCTGACCTTGGGGCGGCGCCCGAGCCAGCGAGATCTGCCAGCCTTGCCCAGGACCACGTTCCCGTGATCCACATTCCCGACCCGGCCGACAGTGGCCCTGCAGGAGAGCAGCACCTCCCGGTCCTCACCTGAGGGCAGTCGCAGATGCACACGACCGCTTTCCTCGTCCCGTGCCATGATCCTGATCTCGCAACCGGCACTGCGGGCCATACGACCGCCCTGACCGGGATTGAGCTCGATATTGTGCACCGTCGTGCCGATGGGTATGCGTGACATCGGCAGGGCATTGCCTACCGCGATGGGTGCGTCTGGCCCACTCATGACCTGCGAGCCCACGGCCAGCCCGTGGGGCGCCAGCATGTAACGCTTCTCCCCGTCGCGATAGACGATGAGAGCGATGAAGGCCGACCTGTTGGGATCATACTCGATTGTGGCGACGCGACCTGGGACTCCGTCCTTGTTGCGCCGGAAATCGATGACCCTGTAGCGACGCTTATGTCCGCCACCGCGACGGCGGGCGGTGATTCTGCCGCGACTGTTCCGCCCACCCGACTTGGTCAGTGGTGCCGTCAGTGACTTCTCGGGCGCGTCGGTGGTCACCTCGGTGAACGTGTTTACCGTCTTGTGACGCTGCGTCGGCGTAACGGGACGGAACCTCTTGATCGGCATTTCTTGCTATCCCTGTCTCAGAGGTTCTCGATCAGATCGATGGACTCGCCCGAACGCAGTTTCACGTACGCCTTCTTCCAGGAAGACGTGCTGCCCTGATGGGCGCCCTGGCGCTTTGGCTTCGGACGCACTGTCAGAGTGCGCACTGAATCGACCTTGACCTCGAAAATTGACTCCACCGCCTGCCGGATCTGGACCTTGTTCGCCCGCGCATCCACCTTGAATGTGTAGGTGTTGCCATCGCGGAGTATCGTGGCCTTTTCGGTTACCACCGGACTGCGGAGTATGCTGCGTGAACCGGACATTTTCCCTGACCTCACTCGCCTGCGTCGTCGCCGTGGATACGGCTGAGCGCATCGACGGCCGCCCGTTCGAGGACCAGCACATCAGCGGCGACGATGTCGTATGTGCCCACTGTATCCGCCGTGCGAATCTGTACCCTGGGTATGTTGCGGCCCGACTTTACCACGACCGGTGAATTCTCGGCGGTGACGAGCAAGACCTTGCGCCCTTCAAGACCGCACGCCGCCAGAGCGCCGGCGAAGCTCTTCGTGCTCGGCTCCGTCAGGCCCAGGCCATCGACGACAACGATCTGACCGTCCTGACCCATGGCAGTGAGAGCCGAACGCAAGGCCTGCTTGCGCAGGGAGCGCGGCAACTTGGTGCGATAGTCACGCGGCTTCGGCAGACCGAATGCCACACCGCCTCCGCGGAGCAGAGGGCTGCCGACAGTTCCCCGGCGGGCTCCCCCGGTTCCCTTCTGGCGATGATGCTTCTTCTTGGAGCGAGCTGTCTCGGAGCGACCGAGGACCGAAGCGTTGCCCTGGCGCTGATTGGCCTCGTAAGCGACCACGGCGGTGTGCACCGCCGTCGCCGACACCCGGGCCTCGAACAGAGCCACCGGCAAGTCGACCGTTCCGGTCTTCTTCCCTGCTGCGCTCAGAATGTCTACGGAGGGCATGACTGTACCTATACCTTGATGTCGATGCCGATGCCGGCGGGCAGGTCGAGTTTCATCAGTGAATCGACCGTCTGCGGCGTCGACTCGTAGATATCGATGAGCCTCTTGTGTACGCGCGTTTCGAACTGCTCGCGGGATTTCTTGTCCACGAAGGGCCCGCGGAGCACGGTGTAGATCGTGCGCCTTGTGGGCAACGGGACGGGACCCGCGATCCGGGCGCCACTGCGCCGCACCGTTTGGACGATCTCGTCCACGGAGCGGTCGAGCGCCGCGTGGTCATAGGCCTTCAGCCGAATGCGAATCCTGTCAACAGCCACGTTCGTTCCTTATTCCGTGATCTCGATAACCACACCAGAACCGATCGTGCGCCCACCCTCACGGATGGCGAAACGCAGACCCGGCTCGATAGCGATAGGCTGGTACAGATCCACGTCCATGGTGACGTTGTCGCCGGGCATGACCATCTCCGTGCCTTCCGGCAGGGCGATGTCACCGGTAACGTCGGTCGTGCGGAAGTAGAACTGCGGGCGGTAACCGGAGAAAAACGGCTTTTCCCGTCCGCCCTCTTTCCCCGTCAGCACGTAGACCTCAGCCTTGAACTTCTGGTGCGGCGTGATACTGCCAGGCTTGCACAGGACCATGCCGCGCTGCAACTCTTCTTTCTCGACGCCGCGGAGGAGGATGCCAACGTTGTCACCGGCCTGACCGGAGTCGAGGAGCTTGCGGAACATCTCGACGCCTGTGCACACGGTCTTGCGCGTCTCGCGGATGCCGACGACTTCGAGATCCTCACTGACTTTGACGACACCCCGCTCGATACGACCCGTACCCACAGTGCCGCGACCCGTGATGGAGAACACGTCCTCCACCGGCATCAGAAAGGGCTGGTCCACTGGGCGCTCGGGGAGAGGGATATAATCGTCGACGGCGGCCATCAGTTCAGTGATCGAACCATTGCCGATTTCGCCATCATCGCCCTCCACCGCTTTCAACGCGGACCCACGAATCATGGGAATATCGTCTCCGGGAAAATCGTACTCGGAGAGCAACTCACGAGTCTCGAGCTCGACGAGGTCGAGCAACTCCGGATCGTCGACCATGTCCACCTTGTTGAGGTAGACGACAATCTTGGGCACGTTGACCTGACGGGCGAGCAGGATGTGCTCGCGGGTCTGGATCATGGGGCCATCGGCGGCGCTGACCACCAGAATAGCGCCATCCATCTGCGCCGCACCCGTGATCATATTCTTGATGTAATCGGCGTGACCAGGGCAGTCGACGTGGGCGTAGTGTCGATTCGTCGTCTCATATTCCTGATGAGAGACGTTGATCGTCACGCCACGCTCTTTCTCTTCCTTGGCGTTGTCGATATCGTCGATGCTTTTCGCCTCAGCCAGACCCTGGGCAGCCAGGTTCATCGTGATCGCCGCCGTCAGCGTCGTCTTACCGTGATCCACGTGGCCGATCGTGCCGACATTCACATGGGGCTTGTTGCGCTCGAATTTATCCTTGGCCATTTCCTGATTCTCCCCTTGCTGACTTTCTGCTTCTTGTCTTTTCCGTGATCTGGTGAAATCCTGTTGTCTGGCTCAACGGCCGCTCTTGGCTCTCTTGGCGCCCTTGGCTTCCCCGGTACCCTGAATCCTGGCGACGATCTCTTCCATGACGGACTTGGGCACTTCGCGAAAGTTGGCGAACTGCAGCGTGAAGACGGCGCGCCCCTGGGTCAATGACCGCAGACGTGTGGCGTATCCGAAGGTCTCTGACAGTGGAATCTTGGCGGCGATCACCTGCGCGTCAGAGCGAGGATTGATCCCCTCAACATCTGCCCGGTGTGAGTTGAGATCGCCGATGACGTCGCCCAGATATTGATCTGGCACGACCACTTCAAGACTCATGATCGGCTCCATGAGGAACGGCTTGGACTTGGCCGCACCGTCTTTGAAGCCCATCGAGCCGGCCACCTTGAACGCCATTTCCGAGGAATCGACATCGTGATAGGAGCCATCGACAAGCTCGACCTTGATGTCCTCTATCGGGTAGCCGGCGACCGGACCATTGGACATGGCCTCGCCAATGCCCTGCTTGACGGCATTGACATACTCCCGGGGCACAGCGCCGCCGACGATCTTGTTGTCGAAGACCAGACCCGTCCCGGCTTCCCCCGGCGAAATCTCGAGCTCCACATGGCCATACTGGCCGCGTCCACCAGACTGGCGCACGAAACGACCCGTGCCATGGCTGGCGACGCGCAGACCCTCTTTGTAGGCGACCTGGGGTTTACCCACGTTGGCTTCGACCTTGAACTCTCGAAAGAGCCGGTCGACGAGGATCTCAAGATGAAGTTCGCCCATTCCTGAGATGACCGTCTGCGCCGTGTCCGGGTCAACGCGCACCCGAAACGTGGGGTCCTCTTCCGCGAGTTTGGTCAGGGCCGTCTGCAACGACTCCTGGTCGGCGCGGGTCTTCGGCTCGATGGCCACGTGTACCACCGGCTCGGCGAACTCGATCTTCTCCAGCGCGATCTGATGCGCCTCGTCGCACAGCGTGTCACCTGTGGTCGAGTTCTTCAGGCCCACGACCGCGACGATATCGCCAGCGTGGACTTCCTTCTTCTCCGTCCGGTCGTTGGCGTGCATCTCCAACAGTCGAGAAACCCGCTCACGTCGACCCGTCGAGACATTGTATATGTATGAACCCGCCTGCAGCGTACCCGAGTAGACCCGCACAAATGACAGGCGACCGACGAAGGGGTCGGTCATGATCTTGAAGGCCAGCGCCGAAAAGGGCTCATCGTCCCGGGCCTGGCGCACGGCTTCTTCTTCTGAGTCAGGCAGGTGTCCGGTGACCTCGGGGACGTCTGCCGGTGATGGCAGGTAGTTGACGACGCAGTCGAGCAGGCGCTGTACGCCCTTGTGCTTGAAGGCACTGCCGCAGCACACAGGCACGGCCTTGAGAGCGATCGTCGCCTGACGCAGAGCTGCGACGATCTCAGCCTCCTCGATCTCACCGCCCTCGAGGAATTTCTCCAACAGATGGTCATCGAACTCTGCCACAGCCTCGAGCAGCTTTTCGCGGTATTCGAGGGCCCGTGACATGAGATCTTCGGGAATCTCACCCTCGAAGAAGTCCGACCCGAGGGAGGTCTCTTCGTACGTGATCGACTTCATCGCCACCAGGTCGATCAGACCAGTGAACGTCTCGCCCGTGCCGATGGGCAACTGGATCGGCACGAAATTGCTGCCCAGCCTGTCGGTCAGCATCTGCAGGACGTTGTAGAAGTCGGCGCCGTTGCGATCCATCTTGTTGACGAAGGCGATGCGCGGGACCTCGTAGCGGTCGGCCTGGCGCCACACCGTCTCCGACTGCGGTTCGACACCACCTACGGCGCAGAACACGCCGACGGCACCGTCGAGGACGCGCAACGACCGCTCCACCTCGGCGGTGAAGTCCACATGGCCAGGGGTGTCGATGATGTTGACGCGATGATCGTTCCACTCACAGGCAGTGGCAGCGGAAGTGATGGTAATTCCTCGCTCCCGTTCCTGTTCCATCCAGTCCATGGTCGCATTGCCGTCATGGACCTCGCCCATGCGGTGTACGCGGCCTGTGTAGTAGAGGATACGCTCGGTCGTCGTCGTCTTGCCCGCGTCGATGTGGGCAGCGATCCCGATGTTCCTCGTGTTCTCTATGCTGTGCGATCTGGCCACGATACCCTTTAGAATCTGTAGTGCGCGAAGGCTTTGTTGGCTTCGGCCATGCGGTGTACGTCATCGCGGGCGCGAATGGCGCCGCCCTCACCGTTGGCGGCTTGCACCAGTTCGTTGGCCAACCGCTCCGCCATCGTCCGCTCGGCACGCTCACGGGCGTAGCGGATGATCCACTTGATTGCCCGTGTCGTACGCTCTTCGGGGCGCACTTCAAGGGGGACCTGCAGTGTCTGGGACCCTACGCGCCTCGACTTGGTGACGACCATGGGCTTGCAGTTCTCGACAGCCTTGAGGAAGATATCGAGCCCCTGCTGGTCGGAACGTTCGGCCACCATGTCGATTGCCGAATAGAAGATCTGTTCGGAGGTGCTCTTCTTGCCGGACGTCATCATACAGTTGATGAAGCGGGTGGCAAGGACGTTGTGAAACTTGGGATCCGGAAGGATCTGACGCTTGACGGCTCGCCTTCTGCGCGACATACCTCTTGCCTGTCCTGTTTACGAGTCCGCGCGGCGGGCGCCGTACTTGGAGCGGCCCTGCTTGCGTTCGGCGACGCCGCTGGCGTCGAGGACGCCGCGGATGATGTGATAGCGCACTCCGGGCACGTCCTTGACGCGTCCTCCGCGAACCAGGACGATCGAATGTTCCTGGAGGTTGTTGCCCTCCCCCGGGATGTAAGCGGTCACCTCCTGACCCGTCGTCAACCGTACCCGGGCCATTTTCCTCAAGGCCGAATTCGGTTTCTTGGGTGTGGTCGTGTACACCCGCGTGCACACACCACGACGCTGCGGACATCCGCGAAGGGCGGGCGAATCGGTGCGCTTGCTCGCCTTGCGGCGGCCTTTGCGGACCAGCTGACTGATTGTCGGCACTTGCGTGCAGCCTCGTCGGTTCAGGTTCGACAACTCAAGGGCCTTTACGACCCTCCAAACACAAGCGGTTACGACCGGGATCTGGCCCGGCTGCAACCGCCCGTAACGCCAAATACGATAAACTCAAAAGCTAAGGACAAACCCTTCAATCGTCAACAGTTGAAACAGGTTGACGAAGGGGTCACGGAAGGGGCGTGGGATCTTTCTTCCCCCCTCCGCCAGACCCCCTACTCCCCGACCACCGCCTCCGCGGCACCTTCGAACTCGGGCAGACTGTCGCCATTGCCGGCAACAGAATCCGCCTCGGGCTGCAGGTCGGCGTAACTGATGCTGCGGTAGTGCGCTGAGCCCGTGCCCGCAGGAATGAGGCGGCCGATGATGACGTTTTCCTTCAACCCGCGCAGGTGGTCAATCTTGCCCTGTACGGCAGCCTCGGTGAGCACCCTCGTCGTCTCCTGGAAGGAGGCGGCAGAGATGAAGCTGTCGGTGCGCAGAGAGGCCCGCGTGATGCCGAGCAGGATCGGCTGACAGGTGGAAGGATCGCCCCCTTCACCGATGACCTTCTCGTTCTCGCGGCTGAAGCGAATCTTGTCGACTTCCTCGCCTTCGAGGAAGTTGGTATCGCCGGGATCGAGGACCTTCACCTTCTGCAACATCTGCCGCACGATGGCCTCGATGTGTTTGTCGTTGATTTCCACGGCCTGCAGTCGGTAGACGTCCTGGATTTCGTTTACCAGATACTCCTGGACCTTGTGAACGCCCTGAACCGCGAGAATATCGTGGGGGTTCACCGCGCCCTCCGACAGCCGCTCGCCGGCCACGACGTGATCTCCTTCGTGGACTCGCAGGTGCTTGCCGTAAGGCACCAGATACTTGCATTCCTCACCATCCGGAGAGGTCACCAGCACCTCGCGGTTGCCGCGCACCAGGCCACCGAAGTCCACCGAGCCGTCGATCTCGGAGATGACGGCAGGCTCCTTCGGGCGCCGGGCCTCGAACAACTCGGCCACGCGGGGTAGACCGCCGGTGATGTCGCGTGTCTTGGTCCGCTCCCGGGGGATCTTGACCAATCCCGAACCCGGGTACACCTGGTCCCCGTCAGACACGAGCAGCCGGGCGCCTACCGGGATGATGTAGGTGCGCGTCCCCTCGGTACCGACCACCTCGATCGTCGGGCTGAGGCTGCGATCACGCTGTTCGACGACGACGCGGGCGCTCATTCCCGTGGTCTCGTCAAACTCCTCGCGGATCGTCACGTCATCCTGCAGATCGGTGAACTTGATCGTGCCGGCGCGGTCGGTGATGATCGAGTTGCTGTACGGGTCCCACTCATACACTACCTGGGATGCATCGACGTCGTCGCCGTCCTCGACTTTCAGGACCGAGCCATAGGGAACGTTGATGCGGTGGCGGACGCGGTTCTGCTCGTCCTTCAGTTCGATCTCGCCGTTGCGACCGGTGACGACCCGGCCGAGGTCGGGATGCTCAACTGTGGCGATGTTGACCAGAAATACCGTGCCGGGACGGCGCGCCGTGATCTGTGACTGCTCCGCGATGCGGCTGGCTGTACCGCCGATATGGAATGTACGGAGTGTCAGCTGTGTGCCCGGCTCGCCGATGGACTGGGCGGCGATGACACCAACAGCCTCGCCGATGTTGACAATTCGTCCCGAGGCAAGATTGCGCCCATAGCACTTGGCGCAGACGCCACGATCGGACTCGCAGGACAACACCGAGCGGATGCGCACCTGCTCAAAGCCGGCCTGGGCGATGCGGTTGGCATCGTCCTCTTCGAGCAAGGCGTCAGCGGCCACGACGACGTTGCCATCCTGGTCGACGGCGTCCTCGAGCAGAACCCGGCCGACGATACGGTCAGCCAGAGGCTCGACGATCTCCTCGCCGTCCTTCAGGGCGCCGATCCAGATACCCTGGCGGGTGCCACAGTCGATATCGCTGATGACGACGTCCTGTGCCACATCGACCATTCGGCGGGTCAGATACCCCGCTTCCGCCGTCTTCAGCGCCGTGTCGGCCAGCCCCTTGCGGGCCCCGTGTGTCGAGATGAAGTACTCCAGCACCGACAACCCCTCTTTGAAGGAGGCGATGATCGGTGTCTCGATGATCTCGCCGACGGCGCCGGTAAGTTTCTTCTGTGGCTTGTTCATCAACCCGCGCATGCCGCCGAGCTGCTTGACCTGATCCTCCGAGCCTCGAGCACCGGAATCCTTCATGACGAAGACGGAGTTGAAGCCCTCGTCAGCCTCTTCCAACGCCCTCTGTACGGCGCGGGACACCGACGATGTGGCATGGGTCCAGATATCGATGATCTTGTTGTAGCGCTCCCCGTCGGTGATGATGCCGTTGGCATACTGGTCACGGACCTTCTTCACCTCCTCCTGCGCCTCGTCGATGATCTCGTCCTTCTGCTTCGGTATGACAACGTCGTCGACGGCCACTGTGGTCCCGGAGAGGGTGGCCCAGTAGTACCCAGTACGCTTCAACTGATCCACTGCCTCCGCCGTCTGCCGGTTGCCATGGCGGCGATGTACATCACCGGAGATCCGCTTGATGGCACCCTTGTCGATATTCTGATTGATGAAGGGCATGTCTTCGGGAAGCGCTTCGTTGAAGATGATGCGTCCAGCTGTGGTGTCGATCAGTTCGCCATCGATACGCACCTTGATCGGCTGGTGCAGGGTAACGAGACCCGACTCGTAGGCCGACCGCGCCTCGACACGATTGGCAAATCGCCGCTCGGTCTTGTCGGCATCGGAGAACCTGACCTTGGTGAGGAAATAGGCACCCAGAACGATGTCCTTCGGGTCCATCATGATCACCGGCTCGCCATCTGCAGGCTTGAGCAGGTTCTGCGACGACAGCATCAACAGCCGTGCCTCGATCTGGGCCTCGAAGGACAGCGGCACATGCACCGCCATCTGGTCGCCGTCGAAGTCGGCATTGAAGGCGGCACAGACGAGGGGATGCAACTGGATCGCCTTGCCCTCGACCAGGATCGGCTGGAAGGCCTGGATGCCGAGGCGATGCAGGGTCGGCGCGCGGTTCAGCATGACACAGTGGTCCTGGATGATCTCTTCCAGAATGTCCCAGACCTCGGGGCGTTCGCGCTCGACAAGCTTCTTGGCGCTCTTGACGGTCTGCACCAGGCCCTTCTCTTCCAGCTTGCGGATGACGAAGGGCTTGAACAGTTCGAGAGCCATGCTCTTGGGCAGGCCGCACTGATGCAGTCGCAGGTCCGGGCCGACGACGATGACGGAACGACCTGAGTAATCGACACGCTTACCGAGCAGGTTCTGGCGAAACCTGCCCTGCTTGCCCTTGAGCAGATCGGACAGAGACTTCAGCGACCTGTTGCCGTCACCGCGGACAGCACGTGAACGGCGGCCGTTGTCGAACAGGGCATCGACGGCTTCCTGCAGCATGCGCTTCTCGTTGCGCAGAATGACCTCGGGTGCCTTGATGCTGATCAGCTTCTTCAGGCGATTGTTGCGATTGATCACCCGCCGGTAGAGATCGTTGAGGTCGGACGTGGCGAAGCGACCGCCCTCGAGGGGCACAAGGGGCCGCAGGTCGGGCGGAATCACCGGGATGACTTCGAGGATCATCCAGTTCGGCCGATTCTCCGACTGCCGGAAAGCCTCGACCACCTTCAGACGCTTGAGGGCCTCCTGCTTGCGCTGGATCGAGGTTTCCATCCGGACGCGGGCGCGCAGTTCGGCGCTCAGCTCCTCGATATCGATCTCCGCGAGCAGGTCGCGCACGGCGGGGGCACCCATGCCGACGACGGGATTCTGGTCCTGCTCACGCAGTTCCATCATCTCCTCCTCGGTGAGGAGGCTCCCCTTCTCTACCTCGGAGTTCCCCGAATCCATGACCACATACGACTCGTAGTAGAGGACCCGCTCGAGGTTCCGCATCGAGATATCAAGCAGAGCCCCGATGCGGGACGGCAGAGATTTGAAGTACCAGATATGCGACACGGGCACAGCCAGTTCGATATGACCGAGGCGCTCGCGACGAACCTTCGCCTGCGTCACCTCGACGCCACAACGATCGCAGACGACGCCGCGATACCGAATCCCCTTGTATTTGCCGCAGTGACAGTTCCAGTCCTTGACCGGTCCGAAGGTGCGCTCGCAGAACAGGCCGTCGCGTTCGGGCTTGAAGGAACGGTAGTTGATGGTCTCAGGCTTGGTTACCTCACCGTGTGACCATGAACGAATCGTGTCTGGCGAGGCCAGTTGGATCCGGATCGAGTCGAAATCGGTGGGCTTCCTGGTGATTTGCGTCTTCAGCACTTGAGTACCCCTTGTTGGTCGATAGTCCGTTTGTCTCTTGTGGGTCGAAAACTGCGCGCGCTTGCGCGACTCAGAAGGACTCCACAGCCAGGCTGTCCTCGAGGATCACATCCAGGCAGAGGCTCTGCAGCTCCTTCACCAGGACATTGAATGACTCGGGAATACCGGACTCCGGCGGGTTCTCTCCCTTGACGATGGCTTCATAGATCTTGGAGCGCCCGGCGACGTCATCGGACTTGACGGTGAGCATCTCCTGTAGCGTATAGGCTGACCCGTAGGCTTCGAGAGCCCACACTTCCATCTCACCGAAGCGCTGACCGCCGAATTGCGCCTTGCCACCCAGCGGCTGCTGGGTGACCAGTGAGTAAGGACCGATGGACCGAGCGTGGATCTTGTCCGATACCAGATGGGTCAGTTTGAGCATGTAGATGTAGCCGACGGTGACCGTCTTCTCGATCTTGTGCCCCGTCCGGCCATCGAACAGCACCGACTTCCCGTCTTCGGGCAGCCCGGCATCGACGAGCAGTCCTTTGACTTCCTTTTCGGTAGCGCCGTCGAAGACGGGTGTTGCCACGTGCAGTCCGAGCGCTGCGGCGGCCCGTCCCAGGTGGGTCTCGAAGATCTGCCCCAGGTTCATCCGCGACGGTACGCCGAGAGGATTCAGGCAGATGTCGACCGGCGTACCATCCTCCAGGTACGGCATGTCTTCCTCAGGTACGATGATCGACACGACGCCCTTGTTGCCGTGACGGCCGGCCATCTTGTCACCTACCGAGAGCTTGCGCTTCTTGGCGACGTAGACCTTGACGAGCTGGATGATTCCCGGCGGCAGTTCGTCGCCGCGGGTGAGGCGTTCCGCCTTGCGCTCCGTCTGTTCCTCCACGAGCTGAACCTGCTCCGTGGCGAAGCGCAAGAGGGTGTCGACCTTCTCGTTTACGGTAGCCTTCTCGCACCATGCTTCCTCAGGCTCCACGGTGGTGAAGTCGATGCGCTCGAGCAACCGCTCGCTGACCTGGGTCCCTTCCCTGACGACAACCTGTCCGTCTTCCTTGCTGCGCAGGCGACCGAGCTTCTGGTCGCCGAGCAGATCGACAAGCTGCCGGTCACGCTCCGCCTTGAGCCCGGCGATGCGTGCCTCGGCCTCCTGGCGCGACTCGAGAATGGCGTCTTTCTCCGCCTTCTTGGAACCGTCCGCGCGATCCTTGCGCGAGAAGACCTTGCGGCCAATGACGACACCCTCCATACCGGGGGGCGCCTTCAACGATGCATCTCGCACGTCGCCAGCCTTCTCACCGAAGATGGCGCGCAGCAGGCGCTCTTCGGGAGACAGTTCGGTCTCTCCCTTCGGTGTTACCTTGCCGACGAGAATGTCGCCCGGGCCGACTTCCGCGCCGATGCGAACGATCCCCTCGTCATCGAGATTGCGTACCGCCTGTTCACTGACATTCGGAATCTCGCGAGTGATCTCCTCCTGACCTCGCTTCGTATCCCGCACCTGAAGCTCGAACTCCTCGATGTGCACCGAGGTGAAGACGTCCTTCTTCAGCAAACGCTCCGAGATGACGATGGCGTCTTCGAAGTTGTAGCCGTTCCAGGGGAGGAAGGCGCAGAGAACATTCATGCCCAGAGCCAGGTCGCCAGACTCGGTGGCCGGCCCGTCGGCCAGCACCTGCCCCTTGTCGACCTTGTCGCCGGCGCGGACAACGGGCCGCTGGTTCATGCAGCAGTCCTGGTTCGAGCGCGCGAATTTCGTCAGCTTGTACTCGTCGACATCAGCCGTGTCGAGGGGCGACAGCGGCGTCGAACGGCGCTTGTCACGGCGGACGACGATCCGGTTCGAGTCGACGGAACTGACCTCGCCAGGATTTCGGGCCAGGATCACGGCGCCGGAATCGACGGCGATCTTGCCTTCCATCCCTGTGCCGACGTAAGGAGCCTGAGTAAACAGCAACGGCACCGCCTGCCGTTGCATGTTGGATCCCATCAGCGCCCGGTTGGCGTCGTCGTGCTCGAGGAAGGGGATCAGCGCCGCCGCCGCGCTTACCAGCTGCGTCGGCGACACATCCATGTACTGGCATTCCTCCGGCGCGATCATCGGATAGTCGTCACGCTGGCGAGCCTTGACCAGCGCGTTCTGGAACGAACCGTCGTCATTGAGCAATTCGTTGGCCTGAGCGATCGTGAAGCGATCCTCCTCATCCGCCGAGAGGAACTCGATATCGCCGGTGCCCCTGCCGTCGATCACCTTTCGGTACGGGGTTTCCAGAAAGCCGAAGTCATTCACCCTGGCATAGGTGCTCAGTGATGAGATCAAGCCGATGTTCGGCCCTTCCGGCGTCTCGATCGGGCAGATGCGACCATAGTGCGTGTAGTGGACGTCGCGGACCTCAAAGCCAGCTCGCTCGCGGCTCAGGCCACCAGGGCCGAGGGCGGAGAGTCGACGTTTGTGGGTCAACTCGTCGAGCGGATTATTCTGCTGCATGAACTGAGACAGCTGAGACGATCCAAAGAACGCCTGAACCACAGTGGAAACCGTACGCGCGTTGACGAGGCCGTGAGGTGTGGGTTGCTCATCGTCGTTGCGCAGGCTCATGCGTTCACGGATCGTGCGCGACATCCGCGTCAGCCCGATGCTGAACTGGTTGGCCAGCAACTCACCGACGAGACGAACGCGGCGGTTGCCGAGATGATCGATGTCATCGGTAAACCCCTGCCCCATCCGCAACTCGATCAGGTAGTTGAGAATCGACATGAAATCCTCCAGATGGAGGATCGTGCTACCGGCGGGGATGTCCAGATTCAGTCGCCGATTGATCCGGTGTCGTCCGACATCTCCCAGATTGTAGCGCTTCGGATTGAAGAACAGCCGCTCGAGCAGTCCCCGTGCCGTCTCGATGTTGGGCGGATCGCCGGGACGCAGAAGATTGTAGATGCGCGTCAGAGCGTCCTCTTCGTTTTCGCTCGGGTCCTTCTTCAACGTGTTCTCAAGCATGCCCGGATCGTTGGGCGAAGGACCTTCGAGGACCTTCACATACTTGAAGGGCGAGGACTTGATGGCTTCGATATTCTCTTCGGTGATCTCGGTGTAGCCGTCAACGATGATCTCGCCGGAGCGCTTGTTGACGAGATCTTCACTCCCCAGCGTGCGGCCCACGAGCTCGTCGGTGATCTCTACTTCTTCTTCGTTACGGAACAGCGCCAGTACTTCGCCGTTGCGCGAGAAACCCAGGGCCCTGAGCAGCAGGGATACCGGCATCTTCCGGCGTCGGTCGATGTGGACGTACAGGATGTCGTTGATATCGAGACTGAACTCGAGCCAGGGACCTTTCGTCGGCAGGATGCGGGCCGAGAACAGGCGCTTGCCGTTCGGGTGGATCGTCTCGTCGAAGAAGACGCCGGGTGAACGGTGCAACTGACTGACGACGACCCGCTCCGCACCGTTGATTACAAAGGTGCCCTCTTCGGTCATGATCGGCAGTTCACCGAGGAATACGGACTGCTCGACGACGTCCTTGACCGGTTTGTCAGGTTTCTCTTTGTCGCGGGTGATCAGACGCAACGTCGCGCGCAGCGGCGCGGCAAACGTCATGCCTCGCTCGCGGCACTCCTCGACCCCGTACCGCGGGTTGCCAATGGAGTAATCGACGTACTCGAGAGAGTAGATCCCATGAGTGTCGGAGATCGGAAAGATGCTCTCGAACACGAGATGGAGGCCCCTACGCAGACGACGCTGCGGTGCCGTGTCGAGTTGAAGAAACGAGCGATATGACTCGATCTGCACTTCGAGCAGGTTCGGCATTGGGACGACTTCGCCAATCTTGCCGAAGGATCGCCGTTCGATTCTGCCGTTGGTTCCCGCCGTCCCGTTCCCGTTGGTGCTGGGCTGCGATGCGCTCAAGGTCTGCGCTCCTTCTTGTTGCTAGTGCGGAGAGGTCGGTCCCGAAGGATTGCGACTCAGGCCGAGATAAGGTGAAAGCTCACGGAGAGACCGACGCCGGATGTGCGCCGGTTCCCATGAGCTTTCGGTATCAAGCAGGGTGGTGGATGGAGATAGGATCGTTAAGATTCGAAGAGCCGATTACTTGATTTCGACCGTGGCTCCCGCCTCTTGCAGTTTGGCCTGAATCTCCTCAGCCTCCGCCTTGGCGACGGCTTCCTTGACGGCCTTCGGTGCCTCATCCACCAGGGCCTTGGCTTCCTTGAGGCCGAGGCTGGTGATCTCGCGTACCACCTTGATCACCTGAATCTTCTTGTCTCCGGGGCCGGTGAGGACCACGTCGAACTCGGTCTGCTCAGCGGCCGCCTCGCCGGCGTCGCCACCGGCAGCCGCGGCGCCAGCCATCATCACCGGAGCTGCAGCGGAGACGCCGAACTTGTCTTCCATAGCCTTGACCAGTTCGGCAAGTTCCATAACCGTAAGGCCGCCGATGGTCTCGATGATCTCACCCAACTTGGGGCTGACTTCGACTGTCGTTTCTTCCTGCTCACTCATCGCTCGTCCTCATCCTTCCGTAGTGTGAATCTTGTTCCGTTGTTTCGATTCTGTGATCGGAGGCTGATGCCTCCACGCTCTAGGCGGCGCCTTCTGCCTCCGCCTTCTGATCCTTGATAGCTGACAATGCTCCCACGACGCCGCGCAACAGACCAGAGAGCACTGCTGCCAAGCCCTGGAGTGGTGCCTGCGCCGAGCCGACGACTTTGCCGAGCAGTTCGTCGCGAGAGGGTAGTTTTGCCAACTGCCCCACGGCTTCAGGGGTCAGCACCTGGCCGTCAACATAGCCGCTCTTGATGACCAACTTGCCGCCACCGTCGATGAACTTCTGCAGGATCTTGGCCGGGGCCACGGGGTCATCCTGAACGAAGGCCATCGCCGTGGGGCCTTCGAGGTACGATCCCAGAGAATCGAGCCCCGCATCGGTGGCAGCTAGTTTGGCGAGACGATTCTTAACCACCAGGTATTCGACACCCGCCTGGCGCAGAGACCGGCGGAGCTCCGTCACGGCAGCGACGTCGATACCGCTGAAGTCGGCCAGGTAGATGGCGTCAGCCTGAGACATCTTCTGCGACAGGTCGCTGACGGTCGCGTTTTTCTCAGCAGTCGGCATGGATTCGGTTCTTATGTAATGAAGGTGGACTGGAGTGTCGGATCAGGCGGCCAATGCCGACGGATCGATTCGGATGCCAGGTCCCATGGTGGACGACAGGATCAGCTTGCGAACGAACTGCCCTTTGGACATGGCAGGCCGGGCCTGCAGAATGGCAGCGGCAAAGGCCTTGGCGTTCTCAACCAGGGCATCCTCGGCAAAGGAAATCTTACCGATCGGGCCCTGGGCATTGTTCCCTGATTTGTTGTCGGCGCGAAACTCGATTCGCCCGGCTTTGGCATCGCGCACTGCCTGGCCCACCTCACGCGTTACCGTACCCGTCTTCGGATTGGGCATCAGGCCGCGCGGACCGAGAACACGGCCGAGTTTGCCAATCTGCCCCATCATATCCGGCGAAGCGATGACGAGATCAAAATCGAGCCATCCCTTCTCGATGCGTCCGATCAGGTCGGCGGCACCCACGTGATCGGCTCCTGCTTCCTCAGCCTCGGCCACCAGATCACCTTGCGTCATCACGACGATCCGCACGTCCTTGCCGGTGCCGTGAGGCAGCATCACCGTGCCACGCAACGCCTGATCGGCCTGCTTGCCGTCGATTCCCAGGTTGAAACTGAGCTCAACTGACTCATCGAGTTTACGGGTCGGGAAGGACTTGAGAATTCTCACTGCCTCTTCCAGCGAGACGGGCGAACTCTTGTCGTACTTCTCCGTCGCTTCAGCGTATTTCTTGCCTCTTTTTCCCATACCGGTCTCTCTACTCCTGCTCGACGACGAGCCCCATACTGCGGGCGGTTCCGGCGATCATCAGAGCCGCCGCGTCGATATCGTTGGCGTTGAGGTCCACCATTTTGGATTCCGCGATCTCACGCAGTTGTGCCTGCGTTACAGTACCGACCTTGTCGCGATTCGGCACACCGGAGCCCTTCTCGATCCCGGCAGCCCGCTTGAGCAGCACGGAGGCGGGAGGCGTCTTGGTGATGAAGGTGAAACTGCGATCTGCATAAACGGTGATAACAACCGGGATGATGAGTCCCTGCTTGTCCTGTGTCTGCGCGTTGAAGGCCTTGCAGAACTCCATGATGTTGACGCCGTGCTGGCCCAGCGCCGGCCCCACCGGGGGCGTCGGACTGGCCGAGCCAGCCGGGATCTGCAGTTTGATCTGGGCAAGTTCCTTCTTCGCCATTCTTTCGCTCTTTCAGACTCTTGTTCTCGTGATGTCAGCCGGTGGCAACGCTGTCGTCGACGGTCTCTACCTGGAGTACGTCGAGTTCGACAGGTGTGCCGCGACCAAAAATGCTCACCATGATCTTGAGGCGCCGCTTCTCTGGGATCACTTCCTGCACGGTACCGATAAAATCCTTGAAGGCGCCATCGTTGACCTTGACCTGGTCCCCCTCAGAGTACGGGATCTCTTCGACCTCCTGGGACTTGCGTCGATCCGCATGCCCGAGGATGTGATCCACCTCTTCCTGTGCCAGTGGCTGGGGTTTTCTCGCGGGCCCGACGAAGTTGGTAACACCGGGCACATTCGTGACCATATGCCAGGCGTCCTTCGTCATCTCCATCTCGACGAGGACATAACTGGGCAGAAAGCGCTTCTTTGTGACGGTTTTCTTGCCCGCCCGCATCTCGACGACCTCTTCGGTGGGTACCACCACCTTGCCGATGGCGCCATCCGACTCCCCTTGCTGAATCAGGGTTTCGAGATACGTCTTGACCTTGTTTTCGTGGCCTGAATACGTGTGCAGAGCATACCACTGGTGCGACATGATCGAGACCCTTGAGCTACCTGCCCTATCGTCTACAGGGCGATGAGGACCGACCGCACATAGGACAGTACGAGGTCGAAAATGCCGATGAAGATGGCAAAGGCAATGGAGAAGACCACGACGACGGTCGTCGAGTTGACCAGTTCTTCGCGTGTCGGCCAGATCACCCTGCCGAATTCCCCGCGCACATCAGTCATGAAGCCAGTCAGCTTGTCCCACATCCCCCGAACTCAACTCCTCAAGTTGCTTTTGTCTTTGGCAGGCCCGGCAGGACTTGAACCTGCAACCGCCGGTTTTGGAGACCGGTGCTCTACCAATTGAGCTACGGACCTACCTGACCCTCAGGCACCCCGGTAGATGTGCTTTCTCGCGGCAGGTTCGCTCACCGGGTCTCCCTGTGGAGAGTATGTTGCCCGCAGTGAGCGCAGTACTTTCGACGTTCGAGCCGGGACGCCTGCGCGTCACGACTCTTGGTCGCCGTGTAGTTTCTGCGACTGCAGGCCTCGCATTCGAGGGTGACACGATCCCTCGGCATGCCTCTCCCTAAGATCCCGCCGCAGGAGCGGCTACCATAGCTCCGGGACGCCCTGGATATCCAGTGAGCGTTTGACGCGTAGTTACCCTGGGGCGGTTACCCTGACCGATGCGGAAATTACTCTGGCGGTAGTTACTCTGATCGTCACACGAGCCGACCGGTTGCCGCATGCTGGAGCCGATGACCGGGGTTGAACCGGTGACCTCATCCTTACCAAGGATGCGCTCTACCAACTGAGCTACATCGGCCCGTACTCTCTTTGGCCGGCGAGCTTGGAGCGGGAAACGGGACTCGAACCCGCGACATCGAGCTTGGAAGGCTCGCGCTCTAGCCAACTGAGCTATTCCCGCCCAGATCCATCTCTGCAATCAATAAGATAAGTGGCCGCCGGATACAGACTTCAGAAGCTACGACAGGCTTATGGATGTGTCAACACCCTGTAAAGAGGTGTACATACGCGAGCCTCGCCGAGGCTCGATGCCTGACCGGCGAGGCTTGCGGATCCAGCAGCGCCTCAGGCAGCGGCACGCTTGGTGGCGACGGCAGACTCATCCTGCTTCAGCGGCAGGTAATACTCGCTCATGTAATGTCGCTTGCAGAAGCCCCTGGAAGAGTGAGCCTCCTGGCATCCGGGCACGCGGCAGCCGGTCCGTCCGTAGGCGCGCTCTCGTTCCGGCGTCAGGCGGCCATACCGTCGTATCTGCTGGTAGTGACGGAAACACAGGCCCTTGGCGATCTGCGCCTTGGCGCAGCCTCCCACGACACAGACGCCGCCTCGACTGCAGTACTCTCGTTCCGGCGTCAGGCGGCCGTGGCGGCGAATCTGCTGATAGTGCTTCGGGCAGTAGCCCACCGTCCGAGCGCCGGCGCCACACTCCGGGGCGCGGCAGGTTCCGTCAGGTGTTTCATGTGCATGTATCGTCTGGACCATGGCCCGTATCTCCTCCTGCAAGTTGCACGACCCACACACAGGTCGCAGTCGTCCACTACAGTTCGGAGTACAGACAGCAAGTTCAGTACCACTCGGGGACTCCTTCGGCCAGCCTCTCGCCGAGTCCAGATCAACGATTGTAATGTATTGTTTATGTGGGTGTTATGATTCGATTTGATTGACGACGCGGAATCTCAGAGGCGGAAGCCTGACAGGCTTCTCGTCTCCCCAATGAGACGCGGCCACAGATCGGCGAACAGCCTTGCCGAATAACTGAGCCCCTGATAACAAGTTAGACAGAGCGTCTCAATTACGATTCTCGTATCTCACTCTTGGCACTTCCTCGGTAAGGCCATGCTTTCGGAGTCGCCGATACAACGTCGCCCGGCTGACGCCGAGCAGTTGGGCGGCGCGCGGCACATCCCCCCCGCCCTCCTTCAAGGCCTCGAGATACAGTCTCTCCTGCGCCGTTTCGAATGCCAGGCGGGCGCCGGCCAACCCGTCTCTGCCGGGATCTGTCCTTGGCAGGGCCGTCCGGCTCAGCGCCACCGGGAGATCGGCGATGGTGATCAGACGCCCCCGTGCCAGTGCCACGGCGTGCTCGATAACATTCTCCACCTCGCGCACGTTTCCGGGCCAGTCGTAGTCTGCCAGCAGGCGCAGAGCCTCTGGTTCGATGCCCTCGACGACCTTGTGATTGCGCTCGGCGTGAATTCTGATGAACCGATCGATGAACAGAGGCAGGTCTCCCGTCCTCTCACGCACGGGAGGCAGATCGATGGAGATGACGTCGAGACGGTACAGGAGGTCCTGGCGGAAGCCCCCCTCGGCGACGGCGCGGTGCAGGTTTCTATTGGTGGCGGCGATCAGCCGACAGTCCACTGGAATCGTCCGGTCGCCACCAACGCGGACAATCGCCTTCTCCTGCAGGACTCGGAGCAGCTTGACCTGGACCTCTGGTGGGACGTCACCGATCTCGTCCAGGAACAGCGACCCGCCACTGGCCAACTCGAATTTCCCAAGTCGACCCTTGCGGCTGGCGCCGGTGAACGCCCCCTCGACGTAGCCGAACAGTTCGCTTTCGATCAGGTCTCGCGGCAGGGCGGCACAGTTGACGGCCAGAAAAGGCCCGTCGGCGAACGCGCTGGCGTTGTGAATCGCCTGGGCAAAGACCTCCTTGCCCGTGCCGGTCTCGCCGCCGATCAGGATATTCGACGCTGTACCGGCGGCCACACGGGCAAGCTCCTTGCTCTGCTGGATCGCCGGGCTCTCGCCCAGGATATCGTCGAAGACGAAGGTCCTCTCCACGCCGATGACGCGGTTGACGAGTCGACCCACCTCACTCATCTCACGAAAGGTGAGCACGGCGCCCACCGGACCGCGCGTGTCGTCATGGAAAGGTTGAAGATTGGCCATTGCGGCAACGCGTCCCGTTGCCGCCTTCAGCGTGATCACCCGGCTGCTGAACTGCTCACCACGCGACACCCAGGTCATGATCGGGGGCTTGTCGTCGATGAAGTCGGCGATTCCCCGTCCCTCGAGGTCCCCCTGGGAGTGGCCGAGCAGGTGCCGGGCCACCGAGTTGGCCTCGAGAACGACGCCGTTGTCATCGACGGCGAGCAGCCCATCCGAGATCGACTCGAGCAGGGCCCGTGAACGGTCGTAGAGGGTTCGCAGCTGCTTGCCCTGTTTCTGCTCCGTGCGCACGAGTTCCTGCAGACGCTTGGTCAGTCGGATGTCCTCAATCTCGGCCGCGATCTGGCTCGACAGAGCGAACAGCGTATTGACGTCATCGTCGGTGAAAATACGCCGATCACGCCGGTCCGTCGTGATCTTGTCGAGCAGGGTCAGAGTTCCGACGACGCTCTCCTCCAACACCAGTGGCACGCATAGCAGCGACGAACCGAGAACCTGTGGCTCCTCGTCTGTGCGCAGATCGTCGATCAGAATCGGCTCACCGGTGACAGCCACCAGATCGGCGATACGTTTCTCATACGTTGAATCGATACCCTCGGCAGACTGCGAATGGAGGGTGGCCAGGGCGAGCGTGCCGTCGGCCACAAACAGGCGAATCGCCGAGCCTTTGGCCCCCAGGGCCTCAGCGGCACGGGCGGCGATCAACTCCAGTGACTCGTCGAGACCAAGGCCCGAGTTCATGGCCTGCCCCAACTCGTTGAGAGCCTGGATCTGCGCGTTGCGGCGCTCCAGGTCTTCGCGCGTGCGGGCCGTGGTCACCATCAGGACCAACAGCGCACAGATGGTGTTTTCGAGAAAGGCGACCTCGTCGCCGGTGAAGTGCCGGACGGCTTCCGTCTGCAGGGCACAGACGCCGATCAACTCCTCCTGCTCGACGATGGGAACGGCGATGATGCTGTGATAGTCAACGTCACCGGTGCGTTCCACCGACCGTAGGTCGCGGGCCATCTGCGGCACGCAGATGGTGCGCTGATCGCTGGCGGCAAGTCCGGTCAGCCCCACGCCCCTGGGCAGACGGATCTCCGCAGGATGATCCGTCGACCTGTCGACCTGCTGGACGAGTTCCTCAGTGGCACGGTCGTAGAGCAGGATGTCACATCGATCCACTCCCATGTGCTCCCGCACAAGGTCCGCCATGCGTGCCAGACCTGTACTGAGGGGCAGCGACTGGGAAATCAGATCGAGGGATCTAGGCCACATAGACCAAACCGAGAAAACCAAGCAAATGATTGCGGCACAATCATTTGCGTTTCGTCACTTAAGGCGCCTGAGACGGCGAGATATCAGTCACGGCTGATCTTGAGAATCTTGTAGTGCAGCGTGCCGGCAGGTACGGTGATCTTGACCTCGGCGCCCTCTTCCTTGCCGAGCAGTCCCTTTCCTATGGGAGACACAGTCGAGATCTTGCCCTCTTCAAAATCCGCCTCTTCTGGCGACACGAGGGTGTAGGTCAGTTCGCCCTTCTTGGCCAGATCCTGCAGTTGCACGGTGGCGCCGATATAGACCTTGTCGTCGGGGATGTTCTCGTTCTCCAGCAGAACCGCCCGACTGAGAGTCTCCTCGAGCTTGTTGATCCGCTGTTCGAGAAACATCAACCGCTCCTTGGCCGCGGCATACTCGGCATTCTCGGACAGATCACCGAACTCCCGGGCACGCTGCAGAGACTTGCGCACCGTCGGACGCTCTGAGGTCTTGAGTTCCTTCAGCTCCTCCTGGAGCTTGCTGATGCCGTCGCGCGAAAGGTAGACCTCGCTCATGTGATCGATCGCTCCTGACTCTGAATACAAAAAGCGGAAGCGTGGCTGATGCGCCGCTTCCGCTAAATCGAGCTACAACTCGACAACGCATGCAAATATAGCCCCCTACCGGCGCTCGGGCAAGCAATCTGGACATGTCAGAAAGGAACGAAATCCCCTTGAAAATCTCCCTTTCGCCGGTTTCAGACCCTTCCTACATTGACCTCACCCCACGGCCAGCCGGTCGCTGGGGCCTCTCCCCCCTGACCTGACCCGCGCCACCGGTATCTCCCGCCGGTCAGCCGTGTTATCACCCGACGCTGAGGAGCTTAAGCTCCTTTGGGAAGGCGAGGACCGCGGTGCAACTGCTGCATTTCGCCGATCTACACCTGGGGATCGAGAACTACGGCCGGATCGACCCGGGCACCGGCCTGCACTCCCGGCTGATCGATTTCCGTACCTGTCTGCAGGCGGTGTTCGACACCGCCATCGAGAGGGACGTCGATGCTGTGCTCTTCGCCGGCGATCTCTACCGGACACCGACCCCAAATCCCACCTGGCAACGAGAGTTCGCCCTGCAACTGCACCGGCTGCAGCAGGCAGGTATTCCCCTCATCCTCGTCGTCGGCAACCACGACACTCCCGCGGCCTTCGGCCGGGCCACATCCGTGGATGTATTCAACGCCCTCGACCTGGCCGGCACACACGTGGTGCGCTCACCCGGACTGTTCACCCTGGATACGCAGAGCGGTCCGCTGCAGATCGCCGGGCTGCCCTGGCCGACCCGCCACTATCTGCGCACCGATGAGGCCTACCGTCAGCTCTCCCAGGAGGACCTGATGCGCGAGATCGGGCGGCTCTGCGCCCGTCAGATCCGGGATTTCGCCGAGCGCCTTGAAAAGGAGACTCCCGCTGTACTCATCGCCCATGCGGCAGCCGCCGGAGCGTTGCTCTCCGGCTCCGAACGGACGGCACTGATCGGGACCGATCCAACGCTGCTGACCAGCGATCTGGCAAATCCTGCTTTTGACTACGTCGCTCTGGGACATGTCCATCGGCATCAGGACCTGAACGCTGGCGGAAGTCCGGCCGTCGTCTACAGTGGAAGTGTGGACCGCGTCGACTTCGGCGAGGAACGGGAAGCAAAAGGCTTCTGCTGCGTTGCCATCGACTGCTCGGGTCAGCAGCGTGTCACTTCGTACGAGTTCCTGCCGACACCGGCACGACGATTCGCCACCCTGGATGTCGACGCCACGCAGACCGACGATCCCACGGCATCGATTCTCGAGACCATCGGACAGGCACAACTCGCCGACGCCGTTGTGCGCGTTCGCTACACGGCTGTGACGGGTCAACGCGTCGATACCGAACGGGTACGTGGCGCTCTCATGGAGGCAGGTGTCCACCACGTGGCTGCCATCGTTCCCACGGCGACGACGCGGGAGCGCCAGCGCCGTGTGACGGTTCCTCAGGACGCTGCTACCGACGTCGCCCTGGCACGCTTCATCGACAACCGGCCGGACCTGGAACCCCATCGGCAGATCCTCAAGCGCTACGCCCTCCAGCTGGAGAATGACCTGACTCTGGCTGACGGCGGAGGGGATCGTTGATTCCCCTCAAGCTGGTTCTGCAGAACTTCCTCAGCTACGGCGAGGAGGCGCAGACCCTGGACTTCACCCGCTTCCACGTCGCCTGTCTGTCCGGCGCCAACGGCCACGGAAAGTCGGCCCTGCTCGACGCCCTCACGTGGTCGCTGTGGGGACAGGCGCGGAAAGGGCGACACGACCGCAAGCCCGATGAAGGCCTGCTGCGCCTCGGGGCGCGGCAGATGCGTGTCGAATTCACTTTCGAGCTGGACGGCGGCACGCACCGCGTCATCCGCAGTTTCCGACGACGCCCGAAGTCCAGCGTGACCGAGCTCGAGCTGCAGATCCTCGACCCCGTCTCGGTTACCTACCGCCCGCTGTCCGAGGCCGGTGCCGTCGGCGTCACCCAGAGCCGCATCGACCGTCTGCTGTCGATGGACTACGAGACCTTCGTCAACTCCGCCTTCCTGCTGCAGGGCCATGCGGATGCGTTCACCAGCAAGGGATCCCGCGAGCGCAAGCAGCTGCTGGCCCGCATTCTCGGCCTGACCCGCTATGACCGGCTGCAGGACGGCGCCCGGGCCCGACAGCAGGCCCAATCCACCGAGTTGACCGGACTGAGGCAGCGTGCCTCCATCCTCGACGCCGAATTGGCGGCACGACCCCAGGTAGATGCCGACCTGGAGCGGACGGAGTCCGAATTGGCCGGGCTCGGATCCGGGCTGAAGGAGGCCGAAGAAAGCCTGCGGCTGTGGTGCGAACGACGGCTGCACGCCGAGACCCTGCGTGCCGACGCCCAACGCTGCGCCGCCGACGCTGACGACCTCGAGGCGACATGCCGGCGCATCGATGACAACAGGCGTCTGCTGGACGAACGGCGCGGTACCGACACCGCGATCCTGAGCCGGGCGGATCGGATCGAGGCAGATGCGGTACGCCTCGTACATCTGCAGAAGGAGGCCGGCCAGCTGGAGCAGCGTCAGGAAGCCTGCCGCACGATCGACACCGCCGCCACAGACCTTGGTCGACAGATCGAGACCACCAGGCACCAGGTTGAGCAACGCCGGGCCACGTGGGAATCCCGACGCGACAGTCTCGACGAACGCCTGGCACAGTTCGATCTCGTCCTGCAGGACGCCGGGCGCATCGAGTCGGAGCACGCCGCTCTCGTGCGCAGTCGTGATGAGCTGGAGACGTCGCGTCGGCATCGCCGCCATTGGGAGGAGCTCACCAGGGAGCGGGAAACCGCCGTCCACGCCATCGAACTGGAGCAGCGCCGGCTGTTGGAACAACGACGTGGTGTCGAAACGCGGTGGCAGCAGATCAGGCAGCGAATCGAGGGCGTCGCTGAGCTGTCCCGCGAGATCGATGCGGCCGAGAATGAGCTGGAGGCTGCAGGCAAACGTTCCGATGAAATGCGACTGCTCCGCGAGGAGGGCACCAGGGTTCGTGCCCAGATGGAACAGGCCCGCCAGCGACTCACCGAACTCGAGGTCGAGGGCCGCGAGCTGACCGAACGGATCGGGGCCCTGAGTCACGGCGACCTTGCTGAATGCCCGCTGTGCGGCACCGACCTGGACGCCGAGCACGGGCAACGCCTCGACGCCGAGCTCGGTGAACGACAGGCCGAACTGGCGTCCCATCGTGACCGCCTCGAGCGTGAGGTGGCCGCCATGGACGAGCAGCTGGGAGATCTCGGACTCCGATTCCACCAGCTCGAGTCGGGGGTGTCCGAACTTGCGCAGCTGCAGGAGCGAGTCGCCCTGCTCCGGGCTCGGCGCCGGCAACTCGACGAGGATGAAGTCGTTGCCGCACAGCTGATGACGGAGGTTTCCGCTGTGACCAACCGGCTGCAAATGGACGACTTCGCCCTCGAATCGAGGGGCACCCTGGCCGCAACCGATGCCCGGCTCGCCGACCTGGCCTTTGATCCCGACCGACAGGAGGCGCTGGAGGCCCTTGTACGCGACGGTGCCCAGCTCGATGCTGATCATCGCCTGCTGTTGGGAGCCCGTCAGGATCGTGTACAGACCGACGCCGAACGCGACCAGGCAGAACTCCATGTGCGCCTGGCTCTCGATGAGCTGAAGTCCAGGTCCTATGCCTCCGTGCACGACGCCGAACTCGAGCGACTGCGGCTCGAACGGGAGTCGCTAGGCTACGATGAGGACCGCCAGGCGCTTGTACGCTCGCAGTTGGCCCAGCTTGTCGATGCCCCCATAGAAAACGAGAGACTGAGAGCGGCGCGGGAACGTTCACAGTCGACAGCCGAAGATCTCGCCCGTCTCAACGATGAACAGGCTGTGGCGGGGCAACGTGCCGAGGTCCTGAGGAAGCGTCGTCTCGACCTGTGCTCAGCTCTCGAGGAACTCGCCGATGTCGACGAACGCTGCCGTGAGGCTGTCGTACGCGTCGACGATCTGCGACAGGAGCGGGACGGTCTGCTGCAGCGCTGCGGATCGCTGCAGTCGCGTCAGCTGCACCTGGCCGGGCTCGCCGAAGAAGCTGCCACCGTCGCCGTCAAGTGCCGGGCGCTGGAGCGCGACGAGTGGCTCTACGGCCAGCTCGTGGAGGCCTTCGGCAAGGACGGGATTCAGGCGTTGCTGATCGACAGTGCCATCCCCGAAATCGAGGATGAAACAAACGCGATCCTCAGGCACCTGACCGACAACCGTATTCAGGTCACCATCGAATCGCTCCGCGACCTGAAAGGTGGCGGCAGCCGCGAGACTCTCGATGTAAAGATCGCCGACGAGATCGGCGAACGCTCCTACGACCTGTACTCGGGAGGAGAGGCGTTCCGCACCGATTTCGCTCTCCGCATCGCACTCTCCAAGGTGTTGGCCCGCCGCTCCGGTACACGGCTGCGAACGCTGATCATCGACGAGGGATTCGGCACGCAGGACACCCGCGGACTGGAGCAGTTGACGGAGGCGATTCAGCAGGTGAGCCGCGACTTCGACAAGGTGCTCGTCGTCACCCACCTCGACGAGCTGAAAGATGCTTTCCCCGTGCGCATCGAGGTCACCAAGGACTCGGATCGCGGCTCCCGCTTCGAGATCGTGGACTAGTGCTCTGTTAAGAATTGAAGGTTGTACTTTTTCGTAAGTCGTGGTACCATGGTGACATATGGTGATTTCTTCAGGAGGTTGCCACCATGTGTCTTCAAGCTCGAGCACCAGATGGCAGCGAGTCGAAAGAGTTGAGCCGCTGGCTGAAGCGGCCTCGCAATGCCGTACAGATGCGTCGCGGGCAGTTGATCTCGTTCAGTGCACAGGGAATGCGCGTTCAAGAGGTCTCGAAGTCGCTGCATCTGCACGAGGAGTATGTCCGCAAACTGATCCGCAAGTACAACGAGGAGGGATTGTCGGCTCTGCGTACACGGGCGCATCCTGGTCGTCGGCCCGCCCTTACGCCAGAGGACGAATCGGTCGTGGTGGAGATCGCCAAGATGCCTCCGCGGGCCTTCGGCCAGCCATTCAACCAATGGTCGTTGCGCAAACTGACCGACTGTTTGGTGAGACGGGGCATGATTCCCGAGGTCTCGCATGTGACGATCGGGAAAGTGCTGGATCAGCATAAGGTCACCT
>DASCMS010000042.1:0-28283 GCA_036011085.1 Candidatus Latescibacterota bacterium
CTGGACGACGAAGGGCATCCACTTCGTTACTCGCCTGAAGGCCAACGCCGACTACTACGTCAAGCAGCACCGTCGGGTGCCCTCCAAGAGCCCGATTCGAGCCGACCAGGTGATTCGCCTGATGGGCGTGACGGCCGAGAAGAAGTGTCCCCACGACCTGCGCCGGGTCGTCGTCTGGGACCCGGTCAAAGAGCGAGAGATCGTGTTGCTGACCAACCACCTGGATTTCGGTGCCAACACGATCGCCGACATCTACAAGGACCGCTGGGAGATCGAACTCTTCTTCAAGACGCTGAAGCAGCATCTCAAGGTGAAGACCTTCGTCGGTACCAGCGAAAACGCCCTGCGTATCCAGATCTGGACGGCCATGATCGCCTTGTTGCTGCTCAAGTGGCTCCACCATCGATCGCATCTGTCCTGGTCGTTTTCCAATCTCGCCGCCATGCTGCGGCTCAACCTCTTCACCTACCGCGACCTGATGGCATGGCTCAAGGAGCCCTTCGGACCACCGCCGAACTTGGAGAGATTACAGGGGCAACTGCATCTGTCGTTACCGGGATTTGGACAGCCGCAAAACGTGTAGACGCCTAAAGGGCAGACCTGGTCCTCGAAAATCGCATTTCACGCCCCTTTAGACACCGCTTCCCAAGCGAACGAGACGATGATCACGACGATGTCAGATTATCTTGGACAGCAGTGAAAGATGGAATATGTCGATGATACGGGAGAGCTGTACCGCCGGATCGAGACACTCGAGGTGAAGCAGGTCGACAGCCATCCCACCGTGACACGATTGCGCGTATCGGATCTGCGGTCAGGCGGCAACACGCTCTCCGAATTCAGCAAGATCCAGTACGACCTCGACATCCCGGAGAGCCTGTTCGCCGAGAGGACACTGCGAAATCCCTCCCGACGCTGGTTCTCGGCCCGCTGAAGCATGCGACGTCGCGGGCTTCAACGGCTTGCCTCCGTGGTCCTCGGGCTCGCCATGTCGGGGCTTGCTGGCGCCCAGGGAGACGGGGGATTCCCGGCGGAGATCCACGGGTTGCTCGAAGTGGCAACCGGCAGCCGTATCACCGACGATCCGCTGCAACCGGACGATTTCCTGCTCAACGATGTGCGCTTCCGCCTGGACGTCTCCCACTACGGAGATCGATCCGACCTGACGTTCAGGGGCGATTTCACGTCGGAGGGCGGGGCCGGGCCGGTGGAACTCGACATTCGTCAGGCCGCCATCACTCTGCAGCTGACCGATTGGCTCGACCTCCGCGCCGGACGCCAGGTTCTCACCTGGGGAACCGGCGACTTCGTGTTTCTCAGCGACCTCTTCCCCAAGGACTTCGTCTCCTTCTTCATTGACCGCCAGGACGAGTTTCTGAAGGCACCTTCCAACGCGCTCAAGCTCACCGCGTACTCAGGACCGGTGAACGTCGATCTCGTGTGGACGCCGGTCTTCGCGCCGGATCGTTCGATCACCGGAGAGCGGCTCTCCTTCTTCAATCCCGGCGTGCCAGGTCTGGTGAGCGCCACGTCAATGGGGCAACCCTTCGAGGCGCGGCGACCTGACAGGGAGCTGTCGAACGGGGAGCTTGCCGGGCGCCTCTTTCGAAACGTCGGCGGACTGGAGTTGAGCCTGTACGGATACCTCGGCTACACCAAGCAGCCGCTGGCCTTCGACAGGGCGGCGAACATGGCCACCCATTCCGAAATGGGTGTGTATGGAGGCAGTGCCCGCGCCAGCGTAAACGGTGGGATCGCCCATCTCGAGGGGGCCTACTATGACTCCGACGACAGCGATGGCACAGATCCCAACGTGCCCAACTCGCAGATTCGTCTCCTGGCGGGGTACGAGCGCGAACTGGTCGCCAATGTTACTTCGGGGGCCCAATACTACGTGGAGGGGACGCTGGACCATGATGAGTTGGTTCTGAACGCGCCGAATCCGAGATTCGTGGCCAGTGAGTTCCGCCACACCATCACCGGCAGGCTGACGCACCGATTGCGCCAGGAAACCCTCAGGCTCTCACTGTTCGGCTTCTACTCCCCCAACGATGGTGATGCCCACTTCCGGCCATCGATGAGCTACAAGTGGAGCGACGCGATAACTACCGCAGCAGGCGCCAACCTCATGTGGGGCGACAACGCGACCTTCTTCGGCCAACTCGAGAACGGCTCCAACCTCTACGTACGCCTGCGCTACAGCTACTGAGGTCCGGCAACACAAGGCGCCAGGTGGAGCAGGGCTCAGGTCGTCAGATGCAGATCTCCCGCTGCTGTCGTGCCGACTCGTAACAGGCGTCGACGAGGCGTTGCAGGTTCAGCAGCTGCCGACGATCTTGCATGTCGGGGCCACCCCCCGTTCTGATCTTCTGCACGATATCGGCATCCTGGTCCCTGATGCTTCTCATCCACGCGTCCGGCGACTCGCTGTCTGTCCCGGGTATCTCTGGTGTGTCGTCCACGATCTGCCCGTCCGCCCCCTCTACCCACACCTTCATCGGGCCCCAGGTCATCGTCCCCTTCTCGCACACCAGCTCGAAGCCGTAGCTGTCCCCCTCTTCCGAGCACCAGTTGCCATCCAGCTGCAGCGCCAGGCCTCCCTCGAAGCGGACGTGAGCGCTGACCAGATCCTCCACGTCGTACCGGGCTCTGATTTCGGGTGACGCCAGCGGCTCCCGCTTGCGTGGAAAGACCTGTTCGGTTGAGCAGCTCGCCGTAAGGGGATTGGGCCAACCACAGATCCACAGGGCCTGGTCCAGGAAGTGAACCATCGTCGACGCCAGCACGCCGCCTCCGGAGACGGCCCGATGATAGTGGGGCCCCCACCAGGGCGGAATCGGGTGATTCCCCCACACGCGGAGGCGCAGGGGCTTTCCGAGCCTGCCATCCGCCATGAGCTGACGCAGACACTGAGAGTGCGGCATGTAGCGCATGTTGGTGCCCACCTGCACGCGCCGCGCCGCCACCTCGGCGGCATCGAGAATGGTCTCCGCCTCCACAGTGTTCATAGCGAAGGGTTTCTCGCACAGCACGTGTGCCCCGTCGCGCAGCGCCGCCACCGCGATTCGGCTGTGGGTAGCGGGCAGGGTGCAGATGATGACGAGATCGAGATCACCACGGGCGTTGAGCCCGGTGAAGTCCTTCGTGACATGGGCGTCGGGATGGGTCTCGGTGGCGGCGGCCAGCCGTTCATCGTCGAGGTCGCAGAGGGCGGCGATCTCGACCGCCTCTCCCAGCGTAGCCAACTCACGCAGGTGGTTCTGTCCCTGCGCGCCGCACCCCACCAGACCGATTCGTACCGGCAGTTGCTGAGAAGCGGAATCCGTGGTCCTGCCCTTCATCATATGATTTGATCCCCTCATGCGACTTCCTCCAGTACAGCCTCTCGCAGGGACAGATAGTTGGCCAGAGGGACCTCATCGTTCAGCTCTGTCGAGCTGCCCACCATGAGCCGTCCCTGACAAGCGTCAACGGCGCGCCGCACAACTTCGCGCACCTGCCCCGGGCTTCCGTACGGCAACAGTTGAGATACGTCGATCCCGCCGGCGAGGAACAGGTGCGGATACCGCCGGTGGACGACGGCCGGATCCATTCCTGCCAGTACCTCGAGGGGGTTGAGCCCATCGATCCCCGCAGCCACCAAACCGTCCAGGATGGGCAGCAGATTGCCATCCGAGTGGAATAGAACCCGGATGCCCTGGCGATGGTAGGCCTGGCAGATCCGTGCCAGGCGGGGCATGTAGTGGGTGTCGAACCAGGACGGAGACAGCAATGGACCGGTCTTGAAAGCGATGTCGTCGCCACAGAAAACGGCCTCGATCCCGTGATCGTCGGGCAGGTGCTCGATCCAGGCCAGGGCGTTCAGAGTGTTCATCTCCAGCAACTCACCGACCAGCCCGGGCAGATCGGACAGGTAGTAGGAGAAGGCTTCCAGCCCCACCTCCCCGATGATGCCCATCAACCCGGGAGACGGCCCGCCGGGGAAGAAGAACACTTCCCCCAGTCTGTCTCGCGCCGAACGATGGCCAGCAAGGGTCTGCGCCATGGAGGTCTGTCGCTGCGGCGACCAGGCCGGGTCGAAGGTGTCGAGAAGGCGCCGCTTCTGCGCCCCGTACTCGGCAGCGCTTGCATAGGTGTGGTTCTCGGTCCAGATGGTCCAACGGAAGTGGCGCTGCTCCCGCCCGTCGGGCAATCTTACCGTCTCTTCTCGCCCCGGGGGACGTACCGACGGCCGGGTGGCGTCCACAGCGGGCTCGTAGGCCCGATACACCAGCTCGGGACCGTTCTCCACGGTGAGGGTGTCGCCGGTGAAGTGGTTGATCACCGCATCGTTGCGGAACAACTCGTACAGGGGCGGGTGATCGGGAATCTCGCCCCGGAGAACCGTTCGTACCCGCTCTATCGATCCGTCCATGCTCTCTCGATCCCTGGGCGCCGCGTCCAGGCCGTCATCGTCGCCCGAACTCGTCCACGAGATCCCGCATGATGTGAATCCGGTCTTCCTCTGCTCCCGGCGGCACCTGGTCGCCGGCATTGGCGATCAGCCGTGGTGAGTCCCGCTTCAACGCCAGCCAGTCCTTCACCTTGGCTTCGAACAACTCGCGTGGTGAGGTGGACAGCCACAGTTCGGGTGAGACCCCGCCCGAGAGAATGAAGTCGGATCCTGCTTCAGCCCGGCACTCCGATGGCGACAGGTCACCCAGCGGTGCGGGCGTCACCGCGTCGGCGCAGTCTGCGTCGATGTCTCGAAACATGCCCAGTGCCCCCCGCAGCTGCCCGTCGATATGCACGGCCACCTTCTTGCCCGCGGCGTGTAGTCGCCGGATGGCTTCGGCATAGTACGGCCGTGACCACCGGGCAAAGAACCGGGGCGGCTGGATGTCGCTGGAGAAGTTGTCTCCCAAGATGATGATGTGTGCCGGCGACGTGCACAGCAGATCGATGAGCTCCAGGTTGTTGGCGTTCACCTTCTCCACCACGTCTGTCATCACTTCAGGGATGTCGACGGTTGCGTACATCGTCTGCTCGATACCCATCCAGTAGTTGAGCAGATGGCCCATGGCGCTGTACCCCGCCGACAGGTACACCACACCGTCGTCGCCCACATACTCGTCCCACGCCAGGTACTGTGCCCAGTCGGACGTGTAGCTGCGCTGGGCCATGGCCTCGCCGAAGACACGCAGATCCGCCGGTGTGCGAATCCCCCACTGGTTGATGCCCCAGGCATACGTACGCTCCTCCCACTTGCGGCGTCGTTCGATCAAGCCGGAGGCCGTCTCCAGCCGCCAGACGATCTCCGGCACGCCGCCGGCGTCCTGTTTCTCCGTCGTCGACCGCACCTGATCCGGGAACGTGGCCGAGAACATCGCTCCCCCGTTGGGCATGTAGAACCCAGCGCCCACCTGGCGATGAAAGTCGATGAGAGCCCGCTCCGGTTCGGTATAGGCTGTGCTGAGATCCCAGGGTAACTGGTTCTTCCAGTAGAACCAGTGAGACAGATCGAGGAAGTAGGGCACCACGTCCGGTGTCTGCCCGGCGTACACCGACAGGATGCGCTCGCGCAGTGTCATCTGATGTGCTAGCGCAACTCGCGCCACGCCTGCAGGAAGGCGTCAACATTCGCCCGGGTTCCGGGGCTGTCGTCGACCACGTTGTCCACCGGCGACAGGATGAAGCCGCCTCCGGGCGCGAGAACGTCCATGGCTTCGGCCACGGCATGGCGGACATCGTCATGTGTGCCGGTCTCCACCGTGACAAAGCCGTTGACGCCGCCCCAGATGGCGATCTTGCCGGCGAGCTTACGTTTGGTGAGGGCCAGGTCGGCGCGGGCGTCCTGAATCGGATCCGTCCCGATCAGCACGTCGATGCCGGCGTCGAGGTAGTAGTCGAGAAGCGGGGTGAAGGAGCTGGTCGAGATGACGGCGAGCCTGGTATCCGCTTCGTGACAGCGCCTGACCTCGGCCTTGAGATCCGGCAGGATGTGGCGTTCGTAGAGTTCCGGTGACCAGAAATCGGTGGTCTCGTACCAGCCACGACGGATGTAGAGGTCGACGCCGACCTCGAGCACGACCTCCTCGCGCGCGCGGTTCCACTCGCCGATGATGGCGAGCAGCTCCTCGATGTACCCGGGCTGCTCCAGCGCCGCGTAGATGAGCTCTTCCATGCCGCAGAGCCAGCAGGCAATATCGAACAGGCCACCCCACTCCCCGATAACCAACAGTCCGAGATCGTCGGCCACCTGCTTGGCCCTGTGTGACGTCTCTCGAAACTGTGCAATCTCGTCATCGGTGGGTGGTGTCAGCAGGTGGCGCAGTGCCGGCAGGTCCTCGACGCCGGTGATCAAGCGCTTGTGCGACCGGGGAATGACGAAGTCGTCGAAGAGGGGCACACGGTCGCCCTGCACCCAGTCTTCGGTCCTGTCCACCGACGTGGTGAGTGTGCCCGCGGGGGTCGTGTACCGCCGGTGCAGGATGGGGTAACGCTCTCCTGGCCTGTCCTCGCGCCAATCCTCGACCTTCACGTTGTCACGAAAACGCACGGGCATCCCGTGGAGATCCGCCTGCTCGGACTTCGACCGGTCACGCGTCGTGTCACGTACCGGCAGCCCCATGCACGTGTCGAGCCCCATGGCGAGTTGGCGCTCGACGAACTCGACCTGATCCCTGCACCGGCTGCGCAGGGCGTTGTAGATCATGAAGCTGCAGGGGGTGTAGTCGGTATCCTCATGGGCGATGGTGGCCAGCAGGCGTTCTCGGGAGGAGAGACTGGATCGCTTGGGGGGTTCTCTGTCGGAGGTGCGTGTACTCATCGGTTGCGCACCGTCACACCCCGCTGCCCCAGAGCGGTGATCCAACCTTCGACCATGGCGTCGTCGGGGGTCTCGAATTCCGGGCCTTGCGGCCAGCCGAAACGGCTCATCTTGCTGGTTCCCAGACGGTGGTAGGGCATGATCTCCACGCCCTCGAGCCCGGGTAGCTCGTGCACCAGCTCAGCCACGCCGTCCAGATGATCAGGGCGGTCGTTCATCGTGGGAATCAGCGGCAGGCGCAGGCGGATGGCGGCGCCCGTCCCGTGGAGATATCGCAGATTGGCGATGATGGGTGCGCCGTCCCCTCCCGTGAACTCCCGGTGGCGTTCGGGCGCCGACTCCTTGATGTCGTAGAGAAACAGATCGACCCAGGGCAGGATCCGTTCCAGGTGGGCCAGTGGCACGGAACCGCAGGTTTCCAGTGCGGTGTGCAGGCCGTGGTGTCGGGCTCCCTGCAACAGGGCGGCGGCGAAATCCAGTTGTGCCAGCGGCTCTCCACCGGATAGCGTCATGCCGCCGTCCGAGGTCTCGTAGAAGGGAATGTCGGCAAGCACGTCCTGCAGTACCTCCCCAACCCCCATGTCCCTGCCTACCACCTCCAGCGCCCCAGAATAGCACTGCTCCGTGCAGGCGCCGCAGACACGACAGCGGTCACGATCCAGAGTGTGGGTGCCGGTCTCCACATCGAGATGATGAGCCTGCTCCGGGCAGGCTGACACACACCACCCGCAGGCCACGCACTTGTCCGGTTGGAAGGACAGCACCGGTCGACTGGATCCTCCCTCCGGGTTGTGGCACCAGAGGCAAGCCAGTGTGCAGCCCTGCAGAAAGACGGTGGTGCGGATGCCGGGGCCGTCGTGGATGGAGAACCGCTGGATTTCGAAGACACGTCCCCGCGGTTCGGGTTGAGGCGGACTAGACATCGTCGAATTCGGTACGCAGGATGACTTCGGCCTGCATTTGCGGTGTGAGTCGAGTGAAGTAGTCGGTGTAACCACCGATGCGTACGACCAGATCGCGGTGCTGTTCAGGGTGCTGTTGGGCGCGCCGGAGCACGGCTGCATCGACGACGTTGATCTGCGTCTCGAAGCCGCCGCGGCGCAGGAAGGTCAAAACCAGATCGCGCAGCCGGTCGAACCCCTCCGGTTCGCGGAACAGCGAAGTGTTGAACTTCATGTTGTACGCCAGCCCGCCGATCATGGACCGATGGTCCCAGCTGGTAGTAGACAGGATCGCGGCCGTGGGCCCGCGGCTCTCCCTGCCCTGGGCCGGGCCGCACCCGTCGGCGAAAGGAAATCCCGCCCGGCGTCCATCCGGTGTGGCCCCCGTGTCGCGTCCCAGACGTTCGTGCATGACCCACACGAAGGCACCCGGAACGTAGTGGCTGTCATCCGGCAGCATGCGATACTGCCGGCACTGCGCCGACACCCAGGCCACGGTGGCGGCCACACGCTTGTCCACCTCGGGACAGCCCTGCCCGTACTTGGGATGGCCGTTGAGCAGCCGCAGGCGCGTCGGCTCCGCGTCGGAAAAATCCGAATCCAGCAACGCCTTGAGCTGTGCCAGGGTGAGGGTTCCCCGATCGTAGATCTCGGTCTCGATCACCTGCAGCGAGTCCGCCAGGTTGGCCAGCCCGACAAAGGAACACTCCACCCAGTTATAGGGGGCGCCGCCGTCATCGATGTCACGTCCGCGGGTGATGCAGTCGCGGGTGAAGACGCTCTGCAGGGGTTTGCGGCCCCGCTGGCGGCGTTGTCGGCGCGCCTCGTTCTGCTGCTCCACAGCCGTCTCCACAGCGGCGGCAAGACGCTGGCGGTACCGCTGCTGGAAGGAGACGAAGTCGGGCGCCGGGTCCTGGCATTGCGCCGCCACCTCGTCCAGCAGCAGCTGACAGGTGTTGTAGTAGGGTGAGGCCACCCAGACATTGCTGGCGCCGGACGGCGTGATCTCCACACAGGTCGAATTGACGTAACGGCAGGCCTCGCCGGGAGGTACGCCCAGATCCGCCAGACCTTCCTGGATGGTGGCATCGCCGAACAGTGCGGGATTGGCGTTGCCGTGACCGATCAGATCGATGGCCAGAGACATCAGTGTGTCCGGTGTGTCCTCGTGCCAGCAGATGCCGACGGTGGGATAGATCAGCGCCGTACGTCGCAGAGCTTCCAGGCACAGATGGGAGAGCTCGTTGGTCACGTCGCTGCCGTGCTCGTCACGCCCGCCCACCATCACCGAAATCGCCAGACCTTCCGGGATGTACTCGTTCACCAGCAGGTAGAGCGACTCGATCAGCAGCAGGGCCTCGTCGTCGTCCAACTCGCCGGCTTCAACCTGACGTCGGTAGAAGGGGTACAGCGTGCGGTCCAGGTGTCCCGGCACCACCAACCCCACAGGCTCTGCGTGCATGACCCCCATGACGACGAACCAGAGCAGCTGGATGGCGTCGCGGAAGGTCTGCGGCGGATCGTGGGCGACTCGGTGGCATGACGACGCGATCACACCGAGCTCCTGCTGGCGTTGAGGCCCGGCCTTCCGCGCGGCTGCCTCGACGGTGGTCGCGGCGTTGTGGATCATAGCTGACAGGCCGGTCAGCGCCTCTGTGAAGGAGGCGTAGGCTTCGTCGGCGGTCCCGGACTCCGCGCCACCGCCTGCCGAACCAGCCCTCTGCGTGTCCCGGATGCGTTCCTGCAGACCGTCGATGCCCAGCCTCATCAGCGGCTCCAGGTCCAGCTCACAGTGGCCGGTCTGTCCCGGCGCCCCCGGGTAGGCGGCCAGATAGCCGCGGGCCTCCTCTTGCTGGGCGGCACTGCCTTCCTGCGTGTCGGCGGCGACACGTCCCGCCAGCAGCTCCAGATCATCCAGGGCGAAATCGACGGCACGCAGACGCTCCCTCACCACGACACCGCGGCGCTGCTGCCACGAGTCTCCCGTGGTTTCCGTGGCGCGGAGTGCCCCGGCGGTGACCACTGGATCGGGTTGCATGGACCAGCCGCTGTAGCCGCGATCCTTGCGCTCCAGGAGCCGCTGGCGCAGCGCCTGGATGCGCTCGTGGGCTCCGATATCGGATTCTGGTGAGACGGCGGGTGTCTTCATTGCAGTGCCTCGTCTGTCAGCCGAAAGGTCTCCTGTAACGCGAAAGATGGTGAAGTGTGTGGCGGCAGACCACTCCGCGGATGGCGAAACCGTCCCCGCTTCGTGTACATTGCACCCCATGAACTGCGCCGAACGTGTCCTGACCGCACTCCGCGGCGAGCAACCCGACCGTGTACCCGTCATCGAGTCCGTCATCGACGTCGGCGTGCGTCGCCAGCTGTTTCCCGACGCCGTCGAGATCGGCGCCTTCTCCGACGCCATCGGTCTCGACGCCGTCGGCACGGGCTGCGTCTTCCAGCACCGCAACGAAACGGGTTCCTCCTATGTCGACGAGTGGGGGGTCACCTACCGCAAATCGAAGGAGACACTGTCCCATCCGGTGGGCTCCTCCATCACCAACATGGACGAGTTGCGCGCCTATACGCCACCCGACCCCGATGCGGCCTGGCGCCTTGGCGAACTGCCCGGTCTCGTCGATCGCTACAAGGGACAGAAGGCGATCACCTTCCACCACCGGGCGGCCTTCATGTGGGCCGCCTATCTGGCTGGCCTCGACCACCTGTTGCTGTGTTTCCTCGACGACCCGGAGTTCGCCCACGCCCTGATGGACATCGTCGTCGATACCAACATCACCATCGCTCGCCGTGCCGTGCGCGCCGGCGTCGATGTCGTCATCCTCGGGGACGACTACGCCCACAACTTCGCACCTATGATGTCGCCGGCCCACTTCGAGGAGTTCATCTTCCCCCGACTGAAGAAGACGGTGGACGCCATTCACGAGGAAGGCGCCCTTTGCATCAAGCACTCCGATGGCAATCTGTGGTCGATCCTGGATTTCATCGTCGACGCCGGGCCGGACGCCATCAACCCGCTGGAACCCGTGGCCGGCATGGATATCGGCCAGGTGAAGGCCGCCTACGGCGACCGTGTCTGTCTGGTGGGTAACATCGACTGCGGCGAACTGCTCAGCCATGGGACCAGGGAACAGGTGGAAGCCACCGTCTGTCACTGCATCGCCACGGCCTCACCTGGCGGCGGTTTCATCCTCAGCTCGAGCAACAGCATTCACTCCAGCGTACGACCCGACAACTATCTGGCCATGGTGCAGGCCTGTCACGCCTTCGGCGCCTACGACTAGTCTGCTTCGAGCGGATCGACCGCTGACCCGCCCGCCCGCGTCGCCTGGTAGAGTGTCCAGTTGCCCTCGAAGTGGCGGACCTCGCCCTCGGCCTCGAACACCAGCAGACGACTGGCGATCTTGTCGATGAAGAAACGGTCGTGGCTGACGGCGACCACCGCCCCCGGAAAGTGCAGCAGGGCTCGCTCCATCACCTGGATGCTGGTCACATCCAGGTGATTCGTCGGCTCGTCCAGCACGACCACCGAGGCGCCGGACAGCAGGCACTGCACCAGAGCCACACGCGCCTTCTGTCCGCCGGAGAGAGTGCCGATCTTCTGCTGCAGCTCCCGCTCGGAAAAACGCATGAGGGACAGAAACTGGTGCACCTGCCGGCGCGGCTCGAAGTTGGTCAGCTTGAGGGTATTGGCGGCGTGTGAAACCGTGTCGTCCGGATCGAGATCGGCCAGGACCTGACCGAAGTCGACGAACTCTGCCCCGGCCTGCCAGGTGACCGTGCCATCACTCGGCGCCTCCTGCAACGTCAGCAACCGCAGCAGCGAGCTCTTGCCACAACCATTGGGGCCGACCACCACGAGGCGCTGACCACGCTGCAGCTCAAAGGTCAGATCCAGAAAGAGGATCTGTTCGCCATAGGCCTTGGCCAGCATGTCGACACGGCACAGCTTGTCTCTGACGCGCAGGCCCCGGTACAGGCCGGTGACGATCTTCTCCACCGGTCGGGGTTCAGCCCCTTTGTTGATGTTGGCCAGGCGGCGCCGCAGCGCCTGACTTGGATTGCGCCGGGTCTGGCGTCGATCCTCGATGGCCTCCGCCTCGTAGGCGAGCAGTTCCTGCTCGTGTTGATACTGATTCTCCAGCTGACGTCGCCGCGTCGGCTTCTCGCGCACGAAGGCCGTGTAGTTCCCCGTGTACTCCTGCAACTGGTGGTTCTCGATCTCGACGATGCGGTTGACGACAAGATCGAGGAAGTGGCGGTCGTGAGACACCAGAATCAGTGGACCCCGACGCTTGTTCAGCCACTGCTCCAGCCAGGCCAGACCATCGACGTCGAGGAAGTTCGTCGGCTCGTCGAGAAGCAGTACGTCCGGGTCGGCGAGCAGAACGTGGGCCAGGGCCGCCCGATTCCGCCAGCCGCCCGAGAGGTCACCCACCGGGCGTCGACGGTGCTCAGATGAAAATCCGAGACGGGACAGAGCGGTGTCGATCTGGTTGCGGTAGTGCCACCCGTCGATGTGTGCCATTCGATCATGGAGGGCGGACTGACGCTGGAGGAGGCGGTCCAGGGCCCCGGTGTCAGCCTCCTGCCCCATGGCCGACTCGATGTCCCGCAACTCCGCTTCGATGGTATGGACCTCGTCGAACAGCGCCTCGAGAAGCTCCTCGAGACTGCGGTCGTCCTCGAGCTCGGAGAACTGCGAGACATACCCCAGACGTACGCCTGCCTCGATCTGCACCTCGCCCTCGGTGGGCTCTTCACGAGCCAGGATCAGCCGCAACAGGGTCGTCTTGCCGGTGCCGTTGCGACCGACCAGCCCGACGCGGTCCCCTTCGCTGAGACGGAAAAAGACGGAGCGCAGAACCAGGGCCCGGTCATACGACTTGGTGACATCAAGGAGGCAGAGAAGGCTCATGTCGGTGCAAGATGAGCCTCATGGTTGTACAGACACAAGGGTGGCACGCGCCCGCATGCGCATTTCGTGTACATTGGCGATTCGTGCCACCTTGAGAACCGTATCCGGGATCGCCAATGAACAGCACCCGCCTCATCTCACGAGCCATCCGCCAGATCGAGGTCGAGCCCTTCGATCCCGGCCCGCTCCCCGATGACGCGATCCTGGTCGAGAACGAGTACACCGCCGTCTCCATCGGCACCGAGATCTACAACTGGACACACGGTGGTGAACCGGGCAGCGAACCGACCTTCCCGCGCACCACCGGGTACTGCAGCGTGGGGCGGGTGCTGGCCGTCGGTCGCCTCGTCGAGGGCATCCAGGTCGGCGATCGTGTCAGCGGTCAGGGCAACCACGCCAGTCACAACATCCTGCGCTCGGGCTCCGGCTATCAGCTCGTTCCCCCGGACCTCGACCCGAGATTGGCCGCCTTCATGGTCATGGCCGCCATCGCCCTGCACGGAGTGCGCGTGGCGCAAATCGAGCTGGGCTCTTCCGTCGTCGTCTTCGGCCTGGGGCTGGTGGGCCAGATCTGCGGCCAGTTCGCGCGGCTCTCGGGTGGCACGCCCGTCGTCGGTGTCGACCTGGATGAGTTCCGCCTCGACACGGCAGGCCGGCACGCCTGCGATATCACCCTCGACCCGACGCGGATCGACGACCTGCAGCAGGTGATCGCCGAGCACTGCCCGGAGGACGGCGCCAACATCGTTCTCGAGTGTACGGGATTGCCCCGGGTCTTCCCCCAGGTGACGGGGCTTGCCTGCCTCGGGGGCAAGGTGGTCGCCGTCGGCTCACCAAGAGGTACGGTGGACATGGACTTCCTCAGGGATGTACACCTGCGTGAGGTCAGCATTCTCGGCGCCCACCAGCCCAAGACACCGGACGACGATCACATCTACTACCGCTGGACGAAGACGCGCGAGCGGGCTCTTGCCTTGCGCCTGATGGCGGCCGGCCGTCTCCCCCTCTCACACCTGATCACACACGAGTTTGCCCCGCGGGAATGTCAGGCGGTCTACACCATGCTGGCCGACAGCCCGAAGGATGTCCTCGGCGTTCTGTTCGACTGGTCCACGGCAGCCTGACGGACCATGCCATGACAAACCGTGAGCGCATGCGTGCCGCCATTGCACGACAGCCCGTGGACCGGGTGCCCGTCAACGACTCCTTCTGGGACGAAACCCTGGCGGCCTGGCGGGAGCAAGGCCATCTGCCGGCCGGTGTCCCGGCGAAGGACTTCTTCGACTACGAGTGGCAGATGGTGCACTTCGACTCCGGCTTCCTCTTCGAGACCGCCGATATCGACAGCGACGCCACGCATGTAACACGCCGCGATACCTACGGCGCCCGGGGTCGGTTTCAGAAGGGCCGATCGGCGCCGGCCGAGATGCTCGAATACCCGGTCAAGACGCAGGCCGACTGGGACGGGCTGAAGGAGCGTCTCCACTGGACGCCGGACCGTTTCGGCCTGCATGGCTTCTACGCCTTCACCCCCTTCTGGCGCCCTCCCGAGACCGATTGGGACGTCAAAGCCCGGGGGTTCAGCCAGCTGCGCGACTCGCAGAACTACATCGTCCTCTACGTGTACGATGCCTTCGAAGCAACCTGGCGCCGCATGGGCCACGAGCTCGCTCTGATGTCATTGCTCGAGAACCCGGCATGGATGCGGGAGATGTTCGAAGCCCAGATCGACCTGCTCATCGAGAGCTACGGCGCCATGATCGATCTGGGCATCGTCGTCGACGGTTTCTTCATGGCCTCCGATCTTGCGCTCAAGACCGGCCCCATGTTCTCGCCGGCCCTGCATCGCGATCTCTGCTGCCCCGCCCTGACCCGCCTGTGCACCTTCCTGCACGCCCACGACACACAGTTCATCTTTCACTGTGACGGCGACTTCCGGCCGCTGATCCCGAACCTCATCGAGGCTGGCGTCGACTGTATCCAGCCCCTGGAGGTGCACGCCGGCATGGACGTGCGTGACCTCAAGCACGACTACGGTGAGCACCTGGCCTTCATGGGAAACATCGGCCACGACGAGATGCTGCTCCCCGACGGTGAGCTACGTCAGATTATCACCGACAAGGTGACTACCGCGGCCGCCGGTGGCGGCTACCTCTACCACTCCGATCACTCAGTGGCCCCGGACATCCCCTTCGACCGCTACGCCAGGGTCCTGGAGATCGTGCGAAGTCTGTAGGGGTTGCCACTGTTATGGGACGCAGCATGAAATTCGACGTCAGCACAGTCAGAGCACTGCTGGAACAACGCCTGGCAACGCCCATCGAGGTCATCGAGTCACAGCGACTGATGCCCTGGTTCGTGGTCCGTTGCCGGTTGGCTGGTCAGTCGTCAGAGGTCCCGGCATCGGTGATCGTGAAAGTGCTGCGCCAGGACCCGAACGGCTTTCGCACCGATCTCCGCCAGGTCTACACCGAGCGCGCCGCACTGGAGTTCGTCGGTGCGTTGGACCCGGAGTCGGTCCCACACCTGTGGGCCAGCGACCCGTCAGCGGGCATCCTGATCATGGAGGACCTGGCGCCACGTATCCCCCTCGCCGCTGTCCTGCGAACCGGGGACAGTGCCGAATGTATCGCCGGCCTGCGCCGATTTGCACGAGCCCTCGGGAGACTGGCCGCTGTGACGGTGGGACACGAATCCGCCTATCAGGCGCGGCACCGTGACATCGGGCGATTCGAGCCGGACAGCCATCGACGGGGTCTGCCGTCGGGCGTATGGGAACGGACTCGGGGATTCATGAGTGCCCTCGATGCTGCTCCGTCGGGTGCGGCAGAAAGCGACCTGGCGCGCGCCATGAGCGAGCTAACTGAACCAGGTCCCTTCCAGACGCCGTCCAGTGGTGACGCCGGTCCCAACAACTATCTGGTTTCCAAAGACGACGGCCGGGTGATCGACTTCGAGGCGGCCGGGTATCGGCACGCGGTAGAAGACGCTGTCTGTCTCTACGTCCCGGGACCACACTGGCTCACGGCCGGTGATCCCATCGCCGAAGGCTTGGAGGCCGAATACCGGGCATCCCTGGCAGAGACGATACCGGAGGCCATGGATGACACGCGGTTCGGCGGCGCCGTAGCCGCTGCCTGCCTGGTGTTCGCCATCTTCCGGTTGCACCGCTTCCCGAAGCTCGATGCGGCCGAGGAGGGCGATCCAGGCAGACTGCAGGTGGTATCCACCCTCGAGGTCGCGGCTCGAACCGCTGCGACACACCGCTCACTCCCTCACCTGAGGAGCTGGGTGCGGGAGACGGTGGACGCTCTTCGCCGGCACTGGCCGGATGTCGATGTAGATCTGGACACCTTCCCTCCCCACACGCCGCGCTGGCAGGAGCAGCCCACGGTGCCTGTCGCCACTGACATCGGTTCGTAACCTCTTGACATTACACCGTCCACACGACGAGTGTGAAGTACACCGTCCACTGACATGGCGAAGACGAAAAAAGGAAAGAAGAGCTCCCGCGAGGCGTTGGCCCGGGACAGAAAGGCGGAGGCCGCCGAGCAGGAGCTCCTCACCCACGTGTTCAACCTCGGCCTCGACTCTGTCGAGGCCTATCAGGCCTGGTGTCGTGAGCGTGATCTGGGAGAGGCGCTGTACAAGAGCGACCGTCAACGGGACAAGGAGATCGAGCGACATCGTGCCGAGGCCAGCAACTCGGCGCTTCGACGGGGGCGTCGGCTCCACCGCCGGCCCGGCGACACGATCGCCGCCCTCTTCGCGGGCCAGCTCGGCGCCGACGATCTCAGCGGTTATCTGGGTGTCGTCGACGACCGTGCCGCTCACCTGCAGGACTCACCTGACGCACGCAACGCCTTCCGCGACCTGCTCCTGGCAGCCACGCGCACGAAGGCTGATCTGTTTGATGTCGAAACCCCTGCGATCTCCCGTTTTCCGGCGGCGCCGGGCAACACCTGGATTGGCGGACTTGCCGCGCTGGCCACGCGCCACGATCGCTGGCTGCAGTCTCCCGACACCTGGCGCCGCGAGAAGCACGGCGCGCGTCGTCAGTTCGGCTCCCTCGCCCGCCACCTGCTGGCGAAGTACGAGCTGCCGTCCCTGTTCGACGCCGCCTTCTTCACCGACACCGATGGCGAGCGACAACGCCACTGGTTCGAGCACCTCGGCGCCGGCGGCAACCTGCGGACGGCGCCCGATCTGCCGGTGACGCTGACGAAGCGCATGGCCCACGAGGTCCGGCAGGCACCCGCCCACTACACCATTCCGCAGGCGTTGCGTTATGGTCAGATCCTCGGTCAGGACGGGTCCCCGCCGCTGGTCGACGTCGTGTTGGCCACCCGTCTGGGACAGTCGTTCGAGCAGGAGGACTTCTGGTCCACCTTCCTGCACTGGTTGACACGCCATCCCATGCTGGACGGCGAGTGGATAGGCCCCATCGCCGACTATCTGCACGAGCGCCGGTTCGTGCCGCAAGAAGACGGCCCTCCCCCTGAGCCCAACCTGTCGATGAAGAGCCGCAGCGTCGATAAGCTGCTGCGCCAGGTGGAGGAGTGGCACCTGCGACGGACCCGCGATCAGCGGGTACCGACCAATCGATGGGAACCTTGTGGAATTGGCGAGTATGTCGAGAACGGGCGGGACGAAGAGACCGGACAGCTGTGTACGTGGACGGTGCGCGAGCTGACGACGTCGAAACAACTGCTGGCCGAGGGCAAAGCCATGAGCCACTGCGTGCGCTCCTATGGCAACAACTGCCGCAGCGGTCGTAAGGCGGTGTTCTCCGTACAGCGGGACGAAGTGGAGGGGCGCCTCGAGCGAATGCTTACCATCGCCGTCAGGCCCGACGGCCGGCGAATCATCCAGGCCCGGGGCAAGAACAACTCCGTGCCCGTGGGCAGGATCGTCCACCAGAGCAAGAAGAGTATGAATGACCGCTACCGGCGGCACCTGCGTCAGGCCGGTGATGTCATGCGCCGCTGGCAACAGCAGGAAGGGCTTGAGGGCTACGCCAGTCTGTAGTCGAATTCCCGACGTCGGCGGGGACGGCGTATGTCATACTGGACGGCAATGCCTCGATGCGCCAAGCTCTGCCGGACAACGATCCCGGGAGATAGCCATGACCGTCCGCAATCTGAGCCCACAGCAGATGTTCACCGACCTGGTCGCCAACCGACGGCCGGAACTGTCCTTCGACGGCAGCACGAAACGCCAGCACGGCGCCTGGAAGAGGAAGGCTCTGCCGAAGGTGCTGGCATGTCTGGGTGATTCACCCCCTCGTGTGCCGCTGAATCCTGAGTTGCTGGCCGAATGGGAACATCGTGGCCTGCGGCGTCAGCGCTGGATCATCGATGTGCAGGAACATCTGTCGGCGACGCTGCTCATCAACCTGCCCGGAGACCTCAAACGGGGCGAGAAGCTGCCCGCCCTGCTGTGCTGCCACGGTCACGGACCTTTCGGCAAGGAGTCGGTCATGGGCAACGACTCGAGTCCGGAGCGTGCCGCCAACATCGCCAAGAACCGATACGACTACGGCGAAACGATGGCTCAACTCGGCTTTGTCACCTATGCCATCGATTGGATCGGCTTCGGAGAGCGCAACGATCACCAGAAGCCCAACAACTGGGGCAACGTGGGCGGCCGCGACTGGTGCAATGTCTACTACCTGCACGCCACGATGCTGGGGATGACCTCCATCTCTATCAATGTCACCCACGGGCAGGCGGCCACCGACTTCGTCACCTCTCTGCCGCAGGTGGACGGCGACCGACTCGGCGTGATGGGGTTGTCGGGTGGTGGCACGATGACCCTGTGGATGACGCTGTGTGACGATCGCTTCCGCGCTTCGGAGATCATGTGCTACAGCGATCTGTGGTCCGTCTTCGGTGTGCGCGACAACAACTACTGCGGCATGCAGGTGGCTCCCAGCCTGTTCAAGCTCGTCGACCTGCCGGATGTACAGGGGCTGATCGCGCCACAGCCACTGCTGATCGACATCGGCGCCAACGACACGTGCTTCAAGGTCGACACGGCCCTGGCCTGCTATCGGCAGGTGGAGAAGATCTACTCTGCAGCGGGGGCGTCCGACCGGCTTGAACTGGACCTGCATCCCGGCGAGCACGGCTGGGGCGGCAACCTGTCTGAAGCGTTCTTTCGCAGACATCTGGACGCCTGACGTCAGTCGTCCTCGACATCCAACAGCAGGAGCCAACCATGTACATCGGCACGCAAGGTAGTTTCCCCGAAGACCACGACCTCGAAATGCTCGCCCAACTCGGCGTCAACAACATCGATACGACACCCGCCGTGCCGCTGGCTGAATGGACCACCGACCTGCTGACCAGCTACCGGGAACGCTGCGCGAAGTTCGGTATCAACCTTGAGATGATGCACCTCATCGGTTCGGGGGGTGCCCTCAGGGACAAACAGACGGGCGCCATCTTCCTGAAACCCAGCGATGAGCGGGAGCGCCAGCTCGACCTGGTCTGCGACGCGATCCGCATGGCGGGGCAAGCCGGCCTGCGCGGCTTCAACTACAACATCACCATCCTCGGTCATCTGCGGACGGAGTCGGTCACGGGACGCGGCGGCGCCCGGCTATCCACCTTCGACTACGGCGAGCTCTCGGAAGGAACCGAGTTCGAAGACGGTCCCGCCGATGCCGCCGAGATGGGGGAACGCATCGACTACTGGCTGAAGCGCGTGATCCCTGTGGCCGAGGAGTACAAGGTGCAGCTGGCCTGCCATCCGTCCGACCCGGGAATCGGTGTCGGTACCACCTACCGGGGCGTCGACCGTGTGCTGGGTATGTCGGAAGGTTTCAAGAAGCTCATCTCCCTGTATGACAGCCCGAGCAACGGACTCAACTTCTGCGTCGGCTGCATGTCGGAATGTCTGGAGGACCCCGCCGAGCAGGTCTATGACGTCATCCGCTACTTCGGCGAACGGAAGCGCATCTTCAACATCCATTTCCGCAATATCAAGGGAGGTCTGCGCAAGTTCGTCGAGGTTTTCCCCGACGAAGGAGATGTGGACATGATCAAGGTGCTGCGTACGCTGAAGGAGGTCGACTACCCCTACATGATCATGCCCGACCACGTGCCGGGCATCTCCGGCCCCGAACCGGGTCGAGTCGGTTTCGCCTATACCTTCGGCTACATCCATGCGGCACTGCAGGCGGTCGCCAGCTGAGCTTTCGTTGCCAGACACCGGTCCTCGACGCCAATGTCGGGGTGGGCCATCGCCACGACCGACCGTCCCCCGTCGAGGATGCGGCCGGCCTGCTGGCCGAGATGGATCGCCACGGCGTCGATCAGGCGCTGGTGTATTCAGTGCAGGGAGAACAGGTCAGTGCCCTGGATGGCAACGATGCCCTGCACGACTGGATCGACGCGGCGGATGGGCGCCTGTTGCCGTCGTGGATGGCCTCCATGGCGCCGGAGTCCCTGGGCCAGCTGCAGCAGCTGCACGCCTCGGGTCTGGTCCGGTCCGTGCGGCTCCACGATACGGCGTCGACGTCGACCCCATTGACGAGCTGGATCTACGGAGATCTGCTCGCCTGGCTGCAACAGGAAGACCTGCCTCTGTGGATCTCGCTGGCCGACAACGATCCAGTACAGCTGGCCGATACCTTGTCGGCCTTTCCCGAACTGCGCACGGTACTGGTCGGTGCGCACTACACGCACGCTCCCTATGTCCTGCCCCTGTTGCGACACCTGCCCCGTTCCTGCCTGGAACTGAGCCGGCACGAGAGCCTGGGTGCCATCGAGGATCTCGTCACCCAGATAGGCGCGCGACGACTTCTCTACGGGTCCTACTACCCCCGGTACGCCATGGGACCTGTGCTCTGGAGCCTGCACCGGCAGCAGATCGACAGCTGGCAGTTGCAGCGGATTCTTGACGGTACGACTCGTGAGCTGCTGGCGCTATGATCGGTGACGCTCCGGTCATCGACTTTCACGGTCACGTCGGCAACTGGGAGACGGCGGCCATGCGCGACGAACCGTCACGCATGCTCCACGCCATGGACGGGGCGGGAGTCGATCGTGCCTGCGTCTTCAACATCTTCCATCCCGAGGGTCGACGGGCCAACGATTCCACGGCGGCCTTCGTCGCCCGCCACCCGGATCGCTTCATCGGCTTCGCCTATGTGTCCCCCACGATGCCGGAGACGCTCGAGCCGGAGCTGACGCGGGCCATCGACGAACTCGGTCTGCGTGCCATCAAGATCTACCCACCGTATACGACGTTCCCCCTCGATCACGAAGCCTGGCACCCGATCTTCGCCTTCGCTGAAGAACGTGGACTCGTGGTTCTCTCACACACGGACAGCGGGACGTTGTCTGAACCACAGAAGCTGGGAACTGCGGCAGCACGCTTTCCCGGCGCCACCTTCGTCTCCGGTCACTCGGGGAACATCGAGCCCTTCCGCACCCAGGCGATCGACATGGCCCGGGCGCACGACAACTTCTATCTGGAGACGTGCTCCACCTACCGCCAGCCCGGGGTCATCGAGAAGCTCGTCGCCGGCGCCGGCGCCGAGCGGGTGCTCTTCGGCTCGGACCAGCCGTTGATGGATCCGCGGATCCAGCTGGGTAAGATCATCACCGCCGACCTGACGGACGAAGAGAAGCACCAGGTTATCGGTGGCAACGCGCAACGGCTGCTCAGGCTCGGAGGCATCAGATGATCAAGCCTCCTCGACTGTCCCCCGGCGACACCGTCGGCCTCGTCAGCCCCTCATGGGGTGGCATGGGCGCCGTCCCTCACCGGACTGAACGGGATATCGAGCACCTGCGCCGACTTGGATTCGAGGTGCGCCTGGCTGACAATGCCCTGCATCAGTCGGGTGACGTCTCCGATTCCCCCGAACGCCGGACGGCCGATCTACATCAGATGTTCGCCGATCCCGAGATCAAGGCCATCGTGGCCGGCATCGGCGGCGACCATTCCTGCCACCTGCTCCCCCATCTCGACTTCGAGCTGATCGCCGCCAACCCGAAGATCCTCGTCGGTTACTCGGACATCACCGTGCTCAACGTAGCCATCTGGTCGAAGACGGGCCTGATCACCTTCAACGGTCCGGCGCTGCTGACGGACTTCGCCGAATACCCGGCCATGTTCGACTACACCGAAGAGCATTTCCTCAAGGCCGTTGGTGTTCCTCGCCCGATGGGGCGGGTCGAGCCCTCGCCCTGGTGGACGGAAGAGTTTCTGCAGTGGGGTGACCAGACCGATCTGACCCGACCGCGAGAGCGTCAACCGAGTCCGGGCTGGACGTGGCTCAAACCTGGTGAGGTTGAAGGCCCCCTGATCGGCGGATGCCTGGAGTCCCTGCAGCATCTGCGAGGCACGCCGTGGTGGCCTTGTTGGGAGGGCGCCATCCTGTTCTTCGAGACCTCTGAGGAGAAACCGAGTCCGGCGAAGATCGACGGCATCCTCATGGACTACGAGAACATGGGCGTCTTCGACAGTATCTGCGGCCTCGTCGTCGGTCGTCCGATGAAGTACTCGGACGAGGAGAAAAGCCGTCTCCGGCAAGTCATCCTGGAACGCACTGCCGGCTATGCCTTCCCGATCCTGACAGACGTGGATTTCGGGCACACCGCCCCGCAGATCACGATCCCCCTCGGCTGCCGCGCCCGTATCGACACGCCGAACGAAATCCTCGAGATCCTCGAGGCCGCCGTCCTCTGACGGCCGGCTTCTCCTGCCTCCGGTGAGACTCACTCCCCCGAGCAACGCTCGGATCGAGGCAGCCACCGGATCTGCCGTCTCGGCTCGGAGCACAATCGACCAGCGTGACCTGTCTCACCTGGAGCGCCTGTGCCTCCACAGATCAGACGCCGACACCACGGCAGTCCTCAAAACGACCTGCCCTGCCCTCGCCCACGAGCGTCGTGCCTACACGCTGGTGCAGGATCACCCGATCTGCGCCGCAGAGCTGATCGCCGCCGGTGACTGTTCCCAGCTCCACGATACCTGGCTCCTGCTGAGTGATGTTCCGGGTCTTCCCTTTGAGGACGTGACGGCAGTCGAGGCGGCCCAGGCTCTCGCAGATCTCGGGCACATGCACCGGGCGTTCCTCGGCCGGTCGGATCTGCTCACCCATCTGCCGCGGCGGGACCTGCCCTGGCTTGCCGAGCACGCTGACGAAACCGTCGCAGATTTGCTGCAACTGGTGAGCAGTGGTGATCTCGAGCTCGACGAGGCGTCCATTCAAGCGTACCGCCAGCGGCTGTTGACATCTGCCGCCCGGCGCCGGGACGATCCGCTGACCCTCATGCACGGCGACTTCGACCCCGGCAATCTCGTACGTCTGGCTTCCGGCCGGTTCGCCGCTCTCGACTGGGGACTGTCCCATCTGAACACGCCCCTCGTCGACCTGGCACATATGGCCGAGCGCTTCTCACCGGCCCAGCAGCATGACCTGGCGGAACGGTTTCTGTGTATCACGGGTCTGTCTGGGTACAGCCCTGAGGAAGCACTTACCACAGGTCTTGTCTGGCATCGAGCCTTCTTCGTTCGGTGGCACACGCGGGCCGCGGCAAAGGGTTGGATCGCCATCGAGACCGTCAAGCACTCCATCGAGGACCGCGTCGAGTACATCGCCCGCGGCGGATAACCGGACCATGCCGACCCTTCATCTGATCACGGCCGAAGACCCGCTCACCCTGCAGGCCAGGGCCCGCGAGTTCATCCGTATGCCGCAGCTGACCATGCCGCTGCTGGCCGCCCTCACACCGCAACACTGGACGGTGAGCCACACCGACGAGATCACCCATAGCGTGGACACCGACGCCTCCCACGACGTCGTCGGCATCACGGCGGCCACGCCCGGCGCACCCCATGCCTACGACATGGCCGGCAGGTTCAGAGCCCGGGGTGTTGTCGTCGCCATGGGAGGACCCCACGCCTCGCTTCTGCCTCACGAGGTGGCCGATCACGTCGACATCGTCGTCGTCGGGGAGGCCGAAACCCAGTGGCAGAGGGTGCTCGAACACGTGGAGGCCGAACGGACCTTCGCCATGGGGCACCATACGCTCGACCAGGGGACGGGTGCCACAGTCGAGGTGTGCCGGAACGGCGCCCGGATCTATCGCTGCCCCACGCCTGCGTCGCTTGTGGGACTCCCCCACGCACGCAGGGATCTCATCCGTCACGGTGGCTGGAACGGGTGGTGGGCGACGAAAGGGGCCATGATCGCCACCCGCGGATGTCCCCACGTGTGCAGCTACTGCACGATCCCCAAACTGTATCCGCAGGCGCGTCGCATGCGCCTTCGACCGGTGCACGAAATCGCCGCGGAAGTGGCAGCCATCCCTGACAAGGGGGTCGTCTTCTGGGATGACAACATCGGCGCCAATCTGACCTATGCCAAGGCGTTGTTCCGCGAGCTGGCCCCACTGAACAAGTGGTGGACGAGCCAGACCACCGCCGTGTCGGTACAGGATGATGAGTTTCTCGAACTGGCGGCAGCCAGCGGCTGCAAGGCGCTGTTCATCGGCCTGGAAAGTGTCAACGAACCCAGCCTGGCGGAAGCCGGCAAGAAACACAACCAGGTCGCCGCGTACGGTGACCTGCTGCGGCGCTTCCACAGCCACGGCATCGCCGTGCAGTCGGGCATCATGTTCGGCTTCGACGAGGACACACCCGACGTGTTCGCCCGCACCGTCGATGCCATGGGCGACATCGGCCTCGACTCGGCCACGGTGAGCCTCATGGTGCCCTTCCCTGGCCTGCCCGCCTACGAGAAGCTCGCCCGGGACGGCCGGATCATCGATGACGACTGGCGGCACTACAACGGCAAAACCCACGTCGTCCACCAGCCGCACAATCTTACACCCGACCAGCTGATGTCCGGCTACGAGTGGGCCAAGTCCCAGTTCTACTCCCCCGCCAGCATCACACGAAGGCTGGCGCAAAGCCGCACCGGGCTCTGGTGGAACATCCCCAGGAACCTTGGCTACATGAGAGGCATCACCGGCGAGATCAAGGCTCGTGCCGCCATGCACGAGCAGCATCAGCAGGGCTCTACTGCGGCGTGAGTCGCTTGATCAGGTAACGGTGTGGTTCTTCGTCACGGTGTGACTTTCCGTCGGCTGTCCAGTACGTGTAGCCCGAGATGAACTCACCGACACCGGCATCGGCGAATCCCAACTTTGTGTAGAGTGCCCGGGCCGCATCCTGCTGCGGGTTCGTCGCCGTCACCTCGAGGCCGAGCCGTTCCACACCACGCTCACGCACCTGCGCCTCGGCCATCGCCATCAGGGCACGGCCGATCCCCCTGCCACGCATGTCCTCGTCCACCTCGAGGCCGCCGATCTCGGTGCATCCCAGTTGATCGGACCAGCGACTCACATGTCCCCGACTCCTCGGCCAGTCGATGGTCACCGCGCCGCAGGGCCTGTCACCCTCCCACGCGACGAGCCAGGTCGTGTCTCCCGCCTGGTGCAACTCGTAGGCCTTCCGGTGTGGATTGCCAGGCGTGCCCTCCGAGATGGGGTACGCCGCTTCGATTGCGGATAGATCCTCCAGCTCGACTTTTCTCACAACAGCCAATTCGCCCTCCGTCCGTGACTCCCGTGACGCTCTATTGCCACAGTCACAATCTGGGCGATACCATGTCAACCGCTTTCCTCCGGCAGCACCCCCACGTACGCGGCCCGCGGCCGGATCAGCTCACCCGTGGCATATTGTTCGAGGGCATGCGCGATCCAGCCTACGACCCGCCCCAGTGCGAACAGCTGAATGGCGCTGCCCGATGGCAGGCCGGCGGCACGGACGAGTGTGGCCAGTGCCAGGTCGATGTTGCACTCCAGCTCCATCACCTCCCTGACGACCTGCTGCAATTCCGCCGCGACACGCAGGGCATCCGACTCGGGGAAGGTCTCCTCTACGAGTTCGAGCAAGACGCGGGCGCGGGGATCCATGCCGCGGTAGACGGCGTGGCCGAAGCCGGGAATCCTGTCGCCGCGCTCCAGCCGCAGGACCACGGCCCGCCGTACGTCCCCCACTGCCTCGATCTCCTGCCACATTCCATCCAGCCTTTGCACCGCCGCGCCATGGCGAAACCCCTGCAGGGCACCCAGGGCGGCCGACACGACGGCGTACAGATTGGCACCGCTCGAGGCGACGCAGCGGGCGGTAAAGGCGGACACGTTGAGTTCGTGGTCGGCGCAGAGAATGAGACCTGCCTCCAGACTCCGGGCCGCCTTGCGACGTCGCGGCAGCCAGGCCTGCTGCAGCGCTCTGCCGACACCGGTCTCCGCCGCATTCCGTCCGCAGATGGCCCGCGTCATCAACTGCAGGATGCGCCAGCCGACACGGTAGAGCGACAGAGGCTGCAGGTCGGCCGCCGCCGAGTCCAGCGCTGCTGCCATGGGCAGGACGGCCTGTACCTGCTGCAGCGGCGACAGACCCTCGGGTAGTGCCCCTTCGAAGCCACTCTCGATCAGCACCTTGGCGCGAATCGTTTCGACCGCCCCGGCATCCCCGGTCCACATCAGCGCCGCCACTTCCTCGAGCGACCGCTCCCGCGCCAGCTCGAGCACATCGAGGCCGCGGTAGTAGAGGGCCTCCTCCGTGATCAGCGTGAGGGACGATTCCAACACCGGATCACCGGTGCGAAGCGCCCGCCGTGCGGCCCTTGTAGGATCCTTGCGCAGCTGCTTGCCCTGTGCCAGCCGCTCGACGTCTTCGCCATGGTAGCGCCGGGCCCGGCTCTTGCCGCCCATTGGCTCGGAACGAATCAACCCGCGGCTGACGTAGGCATACAACGTTTGCGACCGAACTCCAAGAGCCTGGCACGCCTCCTTCGAGCTCAGATACCGACCTCTCACAGCTCTTCCTCCCCTCCCATACATTGATATGGTAATCAATATTGACAATGCTTTGTCGGGAGGTCAAGTTCGATCCGACATCTCATTCATTGGAGGTAGGTATGAACGAATGGAAAGCGGGTCTGGAGGGGATCGTGGCGGCACGGACCGCCCTGTCCGAGATCGACGGTGTCCGAGGCCGGCTCTCCGTCCGTGGATATCCGATGGCGGAGCTGGCGCCGGCAGCCACCTTTGAGGAGACCTTCCACCTTCTCTGGCGGGGCGAACTGCCCACCGCCGCCGAGTGTGTGTGCCTCGGCAACGACCTGTCCCGGCATCGTTCTCTGCCGTCGCTGACGGTGGGCGTACTGCGCCAATCGGCGCAGCAGAAACTCTCGCCCATCGAAGCCCTGCGCCTCGGGATCGACACGCTGGGCATCAGTGACGACGACGACGAATCAGCCCTGCGCCTGATCGCTGCCACACCGGCCATCGTAGCCGCATACTGGCGGCTGATGCAGGGCCACGACATCGTGGAGTCACCCGCGGATCTGGGAATTGCCGCCGGGTTCCTCTTCATGCTGCGTGGCGGCCCCCCGTCCGAGACGGCCGTCCGCTGCCTGGAGACCTATCTCAACACGATGTCCGACCACGGGCTCAACGCCTCCACCTTCACGGCCCGCGTCATCCTGTCGACACGATCGGATCTGAAATCGGCCATCGTCGGCGCCCTCGATGCTCTCAAAGGCCCCGTACACGGTGGCGCGCCGCAGCCCGCTCTCGAAATGCTGCAGCGGATCGGCACACCCGGGAATGCCAGGCAGCACCTGCAGGACATCCTCAACCGGGGTGAGCGGATCATGGGTTTCGGTCACCGGGAGTACCGCGTGCGCGATCCGCGGGCGCAGATCCTCTCCGACGCCGCCGCCCGGCTGTCGGCTGCAGACGGCGGCCACCCATTGTACTTGCTCGCCCTCGAAGTGGAAGAGATTGCCACGCGACTGCTGGATCAAGCCAAACCGGGACGTGACCTCAAGACGAATGCCGAGTTCTACACCGCGGCCCTGCTGCACCAGCTCGGCATCGAGCCCGAACTCTTCACCAGTGTCTTCGCTATCAGCCGCATGGCCGGTTGGCTCGCCCACTGCCGTGAGCAGCGGCAGGTGGACCGCATCTTCCGACCGACGTCGGAGTACGTCGGACCCGGGCACCGCGAGTGGACTCCCGTGGACGAGCGTTGAGGCGAGTCTACGAAATCGACAGCTGCTCACGCACGACGTGACACACGGCCTCGGCGCAGGTCTGCTGGCCTTCCTCGCTCAGGTGCAGCTGATCGGTACTGAGAAATCGATCCACGTCAGCGGCGACGACCCCGTGGAGCTCGTTGATCGGAATCTCAAGCTGCGTCATCACCTCGCGGGCGGCCTCGTTGTAAGTGTCGATCTCCTCGTTGCGCCAGGACCACTGATCCTCTGCGAAGGGCCGGTCCGGATGTACGGGTGTGGATGTGGCGAACACAACGCGGGCACCCGAATCCAAGAGGTGGCGACCGATGAAGCTCAGGTTGGCGGCATACACGTCCACTGGCATCTGCACGGGCGCCCGGTTCGGATTGTGACCGATGTCGTGCAGACCGTTGTTCCAGTGCACGACATCCGAATCCGAAAACTGGGTCAGCCAGCTGCCCAGCGACGCCAGCGTGTAGAGTGTGAACTGGCTGTTGCCGGGTGCACCCCAGACCTGGTGGCCGTCAGCACCCAGCATCCGGGTCACATGTGGTTCATAGC
>DASCMS010000043.1:0-57046 GCA_036011085.1 Candidatus Latescibacterota bacterium
TGTGGCGATCCGAACATCAGCGGCCTGCAGAGGGTGTGGAGATGACGCAAAACGGGCCGATACAGACGATGAGGGATCGTGCCGGTGCCGATGGTTGATTCCCTCTCACCGTCTTACTATTGCATTGTGAGCCGAAACGCAAGCATACCGTCCGATTAAACTTAAGCGCTGATCAAAGCAAACCGAAACCAGTCCGTATGCCCACGGCAGAACCCGTGACCCCTGACGTCCAGTCCATGGATCGTGACGAACTCGTACAGGCCATCCTCGATCTCGAACATGATCGGGAAGTGCAGATCGAGGACGCCGACCTCGCCCAGGAACTGTCCGACCACATCAAGGAGCATGTGGCCGAGTTGGCAGGACTGCGTTCCGGGGCCGGTGCGGGCGGTGATGGCCGCAAGAAAAAACGCAAGAAAAAACGGAAAGCAAAGGGCGCCGACCTCCCGGAAGGACCTGTACCCGAACTGATGGGCCTGCCCCCAGGCGAGCAGGCTCGCTGGATCTTCATGGAGCGTTACATCTCACTTGAGAAACATGAGGAGATCCTGGGTCTCAGCCTCGAATCCGAGGTCTTTGCCGAACATCAGGAGGCCTTCGACCGGCTCATCAAGGACCTGCTGCTGCTGCCCCGGTCGCTCGAAGCCGCCGAGAAGAACGACATCACGGGCCTGCAGAAGGTCTTCGCCGGTTGTGTGCCGATCTTCCGCTATCCTCAGATCGCCGCTGCGGAGGGTGCCCCCACCGATACCTCACTTGAAAACCTGCGCCTGACCTATCCCACCTACTTCTACAAGCGTCGCAAGAAACCCAACTGGTTCGAGAAACGCGACTTCTACACCGAGGCGGTGCCTGGCCCCCGCTGGGTGTTGTGCGAGACGGAGTATCTGAACTGCACCTTGAGAAGCCCCGACCGCAAGCTCTCCGGATACGCCAGCGCCTGGGACCTGCCACCCGAGTTCGCCCAGCAGAAGAGCATCGTCGAGGACATCTACGATCGCATCATCGTCGGTGAAGCCCTGGGCGAAGACCTGTTCGCCGGCAACACGAACAACGTGACCTCCACCCGGTACCGGGCCCGCAAGGCGCAGAGGCTCGTTCTCACCGTGCAGCGCGTGCACAAGATCACCCTGCACGGGAAGGGCAACATCCCCCACTGGCGAGCCACGCGCAGAATGTGGCCCGGCGTGCACGCCACTCTCTGCTTCCCCGAATCGCTCGAGGACGGCCTGCGTGAGTGAAGCTCGCATCGGCGAACTCGAGGCGCGGATCCATCAGGAAGAGAAACGCTTCCTGATGGAGAGGTACGTCTCCTTGCTGCTGGTGCAGTTCGAGTCACCCGACGAAGACGGTGAGGGGGAACCCCTCGACGAGCGCACGGTGGAGTCTCTGCTGGTAGCCCGCCCGCACGTCAGCGGCCTGCTGGCGGAGCAGATCGAGGAGTTGCTGACGGGTCAGGGACACGAGGTAGAAGAATTGGAGGCCGAGGGCGACTCGCCAGGACCCGGAGGCGGCGCGGACGCTCCTGGGGACTCTCAGGAACCTGAGTACGGTGGACTCTTCGATGACGATGCCGAAGAGGATGAGCTTGTCGGCGACGCCGGCAACGGGGATGTGGGAGAGTCTCTCTTCGAGGACGAAGATGACGGCGAAGTGGATGAGCTTGTCGGCGACACCGGCAACGGGGACGAGGGAGAGTCCCTCTTCGAGGACGAAGATGTCGGCGAGGCGGATGGGCTTGTCGGCGACACCGACAGCGGGGACGAAGGAGAGTCGCTCTTCGAGGATGAAGATGTCGGCGAGGCGGATGAGCTTGTCGGCGACACCGGCAGCGGGGACGAAGGAGAGTCCCTCTTCGAGGACGAAGATGTCGGCGAGGCGGATGAGCTTGTCGGCGACACCGGCAGCGGGGACGAAGGAGAGTCCCTCTTCGAGGACGAAGATGTCGGCGAGGCGGATGGGCTCGTCGGCGACACCGACAGCGGGGACGAAGGAGAGTCCCTCTTCGAGGGCGAAGATGTCGGCGAGGCGGATGGGCTGTTGGGCGACGTCGAGGAACTCGAGGACGACACCGGCAATGAGGACGAGGGAGAGTCTCTCTTCGAAGACGAGGTCGCCGAGGGGGACAGCGCCAACGATTCGGAGGAGGCGGACGATGTCGGCCTGTTTGATAACGAGACAGAAGAAGGCGAAGTAGCCGACGACTCGACAGAAGAGACGCCTGAGGCAGAGGCGGACGGAGAACCAACCGAGGAGGATGAAGACGCAGGTGTCCTGTTCGGCAGCGACATCTACTCAGGAAACGAAGGAACAGGTCGACCCGGTGAGGAGGGCGAAGACGGGGAGGCCGTGGAAACGCCGGGCTTCGAGCCCGGTGAGGGGAACGAAACCGAGGAGACCGCCGGCTTCACACCCACCGAAGGGCACGACGTTGAAGAGACGCCCGGATTCGAGCCCACCGAAGGGCACGAAACCGAGGAGACTGCCGGCTTTACACCTACCAAGGGGCACGACGTCGAAGAGACGCCCGGATTCGAGCCCACCGAAGGGCACGAAACCGAGGAGACTGCCGGCTTTACACCCACCAAGGGGCACGACGTCGAAGAGACGCCGGGTTTCGAGCCCACCGAAGGACACGAAACCGAGGAAACCGCCGGCTTCACACCGACCGAAGGACACGACGTCGAAGAGACGCCCGGTTTCACGCCCACCAAGGGACACGAGGTCAAGGAAACACCTGGGTTCACCCCGAAGGAGGGCGCCGCGGCCGAGGCGCCCGCGGGCAAGCAGCGCAAGAAAGGCAAGAAGGAAGGGCCGGAGGGTGTCACACCCGACGCCGACGCCGAAGCCAAACGACTGCAGGCACGCAAGGAACGGCAGGAGAAGCTGAAGCAGGCTCAGGAGGCGCGCCGGGCGCGCATCAAGAAGGCACAGCAACCGGCGGCAGAGGAGCAGGCAGAAGAAGAAGGGGAAGAAGAACTCGAGCTCGACAGTCTGACGCACCAGATCTCATTGGACGACCTGGAGCAGTACCTGGATATCTCCATCATCCCCGACGACCGCAGCCGCCTCGAGCGTCGTTGGGAACAGAAGATGCGAGACCCGAGCATCCGTCACCTGATCGCGGACAAGGGCGCCATGAACCACGGCTACGCCCTGATCCCCCGCTTGCCGCGCTACTTCCGCGGCGGCCAGACGGTGCCGACAAATCTGGTCAGCCTGCTGCGCTCCTTCCCGCAACTGTTCGACAATGTCGCCCAGGTGATTTCCAAGTATCGCACCGAACCATTCTTCGTCCGTGAAGCACCCGAGCTGGACTGGGCCATTGTCGCCGTCGAAGTGCTGCCTGAGAGTCGGGGGCGCAACTACATGGAGCAGAAGACGGTGATCAAGCAGTATGCACAGAGGCATCAGGCCAATGAGCGCCGCATCCAACGCCGGCGCCTGATCGACGCTCTCTATGACTGCATCGTCGTCAAAGCTATCACCAAGGAAGAGATCCTGACCAAGACGGTCGACCTGACCGAGACGAAGGTGGGCCGGCAGAACTTTGCCTGCGTCAACTTTGGCGACAAGGGAATCCGCGTCAACGACGTGGGCCGCACGCAGGGCCATCAGCAGATGGGGATCAGCCCCAGCTGGTAGACCGGACTCCTCCGAACAGTCTCAAGCCGCGGGGAAATCCCGACCGTGGACATCCTGTGCTCGCGCCAACTCGCCGGCGCTGTATCCCGGCATGTCGGCCGCAGCGGCGCAATCGGCTACTTCCCCGCCATTGCGTGCCCCCGTCAGCACAGAGCTGACACCGGCATTGTCGAGCACCCAGCGCATCGCCGCCTGTGGTAGCGACGTCACCGGTTCCCGGACGAGAAACGACAGCCGCTCCACCTGCTCGACCCGAGCCCTCACCTCCTGTCTCGAGTAGCGTGCGTTGAGGCTGCCTTCCAGGAACACCGTTTCTCTCGTGACCGTCCCTGAGAGGAATCCATTGGCCAGAGACTCCCGGGCGATGACGCCGACTCCCTGAGCCGCCAGGTCCTCGATCAACGTCGTCGCCTCGCGGTTCAGGAGACTGTAGACAACCTGGATCACGTCGATCTGCCGTTCCCGTGCCCACTGCCGCGCCATTCCCTCCGTTTCGTCAAACTTCGAGATCGAGTGCCCCACGGCGCGCACCTTCCCCTGTTCACGCACGCTCCTCAGTGCCTCCCAGACGTCGTCCTCGACTTCCTCGGGCCCAAAGGGCGAATGGAAGAACAGCACGTCGATGTGATCGGTGCCGAGCCGGATCAGGCTCTCGTCCACAGACGAGGCGACGTTGGCCGCATTGAAGTCAGCGTGGTTCCCCTGGGTTGCCCGGCGGCCGAACTTTGTCGAAATCAACACTCGCTCGCGGTCAGCGCCGAGGGCCTGACCCAGCACCTGTTCGGCGATGCCATCGCGTTCTCGGGTTCCGTACAGCGGCGCCGTATCGAACAGCGTGATGCCTTCATCGAGAGCCCGACGCACCGTCTCCTGTGCCTCGCCGGCAGCCACCGGGCCGTAGACGACGGAATTGAAAGCCCACGTTCCCAGGGAGATTTCGCTACATTCGAGACCGCTGCGCCCGAGCACACGTGTTTTCAACTACCTTCTCTCCTCGCATGAACCCCTCGACAACACCACAGGACTCCTCGGCTGTTGAGCCTCGCTCAGGCGTGACCTTCCGGTCACTGCTGACCGGCGCCATCATGGCTTTCTGCATCAGCACGGGTGCACCGTACGGCAACATGGTGCTTCGCGGTTCGTATCTGGCCCTCGACTTCTCCACGGCGGGGGCCATTTTTCTCTTCTTTCTGCTCGTGCTCATCGTGCACACGGGCCTCGGCCTGGCCGACCGCCGCCTCGCCTTCCGCCCCGAAGAGCTGGTCGTCATCTACATCATGTCCATCGTCGCCTGCTCGATTCCGACGATGGGGCTCACCGAATACCTGCTGCCCATCATCTCCGGCGCCACCTACTATGCCACCACGGAAAACGAGTGGGGCATCCTCGTGCACCCCTCCATCCCGTCGTGGATGGTGCCTCAGGACTTCACCTCCGTCAAGTACTTCTACGAGGGTTCGCCGCGCGGGATCGGCATCAGATGGGAAGCCTGGATCACACCTCTGCTCGTGTGGATCCCCCTCATCCTCGGCATCTACTTCTCGATGGTCTGCCTCATCGTCATGCTGCGCAAGCAGTGGATCGTGCGCGAGCGTCTCGCCTTTCCCCTCGTCCAGGTACCACTGGCCATGGTCGAGGACGACGACAGCGGCAAGGCCCTCAAGCCCTTCTTCCGCAACTGGCTGATGTGGTGCGGCTTCGCTCTGCCCCTGCTGGTGGGCTCGCTGAAGGCGCTGCACAACTACTACAACTTCATCCCCACCGTCATCACGCAGACGTCGATCCCTCTGTTCCGCAATACGGCCAGCCTGTCGATCGCCCTCAGCTTTCCCATGCTCGGTTTCACCTACCTGGTCAACACCGACATCGCCTTTTCCATCTGGTTCTTCAGCCTGCTGATGCGGGCTCAGGAGGGCACCTTCGGCGTACTCGGACTGTCGTCACCGGAGAAACTGTGGTACGCACCGCCGGAGCCGATCATCGCCCACCAGGGTATGGGTGCCTTTTTTGTCATGGTCCTGTTTGGACTGTGGACGGCACGCGACCATCTCGGGGACGTATGGCGCAAGGCGTTTCGCGGTGATGAGTCAGTGGACGACTCGGACGAACTGCTCTCCTACCGGGTCGCCGTATTCGGCTTCCTCGGAGCGAACACCCTCATCGGCGCCTGGTTGTGGCTGGCAGGCCTGACGCTGTGGGCGGTACCGGTCTATCTGGGCGCCATGTACGTCGTGTTCCTCGCCGTCACCCGCATCGTCGCCGAAGGCGGAATCGCCGCGGCCCGCGCGCCGTTGATTCCGTCTGATTTCATCCACTCCACCTTCGGCAACTCGACGCTGGGCGCCGACAGCCTGACGGCTCTGGGCTTCACCTACGTCTGGGCCGCCGACGTGCGCACTTTTGTCATGGCCTCCGTGGCCAACGGACTGAAGCTGGCCGAAGATCAGCTGGCCCGGCGCAAACGTGCCCTGTTCTGGGCCATCGGTCTGGCCATCGTCGTCAGCATCGCCTCGTCAATCTGGGCCGTGATGTACATGAGCTACAGCTACGGCGGGATCAACCTGAACAGCTGGTTCTTCGGGCCTGCAGGCGGCCCCGCCTATCCGTTCAACTTCATCACCCAGGAGTTGAACAATCCGGACGGCCCGGATTGGACCGGTTGGATCTCCACCGGCGTCGGCGGCAGTGTCATGGCCGGTCTGATGCTGGCACGGCACAACTTCCTCTGGTGGCCGCTGCATCCCCTCGGCTTCGCTGTCAGCGCCATCTCCCTGACCAACTACCTGACCCTCTCGGTGTTTCTCGCCTGGTTGATCAAGACGATCATCCTCAAATACGGCGGCCCGGGGCTGTTCCATCGCGCTCGCCCCTTCTTCCTGGGCCTCATCCTCGGCCAGTTCTTCGTCGCCGGCATCTGGCTGGTGATCGACTACCTCACAGGGATGACGGACAACAATATCTACTGGGTGTAGAGAGGCTGCGGGCTAGCCTACGGACGCTACCTGAGCACTGTCAGCACGTAAACCGTGGCCAGCGAGATCTGGACGGCGGCGAAGATGGCGGCGCTGGTGACGAAGCGGCCGAAGGACATGTTCAGCTTCTGCTTGTGCATGATGGTTACCGCCACCAGCGTGGAGGCGGAGCCGATGGGCGTGATGTTGCCGCCCAGGTTGGCGCCAAAGATTACCGACCACCAGATGGGATCCTCCGGGCCACGCAGGTTGCCTGCCGCATCGGGCAGCACGGCGATGATCTTGGCCAGCATCGCCGCCAGAGGAATGTTGTCCGTGACGGAACTGAAGGCCGCGGCCGCCACCAGCACCGACGCCGTGCCCTGGATATCCCCCAGAGCGATGATCGCCTTGAGCCCCTCGCCGATGAGGGCCAGCACCTGAGCGTGCTCCATGACATTGATGAAGACGAAAAGGGCGACGAAGAAGCCGAGCAGATCCCAGTCCACGGCGCGGTAGAACTGGTCCACCTCGTGTTTGTAGCGCAGCAGCATGATGGCGGCGAAGCTCATGGCCACGTAGCCCATACCCAGCTCGCGCACGTACGGCAGCACACTGGTGGTGGCCATGACGCCGACGAAGGCCAGCGTCATGGCGGCGCCGAAGCGGAAGAACCCCTGGCTCTCGATGCCATCGCGCTCGTCAAAGGCGGACACCTCCTGCGCGGCAGCCGTGATCGACTCGTCCCCCGCTAGGCGGCGGATGCCGAAGATGCGCGCCCCCATGTACAGGGTGATGACCGAGGCGACCAGCACGTAGGGGCTGGCCTTGAGAAAAAACGAGACAAAACTGATGCCCGCTGTATTGCCGACGATGATGTTGGGCACCGAGCTGATGAGGGTCAGCAGCCCGCCCACGTTGGTGAGCAGACCTTCCACCAGCAGGAATCCCAGCAGAATGTCCCGCCGCTTGAGCTTGTCCAGAGAGACGCCGGTGAGAGAGCCGACGATGATCATCGCGGTGACGTTGTTGAGCACCGCGGAGAACACCACCGTCATGCCGCCGTAGTACCAGAGAAGACGGTAGGGATCGCCGCCGGAGGCCTTGGTCAACCGGATGGCAATCCAGGTGAACAGGCCCGAGCGGGAAGTCACGTCGACGAAGATGGACGCCCCCAGGATGATTGCGATCACCTCCCAGTCCACGGCGGGAATGTAGACGGGAAGGTGAATCTCGTGACCGCCCACCAGGACCGGTTCGAAAGGCAACAGGTGCAGGATGGTGCCCAGCAGCAGCGCCACACTGGCGAAACTGCCGGCGAGGATGGACTTCCTGATATGGAGCTTCTCTTCCAGTGCCAGGCAGAGGACGAGCGCCGCCAGCAGGGCGGCACAACCCCAGGTCACCTCAGCCGGGATGTGATGGATCTCGTTCACAGCAGCAACAGCGGGATCTGTCGCAGCTGAACCACCACAGGATAGGCCACCCCGTGCATGGCCAGCTGGTCGGCGTCCTTTGTGTTGAGCACGAGCAGGTCGACCTCATGCTCCTCCACGAGGCGGGAGTACTCCGACAGACTGCGTCCCACGGTCACGATCCCTTCCACACTCAGGTCGGGACGGCCCTCGGCCAGCACCTGTCGACAGGAATCGACGTACTGTCGAGGCTCTTCCAGAAGCTGGCGCAGGATGTCCTGGCGCGCCTCATCCGTATCGATCCGCGGCAGCTTGGAGATCGTGTCCATGTAGCGCTCAAAGGTGACACCGTCCTCCACGTGAGTGACCAGCAGGCGCCCGCCGCGATCCGCCATGTCGGCGGCGAAGCTCACCAGCCGATGGTCGCCTGTCAGATGATCGGTCATGGCCATGACCACGCCGGTATCCTGCATGGCATGCCCGGCGATACGTCCCGCCTCGGGGTGCGGCAGTACCAGCACGGGGGTGGCCGTCGCCTGGGTAAGCACATCGAGATGCTCGCCAAGACTGAAAGGCCAGTGCCAGGCCACGCTGTGAAGGTGGCGGTAGGTACAGATGAGGTCGGGTGCCTCCGCCTCGACCAGGTCCAGCAGGTCCCTGACGGTCTCGAACTCGGATCCATCCACGTTTCGCTGGTGGGCGCCGGCCGCCAGCCCGTGCTGATCGAGGAAGGTCCAGACCTGCCCCCCGATCTGGCGGGCCCCGGCACCATCGAGATCGGTGACCACCAGCACCCTCTCGAGCCCCGTGGGATCGTAGCGGTAGAGCGTGCGGCCAGCCGCCCGGAACACACTCTCGAACTGGTCGATACGAGTCATGACGGCCCTCCAGCCTTCCGGGAATCCGACGTGGGCAAAGTGTGGAGTAAGCGGCGCCTGGAAGGAGGGGTCAACCCCGCCAGTGGCCCTGAGGGCGTATTTACGTTACACTCTCCTGTCGACCTCCCACACGGCCAAGGAGCGATTCCCCAGATGAACTACGAAAGCTGGACGGACGAGGATGTCAGTCTGCAGACGTATTTCAATGAGATCGGAAGTTCACAACCCCTGTCGCGAGAGAAGGAAGCCGAGTTGGCGGAACGTATCGCCGCTGGCGATGAGCGGGCTCGTGAGGAGTTGGCTGAAGCCAATCTCCTGTTCGTCGTCACCGTCGCCAAGAAGTACCGCAATCGCGGCATGTCCTTCTCGGAGCTCATCAGCGCCGGCAATGTCGGACTGATGACCGCCGTAGACCGGTTCGACGCGACCCGCGGCTTCAAGTTCATCTCCTACGCGGTCTGGTGGATCCGCCAGGCCATTCAGCAGGCCCTGGCCGAAGACAGTCGTACCGTCCGCCTGCCGATCAACCGCATCAGCCTCCTGCGCAAGATCGCCCGCACGAGGCAGGAACTGGGCGACGCCAATGAAGGCGAACCCCACGACGAGGAAATCGCCGAGGCTCTCGACCTGTCGACGGCAGAGGTACGCGACACACTGCTCAGCGGCCGCCGTGTCGTCTCCCTCGACCGGGCGTCTTTCGAGGAGGACGAGGACTCGACGCTCCTGAAGCGCCTGGCAGACCCCGACCAGGAGCAGCCGGATGAGACCATTACCCGCTCCTCGAGCCAGGAGCGGCTGGAGATGGTCCTGGAGGATCTCGATGAACGCGAGCAGGCGATCCTTCGGTCCTACTTCGGACTCGACGGCTCGGAGCCGATGACGCTGGAATTGATCGGTGACCGCATGGGCCTGACCCGCGAGCGCATCCGTCAGTTGAAGGAGCGGGCCTTCAGCAAATTGCGTCATCCGTCACGCCGGGACGTATTGCGCTCTCTCGAAGGCTGATCCCGTCGACAGTCCGGCCCCACCCGATTCTCAGTACTGGTGGAAGGCATCGGAGACGAACCGCAACACCTCGGGTAGCGACTGGCGCCAGTAGGTCCACGTATGGCCGCCGTCGCGCACTCGGAACTCGTGTGGGATCTCGCGCTCATGGAGCGTGATGTTGACACGGGCGTTGCCCTGAAAAAGGAAGTCGTCGTCGCCGCAGTCGATGTACCAGCGGACGGATTCCAGCTCTTCTTTCGGCAGGGCCTCCACCATATGCGCGACGCTGTGCCTCTCCCAGTAGGCCTGCACTACGCTATCAGGGACGGCAGTCAGGTCCACTTCAGGATTCCAGCGCTCTTCCCGCTCCAGGAACTGCTGCACTGAACGCGTGCCGGTACCGGCGCTGAGGGGCGCCGCTGACGAGAACATGTCCGGGCGGTGCAGGGCGTAGATGAAGCTGCCGTACCCACCCATCGACAGGCCTGAGATTGCGCGGAAACGCTTCTCGCTCTTGATCCGGTACTTCTTCTCCACGTGGGGGATCAGCTCCTCGAAGAAGAAGTCCTCGTAGCGCCAGTCGACGCTGAGGCGATTCTGGTAACCACGACGGCCCGTGTAGGCGTCGGGCATGATGATGACCATCGGCGTCGCCGAACCATCGGCGATGGCCGCATCGGCGATGCGCAGCACTTCCCCAAACTGGATCCATCCTGTCTGGTCATCGCCGCTTCCGTGCAGCAAATAAAGCACCGGATAGGAGCGCTGCGATGTCTCGTAGTCGGGAGGCAAGTACACGGCGTACTTGCGTTCCCCGTCAAGGATCTTGCTCTTGAGAGACGCGTCGTCGTCAACGGTCCCGGAATGGGCGAAGGATGCAACCGGGATCACGGCTGCCAGAAGGATTGTGCGAAGTGTGCGTTGAGATATTGGACCTCCTCCAGAGTTTGACCACCACCATCTCGTCCTGAGTCATGTCCTGCATCGTGTAGCCGATGCCACGCCCAATGCAGGCTGCTTCCGTCTCAGGCCACAGTACATAGTTGCCGGTGCTGCCGCCAACGACTTGCCATGGTTCACCCGGCATGACAACCGTCCATAGTGAGTACCCGAACCCTGGAGGGCTCCACGGAACCCTATCCCCTCGAGCATTGGGCTGCGCACGCTGAGCCTCTGGCACCGGCTCTTGCAGACGCCGTAGAACAGGCGTTGCGAATCGAAGCGGTCGTCGGCAGCCGCGATCTCGACGGAGGCGCCCGGCTCACGGCGTTGGACGGCGGCGGCAATCACAACGTGTTCGGCCTGCACGTTGCCGACCACGCCTGTTGCCTGAAGGTTCTGCGCTACGCCCCGCGCCCGGGGATTGATTGCGACACGGTCCCTCGACGCGAGGTGGGCGGCATGTGCGTCCTGGCTGACCGTGGTGTGGCGCGCTGCCCGCGGGTCATCGCCTGGAGCCTGTCGCCCGCCTGGATCCTCACCGAACTCCTGCCGGGCCATCACCTTGGCAATACGGAGCTGACCCCGGCGCAGTTGTCCGATCTCGCCGAGGCGACACGGGAGCTGTGCGCTATCACGCCGGAAACGGCCGGCGAGGCCCTGTGGGACATCGACTGGAACATCCGTTTCCAGCTCTTCGACCAGGGCAGCGCCGATCTCAAGGCGGGGATCCTGGGCGAGTTCCAGAACGTGGCTGACTTCATCCGCTTCCATAAACCCTCGAAGCTGATCATCGAAGGCCACACCGACTCCGACGGTGACGACGAATACAACAACGACCTGTCTCAGAGACGTGCTGAGGCGGTACGCGAGACGATGATCTCCCAGTATGAATTCATCGGCCCCGCCATGCTCGAAGCCAGGGGGTATGGCGAAGAACGTCCCTTGTTTGAAAACACCTCCCCCGAAAACAAGTCCCTCAACCGGCGGATCGAGATCGTTGTCTGGTGGGAGGATCTCGAAGAACGCGCAGATCAGAGTGAAGACGAGGAGGAAGAGGAAGGGCAGCAGCAAAGCCTGCAATAACGGCCACGGAGCCTCTTGACCAGGTCCACCTTCTCCGTTACGCTCTTACTAAACAAGCACTTACGCCGTTCCTTTCCCGATTTTCCGGGGTTCACTTTGGGGATGCCCCGAATGGCCTCGCCCCGACGGCGCGCCGCGTGGATCACAGGCCTCATCATCGTTGCCGCCATTCCCCTCATCCCCGATCGTCCGGTGCCCGTCGAGCGCCCCTCTGAACTCGATATGGAACTGGTGCGATCCGCCGAGTGCCAGTATCGGGGGATAACGGCCAGCTTTGACGAACTTACGCACGCCTACGCATTGACGGCCTTCGCCGGGGTCGAGTTGGAAGGCTGGACATCCCATCCCAATCCGGACCATCCCGACACCGAAGCTCTGGTCCACTGTCGTTTCCGCGTTTCCGGCCCAAAGGAAGATGCCCCTGCTGCGAGAGGACCCGTGACAACTGAGCACCGCGCCGCCGTCGAGGAACTCCTCGAAGTCTCCTGGAGACTGAACACGGTAGCCTCTGTGCAGGTGCAGCCCCACACCCCTCTCGCCCAGGACGCCCTGGACGTATTCCGCATGACTGTCGATCGCCTGCTTGACCGCATGGTTTACCTCAACGACGACATGGATCTGCTCGACGCGCCCGACGGCGTGGCGGTGACCCATATCAGCGCCGGCACCCTGCTGCTGCGCGAACGGCTGCAGGGCCCGTGGGCCTTTGTCCGTGTACCGTCCGACACGACGGCCGGCTGGGTTCCGGACGGGTCCCTGCGCTCAGTGTCCCCGGCTGTGGGGGACTGATCGTGGCCGCAGACATGATCGAGATGGAGGGCATCACCAAGACCTATGACATGGGCCCCACTCAGGTACACGCCCTGAGTGGCGTCGACGTCGCCATCGGTCGCAACGAATACGTCGCCATCATGGGGCCCTCCGGATCGGGCAAGTCGACGCTGATGAACATCATCGGCTGCCTCGATGTCCCCACGGCTGGACTCTACCGTCTGAACGGTCAGCTCGTCAGTGAGATGGACGATGACCAGCTCGCCGACATCCGCAATCAGGAGATCGGCTTCGTCTTCCAGACCTTCCATCTGCTGGCGCGGTCAGATGCGCTGAAGAACGTCGAGTTGCCCTTGGTGTACGGCGGAGTACCGCCGCGACAGCGGCGGGAGCGTGCCATACAGGCTCTCGATGCAGTGGGCCTCGCCGATCGTATGGATCACCGCCCCAATGAGTTGTCCGGGGGCCAGCGCCAGCGCGTCGCCATCGCCCGAGCCCTGTCGAACGACCCGTCCATCATCCTGGCCGACGAACCCACCGGCGCCCTCGACTCGCGCACCGGCATCGAAATCATGGAACTGTTCACCCGACTGCACGAATCTGGCAACACGATCATCCTCGTGACTCACGAAGAGGACATCGCCGCCTGTGCCCACCGGATTGTCCGCTTCCGTGACGGCATCGTCGAGAGCGACGAGACGAAATCACCAGCTGTAGCCGCCCTTGCAGGAGGCGCCTGACCATGCCTCGATTGAGCCGATCTGCGATCCTCGTCACTGCCGGCGTCGTCATCGTCGGGGTCGTTCTTGGCAGCGGCGCCCTGAGCCCGGAGAAGATCGACCAGTCGACCCCTACCGTGGCGGTCACCCTCGGGGCCTTCGAGGTCACCCACGTCGAAGCCGGCGAGCTTCGCGCCGCCCGTGACGAAAAGGTCGTCGCCCCCCGGGTCCACGGGCAGCTCAAGATCGTACACCTGTATCCGGAGGGCGCTCGCGTCGAGGTGGGCGACCTCATCCTGCAGTTCGACCGGGAGCAACACGCCCAGGAGGTCAAGGACAACGCCGGCGGCCTCGAGCGGGCCAAGGCCGAGATGCGCAAGACACAGGCTCAGCAGGAGCGCCGGCGGGCCGAGCTCGCCATGAAGGTCGAACAGAAGACCGCCGCCCGCGATCTGGCCCATATCAGCCTGCAGAAGGCACAGTACGGCTCTCCCGTCGAGCGGGAGGAGGCGCAGATCAACATCGAAAACGCTGAGCGCGCTTTGACGCAGGCACAGACCGATGTGGAAGCGCAACAGATCATCGATCGCGTCGAGATGACGAATCGCGAGCTGCGGATCGCCCACCGCCAGAAGAACTACGATCGCTCCCTGTCAGACTATGAGCGGCTCAGCGTGCATGCCACACGCCCCGGGATCATCGTCTACGAGAAGATCCGCAAGCGCGGGACGGATCGCCGCGGCAAGGTGACCGAGGGGGATGTCGTGTGGGGCGGCACGAGTCTGTTGACTCTGCCCGAACTCGACTCGATGCAGGTCTACACGCAAGTCGGCGAAATGGACGTACAGCGGGTCGCGCCCGGGCAGACCGCCATGATCCGGCTCGAGGCGTTCCCCGGACCTGTCTTCAACGGCGTCGTGCGCCACGTCTCCCCCATGGCCAACGAACTCGAGTATGCGCCCAACGTCCGCGTCTTCGAAATGGTCGTCGACATCACCGGACAGGACGATCGGCTGTACCCCGGAATGTCGGCTTCCGTAGAGGTCGTCGTCGAATCCTTCCCCGAGGCACTGTCCATCCCGCTTGCCGCCATGCGGCGCCAGCAGGATCGCACCTTCGTTTACCGCCGGACCGACGATGGTTTTGAAGACATTGACGTGACGCCGGGTGTGGACAACGGCATCGAGGTCATCATCGAAGAAGGCCTCTCCGAAGGCGATATCATCTCCCTCACCGATCTGGGTCTGTTATGACCGAATCTGCTTCTGTCCAGCCCCCCGCTGCCGCCGCCAACGAGGGTCGCAAGCGTGTCATTCTGGCTCTCGGCCTTGTCGTCGTCATCGCCGCCGGCGTCGCCGCCTCCCGTCTGCTCATCGAGGAGGAAAGCGCCGCCGTGGCCTCTTTCCCGGTACAGCAAGGGGAGTTCCTCATCACCCTGGAGTTGAAAAAAGGCGAGCTCGAGGCGGTCAACGCCGAGCAGATCAACGCCCCCAACGTCAGGGGTCAATTGAAGATCACCAAGCTCTTTCCCGAGGGTGAGATCGTCGAGGTGGGCGACCTGATCATCGAATTCGACCGGGTCGAGTTCGAGAAGAAGGTCACCGAAGAGTCGCAGGAGCTGGAGGCCGCTCGGGGCGAGTTGCAGAAGACGACTGCTACCCAGCAGGTAGAGATGGCGCGCCAACGGGCCGACATCGAGAACAAGGAGGCTGCCCTGCGCCTGGCGCAACTGCAGGTCGAGAAGATGAAATTCGAGTCCTTCGTCGACAAGGAAGAAGCCGGGTTGCGTGCCAAGCAGGCTGAACTGGCCCTGCAACAGGCGCATACGCAGATCAAAGCCCAGGCCGTCGTCGACAGCGTCGAGCTGCGCAAGCAGGGGCTGAATGTCGCCGAGGAGGAACGCGAACTCGATCGCGCCGAGAAAGATCTCGAGAATCTGTCGGTCCTGGCAGAGAACCCGGGGCTCGTGGTGTATGAGAAAATCCGGAAGGGGTCACGGCCGGAGAAGATCCGCGTCGGCGACGAGCCCTGGGGCGGGGCCACACTGGTAACCCTGCCCGATCTTTCGACCATGCGGGTCAAGACCTGGGTCAACGAGGTCGACGTCGACAAGATCGAAGTCGATCAACTCGTCGATATCCGCCTCGACGCCCTCCCCGGACCCGTCTTTCACGGAAAGATCAGCAGCGTCGCCTCTCTGGGTCACGAAAAGGAAGGTGACAAGAACGTCAAGGTCTTCGACATAGAGATCGAAATCACCGAACAGGATGATCGCCTGAAACCGGGTATGACGGCCACGAGCGAGGTCGTCATCAAGACGGTTCCGGAGCGTCCGCAGCCTGCCGAAGACGAGATTACGGAGCCCGCCGAGAGCGAGGTCGCCGACCTGCCGCTCTATATCCCGATCGATGCCGTGTTCGAGAAGAGCGGCGGCACGCACGTCTTCGTCATCGATGGCGGGCAACCCCGCGAGCAGGAGGTCACTCTCGGCGACCGCAACGGGAACTACGTCATCGTCCTCGAAGGTCTGGGAAGCAATGATCGCGTCACCCTGCGCGACCCGACGACGACACTCGAGGAACTGGGCGGCGTACCCGACGAAACCGAGACGGCCTCGGCGTCCAGCGGGCTGGAGTAGCGGTGGATCTACGCGAAACCTTCGACCTGTCGGTCGCTGGTCTGTTGTCTCACAAGCTGCGCACGATCCTTACCATGCTCGGCATCATCTTCGGTGTCGGCGCCGTGATCGCCATGCTGTCCATCGGCGAGGGAGCCAAGCAGGAGGCCCTGGACCAGATCAGTCAGATGGGCATCCACAACATCATCGTCCAGCATTGGAACCCGGCTGAAGAAGGGGCCGCGGAAGATGAGGACTCGGGCACCAGCAATCTCTCCGCCGGCCTCACCCGCGACGACGCCCTCGCCATCGCCGAGATCTGCCCCCTGGCGGAGATCGTCGCCCCTCAGCGGGATCTGAAGGTCAAGGCACGTCACGAGAGCAACTCCTTCCAGACCATGCTCGTGGGTACGCGTCCCGAGTATATCGACGTGCTCAATGCGAGCATGGCGGAAGGCGTGTTTTTCACTGACGAGGATCTGCTGCGGGCCAATCGCGTCTGTGTCCTGGGCGCTGACGCCAAGCGCTCCCTGTTCTACTTCGAGGAGGCCCTCGGGCAGCAGATCAAAATCCAGGATCAGTGGTACGTCGTCATCGGCGTACTCGCCGACAAGGGAGCCGCAGGCGGCAAGATCGGCGGCGTCCTGGAAGTGAGAAACACGGACGAGGACATCTACGTCCCCATCCATACGCTCCTGAAGCGATTCAAGTGGGAGCCCACCGATCCCGAGCTTACGCAGATCACCATCAAGGTCAGCGACCCCGACCGCCTGCAGGAAGCGGCCAATATCGTGCGCGCCATCCTCCAGCGGCGGCATCGCGGCGTCGATGACTTCAAGCTCGCCATTCCCGAAGAGCTGATGCGGCAAAGCCAGAAAACGCAGGCCATCTTCAACATCGTCATGGGCTGCATCGCCGGTATCTCCCTCGTCGTCGGCGGCATCGGCATCATGAATATCATGCTCGCCTCCGTTCTCGAACGCACACGTGAGATCGGCATCCGCCGCGCTCTTGGGGCCCGCCGCCATGACGTGCTCGCCCAGTTCCTCGTCGAGGCCGTCATGGTGAGTCTTCTGGGAGGCATCATCGGCATCATGATGGGGTATTCGATGACCAAGATCATCACCCTCTATGCCGAGTGGAAGACGATCGTCCAGCCCTGGACCATCGGCCTCTCCTTCGGCGTCGCCGCCGGCATCGGCGTCACCTTCGGCTACTACCCCGCCCGCCAGGCAGCGATGTTGAATCCCATCGACGCGCTGCGCTACGAATGAAATCGGCTCAGCGACAATAGGCTGACAGGTTCTACACCGCTACGGACGGATTCGTCGAGAGCGTGGGGCGGTCCGACGTAGAGGGCTGTCGTGTGTCGCCGGCGCGATTCGCGACACTCCGTCCCCAGAGGGGTCGGCGCCCGGATGGCGCCGATCGATCGCGCTGCAGGATGCAGCGTGCGATCGAACGTCGCGGATCGCGACGATGTTGCGACGCATGCGGCCCTCGGAGTCGGACCGCCCCACGTGCACGCCAGTGACCTTCTCACACTTCGACGAGACGAATCCCGTCCTGCCCTCGCCTCTTGCGCTCGTGCGGGTAGGCCAGCGGGTTCTGCACATACCGCACACCGTCGATCGTTTCGTCCCACGGGATATGGGTGTGTCCGAAGATGTGGACACACGACCCGGCGGTACGCAGCTGTGACTCGAGCCGATCGGTGCCGGCCACTCTCGGCAGTTCCTTGAAACGAAGGTGGACCACCGGCGGCAGGACGTCGGGGCGCGGCAGAAAGTGAGAAAAGCTGATCACCCGCCGCCCCGGCGATGGCGACAGCCGGTCTGCGTTAAGTCCGGCGAAGTAACAACAGCGCTCACCGTCGTCGAGCAGGTTCGGCGGCCAGCGGCAGCGCTGGTGGTCCGCCCACCGGCGCGAGATCCGATCCTTCGGCGCATCGGCGTGTAGCCGTTCACAAAAAGCCGGTTCGTACCAGCCGTAGAGCGGCAGCACCCAGGCTTCCCCCGCTGCCCCCGGAGCCGTGCGAACTCCCAGCCGGGCGCACAGCCCCTCCAGATCACGAACCCGGTCCAGCGAGGTCTCCAGCCCCTGGATCCCCTCCGGCTGCTCCCCGTCGTCCACCCACAGGTCGTGATTCCCGGGAGTAAAGAAGACCTGGGCGAAGCGCTCCATAAGGGCCCCGAGTGCTGCCTCGGCTCGATCCAGGCGATGTGAGGCATCGCCAGCCACGATCAGGACATCGGCCAGGTAGTCTGACCGTGACAGGGACTCTACCTGTTCGAGATTGGCGGCAAAGTCGACGTGCAGGTCAGAAAGAGCGAAGATTCGGGGGGTCATTGGTGGTCTCTCACCGTGGATCTCTAGCTGGAAAGGCAGACATGACGTACCGCGCAGCCGTTATCGGCCTTGGACGAATGGGCAGCACGTTTGACGACGAGATCAAACAGGGCGGTACGCTGTTCCTCCCCTACTGCCACGCTCCGAGCTACCAGGCCCATGAGCGGGTCGAGCTGGTGGCGGGCGCCGATCCTCATGCTGAGCAACGGCAGATCTTCGCCGAGCGTTGGGGATTGGGAACCAGCCACGTGTACGCTGACCATGAGGAGATGCTGGCCTCCGAGAAACCGGACATCGTCAGCATCTGCACCACCGCCCGGGCCCGGCACCGGATCCTGCTTGACACAGCGGCAGCAGGCGTCCGGGCCATCTGGTCTGAAAAGCCGATGGCCCTCACCCTGACCGAAGCGGATGACATCGTCAACCTCTGCCGGCAGCGGGGTGTCACCGTTGCCGTCAACTGTGCCCGGCGCTGGACACCCTTCTTCGTCGAAACCCGCCGGCGCATCGACAGCGGCGAACTGGGAGACGTATTACAGGTTACAGCCTACGCCCAATGTGGCCTGTCGCACAACGGTTCCCATGCCATCGATATCATCCGCTATCTGGCCGGAGGCGAGGTGGAGTGGGTCTTCGGTGAGATGGAATCCGATGCGGCCGCCGCCGCCGATGACGACCTGGCGGGCAACGGCTACCTCGCCTTCGATAACGGTGTGCGTGCATATCTGCGCTCCACACCGACGGGGCAGGCTTCGTGGGAAGTGGATGTCATCGGCACGCAGCAGCGGGTACGGTCGCTGGCTGGCGGTCTCGACTGGGAGTTGTGGAGCACTGTGGACGGTGGCCCCCGAGGTCGGGGTGTACCGGCACGTACTCCCTTCCCGTTGCCGGCACGGATCCGCGGCATGGGACTGAGTGTCATCGACGACCTGATCGCCGGCATCGAATCCGGGACCAGACCACGCTGCAGTGACGCCGACGGTCTGGCCGCCCTCGAAGTGGCCATCGCCTTGCGCGAGTCGCACCGCCGCGGCGGCGTTCGGGTCGACCTGCCTCTTGAGGACAGGACCCTGGGGATTCAGTCCTCTGAGATCCGCCAGGACGACGTGCCCGCCCGCGTACGCCGGGAACGCGCCGCCAGCAGCTGACTGACTGGGGACGCGAGCCTTTGCAGTACCTGGGCAGTCAATCCAACCGGAACAGCGAACTGGCGTTGTCGTGCAGGATCAGGTGGGCCGGTCCGGCCTCGAGATCGATGATCACCCGGGCCAGCGCCGCCAGGGGCATGAACAGGGGCGCGTGCGACCCGTAGAGCAGACGTGATGCCAGACCGGCGTCGACGAGCCGCATGACGCTGTCCATGCCGTCCACCTGGGAGGTGTCGGCGTAGCAGCGTGGCAGGGAGAGAATCTTCGGCGCCAGATCGAGCACGGCTTTCCATGGTGCCCCGCCGAGGACGATGGCCACCTCCGGGTGGCGGCAGGCGAGTTCGACGACCTCTGTGGCGTTGACGTCCGGCACAACGGCTCGCGGATGCTGACGGCGGGGGTCCTCCAACCGGGTCTGCACCCACAGGACGCGATCTGCCTGGCCGATGGCGCGCACCCAGTCGTCGGCGGCGTTCATCTCGAACCCCGCATAGGCCGGTAGCCAGCGGACCAAAGGCGCTGCCCGTTCCACGGACCGCTGCAGCTCCTCTTCCCAGGTCGTCACCGTGGGATCGATCACCGGTGCCGGCAGAACCCGGGCGTCCGCCTCGGCCACATCATACACCGCATCGTTGGCGGGATGTGGACTGTGTGCCCAGACCCCATTCAGCGACGACAGTACGACGTGGGTTGCGCCGGCGCCCACGGCCATGTCAACGACCTCGTCGGGCTCTCCGGGGACCGCCAGGCTGCCCCAGTGTCCCATCCAGGTACAGGTGTCGATCACGGTGACAGCCCGGCACGGTCCGGGAGCAGATCCCGCAGGTTGTGCCACATAATCCGGCGCTTATCAGCATCGCTGAGACGCGCCCCCAGAACCTTGGCCAGGGTCACGCCAAAATGACGAATCGGCGCGTCGGAGCCGTAGACGACACGATGGGCTCCAAGACGTTCGACGGCGAGCTCCACCATACCCGTCTCCGGATCGCCTCCGGAGGTGTCGATGGTGACATTCTCACAGCTGCGCACGTCCTCGATTCCTCGTGGATTGCAGCCGTTGAGATGGGCCATGATGAGTCGCGCCTGAGGGTGCCGGCGCCCCAGATCGGCGACATCGGCGGGGAAAGATTCTCCCGATAGATTACCCGTCGTCTTGCGCCAGGCGTGCTGCAGCACGGGCACGTCGAGGGCGACGGCGCGTTCCACGATGGGGTCCAGCCTGGGATCCGTCGCCCGCTGCGCCACCCAGAGTTTGATGCCCACCATGCCTTCCCCGGCGACACAGCGGTCGACCTCGGTTACTGCGGCTTCGGGCGCGGAGGGACTGACGTAACAGAACGGCAGGAAGAACCCGTCGGAGGCGTCCCGCATGGCGAGTGCGTAATCGTTGGCGGCACGGCACTGTTCCGGTGTCGGATCGCGGGGTATTGTTGTGTGCAGGGAAAACAGGCAGGCGCGGGTGACGCCGGCGCGGCGCGCGGCACCGCGCAGGCGTTCTACGTCTCCACCGACCCCGTCAAAGTCGAACCCGCCGAAGTTGTCGAGGGGATGGACATGAGCGTCGATGACGGGGCCGCCCGGATCGAGACGCTGGCGCAACTGCGGCAGAGCATCTTCGGCAGGAGTACGCATCCCTACTCGAGGGTGAACACGGCTGCCACGGAGGCTGACACCTCGACCTCGCCCGGCTGTACCGGCACGCTGGCAGCGTCGGCTTCGATGGCCCCGCGAAAGAGAAAAGGATCCGTTGCCGATGCCTCGCTCAAGCTGACGATCCGCCCCACTCTGGCCCCCGCCGCCTCTGCCAGCGACTCGGCGCGGCGGCGGGCATCCTCCACAGCCAAGCGTCGAACCACATCTTCGAGGGAGTCGGGATTCGACACCGTGAACCGCAAACCATAGATCTCGTTGGCGCCGGCCTCGATCGCCCCCTGCAGGATGCCACCCACATTCGTCAGGTCACGAATGGTGGCCGTGATCGTGTTACGCACCCAGAATCCAGTGATCGAATCCGGCCGATCCTCGCTGTAGGCACGCTGCGGCGAGATGGAAAAACCGCTCGTCTGCAGATCCTGCTCAGCGACTCCCAGCTGCTCCAGGCCTCCGATCACTGCCGCGACCTGCTCGTTGTTCGCCGTCACGGCCTCGACGGCATCGGGCGCCAGGGTCTGTACGCCGATCGTCGTCGTCGCCACATTGGGCGTCACCGCCATACTGGCGGAGCCGGAAACGTGTACCCGGTCCTCGGCCTCCGTATCAGTGCGTACGATCGTGTCTCCGGCGCACCCCGCACCCAGCAGCGCCGCCACCGCAGCCATCGTCAACACATGTCGCTTTTCCATGTTCTGTCTCTCTTCGTCAGTCCACCAGTTCGTAAATGACCTGCAGGTGAGCGGCGAAAGTCAACTCCCCTGCGCTCACCGTCGAGCTGCCCGAATCCATCGCCTTCATCATCATCGCCTCGGGACGCACGGCGCGGACCCCCGACTCGGAGATGCGCAGCGCCTTGCCCAGTCGGGCTCCATGCAGTTCAGCCAGATGCCGGGCCTTGGCGTGCGCGTCAGCAGCCGCCAGGGCACGAGCCTGCTGCGCCATCGACGTGTCATCCTGCAGCGTGAAGCGGATACCCCGCACCTCGTTCGCTCCCGCAGCCACCAGCCGATCCAGCAGGTGACCGGCCTGGGCGATGTCGCGGATGGTCACCTGCAGCAGATTGCGTACGACAAATTGCTCTGCGTGGCGACCGTCATCGCCGGTCCGCCGCGTCTGCGGCACGACCTCGCGGCGAATGCTGAAGTCCGATGTCAACACATCGGCATCGTCGACCCCGCCGTCCTGCAGGGCGGCCAGCAGCGAAGCAACCCTTTCGCGACTCTTCGACATGGCCTGCGAGGCCGTCTCCCCGTGGGCGGTGACACCGAGTTCGGCAACGGCCAGATCCGGACGGGCGCGGACCGAGCCCTGGCCTCCAACCGTGATGTGACGCCCTTCGAGGGCGCCGTCTGCCACTGCGGCAGTGGCCAGCGCCAGCAAGCCGATTCCAAGACAGGGCAGTATCTTCAACGGGTTTATCGGTTCCTCATTCGGGAGAGTCTTCGTTGTTCTTCGTGGTCTTTCTGTTTCTGCTCGCCGCCGCCTACGGGTATCCCGCCTGGCGGTTGCAGACGGACCTGGCGCCTGCGGCCTGGGTTGTCTGGATCTGGACAGCCGCGACGGTGCTCATGGCGCTGCTGCCCATGGGTCTGCTGTTGACGCTGCGTGCCTTTGACCTGCCTCCCCGCTGGCACCGTCCCCTCGCCTGGATTACCCACCTCGGTCTCGGCGGCGCGATCGTCCTTTTCGACGTCGTCTTCTTCCGCGACCTGATCGGAGGCAGCCTGTGGCTCGTAGAACACATCGCCACGATCGACCTGCTGCCAGGGGAGCAACGTGCAGACTGGATCGCCATGTCCGCCGCCCTGTGCCCGGCTGTCGCCTGCGTGCTGTCCTGCTTTGCTTTCTATCGGGCTCGTCAGCAACCTTCGATACGCTCGGTAACCGTCCGTATCCCGGACTTGCCGGAAGAGCTCGATGGTCTGCGGCTCGCCCATATTACCGATCTGCACGTAGGCGCCACGATCCGCAGACCCTTCGTCGAAAGCGTCGTCCGTGCCGTGCAGGAGCTGCAGCCTGATCTCGTCGCCTTTACCGGCGATCTCGCCGACGGGTCGGTGGCCGAACTCGCCCCGGAAGTCGCCCCCCTGACCCAGCTGTCGGCCCCCCTGGGCGTCTGGTTCTGTACCGGCAACCACGAGTACTACTGGGACCCCAAAGGCTGGATGGCGCAGATCGAAGCTCTCGGCATGCGTCGCGTCGGCAACGGCCATGGTGTCGTGACCCGCGGCGGCACCCGCCTCGTCATCGGCGGGCTGCCGGATCCGGGCGGGGCTGAGGGCATGCCCGACGATCCCATGCACGTTCCCGATGCGGCCGCCGTCTTCGCCGGGGCCCCCGAGGGACTCCGCCTGCTGCTGGCCCATCAGCCGGCAACCGCCGTTGCCGCCACAGGCACCGGGGCGGCTCTGACCCTGAGTGGCCATACCCACGGCGGTCAGATCTTTCCGTGGCCTCTGCTGGTACGGCTGCAACAGCCCATCGTCGCCGGTCTGCGCCGCCGAACCGGTGAGCCGGGTTGGATCTACGTCAACCGCGGAGCCGGGTACTGGGGCCCGCCCATGCGCTTCGGCGCTCCGTCGGAGATCGCCTGCCTGACACTGCGCCCGGCCTGACGGTCGGCCTACTCGCCCCCTTCGAGAATCCGTGACAGGTGCTCCTGGAACACGGCGATCCGCTCCTGCAGCACGGCCTCCACCTCGCGCAGTTCCTGCGACCTGGCCTTCAACCGCTGACTTTCCAGTAACCATGGCGCTTCGAATGGCTCCACCGTTGAATCGGCCTTGGCCGGTGCCAGTGACCGCGCTCCCCGCATCGCGATAGATGATTCCGTATTGCCCTCGGGGCGCGTGATCTCCACCCCCGGACCACTGAGTCTCTCCAGAGCCCGCCGCCGCATCAGGTCCCCGTCGGCTTCGTGTAGTCGATCCATCTGCTCGGCCAGATGCCAGAACTTCTGCATCACGAGGACCTGCCGTTCGATGAATCGCAGCCGCCTGGCGATCTGGCGCTGGACCGACTGATAGGCCGCCACGCGGTCCTGGGCGTATTCGATCTTCTGCCGCAACTCTTCCGGGCCGTCTGCCGCTGAGATCGACAGTTCGCTGTCACCGTCCAGGCGGTGATGGTCTGACCTGATGGCGTTGCCCAGCGCTTCTCTCTCTTCTTGAAACACCAGAAGCTGCCGGAAGAGTCCCTCGTCCCAGCCTTCTTCGGTCAACAGCCCGTGCAGCCGGCTGATCTCCCAGTCATACGAATCGCGCAGATCCGCCTCCAGCGAGTCGCTCGCCGTCGCCAGGCTGTCCAGGCGTCGCTCGACCACCTGCAATCGCGCCACCAGGACGCGGGACGCCGACCGCGTCAGCAGCAACTCGGCTGACTCCGGGTCCTGGGACCACAGACTCTCGGCCAGGGCCGACAGCGAGTCCTTTGACGCCACGAGGCGGATGCAGACCGACATCAGTGAGTCGGACGACTTGCCGAGCAGGACACGCCGCTCCTGCAGCGTCGTCAGGTCGCGGATCTGCGCTGTCACCGTTGTCGCTGCCGTAAGCAGGAAGCACAACAGAAGTAGATCCAGTCGGAGGGTCAGTCGTCTCATGTCTCTTCGGCGTATTCGACGCCGTACTTCTCGAGTTTGTAGTACAGGGCGCTCGTCTTGATACCGAGCCGTTCTGCCGCCTGGGTCTTTACGCCTCTGGCCTGTTGCATGGCTCGCTGGATGAGCTCTTTCTCCAGGCCCTCGAGCTGCTCCGTCAAAGGTTCGTCGCCGTCTCCCCGCTGGGACGCCGACTCCGTACCGGCACCAGGGATCGGCACGCCGTCAGCTCCGTCGAAAGGCACGTCAGCCGGGCCGATCGTCTCGCCGTCACTCAGGACGATGGTGCGCTCGATGATGTTCTCCAGCTCACGCACGTTTCCCGGCCACGGGTAGTCGCAGAGGATCTGCAGTGCTTCAGGGGAGAGACGCCGCAGAGGCACGTTGATTTCCCGCGATTTTTTCACCAGGAAATGCTCTACCAGCAGCGGTATGTCCCCCCGGCGCTCCCGCAACGGCGGCAGATGCAGGGGAATCACCTCCAGCCGGTAGTAGAGATCCTCGCGAAAACTGCCGTCAGCCACCATTTCTTTCAGCCGTCGGTTGGTCGCCGCCACGACGCGCACATCCGCCTTCAGCGTCGTCTCCCCACCGACACGGTCGAACTCCTTCTCCTGCAACACGCGCAGCAGGTTGACCTGGGTGTCCAGCGGCAGATCGGCGATTTCATCGAGAAAGATCGTCCCCCCCCCTGCCAACTCGAACTTTCCTTTCCGTTGCCGCACGGCGTTGGTAAAGGCACCCTTCTCGTGGCCGAAGAGCTCGCTCTCGACCAGATCCCGGGGCAGGGCGCCGCAGTTGACCCGCACGAAGGGCCCGCTGTGACGGGGACTCGAGCGATGCAGAGCGCGGGCCACCAGTTCCTTGCCGGTCCCGCTCTCGCCGTAGAGCAGGACGGAGGAATCGGTGCCGCCCACCTTTTCAACGGAGGTCAGCACCTTGCTGATTTCGGCAGAGGTACCGACGATCTCGCCGAAGCGGTCGCTGATCTCCTCCCGCAGGTACTCGTTCTCGGCCCCCAGACGATCGCGCTCATTCCGGGCTGATCGATGCTCCAGGACCCGTGCCACCTTGATGGGCAGCACCTGGTAGAGATCTGTCTTCTCGACGAAGTCCGCGGCGCCTTGCTGCATGGCCTGTACCGCCACCTCGATGCTGCCGTGGGCCGTCACCATGATGACGTCCGTCGACGGCCAGCGTTCCTTGGCTGTGGACAGCAGTTGCAGACCGTCCATGCCTTCCATGCGATAGTCGGTGACGATGAGGTCGAAGGCACCAGCGGCGCAGAACTCCAGGGCCTCCAGGCCGCCGCCGGCAGTCTCCACCTCGTGCCCCAGACGCTCCACGAGCAAAGCCACGCCGGAGCGCACCGATTCGTGATCGTCGACGACGAGAACGCGACTCATCTCTCGGCTGCCCCTACGGCCTCGACCGAGACGGCCTCCACGGCAGGCAGAACGAGGCGAAACGTCGTTCCCTGACCCGGCACGGAATCCACTTCGACCTGCCCGGCGTTCCTCTCTGCCGTCTTCTGCACGATGGCCAGACCCAGACCGGATCCCTTCTCTCTGGTGGTGAAGAAGGGTTCGAACAACCGTCGCCGCATCTCTTCGGGCACGCCTGGACCGGTGTCCTCCACCTCGATGGCAACCCGGTCGCCCGCACCCCCCTGGTGTCGGGCGCGCACGGTTAATGTGCCCCCCTGTTCACCCATCGCCTGGACTCCGTTCTTCATCAGATTCACGACGGCCCGTTTCACCTGCTCCGAATCGGCGTACACACGCACGTCGGGAGGAACCTCACCGTGAAAGACAACCCCGGCCGCCTCCATCTCGGGGGACAGCACAAAGACGGCATCCTCCACAACCCTGGAGAGCGGCACGTCCACGGGCTGAGGCGACGACGGACGGGCGAAGTCGAGAAACTCGGAAATCACCAGATTCAAGGTCCGCACCTCAGCGCTCACCTTCTGAATATGGGCTTTGCGGGGGTCACCGTCGGCAAGCTCATCAGCGATGAGACCGGCATAGATCTCGATCCCGCTCAAGGGGTTGCGGATCTCGTGAGCGACGCCGGCCAGCATCTGCCGCAGTTCCGCGTCGCGCGCCAGCAGCTTGCTGCGCATCTCTTCCATCGTTTCCCCGAGGTAGCCGATCTCATCGGTTGCTTCCACACGGATCTCGCGCTCGAGGTTGCCGCGGCCGATCTCACGCGCCGCTGTCACCAGCCTCTTCACCGGCCGCGTGATGTGCCGCGCTACCCCGATACCGACGAACAGGGTCAGCAACGTGCCGATGCCGGCCAGCAGGTAGATGGAGCGCTTGAAGCCGACGATCGCGTCCATGTACCCGGCGCCCATGTCGACCCCCACGCCAGCGATAATGGCTCCGCGAGTGTCGTTGTAGATGGGCGCATATCCCGTCATGTAGTGGTCACCGCTCTCGTCATCGGTGAAACGTTCCGTGTGCCCCGGCTCGCCGCGCCACACCGCTTCGACCTGCCGGCGGTGGAAACTGAGCAGGTGGACCTCACGCCCGATGCGCGTTCCCTCTTCGGTATCGATGAGACTGCGCCCATTGCGATCGAACACGTAGATGCGACGGGCCCGCAGGGCGGACCGGGTTTCGAGCAGTTGCTGACGCAGGATCTTCTTCAGCTTCGTGTGATCCATGCCCGGTTGCAGGCGCGTTACGTATCCCCGCTCGAGAGCGGTGGCCACGAGTTCGGTTTCGGCCATCAGGTGGGCGGCCAGCTGTTCTTCGAGACTCGCCAGCGCCTGCCGGTACAACACCCAGCCGCTGCCTCCCAACCCCAGCAGGGCCAGTGTCACGAAGCTGAACACCAGGCGTCGGCCGAGGCCCCCCTGGCGGCGTTCGGGGATGGCTCCTACGCCGGCACTGCGGGCGAGGCCCTTCACAGACACACCTTCGAGCGGAACTCCGGCAGCCCGCGCACTCCCGGACGCAAGCGAAACAGCGCCCCGGCACCCTCGCCTTCGCTGGCGCGATCATCGCCACCGGCGGTGGTCACGTAGAGCTCGTCGAGATCGACGCCACCGAATCCGGCGCTCGAGACCTTGCGGGCGGGGAACGGAAACCGTCGATCTTCGATGCCATCGGGTGTATAGCGCACCAGACAGCCGCCTCCCCAGCGGGCGCACCAGACGTAGCCGTCGGCATCTACGGTCATGCCATCCGGCACACCCTCCTCATCACGGGTGTCGAGAAAGACCTGTCGATCCCGCAATTCGCCCGTTGATTCGTCCCAGTCGAAACACGAGACCTGCTTTGTCGGCGAATCGATGTAGTAGAGAGTGTGGTGGTCCGGTGAGAATCCCATGCCATTGGAACACCCGATCCCGTCGAGCAGTTCCGTCAGCGAGCCATCCGTGTCCAGCCGGTAGAGACGGCCCCCGGCGTCGGCGCTGGCCATGGTGCCGCAATAGACCCTGCCCGTGGGATCGGCGATGACGTCGTTGAAGCGGGATTCACGATCCACATCGATCCCTTCCACCAGGTACTGAAGGCCTTCGCCCTGGCGCCACACGGCGATGCCTCCGGCCGCCAGGAACAGCAGCAGCGAATCGTCCGCCTGCACGGTGAACCCACCGATGGCCCCCTCCGCTTCAAACACCTGCTCGTAGCTGCCGTCCTGTGGATCATAGCGATAGAGTTTCCCGGCGGGAATATCGACCCAGTACAGGCGGGACTCCCCGCCGTGCCACAGAGGTCCCTCTCCCGTCCTGCAGCGCGTGTCGGCCACGAGCTCCGGCGAATCCTTGACGGGCAGGGCGGCAGGCGATGGCCGGACCGGACCCGCAGTGGCGAGAATGCCCTCTTCCTGCCAGGCACGCCAACAGGTGTGCAATCGGCGGGACAGGCCCCGGGGCCGCTCACCGTAGATCCGCCTCCCCAGGATGATCGCTTCCTGCTGCAATTCCTGCCGGCGTCGCCCGATCTGCGTCAGCAACGGCCCGGTTTCCTCCGCAGGAAGGGCCTCGCCGCGCACAGACTCCGCCAGCACGACCAGATCGTGGTCGTCCCCCAGAAGATCCCCCAACCGGTCGAGCTCTTGCTGCCACGCGGCCATCATCGCCGGCCAGAGTGGCGCCAGGATCTGCGTCTGGTAGTAGAGGTACTTCACCCGCTTGCGCCACTGATGGAAACGGACGGCGGACGGTCGCCAACTGCACGCGTCGAACTCCCGGCGCCCACGGCGGTAGACCGAGATCAGTCCCTCTTCGACGGTCTTCCAGTTGCCGCGCAGTCTCCAGGTGTCGACGCGGGTGGCAGCGGCGGACAGACTGCCCCTCACCTCATCGATGATCTGCTTGCGGTCGGCTGTCTCATCCCAGGCCCTGCGCCTGCGATCGTTCAGGATCTCTCGGAGTGCGACACAGGTCTTGCGCCCCGTTTCGTCGAGATCATCGGTCAGGCCATTCAGGGTCGACAGCAGCACGGTTGCGTCGCGTAGACCTGCCAGCTTGCCCGCCGCATCACGACAGGTGCCGTTCGTCCGTCGATACTCCTTCCTGCCGAGATCGCGACGGACGAGACGCAACAGGCCTCGCATCCGCTTCATCGACTTGCGCGCCGAGTGGATGTCATCCTCGCGGTCGCCAGTCCCCTCGGCCAGCGCCGTACCTGCACTGGCCAGCTGTTCGTGAGCGATCCGGCGAATGCCGTCAGGCACGGCCTCTGATGGATTCAGATGGAATGGCATCTCTCTGCGATCTTACAGAGATGGCCCCGGCGTGTCCAGCCTAACGTGCAGTGGCTACTGGCACTTCCGGCTGATTCAGTGAGCTGGCTCTGGGACCGGCTTGACCCCGGTCGTGCTGTGGGTCTTTATCCCCCTATGACTCGCCGCCGACTCTACGCCCCCATCGTCCTGATCTGCACCCTCGCTCTGAGCGCCTGCTCCACCGGTCTCGAGCAGGTCGACCCCGAAGGTCAGACCATCTCCTTCTGGTGCTCCCACGACGCTCAACTGGCCGCGGCCATGACAGAGATGATCTCCGAGTTCAACAGCGGCAACCCTCACGGCATCACGGTAAAAGCCGAATACCTCGGTGGGTACGGCGAGGTCTACGATCGAATGCGGGTGGCACTGCAGACGCGCGAACTGCCGACACTCCTCTCGGCCTACGGCAACCAGGCTCTCGATTACCATCGGTCGCGGGGTGTCGTTGATCTGACCCCGTACATGACGTCGGTGCGTTGGGGACTCTCAGACGCCGAACGCCAGGACTACGTCTCCGAGCTGCTCGACAAAGACAACGCCGGAGGTGTACAGGTGGCGCTGCGACCGAATTTCTCAGTTGAGCTGCTGTACTACAACGCCGACTGGTTGTACGAGATGGGCTACGATGCGCCACCCACGACCTGGACTCGCTTTGCCAGGATCAGCCGGGAAGCGACTCTCGCTGCTTTCAGTGGCCGCCAGGGTACGGGCGAGCCGGTGGGCTACGTTCTGGAGGAGGACGCCAGTCGACTGGCATCCATCCTCTTCAGTCGTGGCGGCGAGTTGATGAACGTCTGGCAGCAGGCCTACACGTTCAACACCGATCCCATGCGCCAGTCGCTGAACATGCTGCGCCAGCTCAACGAATACGGCGCCCTGGCCACCGTCCTGAGTCATGACGAGGCGGTCGCCCGGTTCGCCGCTGGCGAGTCGCTGTTTCTGACGGGTTCTTCGTCGAAGATCAACACCATCGGCGAGCAGGTGCAGGGCTTCGCCTGGGACGTGACCATGCTGCCACGCGAGCCGGTGGGCAGACACAACGTGTACGGCGGCAGCCTGGCGGTGTGCAAGACAGACGCGGAGGCGCAGTTGGCGGCGTGGCTGTTCCTCAAGTGGTTCACGGAGCCAGCGCAGCAGAGCCGGTGGGTGCAGGAGACGCGCTACTTTCCCGTGAGACGCAGCGCTGCGCCGGAGCAGGAGTCATACTATCGAATGGCCTTCGAACTGCTGGCCAGAAGTCAGGCCGAGCCCACGGTGATGAACTACCAGCAGGTGCGACGGCTGTTGACGCAAGGGGTGACCCGAGCCCTCAACGGCGAGGATCTGGATCGGTTGCTGCCAGCGCTGGAGACCGAAGCGGACCGAGCTCTGAGCCCCACAGGCCGCTGATTGGGCCCACAAGACACTGTGGACGCGTGATTGGCGAATTGTGCATCGTACGCTGATATTGCGTGCGTGACTAAGGGTCTTTCCATCCGCACGATTCGCCCCGTCATCGCCTTGGCAGCGTTGGCCACGTATGCGGTCGGTATCAGCCAGTTGCTCCCCGCCGTTCTCGGTCCCGAGGCCGGTGTGGCGGAATCGGGCTGTCCTACGGTGACAAGTTGTGCCGTCACCGCCGCCTACGGCCCCTGCTGTTGCCTGACCAGCACGACGCCGGCAGGTGACTCGCCCGGTTTGATGGCGGTCGGTTGTGCCCTGCCAGACGACCATGGCACCGGCATTCTCAGCCTGCCGACGCACACGGTCTTTCCCGTGGTCCTGCAGTCGCCACCGGAGAGACTGTCTCTCGCCGGCTGGCTCCGTGGACCCGTAGCCCGTTCCATCCTGCTGTCTCCTGCCGATGAGGTCCCCCGGCTCGTAGCGTGACCGCGCCCATTCGCGCCCGAATTGCACGCTGCAGACCATCTGCCACAACAGCGATACCAATCCCGGTACGTCGTTCTGTGTGGCAGACTCTCATCGTATTCCTGTTCAGGAGACCCTATGCGTCACCCGTTCCGTTTGGCTGCCCTCAGCCTCGTCACCAGCCTCTACCTCCTCGCCTGTGGCGACGACGAGGACGATGCCGGCACCCTCACCGTACATTTCGACCACCAGATCGCCGACGAAACCCTCGACATCGACGCCATGGCGATCTACACCAACGCCGCCGGCAATACCTACACGGTGTCACGGCTCGAGTACATCGTCACGGACATCGATCTGATCCGGGACGACGGCGCCACCTACCACCTGCGCGACGAGCATTACCGCAATGCCGCCTCCGCCGCCACCACCAGCTTCACCGCCATCGGCGTTCCCGCGGCACAGTACAGCGCCTGTCGCTTTGTCTTCGGGATCGACCCGGCGCGTAATGTCACCGGGGCTCTGCCAAACACCTCTGACTTCAACAACATGGAGTGGCCGGCCCCGATGGGCGGTGGGTATCACTACATGCGGCTCGAGGGGTTGTTCGACGATGGTGGCGAGTCGCAAGCCTTTCTGTCCCATCTCGGACCATCCGGCGGTAGCGACTTCTCTTTCGTCGTCGAGCTGCCCCTGTCGCTCCATGTGGACGGTGAGGACAGCGAGATTCACATCGTCATGGATGTCAACGAGTGGTTCGAAGACCCCGTCGTCTATGACCTGGCGGGACAGGGCATGATCATGGGCAACGCCGACGCTCAGCTGACACACCAGGCCAACGGCGCCACTGTTTTCACCGTGAGTGGCTCCGGACGGCACGACCATGACCACGACGAAGATGACCACGACGAGTAGTCGGGGGCTGCCGGCCCTGCTGCCGGCGGTGCTCCTTCTCGTCGGCTGTGGCGGCGATGATCCGGTGAGTACCGGCCCCGATGCCGCACCGGGAACAACCTCGGTCGTAGTGGCGTTGCCGGCCCGTTTTGCCGAAGTCCCCGTCCCCGCCGACAACCCGTTGACGGTGGAAGGTGTGGCCCTCGGCAAGCGGCTGTTCTTCAATCCTCTGCTCTCGGTGGACAGCACCGTCGCCTGCGCCAGCTGCCACCGGCTTGAGTTCGCCTTCTCGGACCCGGAGCGCTTCAGCCAGGGCGTCGCCGGCCGGACCTCCCGTCAGTCCATGAGTCTGGCGAACCTGGCCTGGGCGCCCAGCTTGTTCTGGGATGGCCGCGCCGAGTCACTGGAGGCCCAGGTCCTGCAGCCGGTTGCCAATCCGGTGGAGATGGGCGAAACCTGGGATCACGTCGAGCACAAGCTGAGCCGGCATGCCGAATACCCGGACCTGTTCGAAGCAGCCTTCCCTGGAGAGCCCATCACGCGAACCCGGGTGGCGCAGGCTATCGCCCAGTACGAGCGCACTCTCATCTCGGGTGAGTCACGCTTCGACCTGTTCCTGCGTGGAGATGTGCAGTTCACCGATCAGGAGTTGCTCGGGTGGACGGTGTACGGCACGGAGCGCGGCGACTGCTTCCACTGTCACGGCACGATCCTGCTCACCGACAACCGCTTCCACAACAACGGTCTCGACGCCCTCCCCCAGGATCCGGGTCGCGGCGACATTACCGACATCGACGGGGAGGCCGGCCATTTTCGCACGCCCACCCTGCGCAACATCGAGCTCACCGCACCGTACATGCACGACGGACGTTTCTCCACGCTCGAGGAGGTACTCGCCCACTACAACAACGGCTTCCACCGCAACGACCGGTTGGATCCCCTGCTGCTGGCCGTGCCGGTGAAACGCAACCTGTCGGTCGACGAGCAGGCAGCCGTGATCGCCTTCCTCCGGGCTCTCACCGATCCCGGCTTCATCGAGGAGCACGCTCAATGACGGCGGCCAACACCATCGCCGCGGTGCTCCTGTCCGCCTGCCTGACGTTGCAGGCGGCGGACGCCTCGTGCGGTACCGCCAGCTGCCCACTGGACCTCAACAGTCTGGCGCAGGACTTCGGCGAAACACCCGGCGGACTCCGCCTGCAGCTGTCGTACGAAGCCATCGACCAGGACCAGCCACGCCAGGGGTCCCGTGACGTTGCGTTCCAGCAGATTCGTCGTCCGGATCACGACGAGATCGAAACGGTGAACCGCAACTGGAGCCTGCGTGCCACCTGGTCTGCCGGCCGGCGCTGGGATCTGGGAGTGACGCTGCCCTTCGTGCATCGACGCCACAGTCACGTGGCCGTCGCCGGGCATGCCCACGACGAGGAAGAAGAGAGCCCGCCGACACATGTGGGCATCAACCGTTGGGACTTCACTCAGCTGGCCGACATCGTGATTCGCGCTGATTTCCGCCCTCTGGACGGGTCAGAACTACGTCTTGGCGTGGGCCTGCGGCTGCCGAACGGTGCGACCGACATCCGCAGCGCGGAGGGTGTTCTGGCCGAACCGGCGCTGCAGCCCGGCACCGGCGCGCCGGGGGTTGTCATCGACGCCGGCTATGGCGGCAGCGCCACGGGGGCACGACGTGAAGTGCGCTGGTTTGCCAGCAGCTCATGCCGCTGGAACGCCGCCGGCAAGGGCGACTACCGCATCGGTGCGCAGTGGCTGACACATGCGGGCCTGCACGTCCCGCTGCACGCACGGGTCGAATGGCTGACCCAGATCGTCGGCCGCTGGCGCGGTGGCGACGAGGCCGGGAGGACGACCGAACTCGTCGACGCCACGGGAGGATCGGCCCTCTTTCTTTCGCCCGGAGTGCGGGTGAAGCTGACCGACGGGATCTGGCTCAGCGGCTACTGGCAGGTCCCCGTATACGAAGACGTCAACCGCGTGCAGTTGACGGCGGACCAGAACCTGCTGCTCGTCGTGGCCTGGGAACTGCGACTCGGGAGCTGAGATTCTATACTATGGACTGATGAACCGGCTCCTCTTCCTCTGCCTGGCGATCTCGGCCATCCTCCACCTGGCCACTCCGGCCGCTGTCCATGCCTCCCGCCCATACGCGCCGCAGACCCCGAACCCACTGACTGAACAGTGGCGTTGGCGCTCCTACGATGAACTGAAGGGCAGAGGCCTGTCGGCGCTGACACAGTCAGCCGACGGCGCCATGTGGTTCGGTGTCGATGCCGGTGTCCTGCGCTACGACGGTGATACCTGGACCGAATTCACACCTGAGGACGGGGTTCTCGGGGCGCCGGTTCTCCATGTGTTGGGAACAGCTGACGGAGTGGTGTACGCCGGCTCCCGCCGCGGGATCAGTCGCTACCGGGACGGCTCATGGGTGCCGGTACACCCAGGCGGCAGCGTCCTGCCGTGGCCGGTAAACGGGCTGCACGCGGGCCCTGATGGCACGGTCTGGGTGGCCACCGACTGGGGCGCCCTCCGCCTGCGCGATGGGGTGATGACGTTGTACACCTCCGACGATGTCGCCGCGGCTCTGTCGATCCTTGCCCCCGAACTCGCCTTGGTGATCGTACCGGGAGTCGATCTTCTGTGGGGCGAAGGGATCGGCACTGCTGTCGTCCGTGGCGATCACATACCGGGCCATGGCGGCTCTTCATGGACAGTATGGCGCCTGTCGCCGGACGGTCCAGGGGACCGGGCAGGCCTGCAGGTGGGCGACGTGATCATCGACATCGATGGCGAAGGTAGTACTGACGTCGTCGATGGTCCCGCCGGGACTTCGGTGCGTGTCACCGCGCTCCGTGCCGGTCTCCCGGAAGAGCTGCACTTCGAGATGATCCGACGTCCCGTTCCCGGCGGGTATGAGCCGCTGCACGTCTGGGAAGTCCTGGAGCAGGAGGACGGTGCCCTGTGGTTCGGTCTACGCTCGGGGCAGTTGCTGCAGAGTTCTGGCGCCGCTGCAGACCTGACGTGGTACACCCACGATGGCGACGGCGGCCTGCAGGCTTGGCGAATGGCCACGACTGATGCAGGCTCGTGACGGCGCCGTGTGGGCCGTGTCGAACGCTCGCCAGGGCAGTCTCAATCGCTTCGATGGCGACCGCTGGACTCAGCACCAGCCCGATGTCGGCCAGTGGGTGGAGGTGCAGACCTCGCTGGTGCAGACGCGGGACGGCACTCTCTGGTTCGGAGGCTTCATGCTCTACGGGCTGCGGGACGGATCCTGGCAGACCTGGAGCAGCCGGGAAGCGCCGATCCCCTTCCATCGTATACGACTGCTCGAAGCGGACGACGGGGCACTCTGGATCGCGGGACTGGGCGAACACGCCGTCCGCCTCGACCTGGGCGCCAGCCGGACGCAGACGCACCGCGATCTGCACTTCCAGTGTGAGACGGCAGAGGGTGACCGCTGGTTTGTCGAGCTTCCTACGGGAGAAGAGACCAGCGGCATCGCCATCGTACGACGGATGGCCGCCACGGGTGCGTGGATCCGGTATGACACCGACGACGGCCTCCCGGATGAACCCAACTGCGTAGCCACGACGTCTGACGGCCGCATCTGGGCCTCCGGTGGTCACGACGGCGAGGCGGCGACGGCACGCTTCGACGGCACGGTCTGGCACCGACAGATCCATCCCGGTCTCGCCTTCCGCCTGGCGCCGAATGCCGTGACAGAGACTGCCGACGGCCACCTGTGGTACTCCTCTGACAACATCTGGGACGGCGACCGGGGTCACGGCGGCGGTCTGCTGCAGATCGATCCGTCCCGCCAGGGGCCGGACAACTGGACCGTACACGTTCCCTGGGCCAACACACACTCCTATTCGATGGGTTCGACGGCCGACGGTCGTCTCTGGACCGGGGCGGACCGACTGCGCGCCTACGACGGCAGCACGTGGCGGGTGTTTCCCGAGCCCCGCGGCCTGAACAACTGGATCCATGGAACCGTCGGCACCCCGGCCGGTGATCTCTGGGTGGCGACGCGGACCTATGGCGTGTTCCATCTTGTCGACCACGTGTGGCACAACTACACCGTCAAAGATGGCCTGCCGACGAACACGGTTCAGGACGTGTTGCCCACCGGAGATGGCACGGTATGGGCGGCCACAACCGAGGGTGTGGCCCGCTTTGACGGTCATGGGTGGATCGTCTACCCCGCCCTCGATCGCGCCGTCGGCTGGGCCGGTGGACTGCGCGAGGGGCTGGATGGAACCGTGTGGGTCAACGAGCACCATACTCTGTCGCAGACGACCGCCTACCGACCCGATCGCGACCCGCCACAGACGGAGATCACCCTGTCATTGGCCGAGGTGGGGACTTCGGGAAACACCGTCGTCAACTGGGCTGGCGTCGACCGCTGGCGCGACTCCAGCCAGGGCCAGATGCAGTACTCCTGGCGACTCGACGGGGGCACCTGGTCGAGTTTCTCGTCGAAGATGGAGCAGGTCCTGCTCTCCCTCGATAGTGGCACCCATCGGTTCGAGGTCAGGGCCCGTGACCTGGACTTCAACGTCGACCCCACACCGGCCATCGCCCACCTCACCGTGGCCGCTCCGATCTGGCGAGAGCCGTGGTTCCTGACGCTGATGCTGTTGCTGGCGGGTCTCATCACGGTACAGTCGGTGCGTGTCATCGGCCGCGACAGGCGGCTGCGACTGGCGAACACGACGCTCGCCGGGCAGAACGCGGAGCTGGCACAAGCCCGTGAAGCGGCCGAGGCGGCGAGCCGGGCCAAGAGCGTATTCCTGGCCAACATGTCCCACGAGATCCGCACACCGATGAACGCCATCCTCGGCTATGCCCAGATCCTGCGCAGTTCAGGCGAACTGCAGGAGGGGGCCCAGCGTGCCGTGGAAACGATCGACAGCAGTGGCCATCATCTTCTCGGCCTGATCAACGACGTTCTGGACCTGTCGAAGATCGAAGCCGGCCGGGAGGAAGTGGCCCGGGGACCGGTGGACGTGGGTGCCATGGTGCGGGACATGGCCGACATGTTCGAGGTCCGTTGCCGCGACAAGGGCCTCCGCTGGCGTCTGGTGGACGAGACGCCGCCCGCTGTGGTCGAGGCGGACGAGAACAAACTCCGTCAGGTCCTGATCAACCTGCTCGGCAACGCCGTCAAGTTCACCCCCACGGGTGACATCGAGCTTCTCGTCCGGCTCCTCGAGGACGGCGCCTATGAGTTCACGGTGACCGACACAGGACCCGGCATTCCGGAGGATCATCGGGAGGCGATCTTCGAGCCCTTCCACCAGGAGCAGGGAAGCGCCGATCTCGGCGGCACGGGCCTGGGGCTGGCCATCGTCCAGAGGCACGTCGGTCTCATGGACGGCACGCTGGAACTCGACTCGACACCGGGCCGGGGATCCGCCTTCCGAGTTGTGCTGCAGCTGCCAGAGCTGGCACTGGCCCCACAGCAGCTGGCAGCCGAGGTGGGTGCCCGACGACTGGCAGCTGGCTTCTCGGTCCGGGCCATCGTCGTCGATGACGTGGCCAGCAATCGCGATGTTCTCGAAAACATGCTGACCCAGGTCGGGGCGCAGGTCGAAACCTACGACAGCGGTGAACAGGCCATCGAAAGAGACGCCGGCATTCCCCTCCCCGACGTCGTCTTCATGGACATGCGTCTGCCGGGTATGGACGGCATGGAGTCCCGTCGGGCCCTGATCCGCACCCGCGGCTTCGACGACGTGCCCTTTGTCTGCGTTACGGCGTCGGTCTTCGAGCACGAGCGTCAGCGGTACCGTGACGAGGGGTTTCAGGGCTTCGTCGACAAGCCCCTGCAGATGGACGCCCTCCACGGATGTCTGGCCGAGGTGCTCGGCGTCGAATACGAGTCCTTGCCGGTTACGCCTTCGGTTTCGCCCGAGGTCACCGACGTCGCCCTGCCCGGAGAGTTGGCCACGTCACTCGTCCGAGCCGCACGCAGCCACAGCGTCACCGACGTCACCCTGCAGGTGGAACGTCTGGACGGATTGGGTGACAGCGAGAAACGGCTCGCCCTCCACCTGCGGGGTCTGATCGCCCGCTACGATCTGGGGGCGGTGGCCGAACTCGTCGAGAACCTGCCGACGCGCTAGTGTCGTGTCTCAGAGATAGGTCGACAAATTCGGGCGTCGAGACACCCGGGGCACCCGCCGAAGGTGGGTCGGTACAAGGCGCGCGATCGATGTGGGTCAGTGGACCCACAGAGTGAGCGCAACGCAGTGAGCACGGATGGCTCGGCGTCAGAATGTTGACGGATTTCTGAGACACGACACTAGTTCTCTGCCGCGAGTTGCCGCACTGCTTGCGTCAGCAGGTCGATTTCACTCTCCAGCAGGTAGAACGGCAGGCTGGTGCGCAAACCCTCCCGGGAATGCGGCAGTGGCTTGATGACGATGTTCCATCTTTCCCGAAGCACCACTGTCAGGTCCGGGCCGCTCCAGCCCCGTATGCCGAAGCTGACCAGGGCGGCCGAGGCAGCCACAGAGCGAGGTGTATAGAGCTCTACCCCGTCAATGTCGCACAGACCGCTCTTCAACCGCTCCGCCAGCTCACACACCCGGCTCCAGATGGCCGCACTGCCGATGCCATCGAGCCAGTCCACCGACGCCGCCCAGGCGTGGACCAGCGGCCACGACCACGGGCCATACTGAAACCGCTGGGCTGTGTCCGGCAGCTCGAACGTGTCCGCAATGAAATCGAGCCACTTCTCGGCACGACCGCCGGCGTACGTCACCTCGAGGTCGTGCAGCTTCTCCCGGCGTATCCACAGGGCTCCGGCGGCGTAGGGAGCCATCATCCACTTGTAGGACAGCAGACCGGCGTAATCGCACCCCAACTCCCGCAGCTTCATGGGGAGGACCCCGCAGGAGTGGGCCAGGTCGAGGAAACTTGGGATGCCACGCTCCCTGGCCAGGGCGCACAGCGGGGAAACGGGCAGACGGAAACCGAGATCCGTCGTCACATGGCTCAGCGCGAGCAGCTTTGTGTTCGACGTCAACGCCGCGCCGGCCGCCTCGAGTACGGCTGCCTCGTCGTCAAGCAGCGGCAGCTTTACCACCTCGACACCGAATCGCTCACGCAGATGCAGGCATGGCAACAGCACGGCCGCCTCCTCGTCACCGGAAATCACGACACGATCCCCCGGCTGCCAGGTCATCCCCCGCAGCACCGTCTGGAACCCCTCGGAGACTCCCCGCATGAGCGCCAGCTCGTCGGCCTCTACAGACAGGAACCCGGCCAGTCTCTCCAACGACTGGCGCCGTCGGGGGTACTCCTCCTCCGGATAGATGACGTGCAGTGGTCCGCGAGCCAGCAGTTCCTCCATCAGCTGGATGTGCTCGCGCGCCACCGGCTCAGGCGTGATCGACACGCCGCCGTTCTGAAACCACACGTAGTTGGCCAGTGCGGGAAACTGGGCGCGCACCGCGCCGACATCGATAGGCTCTGCCATGAGGGCAGAGCATAGGCCAAACATAGGCTCACTGGAAACCGGCTTGTCTGTGGCTGGCGGTGGCCGGTCTCGTGGACTAGGGTTGTGCCCCATGAACGTCACTGACCAGATGCTGAGCTCCGACGCCCGCGTCTTCCAGTACTGCAACCACCAGAACGCCATGCCCCTGCCGGAATGGGGAGACCTGGCACAGTGGCGGAGGAGACGCAAGGACATCCGTCGTCATCTGCTGCTGTGCGCCGGCCTGAACGCACAGACGGCGGCCTTCAAGGCCAGAGGTCGTGTCGTGCGCCGCTTCCGACACGAAGGCATCACAGTAGAAAACCTCTGCATCGAGACATTACCCGGCCTCTACGTCGTCGGCAATCTCTACCTGCCGTCGAGTCGAGGAGCGGTGCCTCTGATCCTGCATCCACACGGGCATGCCATGTATGCCCGGACGAGACCTCTGGACATGTACTCCGTCCCGCATCGGGCCATGAACAGCGCCCTGCTGGGATGTGCCGCATTCGCCTACTCCATGATCGGCTACGACGACGATACGATGCAGCTCGAACACCGCTCCCTGCTGAGCGGGCCGGAGAAAGGCATCGCCAACGTGCTCGGGTTGAGCATGTTCGGACTGCAGCTGAACAACTCGATCAAGGGCCTCGACTACCTGCTGTCGCGCCAGGACATCGACGCCCGGCGGGTGGGTTGCACCGGCGAGTCGGGTGGTGGCACCCAGACTTATTTCCTCGCCGCGGTGGATGAACGGGTAAAGGTCGCGGCGCCGGCGGTCATGCTCTCCGGCCATTTCCAGGGCGGCTGTGTGTGCGAGAACGCGCCGCAGCTGCATCTGCAGTACGGAAATCTGGAGTACTCCGGGCTGATCGCCCCACGCCCTCTGCTGTTGACAGGCTGCACCGGTGACTGGACCCACCACGCCCGCGAGCGCGAGTTCCCCGCCATGCAGCGGCTGTACGAGCTGTATGGCGCCAGGCAGAAGATCGACATCTTCTATCAGGACGAGATTCACAACTACAATCGAGCCTCGCGCGAGGCGGTCTACGCCTGGATGGTGCGCTGGCTGCTCAGCGATGGAAGAAGCGTGGGTAGGAAGCGAATACCGGAATCATCGGCACCGGTGCCTTCGACGGCAGACCTGCTCGTTCTTCCTGCCGGTGTACCTCCCTACAAGGGTGCCATCTCGACGCAGAAACAGTTGATTGGTACCTGGCGCTCCCTGCACAGCCGGGCCGGCTCGGCGGCCGACATCGCCGATGTGTTGCCCTTCGATGTTCCCGACGTGGCCGACATCCTCATCCGCTCCCAACCCTCGCGACGGACCTACCGGCAGCGCGGAGAGGGTCTGCACACCATCAAGTATGGTCGTTTCTCCCACAGCAGCGCCGTGGAATGCCGCTTCCTCCCCCCCAAGCGGGGGCACGGCACGCTGCTCGTGTTGCGCCATGTCCGTGACGCTGACGCCTGGCGGCGTTTCTGCAGTCGCCCGCCTTCTGTGTTGCGCGCCGCCATGGCCGAGGGTTGGGGTGTACTTGTGCCGCTGCTGTTCGGCCAGTCCGGCTCGGCCGAGTCACAGGCCTTCACGGAGCGCGCTGACAGCTATCTCGCCTCCACGTACACGCCCACTGCGGATGCGTTACGCGCCGATGACATCCTGACGACGGTGCGCCTGGCCCAGGTCGAGATGGGCATCCGTCCGGCGACGGTGACGGCCGTGGCCGACCGTGGCATGTCCCTGCTGGCCTGGGCAGCGTGGGCACAGCTGACCTCGAGGGGCAAAGCCGGTCGGCTCGTCACCGATCTGGGTGGCGCCGACCTGACCGCGCCGGCCACCTGGGTGCGGCGCTGCTACATCCCGCTCCTGCTCGGCGTCGGTGGCGCTCGCGGACTGAGCCAGCTGGCGCCAGCCCTCACCGGTTCGATCAGCGGCCTTCGTTCCCCGCAGCGCAAGCTGCTGCCCGGGACGGTCCGCAGGATGACCACCCGCAGATCCTTCCAGAGCCTGCTCGGCGAGGCTCTCACCTGAACGGAGGCAGACCCATGTCAAAGCTGACCTTCTACCACGACGGCCGCCATCCGCTCATCTATATGTACGAGACGCCCATGGCGGCGGAGGAATTCGAGATGGCCGTCGACGAGTTGGTGGGAACCCCGGTGGATACCCTCGCCCTGTGTCTGGGAGACGGACGTACACTGCTGCACGACAGCGATGTGGGTGAGCTGTGGGGGCATAACATCGATCGCTGGCCACATCTCGTCTTCCGGCGGGCCCACCACAACGCCCGGCAGCTGATCGAATCCGGCATCGATCCTCTGCGCTTGCTCTGCGATCGGGCTCATGCCGGGGGCCTGAAGATCGTACCGGTATTGCTCCTACAGCAGGGCCGCGGACCACGGGAGACGGACGTACGTTGCTCGAATTTCCGCTTCGACAACGCCCACCTGGAGATCGGTGCTGCCGGGGATGTCGACCCCGAGTCCGTCGCTGCCACCTGTCTGGATTTCGCTCACGAAGAGGTGCGTGAGGAACGCTTCGCCATCGTCGAGGAGGCCTTGCGTCGTTATCCGGTTGACGGTTTCGAACTGCAGCTCAACTACTTCCCCCACTACTTTCACCCGTCCCGGGCCGAGGCAGGTCGGGAACTGATGACGGCATGGATCCAGCGGGTCCATGATACGTTGAAGACCAGCGGCGCCGACCGCGGCCTCTCCGTCCGGATCCCCTGCGACCTCGACGCTTGCTTCGATCTGGGCCTGGACGTGGCCTCCTGGATGAAGGACGGCCTCGTCGACACCGTCATCGGCCAGACCTATTCGGGCCCCGAGCTGGTGGATTGTACCGCCGACTACCGGGGTCTCGTCGCTGCCGGGCACGAGTCCGACGTACATGTGATGGCCACCTTGCAGAGCCTCGTCGACTCCGATCGCCTGGGACAGGCATCGATCGAGATCACCCGCGCCTGCGCCAGCAACTACTGGGCTCAGGGCGTGGACGGCATCTATCTGGGGCACTGGTTCGGTCACTGGCCCTACGGCGCCGACTTCTACCAGCAGCTGCGCGAGATCCCCCACCCCGAGGTCATGGCCCCCCGCGACAAGCACTACTACATACCCACAGCTACCGGTCGGTTTCCGGAGCCTCAGGGTGAACCGGGCGTCGAGCGGCAGTTGCCGGCGGCCCTGCCGCCGGGCCGTCCCGTCGACGTCGAGCTGCCCATCGCCGACGACCTGCCCCGCTGGCAGGAGCGGGGCCGAGTCCACGACGTTATCCTCCGTCTGCGGCTGACGAACATCACCGAGAGCGACCGCCTCGATTTCCAGCTGAACGGCCTGCCCCTTCCCGCCGACTGTCTGCGGCGCATCGACGAGACCTACCGGATGCAGGCCCCGCGGTTCCGGGCCGGATCCGCGTACTGGTTCGTCTTCCGGCCGCCGGCCGCCCTGTGGCCCCGCCAAGGCGCCAATCGCGTCACCGTACGGCTACTGGAGCGCGCCGATGACGTGATTCCCGAGATCTCTTTGCGAGACGTGGAGCTCGAGATCAAGTATCTGATGGGCAAGGCCTATCATCGCGGCTACGTCGACCCGGATCTGGGACAGTGGAGTTGCGACAACACATGACCGCCCCCGACGGTTACGGCATCATCTACAACTGGGACGGCGCCCCCCACGGGTACTCGGCCGCCCCACAGAGCCTCGACGACTTTCTCGCCTTCACCTACGCGCCACTCATCGACACCCAGGTGGGCGCCCTCTTCTGGTGTGTGGGCGAGCACGCCGCCCGTTGGCCAACTACTTCGCTGGAGCAGCTCGGGGACAGCCACGGCCGCCGCTACGAGAGCGCCGCCGCCTACCATCACACCGAGAACATCCGACGCATGGTGGAACGCGGTGAGGACCCCCATCCGGCGCTCATCGAACGCGGCCACGAACTGGGACTGGCGGTCTACGCCTCGTTGCGCATCAACGACAATCATTTTAACGGGGCCCAGCCCGCGGATCTGGCGGATCTGCATCACACCGAGTTGACCGAGTTGCGTCGGCAGCACCCGGAGTGGCTCCTCAGCGACCGCACCAGTGAGTGGTTCGCCCTCTCCTGGGATCTGTCCGTCCCCGAGATTCGCCAGCACCGCCTCGACCACCTGCGCGACGTCTGCGAGCGCTACGACTGGGACGGCATCGAGATCGACTGGCAGCGCCACCCCTTCCACCTACCCGAGGACGAGGCCTACCGTCTGCGCTACACCTTGACCGATCTGCAGCGGGCGGCCCGGCATCTGACCAACGACATCGCCGCCCGCCGTGGTCGCCCTTTTCATCTTGCGGTGCGTGTTGCCGGCACACTGGAATCGTGCGCCCGCATCGGCTACGACCTGCCGGCGTGGGTCGAAGAGGGCCTGTGTGACATCGTCATCCCCGCCGGCGCCGCGGCCACAGATCCCGCTCTCGATATCGCTGCCTTCTCAGAGTTGTGTCAGCCCCGTGGCATCGCAGTGTACGGCGGTTTCGACGGCGGCCTTCCCGGCCCGTGGGTGGGTCCCGAAGAACCGAGCCACAAGGATCAGCTGCGGACACGGGCCATCGCCAGCCGTCACCTGGCAGCCGGCGCCGATGGGATCTACGCCTTCAACTGGCATGCAGACGCCGATTCGCGCCGCGAGTTGCTCAGCAGCATCGGCAGGGCTGAGACTCTGCGCGCCACCGACCGCGTCTACGCTGCCACTCATCGATTTCTCGTGTATGAAGGGCCGTGGCGCGGCGCCTATCGCCCGGACCGCCTGCTCGGTCAGGTGCCGGTGCCGCTGCGCCACACGCTGACCGACAGCGGCCCCGTGGTGGCGCTCACCGTCGCCGAAGACACGGCCGCCCACGTACCGTTGCGTGTCGAGCTGCGCCTGCATCTGCACGAATGGGTGGAAGGCGACGAGATCATCGTGCGCTGGGATGGTGAGGAACTGGGCACAGCCACGGCCACCTTGAACCTGACGGGAGACAGCACCGGTGTCTCGAAAGTCAGCGGTGACGTCTGGCTCCGCTTCGGCCTGTCGCCGGCAGGTCTCACAGCCGGCACCCATCACGTCGAGATCGTCCTGCGCCAGCGCCATCCCCAGCTGGCCTGCGATCTGGTCCTCACCGATGTCGAGCTGGCCGTGGCCCACACCGAGGCCTACGCCGCCCAGTTGCTTGCGGAGGATAGCTGATGACCCGGGAAACCTATCGCGTTGCCATCGTCGGCTGCGGCCGCATGGGCCAGCACTACGTCGAGGTCTACCAGGCCCTGCCCAACACCGAAGTCGTGGCCATCGCCGAATACGACGCCGATCGGCGGCGGGCTGTGGGCGAGCGCTTTGGCGTCAGCGCCCTCTTCCCGGATGCCGAGGCCATGCTCCGGGAGGTCGTGCCCGACATCGCCGCTGTCGTTCTGCCCGGCAAGCACATCAAGGACGCCGTCATCGCCTGCGCCGAGTCCGGGGTCCGGGCCGTGTCCACGGACAAACCCATCGGCGCCTGCCTGGCCGACGTCGACGCCATGGTGGACACCTGTGAGCAGCGCGGCGCCGTCTTCGCCGGCGGCAACCTGCAGCGCGCCATGGGCGAAGTACAGGAAGCGGCCCGCTGGATTCACGCCGGCGAGTTCGGCACCCTTCGCGGCGCCAGCGTACACGGTTGGGGTGGGGAAATCTCCGGCGGCGGCTGCCAGCACATCGCCGTATTGCGCCTGTTCAGCGGGGCCGAGGTCTCCGGCATCACGGCCTGGGGTCACCCCGACGAGGCGCTGCATGGTGAAACCGACGAAGGGCTGATCATCAACGCGGAGTTCCGCCTGTCCAGCGGTCTGACCTGTCCCGTATTCGGCGAGCCCACACCCTCCAGGGGTGTCGACGTGTGGACGGAAGACTGTCTCGTACGCTGGGACTGGGGTCCCCCCGAGGTCTACCGCGGCTTGGCAGCGGATGGCAGCCGGACAAGACTCAAGCGCCCCTACACACCCCTGGCGTACCCACAGTTCGGCTACCTGGGCACGTCGATCCTGTCCTTTCTCGATGTCCTGGAAAACGGCGGCCAGCTGGCCATCTCGGGCCACGACCTGAGGCAGTCGCTGGAAGTCGCCATCGCCGCCAAACACTCCGCCCTGTGGGGGAACGTACCCGTCGATCTGCCGTTGAGGGATCGCTCTCTGACGCTCTATCCCCGGGCCTACCGCTGGCTCGGTGGCGACCATTCGGGACGTCGGCAGAGCGTGGAGGAGGCCAGGCACAACACGCAGTCGGCGTAGCGGGCACGTTCAACGCGGTGCCTACCAAGGCAGTGCCTACCAGTTGGTATAGGCTCCGTCGTCCCTGGCAAAGCCTGCGGCCCTCTTCGCCGCGTGCGGCTCCAAACCCTCGAAGGCTGCCTCGTCGAATTCGATTCCGAGCCCCGGTCCGTCAGGAACCAGCAGATGCCCGCTCTCGAAGGGCACCTGCTTCGGGAAGATGTCGGTGAGTGATGTCCCCGGGACCCGGGGCAGCTCCTGGACACCCACCAGCGGCGACGACAGGCACAGGTGCAGGCAGGCCGCCGTCGACACGGGTCCGAGGGGATTGTGCGGCGCCAGGTGGATGTAGTGTGTCTCGCACCATCCGGCGATCTTCTTCGCCTCCGTCAGCCCCCCGGCAATGCACAGGTCGACCCGGCAGTAGTCCATCAGGTCTTCTTCAATCACCTGCTGAAAGGCCCACTTGCTGTCCCACTGCTCGCCCACGGCGATGGGTACCGATGTCTGCTGTCGGATCAGGCGCAGACTCTGGCGATTCTCGCTGCGGATGGGATCCTCGATGAAGAAGGGCCGACAGGCTTCCACTGACTTGCAGAAATGGATCGCCGGCGACGGATCGAGCCTCGTGTGCAGATCGACGCAGATCTCGAAGTCATCGCCGCAGGCGTCACGCACGGCCTTCACCTGGTTGATCCCGTGCTGCACGGCCCGGCCCGGCTCGAAGACCTCGCCATCGCCGGCGGGGTCACTCATTCCCCAGCGGGCAAAGCGCCAGCCCTCGGCCTGCCGCTGCTGACAGTTGGCCACGAGCCGTTCGATCACGTCGCGCTCGCCGATGTGGGGATAACAGACCACCCGCTCCCGCGTGAGTCCGCCGAGAAGGTCGTACACCGGCACGCCGAGAGCTTTGCCCTTCAGATCCCAGAGGGCGATGTCCACCGCACTCACCGCCGATGACTGCACCACCCCGCCGGGGAAGAAGCCGCCCCGGAACATCACCTGCCACAGATGCTCGATGCGCGACGGGTCGGCGCCGATAAGCTCCGGCTCGAACCCCTTCACGACCTCGGCGATGGCGTGACCCCTTCTCTTGAGTCCGGCCTCCCCCATGCCATACAGTCCGTCGTCGGTCTCGACTTTGACGAAACAGTTGCCACTGGTGTGCACGAAGGTCTTCAGTGCCGTGATCTTCATAACAGCCCCCAGAGTCGCCGGCGTGCCTCCGGCCAGTCTTCCCAGTCAGGGATCAGATGTTTGAGTGCCTCCACGTCCCGCGTGCGGCCACCCGGCGGGTAGTAATTCCAGGCCATGGCGCGCCGCGGTCCAGCCGCCGTCTTCACCCCCGTGGCATGCCAGCACGAGGGCGTCCACACCAGCGTCCACCGCGGGTCGAGAACGACCTCGACCTCGTGCGGATGTCGGGCGAAGCAGTACTCAGGCGCAATGTCGTGTGTTCCCGACGCCAACTCGATCTGCATCAGCTCGGTGATCATCTCATCCCGCGACCGGTGCTGGGTACCGGGCAGAACACGCAGTGGCGCGTTGCTCGTATCGTGACGATCAAGAGCCGTACGCAGTGACACCTGCTGCACGTCGGGACCGCCATCGGCGTGCCAGTGCACCTGACGTTGGGGACGACCGTCGGCCGATACCGCCTTCGACGCGTCCCCGAGGCCGACAGCTCCCACGTGGATATCCTCATGTCCGAGGAGTCGGCGAGCCGCGGCGAGGATCCCGGGCTGCTCCACCATACTGAACAGGGGCTCCCCCACCATCAGAAACTGACAGGCGCCCCGGTTGAAGCCGTCGGGAAACGTCGTCTGCTTCCACTCCGGCTCGACATCCCTTTGCCGGGAGTCGACGAAACGTTGATCCCCGAGGTCCAGAGGATTCGGCACCAGGAAGAAGCCGTTGCGCTCGAAGTGAGCGATGTGGTCGTCGGTAATATGCACGCTTCAGGCCCTGGCCGTGGTCAGTTCCTGCAGCTTCGCCTCATCCAGCTCCACGCCCAGTCCCGGCCCGTCGAAAGGATACAGGTAGCTGCCCTCAGCACGAACCCGCTCCTTCGCCGGCGACGTCGTGTACAGCACCGGCCCCATGGGATCACACGGCAGCGTCACCTGGGGTGAGCTGATGCCAACGGCCACCTGGGCACTCACACCCAGGGTCGACTCCTGGTCTGTCCCGATGAGGCATTTCATGCCGGCTGCCTCACCCATGGCCAGGATGCGCTTGATGTTCGTCGGTCCGCCGGAGACACAGGCCACGTTGTAGGCCGTGCAGGCGCCGGTGTCGGCCGCCTCGTACGCCTGCTGCAGCGTGTTGATGTGCCACGTCACCGGCAGATCGACTCGCTTGGTGAACTCGGCGCTGACGCGCATGTCGCGGCTGGGCTGCTCGAAGTGGTAGGGCTCGTGGTGGCGCAGCGTATTGCCGTAGCGCAACACCTCCTGCCAGTCCTTGAAGCGCCCGGAGAAGTCGATCGACTTCAGCCTGATCTGGTCACCATGCCGCGACTTCATCTCGGTGAGATAGCGGTTGTCGAGGTCTACATCACCGGAGACGTAGAAGCGGAACAGATGATGTCCCAGGTCGACGAGCCGTTGCAGGTAGGACGCCGCCTGCTCGAAATCATCCCGCACCTGCCAGCCGAAGATCGGGTAACAGCAGTAGAGCCGCTCCCGCACCTGGCCGCCAAGCATCTGGTAAGCGGGTACACCCTGAACCTTGCCATTGAGGTCATAGAGGGCCAGATCAATCGCTGAAGCCACGTGCCGGTCCGACACACTGCTGGCCCACTTCTGCGACTGCATAAACTCGTTGATGTGCGTGATCTGGCGTGCGTCCTGCCCCTTCAGCCTGTCGTTGAGCAGGGTCACCAGGGCGGACACGTCGGCACACTTGCTGTCGGATGCCTCTCCCCAGCCGATGGGTCCGTCGTCGACGTGCACTTTCACCAGCGTATGCCCTGAGACGTAGCCGTAGAACCGGGGGGTCTCGATCTGGATGACCTCGATCTTCTGAATCTTCACTGGGTCGTTATCCCTCCGTCACGTTCGGTGCCGGCGCCTCGGCTTCCCATTCGGGACCGGCCAGTGCCGTGGCCAGTGTCCGCGCCACACTTACCGCGTGGGCACAGGTCGCTTCCTCGGTGATCGTGTAGATCTGATAGCAGTACGACAGCGTGCCGAAACGATCGGCCAGGTTGGTGAACTTGCCGGCCTCACACAACGGCGTGGAACGCTCGATGGGCGTTACCCGCCAGCTGCTGTTGAGGCCCAACAGGGCTTCGTCGGTGCGCGTCAGCAGTTCTCGGCGGTCGTCAGTGACGAACCACTCCGCCGCCATCGGATTCAGCTTGTGCGCTCGTACATCCTGGTAGTGTGTATGGAATTCCATGTAGGACTGGGGCCGCAGCTCGGCGGCGTAGTCCCACAGCACTCGCGTCTCCAGCGGCGCCTCCTCACCTGAGAGCAGCCGCCCGAAACTGAACATCGGCACTTCTCCCACACCGTTCGTGCAGGAGCGGCCATCGGCGGTGCCGTCCGGGTTGGGCAGGGGCACAAAGGCGAAGCGGAAACGCTCCAGCAGACGCTGTGTCAGGGCGCTGCCGTCCGTCAGCCAGTGGGCGATGGCCAGCACGGGTCGGGCGGCCGGTTCGGCAGGCTGCATGGTGGCGGCAAAGAGGATCGTGTCATCGTAGCGGTAGCCGGTGGACTCCAGCGAGACGATGGCCCGATCGCCGGCGGTTCGCCCCAGTTCGCGCAGATCGAAGGGACCGTACCCGGCGAGGGCCTCCATCTCGTCGAGCACATCGTCACCGTGTACGTAGGGCTTGTTGGCCACATGGACCAGCTCGCCCGGCGTCAGGTGCAGATCCAGGTCGACGTGAGATCCCTCGACGAACACCGTATCCGCTGCCGGGATCGGCCACCAGCGCCCGTGCCTGAGGATCCAATAGGGAGGTGCCATGTAGGCGGCACCATTCGTCTTGGTGAAGTGAAAGCGGAGGCGAACGCTCCGCGGCTCGTCCCCGTCGTTGACGACACGCACGTGACAGGCGTACTCGCGGGGTACACCGGCTCCCCCGAAGTGGACGTCCAGAGCCTCGAAGAACCAGCCCGGGACCTCTTCGGGCTTCGGTTCGATCTCGATCAGACCGTTCTCGCCGGTGTGGATGTCCCCGGCGCTGCCGCCTTCGAAATCGGCGTCGATCTGGATGTCGGTTTCCATGACAGTGAAACCTACGTACAGACGGAGCGCCGGCACAGGGCGACGCGAGGAGGCGAGAGCATCGGCCCTCGCCTCCCGTCAGGCCTCAATCCGCCGCCGACCCCGGCCCTCGTACATACTCACGACTCGCCGGGCGCGATCCTGAGGTTTGGGTATTCCCCCATCGCTCTCAATCGGGCCTTGAAGTCCACTCGCCAGAGGTCAGCGTATGTCCGCTCCGATGCCGGCAGCCCAACCAAACGCGCGGATGCTCGCACGTCGGCTTGACATGGACTCTGATGGGCACGCTAGTAGGCGACCTGATGCAGTGTCAAGTCGGTGGGTATCGATGGTAGTGTGAAACGGGAGACGGCTCGGCGTGCGTTAGCTCTGCTCGATGCCATCAGTCGTCGCGGCACGTTGGTTTCTGCGCCTCCGCCGCTCCCTTGCCCGAATTGGTCGGATGCTCTCCCGCCACCAAGTGCCGCCTCGCTCAAAACGGCGGGCGGTCACTTCGCGCTCTGTCCGCTCCCGGCCGCCGTCAGTAGGCGACGGCGATGGTCCGCATCTTCTCGAAGGTGCCGAGATCGGTGTCGACGGCGACGCGCAGCAGGTAGGTGCCCGGGGGTACGTGCGCCCCCTCTACCTGGGCGTTCCACACCTCCGTGTAGCGACCTTCGCCTCGGCGACCGGAGGCCAGTCTATGGACCAGCCGACCCGAGAGATCGTAGATGGCGGCGTCGACCTCGGCCCCGTCCACGCCGTGCAACGTGAAGGAGAGCTGCAGCCGATCGTTGATGCCATCGGCATTGGGGGTCAGCACATCGGCGCCGAGTTCGAGCTCGGAGAGGACCTCCAGCTTGTCCAGGGGCACGAAGACCCGCAGGTCGTTCGTCGACACCAGCGGGCTGGCATCGCCGCTGTCGATCGACTGCGGCAGGTTCTCGCCGTCGATCTGGAACACCTCGCCCCCGAACAGCGTGTTGAAGTTGAACACGCGAGTTGCGAAGGTGAGCCGAACGGACGTGTTGCTGCCGCGATCGACCACGTTCGAGGGAAAATAGACCGCAAGGGCCTTGTCAGTGACGACCAGGCTGTCTGGTGGCAACTCGACCAGGGGGTCACCCATCTCCAGACGCTGGAACTCCACCGCTTCCGGCGTGGTGAGCCGGATCGCATCAAAGCCGGTCTGAGACGCTGAGGAGAACTCGGCCCGCACGTCGTAGGTGAGGGTTACCAGTTCGCCGAGAGGCACCTCGACGACCCCGCCCTGAGGCTGCGGGTCGTCCATTCGCGCCACCTCACCCACCACGGGGTGGGCCAGCAGCGGCGAGTACTCCACGGCGATCGACTTCAGCCGTCCGAAGGCGAAGATCTCGCCGCTCGTAAGGAGCGTGCGCACCTGGAAGAACTGACGGCCATCCGGTGCGCCGATCTCCTCCCCTGTGGTCGTCTGCGCCACCGTCCAGAAGCTCCAGTTCGCGATGTCATCCTGCACGCTACCCCGTTGACCGGGTGCGGCGCCGCGGAACACGACCGCGTCCGAGCCGCCGCCGGTGGGTGCCGGCGCTCGGATGAAGGCCTTCTCGTCGACGACCCGTTCGGTACCCAGTTCGGTGATGACGTGGAAGATCAGTGGCGTGTCGTCACGGCCGGTGCGGGTCTCGACGGCGACACGCACCGGAGCGTCCGAAGACAGGACGGCCTCGGAGCCGAAGCCCGTCGTGCGGTACTTCTCGAACTCGAAATGAAGACGGCCGAAGTTCACCGGCTCGCCCATGTCGAACAGCTTCGACGTGTACCTCGCCTCCGGAGCAAAGCCCTCGCCGAAGACCAGTACTTCGGAGATGAAGCCGCGCTCCGGGAAGCGCAGCCGCAGGAAGCGGACGAACTGGGGTGCGAAGCGCAGATCGGCGATTCGCTGGCTGTTTGCCAGCCTGCGCTCGATGACGTTGTCGAAGTCGGTGGTGCGGGGATCCGTCAACAGGTACTCCACCTCACTGAGAGTGCCGGACACCATGTACTGGCGCGGGAAGGCGTCCTTGACCAGCCGGCCGCCGATGATTCCGGTGGCGGGGGCTCCAAAGACGACCCGACGGATGGGCACGGGAAAACCGAAGTCGATGCTGTAGTGATCCAACCGCTCCAGGTCAGACACGAGGGTGGTATCGCCGTCCACGATGTATTGACGGCCACGCGAGCCGTACACGTAGGGTGTGCCGTCGGTGAACACGTCTCTGGGCGCATTCGTGGAGACGCGCCAGATGCCCCCGAAGATGTTGGTGAATCGACCGCTGTCGGTGAGGCGGCCGACGAGGATGTTCATAGACGGGTCGAGTTCGAAGGGCTGCAGCCCGTCGACGGCGACGGTGGTATCGAAGCCGACCACCTGCTCGACGGTCTGCGCCCAGGGCGCCCCACCCTCGCCGATGACCAGGGTCTGCACCTGTGCGGCCGCAGGCTGGCGAAGTGCGAGCACTGCGACGGACAGCATCCGGAGCCACGTCGTCTTGTTCATCATCAACAGGTCATCCGCAGGGGCGGGTTACTGGGGACGTCACCGCTGGCGGTCTCGACGTTGATCGGGGCTCAGAACGCGTCGGGGGCGCGACCAGCCAGGACCATATTCCCCAAATATACGTCACGGCAGCGGAGGCGGCTGATTCCCTGAGTCTTCGGCTCCTCAGCCGCAGTAGGACTTGCGCGAGCGGTCGATGTGCTCCCATTTCATGGCCGGAAGTCGAGGTCACCTGATCTCAACTCAACGGCAACCGGGATGGACCACATGCGTTGTAAGGTCACGTTTCAGTGTCTCACGCTTACCATCTTCGGCGCCATCATCACCCCTTTGGCGGGCGACGCGTCATCAACCGCGCGGGTGCCTTCCTTTGCCGTACCGCGGATGAGCCAGCCGCCCACCGTCGACGGGGTCATCGACCCGACCGAGTGGCGCCAGGCGATGGCGGTCGGCGGCATCGCCGATCAGTCGACCGACATGAGCAAGCCGCTGCTGTCATCGGCCTGGCCGCGCCGGCGGCATCCGAGTTGGCGCGTGCGGCCCGGGCACTGCCGGCGCCGGTGGCCGGCGGTCTGCCCCCGTCGATCGCCGACTTCGGTCTGGTCGACCAGGCGACGAAGCATTTCGAGCCGGGCCAGGCGCGCGGCGTGAGCTGGGGCAACGTCGCCATCGAGGTGGCCATGTGGCAGCTGCCGGACCGGGTGCTGCTGGCGGTGGAGAATACGGACGAAGAGGCGACACAGAATGCCGTGATCGAGGTGGACCTCGGCGCCCTCGGCTTGACGCCGAAGCTGCCCTGGCAGGAGTTCGTGGGCGTGCGCGACCTGTGGCAGGCCGGCGAGGAGACGCTTCCTGCGTCGCTGGACTACCATAACCGCACGGTCACTATCGAGGATCTGCGGCCTCGCGCGGTGCGACTGATCGGAATCCGCCGCTATTGAGTCAGAAGCGGTTGACTGGTCCACGGGCCGGGGTGACCGATCTTCCGAGACCACCACACACAAGGGGACCACACATGTCGAACACCCTCCGCCAGCGAATGCGCGACAGAGAAACCCTCGTCGCCCTGCGTGGCTCGCTGACCACTGCGAAGGACGAGCTCGCCGAGATCTGGTCGTCCGGACTCTACGACTACATCTGGATCGACAGCCAGCACACGCCCGCCAGCGAAGAGCAGATGGTGCGTTACTGCGCCGCTGCCGAAGAGCTGGGTATCGACGTCCAGCTGCGAATCCCCCATACGCGCCAGGCCCATATGGTCGGCCGCTTCCTGGACTTCGGCTTCAGTGCGGTGCTGGTGCCTGAGGTCATGGAGCCCGAGACCATCGATGACGCGATCCAGTATGCGTACTACGGTCCCATCGGCCGTCGCAGCTGGGGAGGCGGCGGACGACGTGGCTTGAATGGCGTGGCAAAGGGAATGGATCGCACTGCCTACACGGCCTGGTGGAATGACTACGGCATCCTCGCCATCCAGGTCGAATCGGTCGAGGCGGTCACCAACATCCGCTCCCTCGCCCGGCCGGGTGTCAGCGTCGTCACCTTCGGCCCCAACGATCTGACCTTCAGCCTCGAAGCCCATCCCGACTATCCGCTGCGTACTGTCGAGGCCTGCATGCAGAACGTGGCCGAACAGCTCGACGGCACCGGCATCGCCCTGGCGATGGGTACCCCGACGCTGCCGGAGGAGCGTCGGCCCTACGAGAAGATGGGCTTCACCCTGTTCCAGCAGGATCCGCCCGCCTGACCTCTACTCAGCAGACTGCTTGATCAGTGCCTCCAGGGCCCGCAGGTGTTTCTTGAGAGCCGTCTGTCCGCTCTTCGACAGAGCGTACCAGCTGACCGGTCGGCGCTTCTCGAACTGCTTGTCCAGATCGACATGGGGACCTGCACCTAGTCCGCTCAGGCGAGGACATCACCACATCTGTCCCATCGCCTCAGGACTGGGTGCTGGTGCCGAAAAACCGGAGCGTGTAGCATGCCAGAACGTCCGAACATCCTGTTCGTTTTCTCGGATCAGCAGCGGTACAGCGCCCTCGGTGCGAACGGGAACACCGTTGTTCAGACTCCCAACCTTGATGCGATGGCAGCCGAAGGACTGGTCTGCGACAACTACTTCTCGAACCATCCGCTCTGCTCACCCTTTCGCGCCATCCTGCTGACCGGACAGTTTGGCTGGCGCAACGGTGTGATCGATAACGAGTATCGGCCGCGGCGCGATATACCAGCCCTGCCCAAGCTGCTCCGTGAACAGGGGTATGGCACGGCCCACATCGGGACGTTCCATCTCGGCATGGGACCGTATGAGGAAGACGGACGATACGGGATCGACTACCTGGCCGCGCTTCACGATGGACCCGGCTTCTTTGATCGAAGCTTCTGGGAGAATAAAGAAGGCCCGACACGAATCGAAGGGTGGGCGCCGACGGCGGAGACGGACCTTTCGATTCGATACATCGAACGGCATCTGGAAAGCCGACCCGACGATCCCTTTGCGCTGTTTCTCTCCTGGCGGCCGCCGCACTGGCCCTACGGCTCGTATCCCAACGCATACAACACCTACGACCCCGCTGATATGGATCTGCCCGGCAATGTGCCTGAACAGATGGCAGACTTCGCACGGAGGGAGATAGCCGACTACTACGGCTGCTGTACGGGTCTCGATGTAGAGATGGGACGACTGGGCGATGCCCTCGAGCGTCTGGGGGTCAGCGACAACACGATCGTGATCTATACATCGGATCACGGTGATCATCTTTCGAGCCACGGATACGGGAAGCCCGGCGATCAATGGCTGCACCATTCGATGCGCGCATCGAAAGCGACACCGTATGAGGAGTCGATTCACGTACCCTTCGTAGTCCGGTGGCCAGGACAGACCCAACCCGGAACGCGCAGCGGCTCGTTCTTCAGCGCCATCGATCTTGTGCCCAGTCTCCTCGGTGCCTGTGAGGTCGTTGCCCCCGACTGTCTGCAGGGCAGAGACGTCTCGTACCTGTGGCGTGGTGAGGAGGTTCCCGACGAACCGGCGCTTGCTCCCGGCGGGCAGGATTCCGCCTACCTGATGAACATGGCCAACGGCTGGCCGGATCGATACGGCTGGGTCGGTCGCTGGCGTGGTGTGCGAACAGAGCGCTACACCTATGCGCGCTGGTATGACAACGAGCGAGGCCCGTGGCTCTTCGATCGGGAGACGGATCCGCTGGAGACCGCGAATCTGGTGGAATCAGGGGAGGGGCGAGAAGTGATCGAGGAGATGGAGGAGCGACTCCACCGGTGGATGGAAGCTACGCACGACCCGTTCGAGTATGGCAAGCGAGGTCCCAGAGGTTTTGTTGACGTGGGACAGGTTTGGGCGGATCGGGAGAAATGGAGGGATTGGGGGACGTCGTAAGCGAGCTCGGAGGCGCCCACACCAAGCGGCATGGTGGTTGGTCTATCGGGCTCGATTCTGCCTGTTTGCGAGGGGATGGTCGGCAGCCTTCCCTGACAGGATCTCCCCTTTTGTTGTGTCGTGCTCAGGCCATTGGTGGTAGCCTCGGCTTCCTGCCCGATCCATCTGACCGTTCCCGGTAACACCTTCCTTCAGGGCATCTCTTTCCGGATCGCTGTACCTCGTAAACCACGACTTCATTGTCTGATTCATGGTCAGGGCGACGTCGATCATGCCGGGGTAGCGGGATCTCTGCGTCTATGCTTCTGGTCCCCTCTCATGGCGCCGCCGCGAAGCCATGAGAGCACGCCGTGGTTCGACGGGATGCGGCCGGTCAGAATGGAGGCCCGTGCGGCAGAGCAGACAGGCGAAGTGCAGTTCTCAAACCGCATTCCCTCTTCGGCCATCTGATCCAGCACAGGGGTACTCAGCTCCGGGGTTCCTGCACAGCCGAGCGCCCAGGGGCCCTGATCATCCGTCATGATCAGGATGATGTTGGGTCTCTTCCCCATAACCTATTCAGGCCGCCGGCCGCACAGCTCGACCTGGTCGAGAATGACCTCTGAATGACGGTCAAGGAAAATGAAGGAAAAGCGGACGTTGTTGACCGACGAGACCGCATGGTCATACTCGAGCTCGTACTTCTGCAACGTGGTATAGACAGCCAGTTCTCCAGAGGTCCAGATGACGGGTTCGTTATCGGGTGCGTGACCAAGCTGGATCTGCAGTCGGGAAGAACCGGCTTCACACCTTGCGTAGAACGAGATCCGATACACGCTGCCTTCCCGGAGCTGCAGAGTGTACTTGTTGGCCTGCACCTTCCCCCTTACACGAAACAGCCAGTCTGGTTCGTATTGCTGATACAGCGACGAT